>JBAXOX010000095.1:0-14327 GCA_037133015.1 Acidobacteriota bacterium
CTCATACGAGCCGAGCCTGGTGCCTGGCGCGAGGCTCATCGCACAATCTCCACACGTGTCGAGGGGCCTTCGCCGATTTTCGCGACGACCAGGTACGGCCCGAGGATGTCTCCCGGCTTCATCGCGTCCGCTCTTTGGTTTCGGTGCGGCTCACTTCAATCCCTCCACCACGATCAGATCCGACACGAGCACGCGCTGGCACGTATACCCCACCGTCCCGCCGTCGCCGCTCACCTTCACGCCGATCATGGCGATCGTCGTGGCCGGATCCGGAGCGGCGAAGCGCTGCCAGAGGGTCCGCCGGCCAGTCGAAATCGCGACCCACTCCAAGCGCAGGTGCCACGCGTCCTCCGGATGCGCCACCAGCAGGTGGTCGGCACGATTCCAGGTGACGATGGTTTCTCCGGACTCCAGGGCCCAGGGAAGCGGCGTCGGGCGCTCCCCGGCTTCAGACGAGATCCCCAACCTTCCACTGACATCGATGCAGATCAGTCGTTTCCCGTCAGGCGCGATGGCCTGCTCGTTCTGGACACAGGCCGGGAGTACCGTCGATCGGCTCCCGTCTGTCGGCAGGCGCAGAATCCTGACCTCGCCGGTCGTCTGCCGCGCCGCCGCGTACACGTCTTTCCCATCGTCAGAGAACCGCCCGCTCACCACGTCCCATCCTTCCAGACCCAGTTGCTTCGGCGCGCCCAGCCCGGTGGGGACCATCAGCAGTTTGGGTTTGTCGCCGTGCGTGGCCACCAGCGCGATATCCCCGGCTGGACTCAGATCGAGGGGAAGTCCCGGCTCCAGAACTTTGGGAGCCGAACCGTCCATGCGACGCAGGAAGGGACGGCCGTGATGGGATGCGCCGCCGCCTTGCTCGAACAGCAAGGCCATGGAGCCGTCACGCGAAAACCCTGCGATCGAACTCTGGTCCTGCCACCCCAGGTCGAGATCGACGCCATGCGCGCGAACCAGGGGAGACATCACACCTCGTTCGCGCTCCAGCAGCAACGCCCCCTGGGCAGACACGTCGTGGATGAACGACGGGGTGGCCTCAGACGTCACCTGGCGAACAGCACCGGCCATGTCGACAGCCATCAATCCCGATGTGGTGGCAAAGTAGATCTCACGGCCGTCGCGGGACCAGGCCAGATAGTCGTCATTGGTGTTGATACCAGACACGACATCACGGCGCTTTCCTGCGCGGTCCACAATCGCGATGGTGCCTAGCGTCGAAGCCGTCCCGGTTTGAGCGCCAGGATGCATGAGAAGCGCGACGCGGTCACCTTGCGGCGACACTCGAGGATTCCCGACGGTGTTCTCGCTGACCGACGCCAGCAGGTGGGTACCCAGTGGATAGTCGAGGCGAACCGAAGGTCCGTCCTGACCCTGGTAGGCGACCGCCAGGCTTTGGCCATCGGGCCCGAAATCCGCGCCAAGCACGTGGGCCAGGAGTTCCTTCGGAGTGCCACCATCGAGCGAGGCGAGCGCCAGCGTGCCGACGCCGCCGGTGGATCCGGTCCACTGTCTGGACTTTACCAGGATGAGGAGTTCTCCTTTCCCGTTGACCGCCATCAGGTCGGCGCCTGGCAACCCGATCGCGCGGACGCCAGACCCGTCGAGCCGCGACAGGAATATTTCGCATGGACGGCCGTCCCAGGCCGCCGAGTACACGATGTTCTGGCCGTCCGACGTGAACCGCGCCCGCAGCACGTTTCCCCGCCGGAACGTCACCTGCGTGTAGGTCGGCCGCGAACTGGGCTTTCGGCTCCACCACCACGACCCACCAACGGCGAGCGCCATCATGGCGAGCACCGCGGACCACGCGGCCACGCGAGCCAGAGTCGGGCGGCGGCTGGCCTGAACCAGCGCATTCGATTCGGTCGACGGCGAACTGATGGTCTCCAGCGCGAACACCAGATCGTGGGCGTCGCGGAACCGTTCCGCCGGCTTCTTTTCCAGGCAATGCTGCACGATGCGCTGGAGCGCGGGCACGGCACCCGATGCGCCGGACGCGATGTCTGGCGGGTCCTCCTTGAGGATCGCCGCCAGGCTTTCGGCCGCCGTCTCGCGAGCAAAGGCGCGCCGCCCGGTCACCATCTCGTACAACACCACACCGAACGCGAAGATATCCGAGCGATGGTCCACGACCTCGCCGCGCACCTGCTCCGGCGACATGTACCCGACCGTGCCCATCACCATGCCGGGGCCGGTGTGCGCGAGACTGGTCTCGACGGTCGCGCCCGCCCCATCAGCCGCGCCTGCCTCACCGGCGGCCCCGGTGCGTTTGGCCACGCCGAAATCCAGGATCTTCGCCACGCCCTCGCCGGTGACGAAGATGTTCTCGGGCTTCAGATCGCGATGCACGATCCCCTTTTCGTGCGCGGCCGCCAGCCCCTTGCCCACCTGCACGGCGAGGTCGATCACCTTGCGCGCCGGCAGCGCGCCGTGTTCGAGCCGTACACGCAGTGTCTCGCCCTCGAGCAACTCCATCACCGCATACGCGGTCGCGCCCTCGCGGCCAAAGTCGAAGATGCTGAGAATATTGGGATGCGACAGCGCCGCCACCGCCTGCGCCTCGCGCTCGAATCGCACCAGCGCGGCCGGATCAGCGGCGAGTGCCTCTGGCAGGATCTTGATGGCGACGTCGCGATTGAGCTTCGCGTCGTGCGCCCGATACACCTCCCCCATCCCGCCTGCCCCGAGCTGGGCGACTACCTCGTACGGGCCGAACCTGGTTCCTGGGGCGAGGCTCATCGACGACTCCAGACTGATGTCGAGGGGCCTTCGCCCAGCTTCGCCAGGACCTCGTACGGCCCGAGCCGGTCACCGTTCACCATGGACGCTCCCGCTGGGCTTTGGCGAGACAAGCCCGCCTGCTTGCCCTGAGCGTGGTCGAAGGGCCCCGAGCTGGGCGACTACCTCGTACGGGCCGAACCTGGTTCCTGGGGCGAGGCTCATCGACGACTCCAGACTGATGTCGAGGGGCCTTCGCCCAGCTTCGCCAGCACCTCATACGGGCCAAGGCGCGTGCCGGACGCTAGCATTACTTGATTCCCGTCGCGACAAACAGCGTAGACAGATCGTACGTGAACTCGTAGACGTACGCCTTCCCCTCGTCGAGCCACTGATCGACAAAGACCGAGCAAAGGCCCGACCGATCCGGCGGTGCGAGTTCCCGCACCAAAGTGCGAACTCCTGTGCCGAGATCGACGCGTTCGATCCGCGCCGGCACGACGATGCCGGCCTGAACGAACACCGAGCGTCCGTCGCGGCTCCAGGCCTTCGGCACGTCGGTGGCGACGATGCCGAGCGCGTCCGTGGCAGCGGTTCCGCCGATCACGTAGACCTGCTTCGCGCCCGATGTCTTCAACAGCAACAGCGTCCGGCCGTCGGGCGCAATCAAGGCAGATTCCACATCGTCCGGCGTCACGGGCGTCGGCGGCCCTCCTCCCATCGGCTGTTGGTAACACCGCGGGGCGCGTTTCGGTTCATTGCCGCACACCAGCAGGCGCGTCCCGTCTGGAAACCACTGCGCCCACGTGTAGTGCTCGATGGGGCCGAGGTCCACGGCAACTGGAGTCCCCGGCCCGGTCGGATACAGGACCAGTCGTCCGGTGGAGGCCACGAAAGCCAGCGCCCACTTCGCATCGGGCGACAGCGTCCACGGATCGCCTTCGCCAAGTCGAACCGACGGCGAGCCGTCGGTTCGCCGGAGCGCCACAGCATAGTTCGGTCCGGCGCTCTGGCTGCGGTCGCTGTAGAGCAGCAATTGGCCGTCACGCGACAGTATTCCACCCTGGCCCTGGTTGGCGCCCGAGAAGTCGCGCTCAGCCACCGCGCCCGCCAAGAGCATTCGCATGCTCGATCGCCAATCGTGGCGCACGACGAGCACATGGCCGCTGGCGGCCACATCCTGCACAACCAGCGCGCCCGCACTCGGAAGAACGGGCCGCACCTTGGGAGGGCCCGCGACATTGACGACCTGGGGTTGAACAGCCGTGTCGCCTTGATCGGAGGCCGAAAACCACACGGATTGGCCATCCGCCGACCACGCGAGCCCCATCTCAGCGCGATAGTCTGCTGTGAGCGTGGTCACGTGCCCGGCCAGGTCCACCACTTTGACGGGGCCACGGTCGTCGAATCGAATTTGATGCTCGGTGAACGCGACACGAGCGCCGTCGCGCGATATGCGCAGATCGCTCAGGTATCCGGATGGCGGCGCGTACAGGAGATGGCCGATGGGATATTCGAGCTGGTCATGGCTCCCGAGGTCGCGAATGACGGCCAGTTGCGAACCGTCCGGCGACCAGTCCGCATCGCGCACGTGTTCGAGCAGCGCGCGAGGCGCCGTGTCCATGGTCATGGTGGCCAGCGTGCCCGAATACCCGGGATTGTAGGGCGTCGGATCGGTGAGCACGGCCAGTTCACCCTTCGACGACACGGCTAGCAGATGCGTGCGTGGCGGGCCCACCGACTGCGGGGCGACCATGCCTGGCCGGAGCACGAACACGCTCGGCATATTGCCCGTCTGTGCGGCGCTGAAGACGATGGTCTGGCCGTCCGGCCCAAACCGGGCGTTAGCGATCCAGCCCGCATCCCACGTCTTCGCTGCAAACGCAACCGAAGGCGGCGCGCTCGTCAGGCGGGTTCCCACGACGACGCCGGCGCCAAGCAGGGCCAAAGCGCCAAGGGCGAACGCCAGCCTGCGGGGCCAACGCCTGATAGGAGGCGCGGCCGAAACCGCAGACGAAGTGGCGCCCGATCCCGACATCGCCTCGAGCGCGAACGCCACGTCACGCGCCGACTGAAAGCGCTCGTCGGGATTCTTCTCGAGGCAGCGTCGGACGATGCGGTCGAGTGATGGCGGAATGTGAGCAGTCGCGGTGGTCAACTCGGGCGGATCCTCTTTGAGGATGGCGCTGATCGTGTCGGCCGGTGTCGCGCCCTGGAACGCGCGCCGCCCCGCCAGCATTTCGTAGAACACCGCGCCATACGCGAAGATATCTGAACGATGGTCCACCGCTTCGCCGCGCACCTGCTCCGGCGACATGTATCCGACGGTGCCCATCACCATGCCGGGGCCCGTGTGCGCCAGGCTCGTCTCGAGGTTCGCGCCCGCCCTATCTGACGTGCCCGCCTCCCGGGCCGCGTCCGTTCGCTTCGCCACGCCGAAATCCAGAATCTTCGCGCGCCCCTCGCCGGTGACGAAGATGTTCTCGGGCTTCAGATCGCGATGCACGATGCCCTTCTCGTGCGCGGCAGCCAAGCCGTCGGCGATCTGCACGGCGAGATCGACCGCCTTGCGCGGCGACAGCGCACCCTGCGCGAGCCTGGCGCGCAGGGTCTCGCCCTCGAGCAACTCCATCACCGCATACGCGGTCGCCCCCTCACGGCCGAAGTCGTGGATCGCGAGGATGTTGGGATGCGAGAGCGCCGCCACGGCCTGCGCTTCGCGTTCGAAACGCGCCAGCGCGGCGGGATCCGCAGCGAGCGCATCGGGCAGGATCTTGATGGCGACGTCGCGATTGAGCTTCGCGTCACGGGCGCGATAGACCTCGCCCATTCCGCCTTCGCCCAGCTTCGCCAGCACCTCATACGGCCCGAGATGTTCGCCGTTCAGCATCGCCGCTCCCGCTGGGCTACGGCGAGACCTCGCCGTAGCTCGCGCATCAACGCCAACGCGAGCGGAGGCGGGCCGCCTGCTCCCAGCGGGGCGAGGATCTCGTACGGCCCGAGGTGGGTGCCGGACAGCAAAGGCATATTGTGGAAAACCTCTGCGATTATACGTCGGTCATCGAAGTCCCTTCACCACGAAGAGGTCGGAGGCCTGCTGAATCCCGTATGAGTAGGCATACGCGTCGGCTTCGGGCGCGATGGCGACGGTGAAGAAGCCGGTTGTCATCGCCGAAGGCGCAAGACTCAGCCGCTTCCAGAGCGTGCGCTTGCCGGTGGCCAGATCCCACCGATCGATGACCATGCTCATGGTCGTCGCGCCAGTTTCTGTTTCGCCGGCCCTCCCCAGATAGACCGAATTCCCATCCACACTCCATCGGGTCGGCGCCTCAGTCTTCTCCAGTTTCCCGACAACGCGCGCGGCGCCTCCGTCAATCGGCTGAATCGCGAAGTTTCCGTCCCGATCGCGATAGGCAATGCGCGCGCCGTCAAACGACGCAACGACGCCATCCTCGGAAAGCACACGCTGGCGGCCCGTGTCGAGATCGACCACGTAAGACTTCGGCGTCTGACCAGGCTCGCGGCCGGCGACCAGTGCGCGTTTGCCACCCGCGAGTACGCTGCCTCCAAGCACCGCCGAAAGGCCGGGAATGTCGAGCACGCGGGGCTGTCCGGGTCCGGTCGGATACAGGACTCCCTTCGAAGGCACTCCCGTCGTTATTCCGAACACCCACGCGCCATCAGGGGACAGGGCGTTCGGCGCGCCAGACCCGAGGCGGGTCGGCAGCCCGCCGGTGGTCGTCACCATGAAAGCCTGATCTGATTCTCCGGCCTGCCGCCAATCTCCACCTTCTCCAAAAATCAGCGTCTTCCCGTCGGCGCTGAGGTCCTGGACTTCGGTGCGATCAAGCCACGAAAAGTCGCGCTCGACCTTTTCACCCGAAGCCTTGATTCGCGCCATGGTCCGGCTGATGTTCCGAACGTAGAGGGCTCGCCCGTCGCGGCTCACATCCGCAAATTCGATGAGAGAGGGATCCTGGAATAGGAGCCTGAGCGTACCTCCGGCATCGACCGCATAGGTCTTCGTCAGCTGTCCGCGGCCCATGGCTATCGACAGCCAGATCTCCTCGCCATTGGGCGACCACGAGAGTGCCGGGGACGCGGCCGGCATCCCCGTCGCGAAGACGCGCGTGCCTCCCTGCCGGTCGACGACAATCACGCGGGAGTTCTCTCCGCTCGACTCGAAGACTGCGACCCGCTGGCCGTCACGCGACACGCGCGGAGAAAAGAGCCACTTGGTCGATTCGTAGAGTTTCGTTCCGATCGGGTACTCGAGGATGTCCTTGTCTCCAATCCGGTGGACTACGGCGAGTTCATCCGCATTCGGTCCAAAGTCGGCATCCCGGACGTTCTCGAGAACGGCTCTGGCCGCGCCACCGTCTCTCGGCAGCACCGCCAGCGTCTTTTCCCCGTTCGGGGTCTGCGCGCGAACGTCCAGCACGGCGACATCGCCTCTCGAAGAGACCGAACACACGACGTTGCCCGGGTTGCCCAGGCTGCGGGGATTGGCGCCGTTGGCAGACACGACAAATACTTCGATGGGGCGGCCTTCCCAGGAGGCGCTGTACACGACGGTTTCGCCGTCGGGACTGAAGCGGGCTCTGATGACGGTGCCGAGGCGATAGGTGAGCCGCGTGAACTCGTGTGGCGCGGCCCTGGGGTGATAGAGCACGAGGGCGGTGATGACGGCCGCCGCCGCCGCGCCGAGAGTCCACATCCAAGCGGACAGGCGAAACCGCGGACTCGCCGCGCCGGCCGTCGCAGCCGTCGAGGTTCCCGACGCGGTGGAGAACGCCTGCAGTGCGAAGGCGACGTCGCGCGCCGACTGGAAGCGTTCGGCCGGTTTCTTTTCCAGGCAGTGCTGCACGATGCGCTGCAGCGTGGGCAGAGAGCCGGTGGTGGCGGCCGAAATGTCCGGCGGGTCCTCTTTCAGAATCGCACTCGCCGTGTCGGCCGGTGTCGCGCCGTGGAAGGCGCGCCGCCCGGCCAGCATTTCGTACAGTACCGCGCCAAACACGAAGAGGTCCGAGCGATGGTCCACCGCCTCGCCGCGCACCTGCTCGGGCGACATGTACCCCACCGTGCCCAGCACCGTGCCCTGACCCGTCTGCGCCACGCGTGTCTCGGCGTTCGCGCCACCCTCGCCTGGGCCGCCTGCCCGCTTCGCCACGCCGAAATCCAGAATCTTCGCGCGCCCCTCGCCGGTGACGAAGATGTTCTCGGGCTTCAAGTCGCGGTGCACGATGCCCTTCTCGTGCGCGGCGGCCAAGCCGTCGGCGATCTGGACGGCGAGATCGATCGCCTTGCGCGGCGGCAGCGCACCCTGCGAGAGCCGCGCGCGCAGCGTTTCGCCCTCGAGCAACTCCATCACCGCATACGCGGTCGCGCCCTCGCGCCCGAAGTCGAAGATGCTGAGAATATTGGGATGCGAGAGCGCCGCCACGGCCTGCGCTTCGCGCTCGAATCGCGCCAGCGCGGCGGGATCCGCAGCGAGCGCCTCGGGCAAGATCTTGATGGCGACGTCGCGATTGAGCTTCGCGTCCCGAGCCCGGTACACCTCGCCCATTCCGCCTTCGCCCAGCTTCGCCAGCACCTCATACGGCCCGAGATGTTCGCCGTTCAGCATCGCCGCTCCCGCTGGGCTACGGCGAGACCTCGCCGTAGCTCGCGCATCAACGCCAACGCGAGCGGAGGCGGGCCCCCGGCGCCCAGCGGGGCAAGGATCTCGTACGGCCCGAGGCGGGTGCCGGACAACAAGGACATATGGTGGAAAACCCTTGCGATTATACGTCGGTCAGTCCACGGCTGGGCGGCGGACTGCTACAGGCTGGCAACGCGCGGACGGTAGGGCTTCACGGCGGCGCAGTTGGCGATCACGACCGATCTTGCGTTCGGTGCCCGCAGACGGAGGAATGGAGGATAATCTTGCGATGCCGACCGAAACCCAAAGGCAGGCTTGGATAGCGCAGTGGAGCGCGGCGCGCATCGCGCTCGACGCTCAGCGCGCTGGCGAAATCCGGGCCTTGTCCGCACAGCGCGCGTTGGACGCCGCAGACGCATTGCTGTCGCTCGGCGGTCTCGCGACGGTGGCAGAAGACCGAAAGCTCTCATCCGGACTCGTTCGTCAGCAGGCCCTGCTTCACCGCAAAGTTGCGCCGTGAACCCGATCTTTGCCGCCGCGATCGATGTCGAACATTTCTGCGAGAGCCAGGGTTGGCGATTCTGCTTTATTGGAGCGTTGGCCGTCATTCGCTGGGGTGAGCCCCGCCTGACTCAAGACGTGGACCTGACCGTGCTGACCGGCTTCGGCGGCGAAGAGCACTACATCGACGCGCTGCTGCACAGGTTCCGCGGCCGGAGAGAGGACGCCCGCACATTCGCCGTGCAATATCGCGTCCTCCTGCTCGAAGCCGGAACGATTCCGGTGGACGTCGCGCTCGGCGCGATGCCATTCGAAGAACACGCGGTCGAGCGTGCGAGTGCGTGGCCGTTGTCAGGCCAACAGACTATTCGAACTTGCAGCGCAGAAGATCTGGTCGTCTTCAAGGCGTTCGCCGGGCGAGACAAAGACTGGCTGGACATCGCGGGCATCGTCGTCCGACAAGGGAAGCGCCTGGATGGCGAACTGATTCTCGCTCAACTGGCTCCGCTGCTCGACTTGAAGGGCACGACCGAGGACCTTCAACGCGTGGAGCGGCTTCTGGCTCGCGCGTGACCCACACGCTCCGGGCTGACGGCGGGCCGCCCGTCGACGCCGGAAGAAGCGGGCGCCTTCATTGATGCCTTGGTGAAGGCCGGCGCCAGGCTCTGGACACCCGGAGCCGCGTTCATGTCACGACTCGTCCGGCTCGCCGAAGATCTCAAGGTCGCCGGGCCGCGTCCGCCAGGACCAGGCGTTTCCTTTCAGCCTGATTTGCCGGCTACTTACCCTGGCTCGCCACCCAGCGCTCGACTTTCTGCCGCAGCACCCACAGCGGCAGCGTGCCGTCTTCGAGCACCACGTCGTGGAATGCTCGCAGGTCGAACTTGGCGCCGAGGGTGGCCGTGGCCTGGTCGCGGAGCCGACGAATCTCGAGGTTCCCAATCATGTAGGACGTCGCTTGCGCTGGCACGGCGATGTAGCGATCGATCTCGGCTTCGGCCGCATCGCGAGTGCTTGCCGTGTGCGCCAGCATGTAATCCACGGCTTGGGCGCGCGTCCATCCAAGTGCGTGCATCCCGGAATCGACGACCAGGCGCGCCGCCCTCAGGGCTTCCTCCGACAACTGTCCGAGCCGGTCGATGTCGCCCGTGAACAGCCCCAGTTCGTCCGCCAACCGCTCGCTATAGAGCGCCCACCCTTCGCCGAATCCCGACAGGAAGAAGAAGCGCTGGATCGGATGCAGGCCGTTGCGTTCGAGGGCAATCGCACCTTGCATCTGATGGCCAGGGTACGTCTCGTGGAAGGCGGTCGATTCGAGGCCGGCCTTGTTCTGTTCATCGGCCTTGTAGGCATTGATGAGGTACTTGCCCGGCTTGCCGTCCGCGGTGGGCGAGATGGATTCGCCGCCCGGCGCCGACTTCTCGAGATACGGCGGATACGGCTCGACAATCACCCTCGCTTTCGGAAGCCGGCCAAAGGCGTTCGGCAAGGCCAGCCGCGCCCGTTCCACCGCGGCTTCCGCGTACTTGATCAACTCTTCCCGGCTCTTGAACCGGTACTTCGGGTCGGTCCTGGCGAGCGTCAACAATGCGGCAGGATTCTCCGTGCCGAAGCTACGACGTCCAATCGCTCTTAGTCCATCCTCGATCTTGGCCATCTGCGCCAAGCCCAGGTCGTGGACCTGCTGAGGCGCCATCTTCACAGTCGCGTGATACGCGATCGCCGCCTGGTAGCATGCGGCGCCGCCGGGGTTCTCGGACACGCCGATTTTCTCTCGGGCGGCCGGCAGGTAGTTCGTCTCGAGAAAGTCGCGATACTTCTTGATGGCCGGACGAATCCTGGTGAGCTCAAGTGTCTCGAGGTCCTTCCGAAACGCGGTGGAGTCGGCCTTCGCCATGGCCACAAACGGTGATTCCGCCACCGGAGCCGCAAGCAGGGCATCCATCTGCGCGACCACGGTCCGTACGTTGTGCTTTGGAGCCGTGTAGCCGAGCCGCAGCCCTTCCCTCAGATTGTCGATCTCGTCATCCAGGTACTTCGGGAGCTGCGAGAATCTCGCGACCGCGCTTCGCTGCTGATCCGCCGTGCCCGTGGCCTGCTGCCCCGCGACCACGGCCAACGTTGCCTGCCAGCCCGTCCATGTGGGGCTCACGTCCCACAGTTCGATGCGGCACGACCGAAACGCGACCGCCGACTCGAGTTGATTCTGGAGGAATTTGTACGTAAACTCCTGCGGCCTACCCGTCAGCGTCGCGGCATCAATCCCCTTGAGTTGCGTGAGCATCGCATCTTCGCGCGCTGCCCATCGGGCCAGCGCAGGCAGGCTGTGATCGGCAAGCTGCCCGGAATGCAGATCCTCAGCGCCATTGAGCAGCGCCTGTTCCGGAAACGCATCGAAGTAGTCACGAACGTATGCGTCGGCCAGTGCTGTCACGCGGGCCGCGGCGCCATCAGGCGGTTGGGCCTTCACGAGGCCTTGGCCGCCGAGCGCGAGACCAGAAGCCGCAATCATCAGAGCGAGGAACTTGCGCGCCATCGTTAAGGCTCCTTCCAAATCGATCCCTTATTTCTTCAACGCGGCTCTCCAGTTCACGACCACGGTGATCGGCAGCGCCCGGTCAGCGCCGACGGGCAGGATGAATCGCTGGCCGTCCGGACTCACGTCGTAGAGGGGACCGGCCCGTTGGGCGTCCGACATCCCTGTGTCGAACAGGGCCACGGGCGCACCGAATTGAGGCGTGCTGGTCTGGGCCGCGGCAACAGACACGGCCATCAGTTTTCCGTCACTGGCCAGATAGAACAGCTCCTTGCCGTCTCGCCGCCATCTGGGATCGGATCCGCCGGCGCTCGAAATCGTCCAGGCTTTGGCGCCCGCAGGAAACGCCTGGACGTAGATCTCGGAGCGGCCCGATTCGTTGGAGCTGTACGCGATCCAGCGACTGTCCTTCGACACGTGGCCCTGACTGGCCGCAACACCAGAACCGACGATCGAAACCGGTTGACGATCCCCGGCCATCGGCAGCGCCCACAGGACCATGCCACTGCCCGACATCTGACTGAGATAGACGATGAACCGTCCGTCGGCGGTCCAGTCCATGGGTCGGTTATTGGTCGTGGAATCGAGAATCCGCGTCTCCGGTATTCCGCTGCCGACCGACTTTTCGTAGATCTTCTTGGGCCCCTCCCGCTGGGATGCGAACACCAGCCTGGTTCCGTCCGGCGACCAGACAGGGTCTTCGTCGTAGGCCGGATGACGGGTGACCGCGGTATCCACGCCGCGAGCCCCATCGACGACCCAGACGTCAGAGGTCCCCGTCCGCGGGTCGATCCGCAAGGCGGCCACGCGGGAGCCGTCCGGCGAGATGGCCGGCGCGTACCCCTCTCCGGCCAAGGCCAGTTGCCGACCGCGACGATCCATCCACGCCAGCGCTCGGCCCGGTGTGTCGAAGGCGCTCGAATAGATCAGGAGCCCGCTGTTCGATACGGAAAATGCCGCAGCTGCCGTGCCCAGCGTGTACGCCACCCCTTGCGCGACAAGCGCGGGATCTCCCACAACGTCCAATGCGCCGGGATCGAATCGCTGACTGAACAGATTCCCGTCGCGATAGAAGATCAGGAAATCGGGTGGCGCGATCCCCACGTTCGACAACGCCCCGATGACGCGCTTGCGCACCGGGGAGTCGATCGATCCGACGTAGATGCCGTGGTACTCCGGCTGCTCGCTTCGCACAGTGAACAAGAAGTGCCGCCCGTCCGGAAGAAACTCCGGCCAGCGATGCGAGTTCTCGCCGTGCGACTTGTCGAGTGTCGTCACCGACACAGGCGTTCCGCCGGAGGCAGCCACGCGGCTCAGTCCGCCTTCACCGCCGGCGGTTCCAAAGACGATGACGCCGTCGGCGTTCCACGCACTTCCCCGGAGGTCCAGCCCGACATCGCACACGGTCTCCGGAATCCCCCCGGACGGACTGATCCGCTTGATCTTGCCACCGGCGCCAAACCCGATCGAGCGGCTGTCGGGCGACCAGAACGGCATGTCGGCGCCATCGGTGCCCGGCAGCGACCGGGCGGTCAACGAATCGAGCGCCCGCACCCACAGCAACGTCTTCCCATCGCCGGTCGTCGCCGCAAAGACGATCTGACGCCCGTCGGGAGACACGCGCGGATTCCACCCGTTGCCCCCCGATTTCGCCGTGGCCGGCAGATCGAACCGGAAGCGCATCGGTGGCTCGTCCCCGGTGGGTGTGCGAGACCACAACGCGGTCGCCAGTGCACTGGCGCAGACAAACAAGACCGCCAGGATGGCGGCAGCAACCCAGCCGGTTCGGGCGCGCAGGCCGACACCGGCGGCCGACACGCGGGGCCCCACGTCGGCCCCTCCGCTTTGGCCGATCCACGTCAGTTCTCGCCGGAGATCGGACGCGGTCTGCCACCGATCATCCGGGTTCTTGGCGAGGCACGTCATGATCGTCCGGTCGAGCATCGCCGGGCTGACCGGCTGCGCGGCGGACATTGCCGGCGGCTCGTCTTTCAAGATCGCGCCAATCACGCTGGCTGGGCTGGTCCCGTCGAATGTCTTCTTCCCTGTCACCATCTCGTAGACGAGGGCGCCAAACGAAAAAATGTCTGCGCGGGCGTCGACCTCCTTGCCCTCGAGTTGCTCGGGCGCCATGTAATGCAGCGTCCCGAGAATGGTGCCCTGACCTGTCAACGGTGGCCCGGTTGTCGGCGCTGCTGTCATTCTCGCCACGGCACCTGGCGCGGTTGGGCGCAGTTTCGCCACGCCAAAATCCAGCAACTTGGCGCCCGTCTTCGTGAGCATCACGTTGGCGGGCTTCAGGTCGCGGTGGACGATGCCGGCGCGGTGCGCCTTGTCGAGCGCGTCGGCGATGGCAATGGCGTGACGCAGTGCCTCGTCGAGCGGCAAGGCTCCGCGCGCGATCCGTGCGGCCAGCGATTCGCCATCCAGGTACTCCATCACGAGGTACTGCACTGTCGGGGACCGCGGGTCGTTGGAGTCGGGATTGGGGACCTCGCCGATGTCGTACAGGATGGCGATATGGGGATGGTTGAGCGCAGCGACGGCGCGCGCCTCGCGCTGGAACCGCTCGCGTCGCTCACCGTCGGCGGCGACATCCGGCAGCAGCACTTTGATCGCGACCGTGCGGTCGAGCCGAGTGTCGCGTGCCCGGTACACCTCGCCCATCCCGCCTGCCCCGAGCGGGGCGACAACCTCATACGAGCCGAGCCTGGTTCCTGGCGCGAGGCTCATCGACGACTCCAGACTGCTGTCGAGGGGCCTGCCCCGAGCGGGGCGACAACCTCATACGAGCCGAGCCTGGTTCCTGGCGCGAGGCTCATCGACGACTCCAGACTGCTGTCGAGGGGCCTGCCCCGAGCGGGGCGACAACCTCATACGAGCCGAGCCTGGTTCCTGGCGCGAGGCTCATCGACGACTCCAGAC
>JBAXOX010000096.1:0-13957 GCA_037133015.1 Acidobacteriota bacterium
TCATCCCTGACGCGGTTGCCCGCGAACTGTGTGCGGCAGCCGCTCCCCCGGCTGTGAGCGGCTGGGTCGCGCATCTGCCGGAGTGGGCGACGGTCACTCTCGTAACACAGGAGCAGATCGCAACGATCACGGATGACTTGGATCTGGGCGAGCGCGCCGCAATTGCGCTCGCGGGAGCGATCCGCGCCGATCTTCTCTTGATTGACGATGCGGCCGGGCGGGTGGAGGCGAAGCGTCGGAATCTCCGGGTGACCGGCACCCTGGGCGTCCTCCGCGTCGGAGCGGAGCAGGGCGTGGTGAACGTGCCGGACATGCTCCAGAAGCTCAGAACAACCAGTTTCTACGCCGACGAGGCCCTCATCAAAGTGATCTTCCACAAATGGCTGAGACCGACGTAGCCTGAGCTTGCGACGCCCTGGCCAGACGGGCGCCGAGTGGCCGCACCAGTTACGCTGTTGACCTGCCTGGTGACGAAGCGACGGCCGGCAGGTTGCGTGGTCCGCTCTTCGGACAATCGGCCGCTCCGTTCTCCGTGCGTGTGTGCGGTGGGATGGCGGCGGGAGAACCGTTGCGTGGCATCCGGCAGGGGGATTGATCGTGGATACCGGACACTCCGAATCGATGATGACGGGAGCGATGTTCGAGCGGCTGCTCGACGTGACCCGCAAGCTCGCGACGCCGTTCGAACTGAGCGCGATGCTGACCGAGGTGATCGACGCCGGCCGCGCCATCCTGAACGCCGACCGGGGTTCGGTGTTCCTCTTCGATTCGAAGGCCGACCAACTCTATACGACGGTGGCCACCGGCGTATCCGGCATCCGGTTTCCCGCGACGCGAGGCATCGTGGGCGAGTGTGCGCAGACGCGGCAGGTGATCAACGTTCCCGACTGCTACGCCGACCCGAGATTCAATCGCGACGTGGATCAGGCGAGCGGATACCGAACCCGGTGCCTGCTGGCGGTTCCCCTCATCGGACACGACGGCACGCTGGTCGGTGTCCTGCAGGTGTTGAACAAGCACGACGGCGTCTTCACCACGCAGGACCAGAATATCGCCCTCGCCCTCGCCGCCCAGTGCGCCGTCGCGCTCCAACGGGTTCGCCTGATTGCGGACCTGGTCGTCAAGGAGAAGATGGAGCGCGAACTCTCGATTGCCCGCGACGTGCAGATGCGCGTGCTTCCCACCACAATGCCCACCGTCGCCGGCTACGACATCGCCGGATGGAGCCGGCCCGCGGACCAGACGGGCGGCGACGTCTACGATCTGATTCGGCTGGACTCGCACCGGTTGATGCTGCTTCTGGGCGACGCGACCGGACACGGCATTGGTCCGGCGTTGAGCGTCACGCAGGTTCGGGCGATGCTTCGCATGGCCATGCGGCTCGGGGCGGATCTCGACCGGGTGTTCACGCACATCAACGATCAACTCGTGCAGGATTTGGCGGACAACCGGTTTGTGACCGCGTTTCTGGGCGTGCTCGATACCGACAGCCACGCGATCACCTACCATTCGGGCGGACAGGCGCCCCTGCTCCTGTTTCACGCGGCCAACGGGGAATGCGAGTGGCGCGACGCGACCACGTTCCCGATGGGCATGATGGAGGTCCTGCGCCCTACCAACGCGGAGGTGTTCCAGTTGGCTCCGGGCGATATCGTCTGTCTGGTCTCGGACGGCATCTTCGAGTATCCGAACACGTCCGACGACTTTTTCGGCGACGACCGCTTCGGCGAGATCGTGCGAGCCCATCAGCACGAGCCGATGGCGCGTCTGATCGAGATCGTGCTCGCCGCGGTCGAGCAGTTCGGCGCGGGCGTTGCCCAGCTCGACGACATGACGCTGCTGTTGGTCCGGCGTCAGCCGGCCCCTTCGCAGTGACGCCGATCTGGACGTGCCGCGACCACCCGTCGGTGAGTGTGCCGTATCGACGGCCGAGCGCTCGCCGCCCGGACAAGGGCGGCGTACACAATTCCGGGGTGGCCAGGTCGGGACACCTGAACCACCCCGGAGAAACCGTCGAAAAAGACCTAGACGATTAGACGTTCTCTTTTTTGTGGCAGTCGGGGCACTTCGAGCTCGGCACTTTCTTGCCCGCCTCGGCCTTCGCGTGGCAGTCGGCGCAGATGCCTTTCTTGGCCATCGCATCGTGGAACGCCAGCTTCGCCGTCGTCTTCATCGGCGCGGTGGCTTCCGTCGTATGGCAGTTCTGGCACTTCTCCTGCTTGGTCTTCATAGCCTTCTCAGGCTTCGACGCATGATGGCAGGTCTCGCACTTGTCGCCCACGACCTTCTGGTGTGCGGCGTGATCGAACTTGACGCCGCCCATCGTCTTGTTGCCCTTGAGAATGACGGTCTTCGGCGCGACCGGAGTCTGCGCGTTGGCCACGACCGGCCCGACGAGCAGGGCGATGGCCGCGACGGCCACCGCGAGATATGCAAACTTCTTCATGCTGCCTCCTCGACTCGTATGTCTGCCGTCACCCGGCCAACCTACCGGAGCGTGCGAGCGGCAGACGCGACCAGGACGCACTGGGGCGCCGCGGCCGCATTGTATGAAAAGAACCTGGGGACATGAACTCCGCCGTGGCACGACCCACCCCGACTGGCGCCACACCACCGGCGGCGAGATCCTACCACTAGCTGCGACGCTCCGGCAACTGGGCATCGCTTCTTCGTACCAGCCAACTGCAGATCCGGTGCCAACCGTTTCTTCCATGGATCCGGTGGCCATTGATGCATTGGCCGCGAGGCCGAGCCGACCGCTGTCATCTCGCCTCGACGTTCCCCCGGGGAAAGGGGACATCGAGCGCACAACCGACGCTAGAATACGGTGTGTCAACCATGCCGGACCACGACGCGTTCATGCGGGCGGCCCTCGAAGAAGCCAGGAAAGGCTTCGACGCCGGGGAAGTGCCGGTCGGGGCCGTGGTGACCCTTGGCGACCGTATCATCGGGCGGGGATTCAATCAGCCTATCGGCCGAACCGACCCCACCGCCCATGCCGAGATCGTCGCGCTGCGAGACGCGGCTGCCGCGGTGGGCAACTACCGACTCATCGGCACGACGCTCTATGCCACGATCGAACCGTGCCTGATGTGTGTGGGGGCGATGGTCCACGCACGGGTCGAGACGCTGGTATTCGGGGCGGCCGAACCCAAGGCCGGCGCGGTCGTGTCGATGATGCGGGCCCTCGATCACCCGGCGCTCAATCATCGCATCGCCATGGTCGAAGGCGTGCGCGAAGCCGATTGCCGCGCCATCATCCAGGAGTTTTTCGCGCTGAAGCGGAGCGGGTTATAATGTCTGAATGGTTTCATCGTCGGGCGCGCGCCCATCGGAGGCGTGCGGCGAAAACGGGCGATGTCACCACGCGCTGTCAGAACCGGAGAGGTACCGAAGTGGTCGTAACGGGCGCGCCTCGAAAGCGTGTTGTCGGGTAACCGGCACGTGGGTTCGAATCCCACCCTCTCCGCCAGTCGTCGCAGCGCGTTCGCATCGCTCGCTCCTGCCAATCCGTCGGGTCGGCGCCCGCGGACATATACCTCTATGTTCCCGGTTGCTCCACACCACAGGCGGTCGGCCAGAGGGGAAACATCACCCTTTCCGAACGGCGATGTGAGACGGCGGACGAGCCGATGTTGCCATTGGCGATCTGCAAGAATAGTCTGGCCCTCTGACGACGGTCGCCGAGATGGCGGGGGCCGAGACGCGCCTTCCCAAGACAGGCCGTGCGCGGTTTTCGAAGTGGTGTGTCGACGACCGATCGACGGTCTGGGACGGTCAGGCCGAATCCAACCGGACCGACGGCCCGCTTGAAGCCCTGAGTGGTTTGGTCCGAGCGCAGATCTGATATGCCCATCACACCACCGTTTCAGAAACCGCTCCGTCTGTGGCCCGGCGTGACGATCGTCGCGCTGCAGTGGCTCGTCAGGTTTGCCGTTCCTGCCGTGATGCCCGACGCCCAGTTGGTCGGCGTGATCGGTGGCGTGCTCGGCGGAGTCGCGGTGCTCGCGTGGTGGGCGTTCTTCAGCCGGGCGAACCGCTCCGACCGCTGGATCGCCCTCGTCCTGATGATCGTGGCGCTGGTCGCGACGCGCCGCATCACGCACGAGTCGATTCAGAACGGGATGATGGGGATGATGTTCGTCATGTACGCCATCCCGGTCGTAAGCCTCGCGTTGGTCGTCGGGGCGGCGACCACCCGCCGGCTGTCTGCGGGACCGAGGCGCGTGGCGATGGGCGCAGCCATCTGGCTTGCGTGCGGCATGTGGACGCTGGTCCGCACCAACGGGATTATCGGCGGCGGGTCGGATTTCGAGTGGCGGTGGACGAAGACCGCCGAAGAACGGCTCCTGGCACAAGCCCAGGACGAACGCCTCGAACCTGTTGGCAACGCGGCGGCGCCCCGACCGGCGGTTCCGACGGCAGCGACGGCGGCCCCCCATGGAGGCCACACGCCGGCGGTGTCCGCCTCGGCAGCCTCCGCAGCGGAGAAGTCCCACACCGCCGACATGCCGGCCACGCTGCCGCCCGTTTCTCCGGAGCCGTTCAGTGGCGGCGACTGGCCTGGCTTCCGCGGACCCGATCGCGACGACGTCGTTCGTGGCGTTCGAATCAAGACCGATTGGGCGGCCTCGCCCCCGGTTCCGCTATGGCGTCGGCCGATTGGACCCGGGTGGTCCTCGTTCGCGGTGCACCGCGGCCTTCTGTACACCCAGGAGCAACGCGGAGGCGACGAGGTCGTGGCCTGCTACAGCGTGGCCACCGGGAAGCCGGTGTGGAGACACAGTGACGCGATTCGGTTCTGGGAGTCGAATGCCGGCGCAGGTCCGCGCGCCACGCCGATGCTCCACGACGGTCGCGTCTACACACTTGGCGCGACCGGACTCCTGAATGCGCTCGACGCGGCGAACGGAGCCGTCGTGTGGCAGCGCAACGCAGCATCGGACAGCGGGTCAACGATTCCAGCCTGGGGCTTCTCCGCCTCGCCGCTTGTGGTCGGCGACCTCGTCATCGTCCACGCTGGGTCGCTCGTGGCCTACGACCGCGCCACTGGCGAGCGTCGGTGGGTCGGTGCGGCCGGCGGCGGCGGCTACAGTTCGCCGCATCTGGTGACGATCGACGGAATCGCGCAGGTTCTCCAGTTGAGCGGAGTCGGCGTGACCGGCGTCGCGCCCACCGATGGCGCGCCGCTCTGGGAGTACGCGTGGCCGGGCGCGCCCATGGTGCAGCCAGCGCTGGTTGCAGGTGGCGATTTCCTCATCACCACCTCCGGCGCCACAGGGGCCCTCGGGATGCGCCGCATCACGGTCGCGCACGGATCGGGTGGGTGGATTGTCTCGGAGCGTTGGAGGACGAACGGGCTGAAGCCCTACTTCAATGATTTCGTTGTTCACAAAGGCCACGCCTTCGGCTTCGACGGCAACATCCTCGCGTGCATCGACCTTGCCGATGGCACACGCACGTGGAAGGGCGGACGCTACGGGAATGGCCAACTGGTCCTGTTGACCGACCAGGACGTGTTGCTGGTCGTGTCAGAGGAGGGCGAATTGGCGCTCGTGGCGGCGACCCCGGATCGGTTTACTGAACTGGCGCGGTTTCCGGGCATCGAGGGCAAGACCTGGAACCATCCGGTCGTGGTCGGCGACGTGCTCCTTGTTCGCAACGGTCAGGAGATGGCCGCATTCCGCCTCGCCCTCGCCGGGCGCTGACCGCCGTTGCGCCTGTATCCCTCCCGCGTGTCGGGCCACCGCGGCGGTTGGCCGGCGGTGCCGTTCGTGTTTCGACGCCGCGGGCACCCGAACGTCGCCATCGCGTGCCGAAGCGGCGGGGGAGGCGGATGCCGGAATATCCTGCGATCATGAGGCTGGTCTGTCGGCGCCGACGAAGCCGGCGAGTTGTCGATCCGGCACGTCAGGTGTCGGATTGGTAGGCTCGACGTCTTGCGAGATCGCCGGCCGTCCCGACTCTATGGTTTAATCAACGAACAGGCCGCCGCGGCGACGGCCGTGTTCGGTTCGTAGAGGACACTCGACGATGCAGACGATTGGGCGATTGCTCGCATGCGCGTTGCTGGTGGCGCTGTGTCCCGCGCCGCTTGCCGCCCAGGCGCCGACCAGGGCCCCGGCCGCCGCGCCCGCTCTGCCTGTGGTCGACGTGAGGCACGTGGGTCCCCAGGTCGGCACGGTGCTGCCCGACTTCAAGTTGAGCGACCAGCATGGCGTGGTGCGGACGCGTACGTCGATTCTCGGGCCGTCCGGCGGACTGCTCGTGTTCTTCCGCTCGGCCGACTGGTGACCATACTGCAAAACGCAGCTCGTGGAGCTGCAAAGCCAGTTGACAGAGCTCAACCGACGCGGCCTCGGCCTTGCCGCGATCAGCTACGATTCGCCCGCGGTGCTCGCCGATTTTGCTCGGCGTCGAGGCATCACGTTTCCGCTTTTGTCCGACCCCGGATCGACCACGATCAACGCCTACGGGTTGTTGAATACCACCGTCGAGCCAGGGTCGCCGGCCGCCGGAGTCCCATTTCCCGGGACCTTCGTCGTCGATCGGACCGGGCGTGTGACGAACCGTTTCTTCGAGGATGCGTATCAGGAGCGATACACCGTTGCCGGCATCCTCCTGAAGACCGGACAGGCTGTCGCTCGATCCGCGACCGAGACGACGACGTCGCACATCACACTGAAGGCGTTCGCCACCGACACCTCGGCGGTGACCGGCCGGCACGTTTCGCTGGTGGTCGACGTGGCGCCGAACCTGGGCATCCATCTCTATGCGCCCGGGGCGAAGGGCTATCGCGTGATCGCGTTGACGATCGACGACAGCCCCGGCGTCGTGGCGGGGGAGACGGTGTACCCGCCATCCGAGCCCTTCCGTTTCGTGCCGTTGAACGAGACGATGCCCGTGTTCAAGCGGCCGTTCCGCCTCGTGCGCGACGTGCTGTTCCAGAAACTGCCGTTGCCGGCGGCCGGCACGGAGGCGACCGCGGCGATGGCGGCGACACTGACGATTCGGGGGCACCTCGAGTATCAGGCGTGCAACGACACGCTGTGCTTCAACCCCGTGTCGGTCCCGCTCTCGTGGACCTTCGTCATTGACGCTCTCGATCGCGAGCGCTCGGCGGT
Organism: Acidobacteriota bacterium; assembly: GCA_037133015.1. Classification (GTDB taxonomy): domain Bacteria; phylum Acidobacteriota; class Vicinamibacteria; order Vicinamibacterales; family JAKQTR01; genus JBAXOX01. The sequence continues at coordinate 7,125 of JBAXOX010000096.1, forward strand.
GGGGCGCGGGCCACAGAAGTAACGTGCAGGGAGGCTCGCCAGGAGCGTCCGGTCGTCGCGCACGGGCGCTGTACCGGCATCTCGCCACGCGGGCGATGGCTGGGCGCGCGCGCCCAGCCGATCTCGCTGGTTGAATCTCCTTTCGACATTCCGGATGGGTGACGTTTTCCATGCCCGATTTCACCGTCATCCAGTGGACGCTCGCCGCGCTCTCGGCCTTCTGCTCCGGCGTGTCGAAGGCGGGTCTTGCGGGGATGGGCCTGCTGGGCGTGACGTTGATGGCCGCCGCGGTGCCTGGCAAAGCCTCCACCGGCATCGTCCTGCCGCTGCTGATCTTCGCCGACCTGATTGCCGCGTCGGTGTTTCGCCAGCACGTTCAGTGGGCCCAGCTTCGGCGGCTCGCCTGGCCGGTGTGCCTGGGCATTGTCGTCGGCTGGCTTCTCTTGATGACGATCCCGGACGCCGCCTTCAGGCCGTTGATCGGAGCGATGGTGATCGCGATGCTGGTGCTTCAGGTGGCGCGGCAGCGGCTGCCGCGTTTCGACGCCGTGCTGCCGCACTCGCCGGTGTTCGCCTGGTTTGCCGGGCTGCTGACCGGCACGGCCACGATGGTGGCCAACGCGGCCGGGCCGATCGCGTCCACGTACCTCATCATTCTCTCGTTTCCCAAGCAGCAGTTCGTGCACACGATGGCGTGGCTGTTCCTGTTCGTGAATCTGTTCAAGGTGCCGTTCGGCGTGCAGTTGGGCCTCATCAACATCCGATCGCTTGCGCTGAATGCGTGGCTGGTTCCGGCGGTGCTGGCCGGGTTGTGGACCGGGCGGCTGCTGGTGGCAAAGGTTCCCGAGCGGATTTTCCAGGCCGTCGTGCTGGGCCTGGCCGCGGTGAGCGCCGCATGGCTGCTGGTCGGATAGGAGAACGAACCATGGCGAAGACTCTGGAGGCCGGGGTGTTTTCCCCGGCCCTGATGGACGACATTCGAAATCAGTTTGCGTACGTCGACTGGGACCCCTACTCGGGACAGCGAATCTTCTTCGACGCCGCGTCGGGATCGTGCCGCCCGTACCGGGTCATCGACGCAATTGCGCGGGAGACGTGCCTGCCAGATCAGCAGGGACGCGCCAATCCCGGATCCGCGCACGCCGTCGAAGTGACTGCGAAGGGCATCGACGATCTCATGGTGTTTTTTGGCGCCGCCTCCGGGCACGTCATTCCGGGATGGAGCAGCAGCCATGTGATCTACCGCATCATCGATGCCGTGCTCGCGTCGGTGCCGGGCACCAACGTGGTGACCACGGGCCTCGATCACGCGTCGGTCCGGAGCGCGCTGACCCAGTTCGCCGCGACCTACGGCAAGACCGAGCGGGTGGCGGAGCCGAACCGAGAGACGGCGTCGGTCGAGCTGCCCCGTCTCCTCGAACTGATCGACCGCGACACGTGTCTGCTCGCCGTCACCCACACCTCGAACGTCACCGGCGAAGTCTACGACGTCGAGACGATCGTCCGCGAGGCCAGGAACATCAAGCCCGACCTGTACGTCATGGTGGACGGGGTGCAGTACTCACCGTCGGGGCCGATCGACGTCGAGGCGATTGGCGCTGATGCGTACGTCATCGCGCCGTACAAGAACTTCGGCGTCAAGGGCTGCGGCTACGCGCACGCGTCGGATCGGATGGCCAGGCTTCCGCACTGGAAGTACCTGTTCAAGCCCGACACCAGCTGGGACCTCGGGGGCGTCGAACACCAGTCGTATGCGGCGTGGTCGGCGGTGGTCGACTACCTCTGCTGGCTCGGACGGCACTTTACCGATGCCACAGACAGGCGCGCGCTGGTGGTCACCGCCATGACGCATGTGAAGCGTCACCTGGAGGGGTTGCTGTCGATCCTGCTCGACGGAACCGACGCGATTCCCGGTCTCCGGCAGATGGGGCACGTCAGCGCGTACGGCATCGGGACCGACCTCACGAAGCAGTCGCTGCTGGTGGGCTTCAATCTGGATGGCATGACGTCGGCTGAGGGGTGCGACCGCTATCGGCACGAACAACTGCGGCTGCATGCGACGGGGCACGACCCCTTCTTCGGGCTGATGCTGAAACAGTTGGGCATATCGAGCTTCATCCGCCTGTCGGGCAGCCACTACAACACGCCGCGCGAGATCGAGCGATTCCTCGAGGCGACCGCGACATTCGCCCCCGCGTCGGCGTAGATCGCCGCAGGCGGAGCCCGCGAGATCCCGCAGGAGTGGCCGCGGCCGCCGCCCCTGGCTGCCGCCGCCGGGCTCCCGAATTGCCTGCGGTATAATCGGCCAGGCTTCCATACGCCATGTTCCTGATGCCCGGCGCCCGTCTGGGTTCGTACGACATCGCCGCGCCACTGGGCGCGGGCGGGCCCGCCTTCGCTCTCACGGCGACCCAGGGCGAGCTACGGCGAGGTCTCGCCGAAGCCCAGCGGGAGCGTCGATGCTGAACGGCGAACATCTCGGGCCGTATGACGTGCTGGCGAAGCTGGGCGCAGGCGGAATGGGCGAGGTCTACCGCGCTCGCGACAACAGACTGAATCGCGAGGTCGCGATCAAGATTCTGCCAGAGGCGCTCGCGGCCGATCCGTTGGCGCTGGCGCGATTTGAACGCGAGACGCAGGCCGTGGCCGCGCTGTCGCATCCCAACATCCTCAGCATCCACGACGTCGGCGTTGAGCGGGGTGTTCCCTACGCGGTGATGGAATTGCTGGAAGGCCAGACCCTCCGGGACCAGATGTCTGGCGGACCAATCGCCCCGCGCAAGGCCATCGAATACGCGCTGCAGATCGCGGCGGGCCTTGGAGCGGCGCACGCCCGCGCCATCACGCATCGCGATCTCAAACCCGAGAACGTCTTCGTCACTCGCGACGGACACGTGAAGATTCTCGATTTCGGGCTCGCAAAACAGTGTTCCGCGGTGCCGGTGGAAGGGACCGCCGTCGACACGAGGCATCTGGAGACCGGGCCGGGCATGGTGCTTGGAACGGTCGGCTACATGGCCCCGGAACAGGTCCGCGGCCATGAGGTCGACCCGCGCGCCGACATCTTCGCGTTTGGCGCCGTGCTCTATGAACTGCTGGCCGGACGCCGCGCGTTCCAGGGAGCCACGCCCGCTGACACGGCGAGTGCGGTGCTCAGTCAGGATCCGCCTGAGTTGGCGACGATGACCGCCGTACAGGTGCCACCCGCGCTGGACCGCATCGTCCGGCGGTGTTTGGAGAAGAATCCCGACGAGCGATTCCATTCGGCTCGGGATGTGGCGTTCGCGCTCGAGGCCATCTCGGGGTCCGGAATTGCGACGATCCAAACCCTCTCCTCGGGCGCCAGGGGTTCCCGCCCCGTGCTGGCCTGGGTCGCCTGCGGCGTGATCGTGCTGGGAGCGTTGGCCGGACTGTCGTGGTGGCGCAGTGCCAAGCCAAACGCGCCGGCCATGTATTTCTCGGCGCCGTTTCCGATAGCGGCCAGGGACATCGCCGTGGCTCCAAACGGGCACACCGTCGCGGTCGTCGGGCGGCGGGAATCCGCGCGGAGGGACGCGATCTGGCTATACGAACTGGGATCGCAAGATGCAACGAAGTTGGCAAACACAGAGGGGGCCACCTGTCCCTTCTGGTCGCCCGACGGACGATTTCTCGCGTTCTTTGCCGACGGACAACTCAAGAAGATCCTGGTCGCCGGCGGTCCTGCGCAAACCCTCTGCGACGCGGACTCGGGGCGCGGTGGCACCTGGAACAAGAATGGCGTGATTGTCTTTTCGCCGAGCGGGGCGCTGCAAACCGGTCTGTACCGGATCCCCGACACGGGCGGTGTCCCACCCACGAAGATCAGTTCACCCGATGCGAGCCGCGGCGAAGACTCCCATCGCTGGCCCGTGTTTCTCCCGGATGGCAAGCACTACCTGTATCTGGCTGCCACGTTTGGCGGGGGAGGCGACGCCGACAGTCTCTTCATGGGGTTGCTGGATTCAGACGAGAAGAGATTCGTCGTGAAGACGCCAGCCAACGCGGTCTACGCTTCTCCGGGCTACTTGATCTACTACCGGGACCGGACCCTGTTCGGCCAGCGTTTTGACCCGACGTCGCTCGCGTTGACGGGAGAGCCGGTCGCCATTCTGACCGACGTCCAATACCTGTCGCGAATCGCGAAAGTGGCACTGGCCGTGTCGGAAGATGGCCGCCTGTTCGCGCAGAAGAGCAGCGAGGCGTCACTTTCGCGGCTTACGTGGTTCGACAGAAAAGGCAACGAGACCGGCGCGGTGGGTGCGCCCGACAACTACGCCAACGTCGCGCTGGCACGGGATGGCCGGTTTGTCGCCGTGGACAAGACCGACAACACGAATCAGAACGACGACGTGTGGACCTACGACACGCGCGGGGAGCGTGCGATGCGGCTCACCTTCGACCCCGGGAATGACGCAGAACCGGTCTGGAGTCCGGATGGTGCGCGGGTCGTCTTCTCCTCCAACCGACGACATCAGTTCGACCTGTACGTGAAGAACACCGACGGTTCGCAGGCCGAGCAACTCATCGCGCATGGCGATGCCGACAGCAGCCCGAGTGACTGGTCCCGGGACGGCCGGTTCATCTTGTACACGGGCGGACGAGATCTCTGGATCCTGACGTTCCCTGAGCTGAAGAGCCGCCGTCTCGTGAAAGCCGTGTCGGCCGTCAAGGGCGGCCAGTTCTCTCCCGACGGCAAGTGGGTGGCGTACGCGTCGAATGAAACTGGAAAGTGGGAGATCTACGTGACGGACTTTCCCGACGCGAAAGGGAAATGGCAGGTGTCGGTGGCGGGAGGCGAACAGCCTCGGTGGGCTGGCGATGGGAAGGAAGTCTTCTTCCTGGCTCCCGACGACAAGATCATGGCGGCACCGGTGAAGGCCGGCACCAGCTTCGACCATGGCACGCCGGTCGCACTCTTCCAGGTGACGCCGCGAGACACGGTCGCCACGCATGAACAAGCCAATTACGACGTGGATCCGACGGGCCAGCGTTTCCTGGTGAACACGCAGGTGAAGAAGTCCGAGTCTCAGCCGTTCTCCATCGTGCTCAATTGGGACGCGGCGCTGAAGAGATAGGTGCCCGGTGTTGGCCCTGGGGTCATGCAGAAGGAGCGTGTCATGCGGATAGCGATGCCGAACCTCGGCGGCCGATTCGTTGCGTGGTGTGGTGTCGTCGTGGCCTTCGCGATGGCCATGATTGGCGCGGTCCTCGCTCAATCCCCGGCCCGATCCGGAGCCGCGCCCCGCTACGACCTCGTCATTGCCAACGGTCACATCATCGACGGCACAGGCTCGCCCTGGTACGCCGCCGACGTGGGGATCTCGGGCGGGAAGATCGCGGCCATCGGTCGTCTATCGGACGCCGCGGCCACGCGCCGCATCGACGCCCACGGGATGATTGTGGCGCCCGGTTTCATCGACATGCTGGGCCAGTCGGAATTGACGATCCTGGTGAATCCGCATCTGCCGTCGAAGATCTTCCAGGGCATCACCACCGAGATCACCGGCGAGGGCGGGTCGATCGCTCCGCTCAACGATGCCATCATCGCGGCCGACCACGTGTCTTACGAGCATTACAAGATCGTGGCGGACTGGCGGTCGCTGTCGCAGTACTTCGCGCGGCTCGAGAAGCAGGGGATGGGCATCAACCTCGCTACGTACGTTGGAGCGAGCCAGGTTCGTCGAATGGTACTCGGTGACGACGACAAGCAGCCGACGCCAACAGAACTCGATCGCATGAAAGCGCTCGTGCGCGCGGCGATGGAAGAGGGTGCCGTCGGGCTGTCGACGGCCCTGGTGTATACGCCGGCAGCCTACTCGACCACCGAGGAGATCGTCGCTTTGGCCCGCGAGGCCTCGCGTTACGGAGGCGTGTACGCGACACATATGCGGTCGGAGGGCGCGCGGATCTTCGAGGCGATCGACGAGGCGGTGCGCGTCGGGCGCGAGGCCGGCATTCCCGTCGGCATCTGGCACCTCAAGGCTGACGGCAAACCCCAGTGGGGATGGATGCCGAAGATCGTCGCCAGAATCCAGGCGGAGCGCCGGAGCGGGCTCGACATCAGCGCCGACACGTACGCGTATCCCGCGTGGTTCAATAACATGTCGTCGTTCCTGCCTTATTGGGTGCACGATGGCGGCGACAAGAAGATGATCGAACGCCTCAAGGACCCGGCGACCCGCGCACGCATCCGACAGGAGATGGTGACGCCGAGTTCGGCGTGGGACAACGACTGGCTGCAAATCTCCGGCCCGGAGGCCATCGTCATCGCCGTCGTGCAGAACCCGAAGTTGCTGCCGCTCCAGGGCAAGACGCTCGCGCAGATTGCGAAGGACCGTGGTGCCGACCCCCTCGACACGATGCTGGATATTCTCGTCGAGGACGACGGGTTCACCAGTAACGCCGTATTCGCCATGTCCGAGTCCGATGTCCTGCTAGCCCTGCAACAGCCGTGGACGGCGGTGAACAACGACTCGCAGGGAACGGCGCCCGACGGGCTTCTGGGGCAGGAGCATCCTCACCCGCGCGCCTACGGCGCGTTCCCCCGCATTCTGCGCAAGTACGTTCGCGAGGAGCACGCGCTCACCCTCGAGGATGCCATCCGGAAGTTCACCTCTCTGGCGGCACAGCGGATGAGGCTGGCCGACCGCGGTGTGTTGAAGACGGGGATGTGGGCCGACGTCGTCATCTTCGACCCGGACGAGGTGCGTGACCTCGCGACCTTCGAGAACCCGAATCAGTTGTCGGTTGGCATGTCCTACGTCCTGGTCAACGGCGTTCCCGTCATTGCGGACGGGAAGATGACCAACGCG
>JBAXOX010000097.1:0-13559 GCA_037133015.1 Acidobacteriota bacterium
CTAGATCTTCCGGCTGTCGTACGCCCAGTGGAGGGCGGCTTGTCGCTGCCGCCTCCGGCAGTCGAGATCCCCTGGTTCGCAGTTCTTCCGAATCGCCGCCACGTGGCGGGCGATCGCACGCCAGCGTCGAATCTGCCGGGCATCGTCAGCGGTCCGGCGGCCCATGTAGTAGCGGCAGTACCACTGGAACCATCCGCGGGGGTCCTGCGCGTGGAGCCAGCCGTTGCGGCGCCAGACACGCAGCGACTGCGAGGCGTTCACGCCGAAGCAGTTCAGACGGGCATCATGGCGCTCGGCACACAGCCTGGCGCCGGCGAACCAACTCCGGGGAAACTCCTCCCGGCAGTCCGTCATGTACTTTCCGCCGAAGACGCCAAGTCGGAGCATCTGCGTCGGGGTCAGATCCGGCGTGAACCCCGGCGCGAAGTTCCGCCCGATCGGTTCGGTGCGCCAGTAGACATAGCCGCGCTGCATCCGGTCGGTGACGATCACGTTCTGCTTCATCGCGGGCACGCCTGGCTTGGACACATCGCGGTTCACCGCTTCAGGAGTACCAGACCAGCGGCCTCGTGTCAAGTTTCTGTCCATGACAAGTCATTGACACGCCGAAGTCGTCGCCGCTACACTGCTTGAACAAGGAACGGCTGAGAAAGCGGGCACAATCATGGGCTACACGATCAAATCGACCGTCATCGGCGCGGTGGCCTTCATGGTCCTCGACGGTGTCTGGCTCGGACTGCTGATGAAAGACTTCTACCGCGCGCAACTGGCGCCGATCGTGCGTCTCGCCGACGGCGGGATTGCGCCCGACTGGCCTGCGGCGCTCGTCGTCTATGCCCTGCTCGGCGCCGGTATTGCCCTGTTCGTCATCCCGCGCGCGGCGACCATCCCACTGGCGGCGGGCTACGGCGCCCTGTTCGGCTTGGTGGTGTACGGCGTCTACGACTTCACCAACTACTCGACGCTGCGCCAATGGCCGCTGGTGCTGGCGCTGGCCGACGTGGCGTGGGGAGCGACGGCGTCGGCCGCCGCCGCGGTGGCCGTGCGGATCACGGCCCGATGAGCAGACCGCTCGCGGCCCCGTCGCGCTACCCGATCCGGGCCGTCTCCAAACTGACGGGCATCTCCATCGACACGCTGCGCGCCTGGGAGCGCCGCTATCACGCCGTGACGCCCGTCCGCGACGACCGGGGCCGGATGTATACCGACGCCGACGTCTCGCGCCTTCGCCTCCTGCACGCCGCCGCCGCCCGCGGACACAGCATCGGTCGCCTCGCCACACTCGGCGACGAACAATTGCGCGCATTGGTGGCTGCCGGCGAATCGGTCGTCGTGGCCGCGACGGCGCCGACGCGCCCGACGCCTCTCGACACGACCGCGCTCGTCGCCGCCGTGCACACGTACGACGTCGCGGGCATCGATCTCGAACTGGCCCGACTGGCGGCCGTGCTGCGCCCACTCGACCTGCTCCAGAACGTGCTGATGCCCGTGCTCGCGCTGGTGGGCGACGACTGGCACCGGCGTCGCGCGTCAATCGCGCGGGAACATGTGCTCTCTTCCGCGGTCCGCAACATGCTCGGATCCTTCCTTCGGGTGCATGCGCGTTCCAACGTCCCAGCGCGGTTGCTCTTTGCGACACTTGCCGGTGAGCGCCATGAACTCGGCACGCTAGGCGCTGCGCTGCTTGCGTCCAGCGAGGGTCTGGGAGTGGCCTATCTCGGTTCGGATCTGCCTGCCCGCGACATTCTCGACAGCGTCGGGCCGGCAGGCGCACACGTGCTGGTGCTCGGCGTAACGGCGACGACGGCGGGCGCCGCACAAGGGCGCGAACTACGCGCGATCGTGCGCCATCTCCCGCGGGAGGTGGAGCTTTGGGCCGGCGGCCGCGGCGCCCAACGACACCGCGCGCTCATCGGCCCACGGGGACTGGTCCTTCCCGACTACAACGCGTACCAACAAGAACTCCTCCGCATCGGCGGACGCGCGGGGTGACAGCCATGCGATCGGGTCTGATTATTGGAGTCCTCGTGATGTCGATGTCCATCCCGTCAAGCGGCTCGGCTCAGGCGCCCTTGCGGGTTGGCGACCGGCTTCCCGCACTGAAGGGACACTTCTTGACGGGCCGTGCCGCGGTACTGCCGGAGGCGGCCTCTGGCCACGTCGCGCTCGTGGCCATGGGCTTTACCTACCAGTCTCGCTTCCGGGTTGAGGCGTGGGGTGCGTGGTACCGCGCGACGATGGGCGCGAGCACCGACGTCACCTTCTTCGAGGTCCCGATGATTGGCGGGCTGGCAACCCTCGCCCGCTGGTTTATCGATCGAGGCATGCGCGACGCCACGCCGGTGGAACTGCGCGATCACGTCATCACGGTGTACGGAGGCACCGGCGACTGGAAGGCACGACTCTCCTGGTCGCCCGAGCGCAAAGACGACGCGTACCTGGTCGTCCTTGACAGAGAGGGGCTCGTCCGGTGGCTGGAGCACGGCGGGTTCGACCAGTCTCGGGCCGACGAACTGCAGGTGCTGCTCACCTCGCTGAGCGACGGAGGTCGTACGGATACGGATCACCAACCGGCCAAACGGCAGCCCCGACCATGACCGCGCACGAACCGCCATCGCCGGGAACGCCACGCGTTCTGGTCACCGGCGCGACCGGCTACATCGGAGGACGGCTGGTGCCGGTCCTCGAATCCGCGGGGGTCCGACTCCGCTGTCTGGCGCGGCAACCGGCCGCGCTCTCGTCGCGATTTTCGCCGACCACGGACATCGTCGCCGGCGATCTGCTGGATCCGACCTCGCTCGATCGCGGCCTGGCGGGTATCGACGTGGCCTACTACCTGGTGCACTCGATGGGCGCGCACGGCGACTACCGCGGCACCGACCGTCTCGCCGCCCGCAATTTTGGCGAAGCGGCGCGGCGGGCCGGTGTTCGCCGCATCGTGTACCTCGGGGGCCTCGCCACCGAGGGTGACGCAGCGCTCAGCACGCATCTCACGAGCCGGATCGAGACCGGCCACGTGCTTCGACAGAGCGGCGTCCCGGTCGTGGAGTTTCGCGCGTCGGTCGTGATCGGGTCCGGGAGCCTGTCATTCGAGTTGATCCGCGCGCTGGTCGAGCGACTGCCGATCATGATTTGTCCTCGATGGGTCTCGACGCAGGCACAGCCCATCGGCATCGATGACGTCCTGGCGTACCTGGCCTCGGCATTGGACCTGCCCGACGGCGAGAGCCGCACGTTCGAAATCGGCGGGGCGGATCAGGCGAGCTACGGTGAGGTGATGCGCGAGTACGCGCGACAGCGTGGCCTGCGACGCGTGATGATCTCGCTGCCGCTGCTGACGCCGCGCTTGTCCAGCCTGTGGCTGGGACTGGTCACGCCCGTCTACGCACGGGTCGGGCGCGAGCTGATCGCAGGGTTGAAGAACCGGTCCATCGTGACCGATCCGGCGGCGCTCGCCGCACTCCCGATCAAGCCAGTCGGCCTGAGCGAAGCGATCCGTCGCGCCATTCGATACGAGGATCGCGCCTTCGCGCTGACGCGCTGGTCGGATGCGCGCTCGTCGGGCGGGGCGGAGCCGTCGCCCTCCGGTGCGCGATTCGGAGGCCGGCTGGTGGATCAGCGGGAGATCCACGTGGGGGTGGATGCGGATCGCGCCTTCGCACCGATCGCGAGAATTGGGGGCGATCGCGGCTGGTACTTCGCGACGTGGCTGTGGCAGGCCCGGGGGGCGATCGACCTGTTGATGGGCGGCGTGGGAATGCGTCGCGGGCGGCGCGACCCTGACGTGCCGGCCGTCGGCGACACCCTGGACTTCTGGCGGGTCGAGGCGTACGAACCGGATCGGCGATTGAGGCTCGTCGCCGAAATGAAGCTGCCGGGCCGCGCATGGCTCGAGTTCGAGGCGGTGCCAGCCGCGGGCGGCGCGGTCGTGCACCAGACCGCCGTGTTCGAACCGGCCGGACTCTCCGGGCTGCTCTACTGGTATGGGCTTCTTCCGGTTCACGCCGTCATCTTCAGGGGCATGCTCCACGCGATCAGGCGGCGGGCACAGCACGACGACGTAGGACCATCCTCCCAGTCACGCCGGAAGGCCGGTCGGTCGTGACCGGCATGATGACGGCGATTGGCGGGTTGGGCACGATTGTGGCCGCCCTGACGCTTGCGTGGGTCGCGAGCGTCACGCTGCGGGATGCCAGCATTGCGGACATCTGCTGGGGCCCGGGCTTCGCGTTGCTGGCGTGCCTGTACTGTCTGCTGTCGCCGACGCCGACACCACGGTCGTGGCTCGCCGCGGGCCTGATCACGCTGTGGGGCGCACGCCTCTCGGTGCACATCTTCCTCCGCAATCGCGGCCACGGCGAGGATCCGCGCTATCGGGCGATGCGCGCCGCCCACGGTTCGGCCTTCTGGTGGCGGAGCCTCTTGACCGTCTTCTGGCTCCAAGGCCTGATCCTGTGGTTCGTCGCCCTTCCGCTGCTCGTCGCGGTGCGCGCCGCGCACCCTGCCGCCCTGACCGCCGTCGATGGTCTGGGCGTCGCGCTCTTCGCGGTTGGGTTCGGCTTCGAGGTCGTGGGCGATTATCAGCTCCGGCGCTTCAGGGCCGATCCGTCGAATCGCGGGCGCGTGCTCGACCGAGGGCTCTGGCGCTACACGCGGCATCCCAACTACTTCGGAGACGCCACACTGTGGTGGGGCGTGTACGCGATCGCGGCCGCCACGCCGGGCGGATGGCTCACGGTGCTGAGCCCGGCCCTCATGACGTTCTTGCTGATGCGTGTGTCGGGGGTGACGCTGCTCGAACAGGCTCTGACGACGTCGAAGCCAGGCTACCGGGCGTACATCGCCAGCACGTCGGCGTTCGTTCCCTGGCTTCCTCGCGGTCCGCACTGACGGCCCATCCCACTGAATCCATCGTCTCTGGTCCAGTCCAGGGCGCGGTCGACGATCGGCTGCGCCACGCGGTCATCGTGCCGCACGCGGGTAACCGTCGCGCGGCTAGAAATCGCTGTGCACCCCACCGTCGGGAATCTGTCCAAGGTCGAACGGCGTAACCTGATACACGTAGTAGTTCAGCCAGTTGGCATAGAGCAGGTGGGCGTGTCCGCGCCAGCTCACCCGGGGCGTTTGGGACGGGTCGTCGTGCGGGTAGTAGTTGCTCGGCACGCTGATGGGCAAACCTCGACGGACATCGCGGTCGTATTCGGCCTTGAGCGTGAGCGGGTCGTACTCGGAATGGCCGGTCACAAAGAGGTGGCGACCGTCCCTGGTGCCGACGATGTAGATCCCGGCCTCGTCGGATTCCGCGAGTATCTGGAGATCCTCGACGCGGACCAGGTCCGCGCGGCGAATCTCGGTATGCCGCGAATGCGGAGCCCAAAACGTGTCGTCGAAGCCGCGCAGCAGCTTCTCGGTCGGGACCAGCGTCCGGTGTTCGAATACGCCGAACATCTTCGCAGGCAGCCGGCACTTCGGGATGCCGTAGCGGTAATACAGCCCGGCTTGTGCGCCCCAGCAGATGTAGAGCGTGGATTCCACGTTGGTCTCGGCCCAATCCATGATGCGCGTCAGTTCGGGCCAGTAATCCACCGCCTCGAACTCCATCAACTCAACCGGCGCGCCGGTGATGACCAGGCCGTCGAATTTTTCGCCGCGCACGGCCTCGAAGGAATCGTAGTGATTGAGCAGGTGTTCGGCGTCGGTGTGTTTCGCCTCGTGCGTGGCCGTGTGCAACAGGGTGACGTCCACCTGAAGCGCGGAGTTGCCCAGCAGGCGCAGCAACTGCGTTTCGGTCGCGATCTTGGTGGGCATCAGATTGAGAATCGCCACCCGAAGAGGACGAATGTCCTGCCGTTCGGCGCGGTCCTCGCCCATCACGAACACGTTCTCGCTTTCGAGCACGGTGCGGGCGGGCAGCGTGGCGGGTATCCTGACGGGCATCGGCACAGACTCCAGGAGGGACGCGGCGGCCATCGCGAATCGCCGCGAGCCGGCCGCGCCGTACGTGAGGTACTAGTTTACGCGGTGTCGGCCCCTCGGAGGTGACCGGGGGACGCCCGATGGCAACGTGGTCGGACCCGGCGACGGTCGTACAGGGCGATCTCGCGCGCCTCGCCAGCCACCATGGCCAGTGAGGCGGCACTCCCATCGTGGAAGAACCTTGGCGCGGCGGTCAGTATCCAGGGGTGTGAATTCGGATCCGATGGGACCGATGGCCACCGGGATCTGTTCTTTCCGAATTCCGCCGATGCGTGCTCTTGCGGCCGGTCTGGCCATTCGCGCAAGATGGAACCATGACTTCCCGCGACGGCGGACGCCTCGTCTACTCGACGGCTGGAGGCCGGGTGTGTCCCGACTGCGGGCGGCCCGCAACGGCCTGCACGTGCGGTAGGCGAGGGCCGGATGAACTGGTGCCGGTCAGAGTCGTCGCGAAGCTGCGCCTGGAGAAAGCCGGCCGCGGTGGCAAGACCGTGAGCGTGGTGTACGGCTTGCCGCGCAACGCGGCGTTCCTCAAGGAACTGTGCCAGGATCTGAAGCGCGCGTGCGGCACGGGCGGCACCATTCAGGATGACGCGATCGAACTCCAGGGCGACCTCCGGGACCGAATCCGGGAGTTGCTCGTGAAGAAGGGATTCGGCGTCAAAGGCTGATCGGCCCGGTCGCGGCCGACATCGACCTCGCCCATCACTAACACGTTCTCGCGTTCGAGCACGGTGCGGGCGGGCAGCGTGGCGGGTATCCTGACGGGCATCGGCACAGACTCCAGGAGGGACGCGGCGGCCCAGGGGCGGGGTGCACGTCGATCCACAGAAGCGGGCTTTGGATTAGGATTGCCGAACAGGAGGAACGTCGTGGACTTCTTCACCTGGAAAGACAGTTTCTGCATCGGCATCGAGCGGCTCGACGACCAGCACCGGTCGTTCTTCGAATGCCTCAACGACTGTCACGCGCAGACCGTGACGAACAAACGGGCCACGCTTGACGAGGCGCTGCTCGCACGCCTCAAGGCCTACGCGGCCGAGCACTTCGAGACCGAGGAAGACATGATGCGGTTTTTCGGGTACCCGGACATCAGGCCCCAGCAACGGCAGCACAAGTACTTCGCGTCGCAGGTCGTGGACTTCGAGCAGGCACAGGCGCGCGGGAACCCGGCCAGCGCGCAGAGCGTGCTGAATTTCGTGAGAGACTGGTTCCTGGAGCACGTCCTCGCGGAGGACAAGAAGTTCGCCGTCTTCATGGCTGAGAAGAACAGCAACGGCGACGGATCGCTCTCGAGATACTAGCCGCGCCTGGCGCCGCCCGCCCCCTCACGTGGAGAACACGCCCAATGTGTCTCCCCCCTTTCTCGCGCGGCGGCTGGAGGCGCGGATACAATGCACGGATGCCTGTTCCGTTGACCAACCGCGAACGCAATCAGTTGAAAGCTCGCGCCCATGCCCTGGAACCGGTTGTGCAGGTCGGGCACGCCGGCCTGACCGACCAGGTCGTGGCCGAGATCGACCGCGCGCTCATCGCCCACGAACTGATCAAGGTGCGGGTGGACGCCCCCGACCGTTTCGCACGCGCGGAACTGTGCGACGCCATCTGCGCACGCACCGAGGCCGCCGAGGTGCTGCGCGTGGGCAAGGTGCTGGGCTTGTGGCGACCGCGCCCGGACGCACCTGACGGGAAGTAGCCTCCGCCTGCCCACGGCCACGCTAGCCCAATCATTGGCTCTGGCATGACCTCTCGTTCAAGGAGCACGCTGTGAACCTCGATATCAACACGCTGGCCGTGGTCCTCAGCGTCACCAATCTCATGCAGGTCGCTGCGCTTCTTGCGCTGTGGCGGCTGCATCACGATCTTCCAGGACCGGGTTGGTGGTTGCTGGGCATCGGAGGCATATCGCTCGGGTTCGCCACCCTCTTTCTCCGCTCGGTTCCCCAGTTCGCGCCGGTCTCCATCGTTGGGAACAATGTCTTCTTCGTGTGCGCGCAGACGCTGCTCTATATCGGCGTCCTGCGTTTCTGTGGCCGCCGCGAACGACGCGGCCCGCTCATGGCGTTCCTGGCTCTCTATGCCGTGGCCTCCATCTATTTCACCGTCGTCACCGATGACGTCGTCGTTCGGCGCGCGGTGCTCTTCCTGGCCTCGGCAGGGCTGGCGTTTCTGACCGCCCGGGCGATCGACCGTTTCATGCCTCTCGCCACGACCACGTCGGCGCGCTTCCTTGCCGGCGTGTTCGTGGCCCACGGCATGTTCATGATGGTCAGCCTGTTGCTCACGGAGACCAACCCTGCGCCCGCGGGCGTCACCGCCACGTCCCCGGAGCAAGTGGTGGGACTCTTCGATGGGCTCATCGCCACGTCGCTGTTGACCTTTGGTTTCGTGCTCCTCGTCAGCCAGCATGTGACTGCGGCCAGCCGCGAAGCCCGCGACCAACTGGAACTGTTCTTCAATATCAATCCCGACGCGGTGTTGGTCACAGACACGAAGGATGGCCGTCTCATCCGCGTCAATGAGGGATTCACCGCACTCACCGGATTCACGGCCCACGATGTGGAGGGGAAGTCCGTATTCGACATCAATCTCTGGAAGGATTCAGCCGACCGCGAGACCCTCGTCGCGACCCTGGACGACAAAGGCGGTTGCGACAATCGGGAAACAGTGTTCCAACGAAAAGATGGCCGCGTGGTGGTTGGCAACCTGTCGGCCAGACTCTTCCAGAGGGAAGGCGTCCCCCACATCTTCAGCGTGGTGCACGACATCACCGCACGGGTGCAGGCGGAGGCGGAAGTGCGCAGGCTGTCGCAGGTGGTGGCGCAGGCGCCGTCGGCGGTGGTGATTACCAACCTGGCGGGGGATATCGAATATGTGAACGCGGCGTTCGCGAAGCTGACCGGCTACACGGTGACCGAGGCGCTAGGGCAGAATCCGCGCCTGGTCAAGTCGGGCCAGACCCCGGCGCACACCTACGCGGACATGTGGAACAGGCTGACGTCGGGCCAGACGTGGCGCGGTGAACTACTGAATCGCGCCAAGGATGGCAGCGTGTTCTGGGAATTCGCGGTGATATCGCCCATCCAGGATGCCGCCGGCAAGACCACCCACTACGCCGCCATCAAAGAGACAATCAACGAACGCAAGGCGGCAGAGCAGGCGCTGACACAAGAGCAAGCCTTCGGCAATATGCTGATCGAAAGCATCCCGGGCGCGTTCTTTGTGATCAATGAAGAGGGCCGCTTTGTGAGGTGGAATGCCTACGAACGCGACGAAATCGTGGGCCAGCCGGACGCCGTGGTCGCCCAGACCGACCCCACAGCTACGGTTCATCCCGACGATCGCGCACGCATTGCCGCGGCCATCGCACGTGTTCTGGAGCATGGGGTACCTCAGACCGAAGAAGCGCGGCTGCTGATGCGTGGTGGGCCAGGTGTCAAGTGGTTCTTGCTGACCGGGCGACGCACCGTGGTCGACGGCAGCCGCTTCCTGATCGGCACCGGGATAGACATCTCCGAGCAGAAACTGGCGGAGCAGCGGTTAAAGGAGAGCGTGGCGGCCCTCGAAATCGCCACGGCCCGCGCCAATGAGCTCGCGGTCGAGGCCCGGGGGGCGAACGCTGCCAAGAGCCAGTTTCTCGCCAACATGAGCCATGAGATCCGCACGCCCATGAACGGGGTGCTCGGCATGAATGGTTTGTTGCTGGGAACGGATTTGAACGCCGAACAGCGCCGCTACGCGCAAACCATCCGCGCCAGCGGCGAGACGCTCCTCACCCTGCTCAACGACGTTCTGGACTTCTCCAAGGTCGAAGCGGGGCAGTTGGAGTTGGAAACGCTGGCATTCAGTCTGCCCGAAGTGCTGGAGGATTTCGCGGCCCTGCTGGCATTGCAGGCGCACGCGAAAGGACTGGCGTTCGGCTGTGTGGTCGCTCCGGAGGTGCCGTCGCACCTGCTGGGGGATCCCGGGCGGCTGCGCCAGATTCTTACCAACCTCACCGGCAACGCCATCAAGTTCACCACGCAGGGCGAGGTCGTCATCCGCGTGCGCCTGGTCTCGGAAACGGCGGAGACGGTGCACGTGCGATTTGGCGTCTGCGACACCGGCCTCGGCATCCCGGAAGACAAACGGGCGAAACTGTTCAAGACATTCTCGCAAGTTGATGTCTCGACCACGCGCCTCTATGGCGGCACCGGACTGGGATTGGCGATTTCCAAACAACTCGCCGAACTGATGGGCGGCGGGGTGGGCGTGGAGAGTGTGGTGGGCCAGGGGTCGGAATTCTGGTTCACCGTGTGCCTGGGCAAGGCACGTCGCGACGAACGCACGGCCGTCGATGCGCGTGCGGAACTGCGCGGCGTGCGGGTGCTGATTGTGGATCCGCACCCCGTCAATCAGGAAGTGCTCGCCGGCCTGCTCAAGACCTTGGGACTGCGGGCCGCCCACGCCGCCGATGGCGCCTCGGCGCTGCACGCCCTGACCGCCGCCCGCGCCGCGCAGGATCCGTTCGTGATCGCGATGCTGGATCGGCAACTGCCCGACATGGATGGCCACGCGTTGGGCCGCGCCATCCAGGCCCATCCGGATCTGCGCGCCACGCGCCTGGTGCGCTTGATCTCGTTGGGGCAGCCCGATCGCGACGCCCACCCGCAAGAAGTGGACATGGGCGCCACGCTGACCAGACCGGTGCGGCGGGCAGAGTTACAGGACGTGCTGGCGGCCGTGATCAGTGGCCGGACGCTCTCGCCCGCACGGACGGCGACGCCGGCGGGCTTCGCCGCGGGCCTCGGGTTGCGGCCCGCGCGCATCCTGGTCGCGGAAGACAACACGACCAACCAGATGGTGGTGGTGAGCGTCCTGGAGAAACTCGGGATGCGCGCGGACGTGGCGGCCAACGGGCGTGAAGCCGTAGAGGCGCTCGCGACGCTGCCCTACGATTTCGTGTTGATGGACATGCAGATGCCCGAACTGGACGGGGTGGAGGCGACGCGGCAGATCCGCGATCCGCACTCGCGGGTGCTCGATCACCGCGTGCCCGTCGTGGCCATGACCGCCAACCTCATGCGCGGCGACCGGGAGGAATGCCTGGCGGCAGGCATGGATGACTACCTCACCAAACCGATCGACGTCGCCGCGCTGATCGCGGCACTGAAGAAGTGGTTGCACCCAGCGACCGCCAACACGGACACTCGCCTGTAGCTGGCCGCCCCACTGCGCGTGCCCTCGAGACTCGGCGCCCTGTCGGTCACGTCGGCGCCGACCGTCGGTCGTCGCTCGTCGGTCGTCGGTATCTGAGCCCCCTCACGCTCGCCCTTGCTGAGACATTTATGAACCATCACAGACGTTTCCGCCATCGACCCCACAGGTACCCTCACCCATTGCCTCGCTATGGAGCCAGCAGCATGCCCCTCGGTGTATTCGCGGTGCCCATCGTGCCTCTCGGACAAGGAGTTCTGGGTCCCTTGTTTCTTGGCCTCGCCGTTGTCTGCGCGGCCGCCGGAGTCGTTCACGGCGCGGCTCCGCCGCAGTCATCCCGACCCTCATTTCGTTCACAGGTCGAACTGGTCCAGGTCGACGTGCTGGCGACCGACGCGCAGGGCAGGCTTGTGCGCACGTTGACGAAGGACGACTTCGAGGTGCTCGAGGACGGGAAGGTGCGGCCCGTCTCGGCGTTCGTGCTTGTTGATGTTCCCGTGGCGCGGCAGCCAGCGGCTGCCGCATCCAGTATTCCCTCGGACGTGCAGAGCAATACCGAACGCCCGCTCCAGCGCTTTTACGTGCTCGTCCTCGACGATGTGCAGGCGGACCTCAAGGATACGCTGTTGATCCGGAAGGCGGCGAGCCGCTTCGTCGAACAGTACGTTCAGGAGGGCGACATGGTCGCGATCGTCCACACGAGCGGCCGTCGCGGCACCAGCATCGATTTCACGTCGAACCCGCGCCGGCTTCTCGCCTCGATTAGCCGCTTCGCAGGGCTGGAGTTGGTGGCCACGCGACCCGCGGTGGACACCCTGAACGCGATGGTGGACTATCTGGCCGGCATCAAAGCCAGGCGTAAGGCCTTGCTGTACTTCGGGCCAGGACTCCCGATGGCACGGATTTCTGCCGCGCCAGGAATGACCGCGTGGGGATCGACGCCTCCACCGATCGCGTCACGCGATCCGCGGACCGCTCCGATCGCCGGAGATCCCGAGGTGGCCCGAGACCGACTCGCAGAAGCGGCCCGACTTGGTGGTGTCGGCCTGATCGGGTTTCGCGAGCTGGTGACCAAAGCCAATCGGGCGAATGCGACGTTCTATCCGGTCGATTCTCGGCATCTCGATGGGCTGGCCGGCCTGGTGACGGCAGAGCGGCCCGGCGACGGGAACGCCCAGGAAGCCAGCGTCGACAAACCGCTCGACGTCAGCCCCGACAACGCGGGCAAAGCGAAAGCGGAGTTCGATGCCACGCAGGATGGTCATGCGTGGCTCGCGACCGAGACTGGCGGGTTTGTGTTTCAGAACTCCAACGGGCTCGATGCCACGTTCGGACGAATTCAACGAGAGAGCAGCACGTACTACGTGTTGGGCTATACGCCGGCAGCGCCCTCGCACGAAGGTGCCACCCACGCCATCACGGTGCGCACCAGCCGAACAGGGGTCTCGCTTCGGGCCCGCCGTACGTACACGGTCCCCGCGGCGTCGGCCAAGACGACGCATACGTTTCCGGCGAAGGGCGTACCACCGAAGCTGCTGCCGCTTCTCGAGTTCCCGGTGTTGTCGAACGGTCTGTCGATGAGCGCGTCCGCGGCGGTGTTTCCAGGCGCCCCCGGCGCGGCGCCTTCGGCGCGGATCACGATGCAGTTCGACGGGCACAGTCTTGATCTGAGCGGCACGGGCGCGCTTGACGTGGCCGTCGTCGCGGTCAACGAAACGGGTGGGGTCACGGGGCAGGACGTTCGTCGAATCGACCTGGCGTTTGGCGCCGCCCAACGGGCGCGCGTCCTCGACGCGGGTCTTCGTGTCCAGGCCCGAGTGCCGATTCCAGCGGGCACGTCCGCGCTGAGAATCGCCGCGGCCGATCCTGCTGGCGACCGCGCCGGTTCCATGTGGATTGACGTCGACGTTCCGGATTTCGATCGCGCGCCCCTCAGCATGAGCGGCGTGGTCGTGACCGACGGTCGCGCCGGGGACATGGCTACCGCGAATGTCGACAAGGAATTGCATGGCGTCCTGGCGGGGCCAGTGTCGACACGGCGGGCGTTTGCGGCCGGTGACACACTGACCTGGATGGCGGAGTCGTACACGGGCGCCGGGGCCGCCGTTGCGGTGACGACGACGAGTACCATCACGGACGCGGCGGGCAAGGTCGCGTTCAGGGCCGGCCTGCAGTCTGACGGAACTGATCGCGGCGACGGGCGAATAGCGGTGCGGACGATTGGATCGACCCGACTCGGTGGTTTCGCTCCGGGCTCCTACCGGCTCAGGGTTGAAGCCACACTGGCCAGCACCGGGCAGTCGGTCTCGCGCGACGTGGCGTTCAGGATCCTGCCGACGACGGCGCTCTTGTTTGTGCCGCCGTCGAATCAATTAGTGTACGATCAC
>JBAXOX010000098.1:0-13110 GCA_037133015.1 Acidobacteriota bacterium
ACAGCACGCCGATGCGCCTCCAGTCGCTGCGCGTCGACGTCAAGATCGTCGGCCATCTGGCGACCACCACCTGGGACATCAGCGTCTTCAACCCCCAGGGCGCGGTCCTGGAAGGCGAACTCGTCTTTCCTGTCGGCGACGGCCAGACCGTGAGCCGGTTCGCGATGGACGTCAACGGCGCCCTGCGCGAAGGCGTCGTCGTCGAAAAGGAAAAAGGCCGCCAGGTCTTCGAGCAGATCGTCCGGCGCAGAATCGATCCCGGCTTGCTCGAGAAGACCTCCGGCAACAGTTTCCGCGCCCGCGTCTACCCGATTCCCGCCGGCGGATCGAAGCGCGTGATCATTGCGTACGAACAAGAACTCAGGGACGCCGGCAAGGGCGCTGGCCCGGGACTGCTCTACCACCTGCCGCTGGCGTTCACCGACAAGGTCGACACCTTCACGCTGCGCGTCGAAGTGCTCGACCAGGCCGACGCCCCCAAAGTGCAGTCGTCGCCGCTCTCCACGTTTGCCTTCAAGAGCTGGCAACGCGCATTCGTGGCCGAGCAGACCCAGCGTGACATGGTGCCGAACCAGGCCCTCACCCTCGTCGTGCCGAAGGGCCAGGATGCGCAGGGCGCGTTTGTCTCATCCGAACAGGGCGAGCGTTACTTCTACGTGACGGTCTCGCCGCGCCTCAACCGGCAGGCCAAGACGCTGCCCGCCCGCCTGCTCATCGTGTGGGACGCCTCGTACAGCGCGAGACTGCGCGATCGCAAGAAGGAACTCGACCTGCTCGACGCCTACGTCCAGCGGCTCGGCGGCGCAAAGATTGCGCTCGCCATCCTCCGCAACGAGCTCGAACCGGTGCGCACGGCTGCCTGGGCGGATGTGCGCAAGGCCATCGAGGGTGCCGCCTCAGACGGAGGCACCAACGTCGGGGCGCTCGACATCTCGAAAGAGCAGGCCGACGAAGTGCTGCTCTTCTCGGACGGCATCGGCACCTTCGGCGGCGGCGAACCGCGATTCCCGAAATGTCGGGTCGTCGCCATCAATTCGGCGCTCTCGGCCGACCACGGATGGCTGCGCGGTGTGGCCGAATCCGCCGGTGGCGAGTACATCAATCTGGCGACGCAAACGGTGGCGGATGCCGTGGAGGCACTCACACATCAGCCATTGGTCTTTCTGCGCGCCTCATCGGATGCCAATCAGGTCGACGAGGTCTATCCGAGTCGAACCGCGGCCGTGCGCGGCCCGTTCGGCCTGGCCGGCAAGCTGCGCGGAACCCACGCCAAGGTGACGCTGCACTTCGGGTACGGCACCAAGGAGACCTTCTCGCGCACCTTCGACCTGGACGCATCCACTGCGATGGACGCGCCGGTGGCCCGCATCTGGGCCCAGAAGAAACTCGCGGAGCTGAGCCAGTCCCCCGCGCGCAACGCCGACGCGATCGCCTCGCTCGGACGGCAGTTCGGCATCGTCACCGACGGCACGTCGCTCATCGTGCTCGATACGGTGGCCGACTACGTGCGCTACAAGATCGAACCGCCGAAAGAACTGGCGGCCGAGTATCAGCGGCTGATGAAAGCCGACGTCACCGAGAAACTCCGGCGCAAGAAGGATCAGCTGGAACACGTGGTCTCGCAGTTCGAAGAACGCAAGTCCTGGTGGAGAACCGAGTTCAAACCTGGTCCGGTCGACACGAAGCGGCCCTCCAGGGTCGAGGCGGAGCTGGCCGGCGGCGCGCCAGGCCGCGACGACGCGCTGCGCCAGGAATCGAGGGCGGCGGCGCCATCCGCCGCACCCGGGTCGGGCAACATGGCGGCAAGGACGACCGCTGCGGCGAAGAGCGGGGGCGGCGGTGGCCAGAGTGCGGAGCCGGAGATCTCGGCCACCGTAGAACTCAAGGCGTGGACGCCCGACACGCCGTATCTCAAGGCGTTGAAGGCGGCCGCCAAAGGCGACCGCTACGCGCGCTATCTCGATCTGCGGACCGAATACGGCGCGACGCCGGGCTTCTTTCTCGACGTGTCGGATCTGTTCCGGGAACAGGGCGATGCCGCGCTGGCGCTCCGGATCCTGAGCAATCTTGCTGAGCTCAAGACCGACGACCCGACGTTGTTGCGGGTGCTCGGCTATCGGCTGCGCCAACTGAAGTTCGCCAGCCTCGCGGTGTGGACCTTCGAGCAGGCGTTGAAGCTGCGCGGCGACGAGCCGCAGAGCTATCGCGACCTGGCACTCGCCGTGGTGGACGCCGGAGACACCCAGCGCGCGGTTGATGTGATGTGGAATGTGATCTCACGCGAGTGGGACGCTCGCTTCTCCGACATCAGCCTCATCGTTGTTGGGGAAATGAACGCCACGATCGCCACCGCCAAGAGCCGGCCCGACACCTCGAAGATCGATCCGCGCCTGCTCGAGAACCTGCCGGTGGACATCCGCGTCGTGCTCAACTGGGATACGCCCAATAGCGACATGGATCTGCATGTCTCCGACCCGCGCGGCGAGGAGTGCTTCTACAGCCACACGAAGACGGCGATCGGCGGGCGCATCAGCGCCGACGTGACGACCGGCTACGGCCCCGAGGAGTTCTTGCTGAAGAAGGCGATACCCGGCACCTATTCGGTGCGGGCCAAGTTCTTCGGCACCGGTCAGCAGACCGCCGTCGGCGCGACGACGGTCGTGCTGGAGTTGTATCTGAGGTACGGGACTGGCCAGGTCGAGAACAAGTCGATCACGCTGCGTCTCGACGGCGCGGGGCGCATGGTGGAAGTCGGCACGTTCACCTTCGAGACGAAGGCCAAATAGCACGCAGGCCGGCGGCGGATGCGGCGCCGCTGTCGCCGCGGTCGCCGTCGTCGCATCCGCGCAGCTACCACACCACGCGGACGCCGCCCCATGTGCAGATGGCGGTGTCGCGCGTGATGAGAGGCAGTTCGAGCCGGAGCGCCGCGGCGCAGATCAGTCGGTCGAACGGATCGTCGTTGGGCCGCTGCTCGTCGGCGCGAAACACCTGCTCGGGGGTCAACTCGAAGGGCTGATACGCCGGGTTGGCGAACAGCCCGTCGAAGAATTCCCGCAGCGACGTGGTCGAACGCGACAACCGCGCGCCAAAGACGAACCAGAATTCGACCACGACGATGGCCGGCACGTAGATGATGGCCTTGCCTGCGTCGCACGCGTCGAACATGGCGGCAGCGGTGGGGCCCAGGCGATTGCTCCCAAACGCGTAGTGGCCCAGCGCATGGGTGTCGCACACAGCAGCGTCTGGGAACCTAGCCATGATGGCTTCGCTTTCCAAATGCCGGTCCCCGTTCCGCCACCGCGATCGCCTGCCGCGCGGCGTTGGCTCCCACCCCGATCGGGGGCTTCACCAGTGTCGCGCCCTCGAACTCGGCCAGCAAGCCGTCCCACTTCTCCCGCAAGGCCTTCTGGATGTCGGCCGACAACTCGGCGTGGTCGAAATCGGGCTCCGGCCCCAGGCCAGCCAGCGCTCCTTTCATCGACCGTACCGGCCTCGGCGTGTCCTGGCCGCACCGTGCCCGCGTGATCAGGTGATCGAGAAATTCGCTGAGGCTGCCCACAGCAACCGCCCGTGCCCGGCCTTTGAGCCACAGGAGGTTGTCGGGCGACAACGTCACAGAAATAGGTTGCTTGTTCATACGATAATTATCGTATTCCATGCCCACAAGTGTCAACATAAAAATCGCTCCCTACTGCTGCCAGAACCGTTGGCAGCACGCACTGCTTATTCAATTCGGTTGCCAATGGGGCTGACCGCGGCGCTCGCAGCAAAGGTGGGCCATCTTGCGCCGAAAAGAGGCGAGACGCGACGCGGCTGGGATGGGAGGCCAGACGGGCGATCGCAAAAGATGCGATCTGGCGACCCTCAGATGTACGCAGTCTTTGCTACCACGCTCGCGCTGTGGTGTCAGCGGCGCACGCCGATCGCATCGGCGTTCCAGAGAATCGAGGGACGCGAGGGCGCGGGAATCGCGCCGGTCACACGCGTGCTGGTGGCGACATACAGCCGGGGCACGGCGAAATAGATCACCGGCAGGTTGTCAGACAAGATCTTCTGCGCCGCCAGAAACAGCGTCTGCCGTGCAGGCAACTGGCGCTCGGCCGCCATCTTCGACACCACCTCGTCGATCTGCGCTTCCCACGGCGTGGCCGGCTTTGGCTGGTCGATGTTCCACACGTGCGCCCCGCCCGAACTCAGCCAGAAATCCAGGTTCATCGCCGGGTCGGTGTCGGTGGTGAGAAAGCGGAAGTACAGCGCGTCGTAATCGCCCTTGGTCATCCGATCGACCAGCGCGCCCACTTCGAGCGGCACGACATCGACGGCAACGCCGACCTTCTTCAACTCGTCGCGAATGAAGGCGGCGCCTTTTTCGAGCGCCGTGTTCCCCTTCTGCGTCACCAGCGCGAATCGCACCGCGGCGCCCGCGCGGTCTTCGAGCATCCCGTCGAGGTTGGCGTCGCGCAGGTTCAGGCGCGCCAACTCGGCGCGCGCTCGGGTCGGATCGTAGCCATGTCGGTCGATCGCCTGAGACGAGGGCGGCGGGTACCACGTGGTGTTGGATGGCGACACCGGCCCCCACGTCGGCTCCGCCGCGCCCAGAAACACCGCGTCGACAAACGCCTGGCGGTTGACGGCCAGCGAAATCGCTTTTCTGAACCCCAAGCTCTGCATCCACGCGCGCCGCGGATCCGCCGCCTTCGCGTCCGGTTTCAAATTCAACCAGAAGGCGTCGGCGTCAAACGACAGCCCCGCGTCCACCAGTCGAATGGTCCCGGCCGCGGCCTCGCGCTTGAGCAGCGCGTAGTCGTCGGGTCTGATTTCGCTTTGCGTCAGATCGGCCTGCCCCGACTGCAGCCGCAGCAACTCGGTGTTCTGGTCCGGCGTAATCTCGACAATCAGCCGATCCAGATACGGCAAGGTGGTGCCCGCCGCATCGGTCCGCCAGTAGTGCGGGTTGCGCGCGAAGACGATGCGTTCGCCGGATTTGTAGTCCTGCAGCACGAACGGGCCCAGCCCCACGACGTCGCCGGGGGCGACAGTGGGTCCCCACTCTTTGCGCAGCGTGCCCGACTGCAACGCCCGCTCCAGTGTGTGCCGCGGCAGGATCGGCAGCGAATCGAGCAGGCGCAGCCCCGGCCCGAACGCAGACGGAAACGTAATCACGACCGTGTTGGCGTCGGGAGCCGACGCGACCAGGGGCTTGCCGCCCACCAGCATCGCATCGCCGAGCGGGCTGCCGGTCTTCTCGTCGTAGACCACCTGAAACGAGAACAGGACGTCGGCCGACGTCAACGGCGCGCCATCCGAAAACTGCACGCCGCGGCGCAGGTGCAGCGTGCACCGCAAGCCGTCGGCCGCGCACGCAAACGTCTCCGCCAGCCACGGCTCGAGCTGCTGGGTCGCGCGGTTGATCCGGACCAGTTTCGCGTTGAGTAATTGCGTCACCAGGTGCGTCGCGAAATCGCGCCCGGCATGGGGATTGAAACTGCGCGGCTCGCTCCGCATGGTGGCCACCAGGCTGCCGCCTCGCAACGGCAACAGCGGCGCTGGCCTTCCAGCCGCACCCGACGCGGTCGCCGCCTTCTGCGCACCGCCCGCCTGCGCACCGCCGGCTTGCGCGTGCGCGGTGGGTGTCGGCCCCGTCAGCACGGCCACCCACAGCCCCGTCAACACCAGTCCGACGATGCCTGCCAAGCCGCGACGCGCGTCGCTCATAAATCGCTCCTCGCTTGTGTGCCGGGTGCAGACAGCGATTATCGCACCCATCGGTCTTGCCGGGGATATTCGGGCCGACACGGGCATCGGCACCGGCGGCACCAACGCGGCGTGATGGCCGACGCCATGGCAGCCTCAACCCGGGCGTCCCGGGCGGCGCCAACCCAGCCTCCCGGGCGGCGTCCGGGGCGGCACACACCGACCGGCCGCCTTCGTCGTCGGCGCCCGACAAACCGGGCGCATTTGTTCGGGCGCGCGCCGGATTCTCAGCTACACTACAAAAGTTGGCAGTTGTGTGCCCATCAGCCGGAAATATCGCGGAGATCTTCGATGGCTTCCAGAAACGAGAGCGCCGGTTCCCCCGCTCTCTTGCGTCAGCACGCCGAAGGACTCCTGCAAGAGTCCGATCGGCAACGTTCCGACGTTCGGGATCTGTCGCCCGAACGCATCACAGACACCGTCCACGAACTTCGGGTGCACCAGATCGAGCTGGAACTGCAGAACGAGGAACTGCGCCGGACGCAACAGGAACTCGACGAGGCGCGAACGCGCTATTTCGATCTCTACGATCTGGCGCCGGTCGGATACGTCACCGTGGACGAATCCGGACTGATCGTGGAAGCCAACCTCACCGCCGCCGCGCTCTTCGGCAGGCCCAAGAGCGCGTTGTTCAAGCGGCCGTTCTCCACCTTCGTGGTCGCCGACGACCAGGACACGTACTACCTCAATCGCCGCGTGCTGCTGGGAGCCGGCCCGGCCGCGCCCCGTGCGCTAGACCTGCAGTTGGTCAAGCAGGACGGCACCAGTTTCTGGGGACACCTGACCATGGCGGTGGCGCTCGACCCCGGCGCTGGCCGGACGTGCCGCATCGTCCTCACCGACATCACCCAACAGCGCCAGGCCGACGACGACATCGATCGGCTGCAGACGCGGTTGATCCAGGCACAGAAAATGGAGTCGGTGGCCCGGCTGGCAGGCGGCGTGGCCCACGACTTCAACAACATGCTGGGGGTGATTCTCGGACACGTCGAGATGGCCATCGAGCACGTGGCCCCCACGCAGCCGATCCATGCGACGCTGACGGAAATCGGCAAGGCCGCCGCGCATTCGGCCGAACTCACGCGTCGGTTGCTGGCCTTCGCCCGCAAGCAAGCCATCGCCCCGGTCGTGCTCGACCCCAACGTCACCCTCGCCGGCATGTTGCCCATGGTGCGTCGGCTGGTCGGCGAACACATCGAACTGGTCTGGCGGCCGGCCACCGACGCCTGGCCGATCAAGATGGATCCGTCGCAGATCGAACAGATCCTCGTCAACCTCTGTGCCAACAGCCGGGACGCGATCTCGGGCCGAGGCACGATCACCATGGAGACGCGCAACGAAACGTTCGATGTCGCCTACTGCGACGCGCGCACTGGGTTCGCGCCGGGCGACTACGTGTCGTTGGCCGTCACCGACGACGGATGCGGCATGGACAAGGCCAGGCTGCCGCATCTGTTCGAACCGTTCTTCACCACCAAGAGCGCAGCCGCGGGCGAAGGCGGGAGCCTCGGGCTCGGCCTGTCTACCGTCTACGGCATCGTCAGGCAGAACGACGGCTTCCTCAACGTCTTCAGCGAGCCCGGCGTCGGGACGACATTCACCGTGTACCTGCGCCGGCACATCGGCGCGTCGGCGCACGCGCCGGCGATTCCCACCACGTGGGAAGAACCGGGTCGCGGAACGATCCTGCTGGTGGAGAACGAGTCGGCCATTCTCAGCCTCACCACCACGATGCTGGCCCGGCACGGCTACACCGTGCTGGCGGCCGACACCTCCACCAGGGCGATTGAGATCGCGACGACGTACCCCGACCAGATCGACCTGCTCATGACGAACGTCGTGATGCCCGACACCAACGGCTGCGATCTGGCGAAACAGATCGTGACGCTGCGGCCGAACGCCAAGCGGCTGTTCACCTCGGGCTATACCTCCGACGTGATCGCGCATCACGGCGCACTCGACCAAGAGGCGCACTTCATCGGGAAACCGTTTTCCTACGCGAATCTGGGCGCCAAGATCCGCGACGTGCTGCGGCG
Source organism: Acidobacteriota bacterium (assembly GCA_037133015.1). GTDB lineage: Bacteria > Acidobacteriota > Vicinamibacteria > Vicinamibacterales > JAKQTR01 > JBAXOX01. The sequence goes on from JBAXOX010000098.1 coordinate 7,794, forward strand.
AGCGTAGACAGGCGCCAGAGTAGAGACAGCGACTGCGGGCTGCGGCGCGTTTTGCCGCGAAGGGTGAATATGATGGAGACCAAGAAATCTGCGCCCGCCAAGACGTCTCGTGCCGCCACAACCGGGCGCGCAGCCAGCCGGCCGGTCGACGCCGAGGCACCACCCGCGGCCGAGTCCGAAGCCAACGCCACCGAGGCGCCACCCCCCGCCGAACCCGAAGCCAGCGCCGGCGACGGGCCCGTCGCTGCCGGCTTTCCCGTCGTCGGCATTGGCGCGTCGGCGGGAGGATTGTCGGCCTTCGAGGCGTTCTTCTCGGGCATGCCCGCCGATCTGGATCCGGGCATGGCGTTCGTGCTGGTGCAACATCTGGCGCCCGACCACAAGAGCATCCTCACCGATCTGATCCGGCGCTACACGCGCATGCAGGTGTTCGAGGTCGAAGACGGGATGGCGGTCCAGCCCAACTGCGCGTATATCATCCCGCCCAACCGCGACATGGCGTTTCTCAACGGCACCCTGCAGCTGATGGAACCCTCCGCGCCGCGAGGCCGGCGCCTGCCCATCGACTTCTTCTTCCGGTCGCTGGCGGCGGATCAGCGCGAACGTGCTATTTGCGTGGTGCTGTCGGGCACGGGCAGCGACGGCACGCTCGGCTTGCGGGCCATCAAGGGCGAAGGCGGCATGGTGATGGTGCAGAACGCGGCGTCCACCGAGTACGACGGCATGCCGCGCAGCGCGCTCGCCACCGGCCTGGTGGACTTCGAACTGCCGCCGGCCGAAATGCCCGCGCAGATCATGGCGTATGTCGCCCATGCCTTCGGCCGGCCGCCGCGGGCCGCCGCGGTGGCGACGCCCAAGCTCGATAGTGCGATGCGGAAGATCTTCGTGCTGCTGCGCGCGCAGACCGGCCACGATTTTTCTCAGTACAAGCCCACCACCATCCACCGGCGCGTCGACCGGCGCATGGCCGTCCTGCAGATCGACTCGATCGACGGCTACGTTAAGTATCTGCAGCAGACGCCGACCGAAGTTGAAGCTCTCTTTCGCGACCTGCTGATCGGGGTCACCAACTTTTTCCGCGATCCGGAATCGTTCCGGGCGCTCGAAGAACAGGTGATTGGGGACCTCTGTAACGGCACCGGCCCGAACGGCGTGGTCCGCGTCTGGGTGCCGGGTTGCTCCACGGCGGAGGAGGCCTATTCGGTGGCCATCCTGATTGCCGAACGGCAGGAAGCGCTCAAGCGGCATTTCGCCGTGCAGATCTTCGCCACCGACATCGATCCTCACGCGATCGCGATTGCCCGCGCCGGCCTCTATCCCGCCAGCGTCGCCGCCGACCTCACGCCGGAACGGCTGGCCCGTTTTTTCTCGGTCGAACCCGATGGCGGCGCGTACCGCATCCACAAGGGCATTCGCGACATGGTGGTGTTCTCCGAGCAGAATGTCATCAAGGATCCGCCCTTCTCCAAGCTCGATCTGATCAGCTGCCGCAACCTCCTGATCTACCTCGGCGCCGATTTGCAGCGGAAGCTGATCCCGCTGTTCCATTACGCGCTCAAGCCCGGCGGCGTCCTGTTTCTCGGATCGTCGGAGACGGTGGGCGACTTCGACGAACTGTTCGCCGGGGTCGATCGCAAGGCGAAAATCTATCGGCGGACGCCAAACCCGCTGCTGGCGTCGCGCGCCGAGCTGACCCGCTTTCTCCAGCCGTCCACCACGACCGACGCCAGGACGGTGTTCCACGGCGCCCTCGGTCGGCACCGCGATGGGTCGGCCGACCCGTCGGTGTCGTTTCCGGCACGGCTGCCCCTGCGCGACATCACCGAGCAGGCGCTGCTCACGCAGAGCGGTGCGACCGGCGCGCTGGTCAACAGCCACGGCGATCTGCTCTATCTGCACGGCCGGACCGGCCGCTATCTCGAACTGACGCCTGGCGAAGCCGGTTTCAACAACGTCCTCAAGATGGCCCGCGAGGGATTGCGGCGCGAGTTGACCACCTTGCTGCACAAAGCCACCATGTCGCAGGCCGTCGTAAGCCACAAGGGACTGCGCGTCAAAACCAACGGCGACTTCACCGACGTCAACGTGTCTATCATGCCGGTGGCGGCGGGACTGGCGTCGGGCGAGGACACCACCCTCTATCTGCTCACCTTCCAGGATGCAGGCCACGAGCACTCCCGTCAGCAATCGGGTGCGGCCGCCGGCGCGAGCCTGGCACCCGGTGCGACAACCAAACCGGCGGGCAACGGCAAGCGGAAGGGTGCTAACGGAGCGTCGGCGGAACTGGCCGGCGAGGCCACCGCCGCTCGCGTCGCCGAGTTGACACGGGAGCTTCGGGCCAAGGACGAGTACCTCCAGTCCACCAACGAAGAACTCGAGACCTCGAACGAAGAGCTCAAGTCGTCCAACGAAGAGATGCAGTCGGTCAACGAAGAACTGCAGTCCACCAACGAAGAGCTTGAGACGTCGAAGGAAGAATTGCAATCGGTCAACGAGGAACTCGCCACCGTCAACGGCGAGCTGCAGGCCAAGGTGAACGATCTGTCGCGGGCCAACAACGACATGAGCAACCTGCTGGCCGGCACGGGCATCGGCACGATCTTTGTCGATCACCAGTTGCGCATCCTGCGCTTTACCCCGGCCGCCAGCCAGATCATCAACCTGATCCCGTCGGATGTGGGGCGGCCCGTGGGCCACATCGTCTCGAACCTCGTCAACTACGACACCCTGGTGGCGGACGTCACCGACGTGCTGGCCAGGCTGATCCCCAAAGACTTCGACGTCAAGACGACAGACGGCCGGTGGTTTGCCATGCGCATCCTGCCGTATCGCACGGCGGCCAACGTGATCGAAGGCGGCGTCCTCACGTTTGTCGATATCACCGACGCGAAGCGCCGGCAGGAGGCGCTGGTCAAAGCCAACGACCTGCTCCGTCTGGCGGTCGTGGTGCGCGACGCCCACGACGCCATCACGGTGCAGGATCTCGACGGGTTCATCATCGCGTGGAACCCGGGAGCCGCGAGGCTGTACGGGTGGTCCGAATCCGACGCACTCAAGATGAATGTGCGCGACCGGATTCCCCTCGAACATCGCGCCGATGAGGTGGCGATCGTGGTTCGACTCGCCGAGTCCACGGTGCTGGAACCGTACCGGACGCAGCGCCTCGGCAGCGACGGCACATCGGTGGAGGTATGGATTACGGCCACCGCCCTCATCAACGAGACCGGGCGGATGTATGCGATCGCGACGACGGAACGCGCCATCGGCTGAGCCGCGAGCCTGGGATCGGCGACCCGGCAGCCCGTGACTCGGGACCCTTGACCCCGGGACCGGCGACTCGGGGCCGGCGACCCAGCGACCCAGCGGCGGGTGGTTCGGGACGGGCGACTCGAGGCCGACGACCCAGCAGCCCGTGACTCGGGACGGGCGACTCGGGGTGGCGGCACGTCGCCGCCCGCCTCGAGAGTCTGGGCCACGAGTTCCGGCCGCGAGAGCCCCGCCCCCTCCGACGCGATATCGAAGGCGTCGGTAATGTGATCCGAAGCATTTCCGGTCAACTTCCCGCCCAGGCGCCTCGTCAACACCAGTAACGAACGGGACCACAACGGCCCCCGATCAACTGGAGGACATCCGCCATGAGATTCCACGCCGCCGCCATTTCCGCCGCCCTCGTCGTCACCCTCGCCGCCGGCGTTGACGCCCGCGAGCGCAACATCGACGCCCCGCACCTGCGTTCGCTCGACCAGGCGGCAGGCGAACTACTGGTCACCGCGCAGCAGAAGTCGGCCACCGTGCGCGACTTGGTCGCCAAACTCGAAAACAGCAACCTGGTGGCGTACATCCACGTCGCGCCGGGCGCCAACGGGACGCTGGGGTCGGGCCTGAGCTTTGTGGGCGCGTCCACCAAGCAGCGGTTCGTGTTGATCAGTATTGCCAGCGGCGCGTCGGCCGATCGGCAGATCGAATTGCTGGGCCACGAACTGCAGCACGCCTCGGAAGTGGCCAGCGCGAGTTGGGTGGCCAGCGACGCGCAGTTCCAGAGCCTGCTTGCGATGGTGGGATGGCGCGACGGCACGCGGGCCCGGGGCTACGAGACCATGGCGGCCAACCAGGCCGAGCGGCAGGTGCGGCGCGAACTGCAGGCGGTGGGGGGCACGCGGCAGTAGCTGCGCGCCAGAGCACCAGCCACCACAAGCACCGGGAGGGCGCGGTCGACGCGCCCTCCACGTTTTTGTACCCGGCGCGAAACCCAGGCGGGCCGGTCGTCGTTGTCCCGGCGCGAAACCTGGACAGGCCGGTCGTCGTCGTCCCGGCGCGAAACCTAGACGGGCCGGTCGTCTTTTTTGTCGGGGATCGCGGCGCGGGGTTCGGGTTCGTCCGCCCACGGCGAGGGCTGCGGGCCGGCCACGATGCCAGCCAGATCGCGCGCCAGACGCTCGGCGGCGGTCGGCGCGGTTTGTTTGCGCGCCTTGGCCTCGTCGCGCCGCGCGGCTTTTTCCTTCTGCCATTCCTCACGCGACCGTTCGCGCAGGCGTTTCTGTGCCGTAAGCTTTGGGCGACTTGCCAATGTGCTCTCGCTTTGCTGGAGGGACAAAGATGCGTCAGGGTCGACGCCCCTCTATCTTCTCACGTCCTGAGGCAAACGGCTGCACCGAGATCGCAGATCGTTGGCGGGAGGGTTATCCGGCGCGAAAGCGGAGCGGGTCGTAGACGCGGGAGGCGAACTGGCGCGCGCGCTGCAGCCACGAGAGCAACTGCCGCTCGGGAGCCTGGGCCTCGCCGCACGACGCAGCCGCGTGGGCCTCGCCGCACGACGCGACAGCCTGGGCCTCGCCGCACGACTCTGCCGCCGGCGCCTCAACACCCAGGTTGCCGTCTCCCGAACGCGTGTTCGACTCCGGCGTTCCACTCCCGACCGCCGCAATCAGCCGGTAGCCGCGTTTGGGAATGGTCTGGATCAGGGTGGACCCGATCGCCCGATCGCCCAGCGTCTGCCGCAGTTCGGCGATGCAGCGTGGCAGCGCGGTGACGCTGACGTAGGGCTGCCCGGGCCACACATTGGCCAGCAACTCGCCGTGCGGCACGGTGCGTCCGTGGTTGATTGCCAGATACACCAGCAGGTTCATCAGTTGCGGGCGGAGGTGGGCCGACTCGCCGTGGCGGCTCACCTGATTGACGTCGGGCCGGACCAGCCACTCCCCGACCACCAGGTCGGCGGCGGGCAACGCAGCAGCAGAAGCCACAGCGCTGTGGCTCGAGGCGAGTGTATGCATGGTTCTCCGGTCGCGCGTCTTTCGGTTCTCTAGATGGATAGACG
>JBAXOX010000099.1:0-12772 GCA_037133015.1 Acidobacteriota bacterium
GCCGGCGTCGAGACCCGGGCCTGGTCCGACCCCGCCTCCCCTCCCTCGTCCGCCGCCGGCGTCGAGACCTGGGCCTGGTCCGATCCCGCCTCCCCTCCCGAATCCGGGGCCGGGGCCGGAACCGGCCACCGCGCCGGGATTGGTGCCGCGCCGAGTCAACCGCCGGAGGGCTGCGTCTCGAAGCGGGGGCGGAACCTCGGCATCCGGCTGCGAGACGAACATGCGGCCGTCTGGCAGCACAAGCGCCACGGGGCGCCAGTGCGGTCCGTAATGCTCCCGCAGGTAGACGTCGACGTCGAGGTTCTCGTCGGCCGACCAGGCGGCGCCAAGGTCGGACGCCACGAGGGCGGCCAGATCGAGCGTCGATTGGCCCGCGACCGTGTCCGAGGATCGCGCCAGAAACCACACGGTCGCCGCACCCTGCAGCACCATCACGGTGGCCAGGAACGCGACAAACCCGATCGCGATCCGCCAGTACAGGCTCCGGAACCAGGCGCGCTCACTCATCGGCGAACTTGTACCCACTTCCCCACACGGTCAGAATGTACTGCGGCGTCACGGTGTCGGGCTCAATCTTCTTCCGCAGTCGCTTGACCAGGGCATCGACGCTTCGTTCGGTGACGAACGTGTTGCCTTTCCAGACGCTGTTCAGGAGGGCCTCCCGCGTAAAGACGATCCCGGGCCGTGACGCCAGCGTATGGAGCAGGTTGAATTCCTGAGTGGTCAGATCGGCCTCGGCGCCGTCCACTCGCACGCGGTGCCGGGCGAGATCGATTTCGAGGTTCCTCACGCGATACAATTCGGCCCCGGGCCCCCCGGCCTGAGCCGACTGGGCGCCGGCATTCGAGTGAGCGCGACGAAGAAGAGCCCGGACGCGCGCGACGAATTCCCGGACGCCAAATGGTTTGGTCAGATAGTCGTCGGCGCCGCTCTCGAGGCCGAGCACCTTGTCCGACTCCTCGCGCCGCGCGGTCAGCATCAGGATCGGCGTGTGGAGATTGGGGCCGCCGCGCCGCACGGACCGACACACGGCCAGGCCATCCACCGATGGAATCATCAGGTCCAGCACGATAATGTCGAAGGCCTGCTCGTTGAGCGTGGCCAGTGCCTGCCGGCCATCCGAGGCAGGCGTGCACGAGAATCCTTCGAGGCCCAGGTGAAGGGTGATCAGATCTCGGATGTGCTGTTCGTCTTCGACGATCAACGCGCGCGGACTGTCGGTCACGACCGGCCCCGTGTCACAGAAGTGTCATATCCGTGCCGCGACGCTGTCACGGCAATTCCGTCAAATGTAGTAGACGCTCAAACAAGGAGATGGTCAATGGACTTCAAGAATCGCACGTTTCTCGCATCGCTCGCAGCCACGGCCGGCGTTGTTCTGGTTGCCGGTCTGGGTATCGTCGCGCTCGGCGCACAGCAGGGTCCTCCTCCCGGCGCCGGCCCGGGCGGACAGCGCGGCCCAGGGATGCATGGACGCGGCATGTTCGGCGGGCCCGGAGGTCCCGGCCGGATGGGGCAAATGATGGGCCGCGGCATGGCCCAGTTGAACCTGACCGCCGCACAGAAAGCCGACGTCAAGAAGTTGAGGCAGGCCAGCCGGGAAGCGACCCAGGCGATCGGCAAGCGGATGGTGGCGGCACGCGAAGCACTGGGCGACGCGGTGACCGCCGACAAGGCCGACGAAGCGACCATCAGGTTGAAGGCCGCCGAGGTCGCGGCGGTCGAACTCGACGCGGCGTTGTTGAGAGCCAAGATGCACGAGCAGATGTTCGCGCTGCTGACCCCGGAACAGCGGGCCAAGGCCGCGGAATTGCGGGCGGGCGGCAAGGCGCGGTTCGATCAGATGCAGGAGAAGCGGCGCGGACGCGGCGGTCCGGGTGGCCCGGGCGGCAAGGGCGGCAAGGGCGGCTGGCTCTAATCAGACAATCCGGAGCTTCGTCAGCGCGCCCCCCGCTGGCGAAGCACGGTTATGCGCGGCCGCGGACTTTTCCCTTCCGCACCACCCACCAGATGATCAGCGCCATCACCGCCAGCGCCAGCGTTCCGCTCACGGCAAACAGCATCAACGTCGAATAGAGAATCGACGTGCGCTCGATACGGGCTTCGAGGTCGAGGGGCTTGCCGGCCTGCCGGTCGGCAAGGGTCTGCTCCCAGACCAGGATGTTGCCGCGCCTCAGGTTGTCGGCGCCAGCGTTGTGGTAACGGATGCGGCTCGGCAGATGCAAGCGCACGGCTACCCATTCGCTGCCGTTCCAGCCCACAGGGCCTGGGGACTTTGCCGCCGACGCACCCATCGCCTGTTTGTATATCAACAGGTCGTCACGCCGCTCCAGGCCATACGTCGACCAGGCAAACATGGGCGACCGATTCAGCTTCGTGATGTCGTCGACCTGCAGACGCACCTGGACGAACCGTCTTCCGGCACGCCGCCACGCGCTCACGCGAACCACTCGGGCGACGTCCGAGGTGAAGATCTGGCGCACCAGATCGCGATCGAGCACGGCGGTCGGGTCGGTCTTCAGATCGACCCCGCGCAAACTGACCAGCGACGCCAGCGACGCGTTGACGTAGACCGACGCACTCCCGTCCACCGCCAGGTACACTTCCTCTTCGTATTCGTACTGGCGCCCCAACCCGCCGCTGCAGGCCGCCGCCGGGACGAGCGACAACCCGAGAAGGGCGAGCCCAAGCACAACGCGGCGCGGAAACCGTTTCCGGAGCGACATAGACTGCCAATGATATAGGATTGCGCCGCGACAATCCCGGCGCTCGACCGTCGGTTCCCGCTATCATCCTCACATGGCCACCCTCTATCTGATCGACGGCAGTTCGCAGATGTACCGGGCGTACCACGCGATCCGCGGGCTCACCGGGCCGGACGGCCGCGCGACCAACGCCGTGTTCGGTTTCGTGATGATGCTCCGCAGGCTGTTGGCCGACCATCGGCCCGACTCGGTGGCCGCCGCTTTCGATCTGCCAGGCCCGACCTTCCGAACCGAACTGGCCGCCGACTACAAGGCCCACCGGCCGCCGATGCCGGCCGATCTCGAAGCCCAGATTCCCTGGATTCATCGATCGTGCGAAGCGCTCGGCGTTCCGGTGCTGGTGTCGGAAGGCTTCGAAGCCGACGATGTGATTGGCACGCTGGCGCTGAAGGGCGCCGCCGCCGGATTCGATGTGGCCATCGTCACCGGCGACAAGGATTTCTTTCAGCTGGTCGGCGGCCCTGTCCGCGTGTTCAACCCGCGCGACGACGGCATCTGGTACGACGAGGCCGGGGTCGTGGAAAAGTTCGGCGTGTTGCCCCGCCAGGTGATCGACGTGCTCTCGCTGACCGGCGATGCGGTCGACAACGTCAAAGGTGTCCCCGGCATCGGAGAAAAGGGCGCGCGCGAGTTGCTGGCGCAGTTCGGATCGCTCGATGCGCTGCTCGACCAGGCGGCCTCCGTCACGCAGAAGCGCTATCGGGAAGCGCTGCTGGCCCATCCCGACGCGGCGCGGCTCAGCCGGGAGTTGGTGACGATCAACACGGCGGTGCCGATCGAGGCCAGCCTGGAACGCTATCGTTACCAGGGCGCCGATCGCGACGCCTGCTACGAACTGTTCGCCGAACTCGGGTTCAAGACCCTGACGCGCGAGTTCGCGCCGCCGATCGCCGCGGCCACCGTCGTGCACGACTCTCAGGTCGTTGATTCGATCGTCGCCCTCGACGGCCCCGTGCCAGACGGCATCGTGCGCGACTATCAGGTCGTCGATTCGATGGCCGCCCTCGAGGGCCTGGTGCGCGACGCGCAGACGGCGGGCCGCTTCGGCCTGCGCGTGGTCGGGGACGATGCCGAGCCGATGCGCGCACGACTGGTCGGTATCGCGATCTCGGTGCGCGACGGACACGCCCGTTATATTCCCCTCGGCCATCGTTCGCTCGACGAGTACCCCAACATGCCCGAGGGCGCGGTCATCGCCGCACTCAGGCCGCTGTTCGAAGACGAAACCCTCGCGGTCGCCGGCCACGACGTCAAAACCGACATGATCCTGCTTGCGCGGCACGGCGCGACGCTGCGCTGCCGCGTCTTCGACACGATGCTGGCGAGCTACCTGCTGGATTCGACGCGGGCGCCGCACGCCTTCGAGACCATTGCGCTCGAACACCTCGGCATCACGGTCGCCACCGAGGAGCTCGCCTACGGCAAGGGCGCCAAGGCGACGCCCGCCGCGGTCATGCCCGCGGCCGCCACGCTCGCGTTTGCCGGCGAACGGGCCGCGTTGCCATTGCAGGTGGCTGCCGCCCTCCAGGCCCAGCTCACCGCCAACGGGCTCGCCGACGTCAACGACAACATGGAACTGCCCCTGCTCTCGATCCTCGCGGATATCGAGCAGGCCGGCGTGCGCATCGACACGGCCGTACTCGCCGAACTGTCGACCCGTCTCGAACGGGATCTTCAGACGCTCAGCGGTCGGATTTTCGATCTGAGCGGTGGCCCGTTCAACATCAACTCGCCCAAGCAGTTGGCCGAGGTGCTGTTCGATCGCCTTCAACTGGCCCCGTCGAGAAAGACGGGCAAGACCCGGGTCGCCTCGACCGCGGTCGACGTGCTCGAAGAACTGGCGCTCACCCACGAACTGCCGCGCCTGGTCCTCGACTGGCGCAGCATGCAGAAGCTCAAGGGCACCTATATCGATGCCCTGCCGCAGTTGGTGCACGCCGACACGGGCCGCGTGCATACCAGTTTCAATCAGGCGGTCGCCGCGACGGGCCGGCTGAGCAGCAGCGATCCGAATCTGCAGAATATTCCCGTCCGGACCGGGCTGGGACGCGAGATTCGACGCTCGTTCGCGGCCGATCCGGGATGGGTGCTGATCTCGGCCGACTACTCGCAGATCGAATTGCGCGTGCTCGCCCATCTGGCGGGCGACGAAGCCCTCATCGAGGCGTTTCGCCGCGGAGAGGACATTCACGACCGGACCGCCGACGCGATTTTCGGCGCCGACTCGACCAGGGACCGTAAAGAACGGCGGACCGTGGCGAAGATGATCAACTACGCCCTGCTCTACGGAAAGACGGCGTTTACCCTCGCCAGGGACATCGGCGTGACGCAACAGGCGGCGCAGGCCTTCATCGATGCCTATTTCGCAGGATTCCCCGGCGTGCGGGGCTTTCTTGATCGCACCCTGGAGGACGCGCGCATCTCGGGTGTGGTCAGCACGCTGTTCGGCCGGCGACGCCCGGTGCCGGATCTCACCAGTTCGAACCGACAGGTGCGTGCCGCCACCGAACGGATTGCGGTCAACATGCCGATTCAGGGGACCGCGGCCGACATCATGAAGCGCGCCATGATCGACGTGGCCCGCGCCCTCGACGCTCGTTCACCGGGACCCGACCGACGTCGGGCCCGAATGATCCTCACGGTCCACGACGAACTGGTCTTCGAGGTGCCGCGCGCGGAAGCCGACGAGATCGCCGCCCTGGTCAAGACCCTGATGGAGTCGGCCGCGACGCTGGCCGTGCCACTGACGGTGGATGTCGGCATCGGCGATAACTGGGACGCCGCGAAGCCCTAGAAACATATGCCCCTATAATGATGCCCGTGGAACCACTCGTCGTCGCCCGCGACCAACATACGCTTTCGCGCCGGGACGTCGACCCGGACGCGCTCAAGGTCCTCTACCGGCTCAAGGATGCGGGCTTCTCCGCCTACCTGGTCGGCGGAGGGGTGCGCGACCTGCTGCTGGGCCGTCGGCCGAAGGACTTTGACATCGGCACCGACGCTCACCCGTACCAGATCAAGAAACTGTTCCGGAATTGCTGGATCATCGGACGTCGGTTCCGCCTGGCTCACGTGGTGTTCGGCAAGAAGGTCATCGAAGTGGCCACGTTCCGCCGGCAGGTGACTGACGATGAAATCGCCGAAGCCAAGGCGGCAGCCGAAAGCGGCGCGGCGCCGGCGTCAGGCCAGGTGCCAACGTCAGGCCCTGTGCCCGCGGTCGACGACCCGCAGCACCCCATTCACCGGGACAACACGTTTGGCACAGCCGAGGAGGACGCGTTCCGTCGCGACTTCCGGATCAACGCCCTGTTCTACGACATCGCCACGTTTTCGGTGATCGATTACGTGGGCGGACTCGAAGACCTGCACGCCAAAGTGGTTCGGTGCATCGGCACGCCGGAAGTCAGGTTTCGCGAAGATCCCGTGCGGATGCAGCGGGCGATTTCGTTCGGGGCACGATTGGAGTTCGAGGTCGACCAGCCCATTCTCGACGCGATTGCGCAGCATCGCGGCGAGATCGCCAAGGCCGCCCCGCCCAGATTGATGGACGAGTACTACAAGATTCTGCGCACCGGTTGCGCGCGCCGCACCTTCGAGGCCTTGAAGCGCGTCGGCCTCTTCGAGCCGCTTAGCGATGTGCTGCATAAGAACGCCGGCGAGACGTTGTGGGCGTCGCTCGACCGGCTCGATGCGTACCGTCGCCGTTTTTCTGGCCCCCCGGACACGCTGACCAATTCGCTGCTGCTGGGCAGCCTGATCGTACCGCTCGGATTTTCGCAGGGAGCGTGGCCGGTGTGGCTGGAGCACGGCGAAAAGCCCGGGCTCAACCTCGGGCTGTTGCCGCTGGCCCGCAAAGACGTCGAACGCATACATCAGGTGCTGTTGATGCTGCGCCGGCTGCGGGAGCCCAGCCGATCGCCGAACGCGCGGCGCATGCTCGTCCAGCGTCCGGCCTTCGCCGACGCGCTCACCTGGCTTGAGATTCACGCAGACACGCCCGAGTTGTTGACGTATTGGCGGGCCGAGGCCGGTGCCGGCGAGCCAGCCACGGAATCTTCGCCAGCCTCGCCAGCCTCGTCGCGGCGGCGACGGCGCCGGCGGCGGGGACCGCGGCCGGCGTAATCCGCCTTTTTCCGGCCAAATCGGACCCGATTTGGCATCGGAACCTGCCCCAAGGTAGAATCCACCAGTGCCGGGAGCGATCCCGGTTTCTCTCGCCTCGCCCGCCCCCCGTCGCCGTTCGTTGAGACGAGACGGCTTGTCGGCCCGACACGCTGGCTACCCGAACAATACGACTGCCTGTTGGCAATTTGTGGAGACATGCCATGCGCGTGAAGGACTTTCTCACGATTCGCGACTTCGATAGCGACGAACTGTTGTCGCTGCTCGATCTCGCCCGAGACATCAAGGCCAACCCCGGCCGGTTTGGCGAATCCCTGAAGGGCAAGACGCTCGCCCTGATCTTCGAGAAGCCCTCGCTTCGAACGCGGGTGAGTTTCGATGTGGGTATTCAGCAACTCGGCGGCTACTCGGTCTACCTGTCGCCGGCCGAGATCAACCTGGGCAAACGCGAGTCGATCTACGACGTCGCGAAGAACCTCGAGCGGATGGTGCAGGGCATCATGATTCGCACGTTCGGCCACGACATCGTCGAGAAGATGGCCGAGTACGCGGAGATCCCGATCATCAACGGCCTCACCGACTTCAGCCACCCGTGCCAGGCGATGGCGGATTTCCTGACGATCACCGAGATCAAGGGATCGCTTGCCGGACTCAAGGTCGCGTATGTGGGCGACGGCAACAACGTGTCGAACTCGCTGATGTTCGCGGCCGCCCGGTTCGGCGTCCACATCGCGATTGGCGCGCCGGCTGGCTACCAACCCAAGCCCGAGGTGACGGAGTGGACCCGGGTCGAAGGGGCGAAGACGGGTTCGACCTGTCTGATCACCGAGAATCCGGCGGAGGCGGTTGCCGACGCCGACGTGGTGTACACCGACGCGTGGGCCAGCATGGGACAGGAGTCCGAGGCGTACGCGCGGAAGGCCATTTTCAGGCCGTTCCAGGTGAACGCGTCCCTGTTTGCCAAGGCCAAGCCCGACGCCATCTTCATGCACTGCCTGCCCGCCCATCGCGGCGACGAGGTCACCGACGAGGTGATCGATTCTCCGAGGTCGGTCGTGTTCCAGGAAGCCGAAAATCGGCTGCATGCGCAGAAAGCCATCATGCTGGAGCTGATGAAGTAGGTGCAGGGTGGCGCAGACAGCAGTGATTGCGGTTGGCGGGAACTCGCTCATCCGTGCGGGTGAGAAGGGGACCATTGCGGAGCAGCTCGTCAATACGAGGCGGACGGCGGAAGCCATCGTCCAGATCATCCGCCTGGGCTTTCACGTCGTCGTCACGCACGGCAACGGTCCGCAGGTCGGGGCGGCGCTCCTGCGATCGGAGCGTTCGGCCGATCACGTCTACACCCACCCGCTCGATGTCTGCGACGCGACCACACAGGGGGAAATCGGATACCTGCTCCAGCAGTCGCTGCAAGGCGCACTGGCTGATGTGGGCCTGAACACGCCGGTCGCCACCATTCTGACGCAGGTCGTGGTGTCGCCCTCCGACCCGGCGATGGAACGGCCGACCAAGCCCATCGGCCCGTTCTACTCGGCGCGGGAAGCCGAAGTTCGGCAGCAGCAGTTCGGGTGGCACATCGTGGAGGATGCCGCTCGCGGGTATCGTCGGCTGGTGCCATCCCCGGAGCCGATTGAGATCATCGAAGAGGGTGTCATCCGGCGTCTCTCCGACACGGGCGTCCTGGTCGTGGCGGTCGGCGGCGGCGGCATTCCGGTGATGCGGGTCGGCCGAGGGCTGCGGGGCGTCGAAGCGGTGATCGACAAGGATCGGGCGTCGGCGCTGCTGGCGTCGCAGTTGCGGTCGGATCTGTTCATCATTTCGACCGATGCCGAGCGCGTGTGTCTGAACTACAAGAAGCCCGACCAGCGGCCGCTCGGGCGGGTGACGGCGAGCGAACTGGCGGCCTACCACGCCGAGGGGCACTTTCCTCCGGGCAACATGGGGCCGAAGGTGGAGTCGGCGTTGCGATTCCTGGAGAACGGCGGACGGGAAGTGATCATCACCTCGTACGAGCGGCTGTTCGAGTCGGTTCGGGGGGATGCGGGCACGCATGTGGTGCGGCAGGACGCGGAGATCGTCCGGAAGCCAGCGACCGGTTGTTGACGGCTGTTAGGTGCGTATGAAACTCGACCACGTCATCGAATCGCAGCAATTCACCGTGCCGCTCCTGATGGAGTTGTTCGATCGGACGCGGCAGATGGAGCGGGTGGTCGCACGCGGCGGCACCCGGGACTATGCCGACAAGATCATGGCGTCGCTCTTCTACGAGCCGTCCACGCGCACGCGCTTCGCGTTCGAGGCGGCGATGTACCGGCTCGGGGGGCGGGTCCTGTCGACCGAGCACGCGCGGGTGTTTTCGTCGGAAATCGACGTCGAGCAACTCGAAGACACCATTCGCATCATCTCGTCGTTTTCCGACGTCATCGTGCTGCGCCCGACCGAAGAGGGCGGGGCGCGGCGGGCGGCGCGGGTGTCGGGCGTGCCGGTGATCAACGCCGGGGACGGGAGCAGCGGCCAGCATCCCACGCAGGCCCTGCTCGACCTCTACACGATTTACCGGGAGCGGCGGTCGCTCGACGGCCTGACCATCGCCATGGTCGGCGAACTCGACGGAGGGCGGACGGCGCGATCGCTGGCGTACCTGTTGAGCAAGTTCGAGCGGGTCAAGATTCACTTTGTCAGCCCGCCCGAACTGCAGATGCGGCCCGACATTCTCGCGCACCTCGACGAACACGACGTGTGGTACGACATGATCCACGACGTCGATTCGATCGCCGGAGACGTCGACGTGATCTATCAAACGCGCATTCGCCCGGATCGGGTGGCGGATCGTGCGGCGCTCGCCCGCTACACGATCGATGCCCGGCTGCTGCGCAAGATGAAGCCCAACGCGATGATTCTCCACCCGCTGCCGCGGACCGTGGAAATCGACAAGGACGTCGACGGCGATCCCCGGGCGTTGTATTTCAAGCAGGCCGCCAACGGCCTCGTCGTGCGCATGGCGCTCCTGACGCTGCTGTGGGATCAAGAGTAGGAACGGTTCGATGCTGACCTCACGCGACCAACGCCCCGAAGACCATTAGTGCTCGAGCCCGCCGTGCTCTGGGCATCCCCTGCCGCGATCCAGTGGACGGATCCCGGGGAGGGATCGCCCGTGTGAGTCTTGGTTCGTCCTTCACAGGTGCGTTATGGACACAACAGCAGTGCGTAGTCGCGGATTCATCGAAATCGAAGAACAGTACGGCGCCCACAACTACCATCCGCTCGACGTGGTGATCGAACGGGGCGAGGGCGTGTGGGTGTACGACGTGGACGGCAAACGCTATCTGGATTGCCTGGCCGCGTACTCGGCGGTCAATCAGGGCCACTGTCACCCGCGGATCATGCAGGCCATGATTGACCAGGCGAAGCGGGTGACACTGACGTCGCGCGCGTTCCGCAACGACCAGCTTCCTCTGCTCTACAAGCAACTGCACGACCTCACGGGCATGGACATGTCGCTGCCCATGAATTCGGGGGCCGAGGCGGTCGAAACCGCCCTCAAGGCCGCGCGAAAGTGGGGCTACACCGTCAAAGGGATCCCGGCCGGCCAGGCCGAGATCATTGCGTGCCGGAACAACTTCCACGGCCGGACGATCGCCATCATCAGTTTCTCCACCGAGGCCCAGTACACCGACGGGTTTGGCCCGCTGACGCCGGGCTTCAAGGTCGTCCCGTACGGCGACGCGGACGCACTCGAAGCGGCGATCACGCCCAACACGGCGGCCTTCCTGGTCGAGCCCATTCAGGGCGAAGCCGGCATCGTGCTGCCGCCGGCCGGTTATCTCAAGCGGGCCGCCGAGATCTGCAAGCGCCACAACGTCCTGTTGATTGCCGACGAAATCCAGTCCGGCCTGGGCCGCACCGGCAAGCTGTTCGCGTACCAGTGGGAGGGCATCGAGCCCGACATGGTGACGATTGCCAAGGCACTGTCCGGCGGCTACTACCCCATCTCCGTCGTGCTCTCGCGGCGCGAGGTACTGGGCGTCTTCAAGCCAGGCGACCACGGCAGCACGTTCGGCGGCAACCCGCTGGCCTGTGCGGTGGCCCGTGCGGCGCTCTCGGTGCTGGTGGACGAAAAGCTGATCGAACGCTCCGCCGAGCTCGGCGCGTATTTCCTCGCGAAACTGCGCACACTCAAGAGCCCGATCGTCAAGGAGGCCCGCGGCCGCGGGCTCTGGATCGGCCTCGAATTGACGGTTGCCGCCAGGCCCTACTGTGAACGCCTGCTGCTCGAGGGGTTGCTGTGCAAGGAAACGCACGAGCACGTGATTCGTCTCGCGCCGCCGTTGGTCATCACGCGCGAAGAAATCGACTGGGCATTCGAACGCATCAAGAAGGTCATCGAACACTAAGGCGCGTCCGGCATCACGGGGCTGTCGGCGCTGGAGCCGCGACATCGACCACACCGTGTCCGGTCTGCCACGTTGAGGCGTTTACTGGACACCGCGGCACGGCGAGACAGGGCCTCGATCGCAACACGAAACGCTCATTCAGAGAGTAGAGAACCAATGAAACGTATTCGCACCGTCATCATGGGCGCCGCAGGGCGCGACTTCCACAACTTCAACGTCGTGTACCGCAACGACGCCCGCTACGACGTCGTCGCTTTCACCGCCACGCAGATTCCCAACATCGACGGCCGACGCTACCCGGCGTCGCTCGCCGGCCGGTTCTACCCGAAGGGCATTCCGATTCTGGACGAATCGGATCTCGAATCGATCATCGCCGAACACAAGGTGAACGAAGTGGTGTTCGCCTACAGCGATGTGCCCTACACCTACGTGATGCAGCGCGGGTCGATCGCCAACGCGGCGGGCGCCAGCTTCAAGATTCTTGGCGCGGCCGAGACGATGATCAAGAGCACCAAACCGGTCGTGTCGGTGTGCGCGGTCCGCACCGGGTCGGGCAAGAGCCAGACGACGCGGCGCATTGCCAGCATCCTGCAGGCGCACGGCCTGAAGGTTGCGGCCATCAGACATCCGATGCCGTACGGCAACCTCGAAAAGCAGCGGGTGCAGCGCTTCGGCTCGATCGCAGACCTCAAGAAACACCAGTGCACCATCGAAGAGATCGAAGAGTACGAACCGCACATCGTGAGCGGCACGATCATCTACGCGGGCGTGGACTACGGCGACATCCTCGCGCAGGCCCAGGCCGAGGCCGACGTCATCCTCTGGGATGGCGGCAACAACGATACGCCGTTCTACAAGCCGAATCTCCACATTGTCGTCGCCGATCCGCTCCGGGTTGGCAACGAACTGCTCTACCATCCGAGCGAAACGAATCTGCGAATCGCCGACGTGGTCGTCATCAACAAGGTGGACACGGCCAACATCGACGCGATCAACGAACTGCGCCGCAACATCCGCCGCGTGAACGCCCGCGCCGTCATCATCGAGGCGGCATCGCCGATCATGGTGGACCACGCGGACCGCATCACCGGCAAACGCGTGCTGGTGGTCGAAGATGGCCCGACGCTGACGCACGGAGAGATGAAGTTCGGCGCCGGCGTCGTCGCCGCCGACAAGTTCGGCGCCGCCGAGATCGTGGACCCGCGGCGATGGACGGTGGGAACCATTACCGACACCTTCAAAAAATACCCGAACATCGGCACGCTGCTGCCGGCAATGGGCTACGGCGCCAAGCAGGTGAAGGACCTGGAAACCACCATCAACAAAGTGCCGTGCGACGCCGTCATCATCGGCACCCCGATCGACTTGAACCGGCTGATCACGATTCGAAAGCCGACCGTGCGCGTCAGCTACGAACTGCAGGAGATCGGCAAGCCCGACCTGATGGACGTGCTGAAGCCATTCCTGAAGAGGCGGAAGTCCTGAGCG
>JBAXOX010000100.1:0-11973 GCA_037133015.1 Acidobacteriota bacterium
CGCCGGTCCTGGTCACGGGTGTCGCCGAGGCATCAATCAACTCGATGTTGACGATGTAGCGGTTGCCCCACGGGTCGGCGCTAAATTCAGATGACAGGTAGGGCCCATTCCAGCCGTTTTGAGAAGACGGGGTCTTGAGGGCGTAGCCTGGTGCATCGCTCATCAACTGATCGGCCAGAAGTCCCGCGACCCCGGTGGTCCAAAGG
The DNA here is from genome assembly GCA_037133015.1 of Acidobacteriota bacterium. GTDB lineage: Bacteria > Acidobacteriota > Vicinamibacteria > Vicinamibacterales > JAKQTR01 > JBAXOX01. The sequence goes on from JBAXOX010000100.1 coordinate 207, forward strand.
CTGGTCTGGTCTTCTTGCGCGACGTTGCCAGGGCTGATCAACAACTGCACCTTGTTCGCCGGGAGCCCTGCGCCGCCATTCTGTGCGAGTTTCCAGGAGGGGAAGAACCCGTTGTCGCGGTAGAACTCGGAAATGGCGCTGGCGATGGTTTGGCAGTCGCTCCGGGCGCGTGCGATTCGCGAGTCGTTGATGACGTTGGCGATGGAAGGCGTCAAAACGAGGGCGAGCGTAACGATAACCGCGAGCACCACCGTGAGCTCGATCAGCGTGAAGCCGCGCTGGCTTCGGTCGGTGGTAGTTTGGCTGCCGGACATCGGCGACCCTCACGGTTCTGGCGCAAGACGACGAGGTTGCGAAACGCGGCTTGGTTGTCCGTCACCGGGAAACACACGTTCGGGGAACGCTGTTGAACCCGTTTCCCGGCACGGACCACCCAACATCCAAGGAGGCGGGGCCGAGGCGCGATCCTCGACCCCCTGGTCCTCTCTACTTCACTCCACGCGGCTAGATCCTTGGACGATGTGGCGGCCCGGTCGGCGCGCGTATCGTCAGACAGCTAGCCAGAGCGACACTACTTGCCGCTGCCCGAGATGATAAACGTGAAGTCGTCGTTCAAGCGGGAAGTCCCAAAACTGGTATTGCCGTAGAACTTCGTCTCGAGCGTCTGATTCGGTCCGGCGGTGATACAGAACACATCGTGCTCCCACCACCAGTTGGGTGAGCCCTCTGCGTCGGTGTCCGGCGCGTTGGTTGCGGTCGCGTGGTAACCGGAGTTCACGTAGTAGGCCGACCCCCAGGGATCCGGACCAATCGGCGGTGCGAGATACGCGCCGCGCCAGCCCGTGCCGAACAGCGGGCCAACAGGAACGGCTCCGTCGGTGATGTAGTTGGCGTACGGAGTCTTATACGCCGGATTGTTGACCACCAACTGATTCTCCATGGTGTCCTTGTTCGCGGCCAAGGCCGTGTTCCAATCGCCAGTGGTGATGTTGGTGTTGAAAGCCGCAGCGCCCGAGCCGCCGGCCGCCACGACGCCGGTGCTGATGAGAACATCAACCCGGTTGGTCATCGTGCAGCCCACCACTGCGGACTTCTTCGTGCACGGTCCCACGTCGCGCCACATGCGCGTGAGGGAGATGCCGATCGCTTCGCAGTCTTCCTTGACCTTGACCCACTGCGCGTCGTGGATCATGTCCCACATCGACGGAGCCAGAACGCTGGTGAGGAGCATCAGCACGAGCAGCATGATGGTAACCTCGACCAGTGACAGGCCCTTCTGTCCCTTGATTTTCTTTTGCATTTGCATGGCCTCCACACTGAAGTGGTATTGAGATGAACGCCGTGGTGCCGCCCGGCACCGATTGCTCTTCCGGCCGACCGCTTGCCTGACCCGCAAGCAGGTCGAGCGCTCCCCAGCTCCGAGAAGAGTTGACCTTCCTACAGCAACGGCTGTGCCGTGGGTGTCACGGCGCGAATAAACGGCAAAAACATGGAAAACATGGGCAATTGTGAGATCCCGACCCCACGACCGACCTGGTGTGCCTACGTTTCGCGGTGATGCGAAGCGAGTCGGACCCGCCTGACAACAGGCATCCACGACCATATCGGCCCAGGCGTAAGCTTGTTAAATGCCTATATATAAACAAGTTACCTACCGTTATCGGCATCAAGTACGCGGAACCACACAAGTTGTTGTCCTGTTTTGAGGCATACAACACCAATCCGAGGGTTCGTGGCACATGAAGGGAGAACGTAGTTCGGCGGAAGTGACTCAGGCGGCAGTAGTTAGGAGTGGTTTTGTCCTGATTACGGGCGGGGATGCGTCATTCCAGCCAAGGGGGGACCCTGGGTGGCGCCTGCTTTACTGAATGCGGACGATGAGGTCGTCGCCGAAGGCGTGGGCCGTCTGGATGGGCTGGACAAACGGGGTCTCGATGACGCCATTGGGACCCGCCGAGAGGACAAAGACGGCGTTGGCGAACCGGACGCCCATCATTCCGTCGTTGTCGCGCAGCAGGGCGGTGTTCACCAGATACGCGTGGCCCCACGGGTCGCTCGTGATGTCGCGGCCCAGGTACGGCCCGTTCCAGCCGGTGACCGTTCCACTCGCCGCAGCCGGGTAGGCGCGGCCGTTGAATCGCAGATGCGCCGCCAGGACGTCTGCGCTAAATAGCGTCGTCCACGGTTCCAGCGCCTGCCGGCCGATGCGGCCGGGACGCGCGGGCAATCCGGCCCCCGCCGGAGACGCCGCCGGCACGGCCGCGGCAAGACCAGGCAAAGGGCCGTTGGAAATCAGGACGTCAATCGCGACAGTGCGGTCCGACGACGACGACGGCGCGGCGCGCCGCAGGACCAGCGGCCCGAGGTCGCGCTGGAAATTTACGATCGCCGTCGCAATCTGGGTGGCGTCGTTTCTCGCAACCACGACGCGGGCGTTGGCAATCGAATCGCCCATCACCGGAAGCAGCGTGCCGGCCAGCACGATCAGCGCGGAAACCATCACACCAATCTCGAACAGCGTCTGCCCGGCCTCGAGGCGAAGCGCCGCGCCTCGCGCGGAAGCCTGCCATCGAGCGGTGATTCGAGAAGTGAAAGGGTTCATAGTCACACCGGACCCGTCACGTGCACGTCGGCGCCGAAAGGTCTGCCGTTCGACTCATGTGTGCTGGGAGGCAACCGATCGCCGCCCAGATATCAGCGCGAGCGCGCCGGGTGCCCCGCACGCCCACCGCGACGCTCAGTGCCCCGCGCCAGCAATCACGGTGACGAAGTCGTCGCCGGTTCTGGTGACGCCACCGTTGGCGTTGCCGCCAATCGGCGTGTCGTAGGAGCCGTTGGGTCCGGCCGAAATACAAAAGGTGTTATAGGTCCACGGCCCGCTGGGAGGCGGAGGCGGAGGCGGCAGAAGCGTCAGAAGCCTCAGCGATCGGCCCCCGCTCGGCGGAAGCAGGTCGGCCTGCGGCCCGGCGCCGTCGGTCGCCACGGCAAGAAACGCGGAGTTCACCATGTACCGGTGGCCCCACGGATCCGGCCCGATCGGCGGCGACAGATACGCCCCGCGCCAGCCGAGCCCGAACAACGGGCCGACCGTCATGCCCGTCGGCGTCGCATACGCCGCCGCGTTGGTGACGAACTGGTTGTCCATCGAGTCGTCTCTCTGCACCGTGTCCCAGTTCAACTGGCCGCTCGCCAGATTCGCCGCATCCACGACGGGAACGGCAGCCGCGCCGAGGCTTGCCGCGTCGATCGCGGTTCCGTCACTGTGCAGCAGGTCCACGCGATTCTGTTTGGTGCAGGCCTGGGTGCCTGCGAACTTGAGGCACGGCCCCACGTCGCGCGTCAGCCGAGCCACGCTCAGGCCGATCGCTTCGCAGTCTTCCTTGACCTTGACCCAGCGCGCGTCGTTGACGAAATCGGCGATGGACGGCGCCAGCACGCTGGTCAGCAGCATGAGCACCAGCAGCATGATCGTGACTTCGACCAGCGACAGGCCACGTTGATTGTGATGCAGCGCGTTCATGACACATCCTTGCGAACCGACTCATTCCGGATGCCCGCCTTCCTGGCGAGCTGGTAACCCGGTATTGAGCAAGGGATGTGCCCCGCGTGAATCGCGGCGACAGAGGGGCCTGTTTCGTCGAATTTCCTGGGGTTTCAGCCTATTTCATCGATCTGCGCACGATGGCATCGCCATCACCAAATCGAGGAGAGGGTGTTTGAGACCTACAAATCGTGGGGTGGAATTGTCGCGGCAGAAGCCACACAAGCCGCATTCCGCAGCAACAGAAAATGAGGGGAGACTACTTGAGCAGTTTCGATCGCAGCAGTTGGATGCGGGCACGGACGTCGGAGGCGAGCGGCGAGTTGTCGGCGCCGCCCAGCGAGAGGAACTGGTCGTAGTGATCGATCGCGCGAGACATCTCGCCGCTCTCTTCGAGCACCAGCGCGAGATTGTAGTGCGCGTTGGCGTAGCGGCTGTTCACCTGAAGTGCGCGCTGCAGATGGTCGCGCGCTTCGCTGAGATGTCCCGAGGCACGCAGCGCGAGGGCCAGATTGGTAAGGCTTTCGACGTTGCGCCCATCCTGGGCCACGATCCAGCGAAACTCTGAGACCGCCGCGTCGGCCTTGCCCGACCGCAGAAGCGCGACGCCAAGGTTGTTGTGCGCCTTGTCGTAGCGCGCGTCGATGGCGGTGGCCCGCTTGAACTCGCGAATCGCCTCGTCGTAGAGGCCCTTGTCCTGATAAAGCAGGCCAAGGTTGTTGTGCGCCTCCGCGTTGAGTTCGTTGATCTCGAGTACGGCCCGGTAGTGAATGAGCGCCTTCTCGAAGTCGCCGGTGCGTTGATAGTAGAGGGCGAGTTTGAATTGGTCGTTCTCGTTGACCGCCCCGGTGCCCGACGCGACGGATGCCGCCGGCGTGTTGCGCGTGATGCCCGGCGCCGGAACCATGGCCGATTCAGCCTGCGTCGGCGGCGTGCGTGAGGTGGCGACAAGCAGGGCCGGCGAGGCGGGCGCGGCCGCCGCGGACGAGGCCACCGGCTTCGACAGCCCGGAACCCGCAGGCGCGGCGACGTGCGACGGTGGACGCTGCTCAACAGGCGACACGACACCCGGAGCGGGTTTCGCCGCCAACGTCGATGCCGGAACGGAAGCCACCAGCGTCGGTGGCGTCTTCGGGACGACAATCGGCGTCGCACTCGCGGGTTTGCCGCTATCGGCGGTACGCATGGTCAGCCCCGCGGCAGGCTTGGCGGGCGTCGCCTCAGACACACCTACCGCAGTGGATGGTTGCGCGGGCGCGGCTGGCGCGGCCGCCACGGGCGGCGGCGCCGAAGAAGCGGCCGCAGCCTTCTGCGATTCGGCGACCGCTCCGGCAGGCAGAACCGGTGCCGCTGCGGCCTGCTGGGATTGCGGGGCTGCGCCGGGCGGCATAGCTGACTGGGACTGGGTTCTCGACAGCTCGCTCTGCGCGGGCGGCAACGTGACCGGCTTCTGGACCGGCCTCGGTTGAACGGCTGTCCGGGAAACAGGCGACTGCCGCGGCCCGGTGATCAGGGACATCGGCCCAAACGACACGAGGCGATTCGATGCGGCCACCTGCCACACGACGCCAAACGCGACGACCACCATGACGATGCCGACCGCAACGCGCACCCATGCGGCCTTCCCGGCCGACGCCGGCGGCTGCGGAGCGTAGCCAAGAGAGGCCAGCACGTGGTCTTCGGCAGCGCCTCCCGACCTCAGCGGCGGCTCGGTGGCCTTCGGAACGGTCGCCCCGCTGTGTTGACGCAGGGCATCGAGCATGCGGCTCATGACATTACGCGCCAAACAACGTGCTCGCGCCCATCGCGGCGGCGAGCGGACGGCGGCGGCGGAGCCACGAGAATCGGGACTTTTCCACCTGCCGCAGATCGAGCGACTCGGTCGCGCGGACGACGAGGTCGTGCGACACCTTGTTCACTTTCGCCGAAAACGCGCCCAGCAGACTGCGGTCGCAGATCAGATTGATCAACCGCGGCGTCCCACCCGAGTACTGAAACACGACCTGCACGGCCTTCGGCGTGAAACTGACTGACGAGGCACCGCCAGCGACGTAGAGGCGATGGTGAATATACGCGGTCGTCTCTTCTTCGGTGAGCGGCTTGAGTTCGTACCGAATCGACACGCGCTGGTCCAGTTGCCTCAACTCGGGCGACCGCAGGATGGTCTTGAGGTTCTGCTGGCCCACCAGGATGATCTGCAGCAGTTTCTGCTTGTCGGTCTCGAGGTTCGACAGAATGCGCAACTGCTCCAGCACTTGCAACGGCAGATTCTGGGCTTCGTCGATGATCAGGACGGCGTTGGCCTGCAGCGGCAACAGGCCCAGGAGAAAGTCGTACAACGTGTCGATCAATTCCTGTTTGCTGACCCCAGCCAATCGGCCCGCCTTCACATCGTCTCTCGAGACGATCCCGAAGTCCTGCAGGATGAGCTTGAGCAGATCGTCTTCCGACAGAAACGGGTTCAGCACAAGGGCGGTAAACGTCCGGCGGTCGATCTGCTCGAGCAGCGCACGGCACAACGTGGTCTTGCCGGTGCCGATGTCGCCCGTCACGACGACGAACCCTTCGCGCCGGCGCATCGCGTACTGGAGCAATTCGAACGCATTGGCGTGCGTTTCGCTCTTGTAGAGGTAACGCGGATCAGGCGTCAGGCTGAACGGCTTCTCGGTAAACCCGAAATATTCCTCGTACATCGACCACGCCCCGTCCTCTGAATGAACGCTGGATTCGGTCTCGCGCGCCGTCGTTACCGACGAACAGGCGCCCGCTGCGCCTCGTACAAACGCTGCTGGTCGCCGGCGCTCATCGTCGCGACGTCGCCTGGCGTCACCACGGTCGGCGTCAGCAGAATCACGAGATCGACCTTCTTCTTCGTGCGGTCGTCGCGGCGGAAGAGCCCGCCAATCAGCGGCACGTCGCCAAGCACCGGCACCTTGGTCTTCTCGCCGATGGTCCGTTCCTGCATCAGGCCGGCAATCACGATGGTCTCGCCTTCGAGCACGCGGACGACGGTGTCTGTTTCTCGCACGCTGACGATGGGCACCTGGTCGCCAAGCCTCGACGTCGCCACGCCGGTTCGTTCCGTGATGGTCGGCGAAATGCTCAGATGGATGATCCCGTCGTCGCTGATTTGCGCGACCACGTTGAGCGTGATGCCTTCGGTGATCGACTGGGGCGTGACGGCCGTCGAGACGACAGCGCCCGTCGTGGTGTCGACCGACGACGAGGTGACGAAGAAGATGTCCTGTGTGCCGACGCGCATCACGGCGGGCTCGTTGTTCATCGCCATCACGCGCGGGCTCGCCATCACGTTGACGCGGCCCTGGCTGGCAAACGCGTCGAGCAGGCCGCGGAAGTCCTTGATGTTCACGCCCATCGTGAACGCACTCTGATTGTTGGTGGGTGCCAGTTTCTGCGTGAGGGTGACCGCGTTGGCCGCGCTGCGGAGCACCGCCGACCAGTCGATGCCCGCCGAGAACTGCTCGTTCATCTCGACTTCGATGACCTTGGCCTGAATGTGCACCTGGCGCAGGATGCGCGTCTCGACCACCTCGAGATAGTTGGCGACCTTGTCGAGCCTGTCGGCGTAATCCGAAATCTGCAGCAGACCGGCTTTGCGGTCGAGATTCAACCGGCCATCGGGCGACATGAGCATCGCGATGCCCTTTTCGATTTCGGCAAACGTGTCCATCCCGGATCCGCCGCCCGTCGTTCCGCAATTCGCGCCGCCGCCGCCGCCGTAACTGCCCACGCCGCCACCGTAGCCGCCGCATCCGCTGTTCCCACCGCCGTACCCGCCGAGGCCGACGCCTCCATACCCGCCCGCGCCAATGCCGCCGCCGTAGCCGCCACTTCCCACGCCGCCGTACCCGCCAAGATTGTTGCCGTAGCCCACGTTCGTCGTTCCGCCACCGCCGCCGCTGGCCCTGCTGGCGACGTAGTTGATGTGGAAGATGCGGGTCTGCAATTGACGCCGCCGCACGCGCATCACGCTGTCGGTGAGCGTGTACTCAAGGCCGAGAGGCTGCAACACCAGATCCAGCGCCTGACGAAGAGACAGGTTCTTGAGCTCGCCGTTGAACGACCCGTCGGCTTCGGCGTCGATCACGACGCTGATGTTGGTTTCGCGGAACAGCAACTGAAGCAGTTCGCGAATCGCAATCGGCTCGGCGAAACTGAGCGACAAGGTCTGCTCGAGAGAATCGGTTCGCCGTCCTTCCTCGAGTTGACTGACCGCGAGCGGCGCGAGGCCGGGTGCCTGCGTTCCCAAGCCTCGACGGTTCGGCACGTTGTCGGTCTGGTGCGTCGTCGGGAGGGGCACTTGCGTGCCGACCGCTTGCGATGGCGATCGACGGCCCTCGTCGAGTTGGCCGACCGCAATGGGCTCCAGGCCGGGCATCTGCGCTGCCGGCGGCACGACGGGCTGGGCCTGAGACCCGGTGCCGGGTTTCGGTGTCTGTGCCGCCGCGCGGATCGACAACGGTGTCGAAATCGACAACACGATCGCGACCATCGCCGCTGTGCCAACCACCGTCCTGCGTGTGCTGAACGTCATAAGTAATCCCCGAAGGCGGACGCGCGAGGGACGATCCACCCTCTGGGCGGTTTGTCGGCTTATTCTGTTGGAAACATTAGGCCTGCGGGCTCAGATTGCCCGTCATTTCGCACGCTGGCCGAGGAAGGACTACTTGCGGGAGCGGAGCAGGCGGACCACGCCGGCGACAAACGGGATGGCCGGCAGGATGAGCAGATTGACCAGGTACATCGAGGTGCGCGCCTGCTCGGTCATCGCGATTCGGCGGTTCTCGCGGTCGCCGGTGGCGACGATGTGCGCTTCTTCTTCGCCCGCCAGCCACGCAATCATCCGGAGGGAGAGGTCGCGATTGCCCTGGCGGCCCAGATGCGCGTTGGTAACCCAATCCGAGTCTCCAAACGCGACGATGCGAGGCTCTGGCCTTGGCGTGTCCTGGGTGCCTCGCGGAATCGTCGAGGCGATGGCGAGGGTGAGGGGCCCAGGCCGGTCTCGGCCTTCGCGCAACGTGATCGACTCGCTGACCAGGTCGCGTCTCTCGAAACTCCCGGCGCCGGTGGCCACCAGCGGCACGGGCTTGCCGATATCCTGCCGTTCGACGCGCAGCGGCACGGCGCGATCGTAGGTGGTGGCCAGCCCGAACCCGCGCGTCACCGGATGGTTGTTATAAGACACGCCCAGCGGCATCTCCGGGCCCGTTCCGACGCTCCGGCCGCCAGAACTGTTGTCGATGGCGATCCCATCGCCGACCCCAATGCCGAGCGGCCGCAACCACGCGGCGACGTCCTGGTCGACAGGGGGATCCATCAAGAAACTCACCCGTCCTCCGCCCAGCAAATAGCGGCCGACGCGGCCGAGACGGCCCGGCCCGAATCCGGTCCCCATCCCCGCGACCACCAGCACGGCGCACGAGCGAGGCACGTCCTGCTGCACGAGGCTGATCGAATCGGTTCGATAGTTGGAGGCCTTGAGGGCCGCCACGAGCATCGACAGCCCGGTGGACCCCTCGTCGGACGCACCACGCTCGCCATCGCCCTGCGCGAAGCATACGAGAGGCTCGATGGTGCTGGTCACCTGCAACAGGGCCGTCATCAACGCGGGCTCGGTGACCTGCTCGATCTTCCTGAACTTCGCACCGTATTCGACAATGACGGTGCCGTTGCGCAGCACGCCGTACTCGCGGGCCTGCTGCATCGATTTTTCGGCATCCACGAACTGCGGCTTGACGCGCCGGCTCTCGCGAGCCAGGGCGGCGAGTAGTTCGTCGACGCGCGGGTCGGGCGTGCGGCCGAACTGCTTGAGCACGACGTCGCCCGGCAATTGCTGGAGGATCTTCTTCGTTTCGCCGGCCAGCGTGTTGCGGCCCGACGCGGTCAAATCGAATTTCACCGGCCGCATCGCCACCGACGCGTTCACCATCCCGAGAATCGCGGCGAGCAGCAGCGTCGAAAACGCGGTATTGACGGCGAAGACGCCTCGCGGGTCGCGGAACCAGTCGCGAATCTCCTGCCAGTTGACGGCCATGCCGACCACGAACGCCAGCGAACCGCCCACCGCGAGCACGATAGAAGCGGTGTTCCACGTGAGCGTGAACGCCGCCCACATCACACCGGACAGGGCCATGAGGGCGCCGGGCAGAAAGGCGAACTTCTTCATGACCGCTTGTACCGGATGGCGTCGATGGCGCGCTGCGCCAGGAACAGGCCCAGGGTGATGTACGACGCGAAGTAGACCAGGTCGGCCACCTCGATCACCCCGCGCGTCGAGTTGATGTGCCGCATGTAGAACGAGAAGTAGCTGATGAACTTGGCCCAAAGCGATTCGGGACCGCTCGACGACGTGTCGATGAACTGCATCGTCATGAACAAGCCGTACGTGCCGATGGCCGACACCAGGACATTCTCACAGAGCGACGAGACGAACAGGCCGAGCGCGATCTGCGCCGCCGCCAGCATCAGGAGGCCGAGCATGCCGCTGAAGACCACGCCGGGCTCCCACTCGCCACCCTGCGCGAGGAAGGCGAACATCGGCAGCAGCGGCAGCAGCATGATGACGATGAAGCCGAATGCGCCCAGAAATTTCCCGAGCGTCAGTTCCGTGGCGCGCACAGGCGAGGTCATCAGCAGTTCGAGCGTGCCTTTTCGCCGCTCGTCGGTGATCAGCCCCATCGTCAGCAGCGGCAGGGCCAGCATCAGCAGGAAGCCTTCGTTGCCGAAGAACTGCGAGAGCACCATCGTGGGCACGTCGAGCTGGAGGTCCGAACGCCCGAGGCGCTGCAGTTGCTGGTCGGCCAGCACCGACTGCCGGACGTAGAAGACGAGCATGTTCGAGAAGAACATGCCGCTCACAAACGTAAAGATGGTCAGGACGGCGTACGCGATGGGCGAGACGAAGTACGACTCGATCTCGCGGCGCGCAATCACCAGGGCGTGGCGCATCGGGTCTAGTCTCTCCCTTCCTTGTCGCGGGTGAGCCGCAAGAAGATCTGCTCGAGCGACAGGGATTCGCTGGCCAGGCCCAGCAGTTTCCATCCGCGGCCGACGACCAGGTCGGCGACATCGGCGCGGGCATCGACGCCCAGATCGCTTTCGAGGCGGATGCGAATCGTCCCGGCGTCGGTTTCGGTCGCCTCGACGTGGGCGGACCGGCCGAGCGCCTCGAAGGCGGCGCGAACGCGATCGAGTTGACTGTCGGCGGGAGCCGTGGCGCCGGCGGGCACCGACAGTTCCACGTTGACGACCTCGCGCATCTGGAGGCTCGCGCTCAGGTTCTGGGGCGTGTCGACGGCCATCACCTTGCCGCGATTGATGATGAAGACGCGGTCGGCGACTTCGCTCACCTCGGGCAGGATGTGCGTCGAGAGGATGAACGTGTGGTCGCCCTTGAGTGCGGCGATCAACTCCCGCACTTCGGCGCGCTGTTTCGGGTCGAGACTCGACGTCGGCTCGTCGAGCACCAGCACCCGCGGCTCGTGCACGATGGCTTGCGCGAGGCCGACGCGCTGCTTGAAGCCCTTCGACAGTTTGGCGATCCGCTTGCCGGCCACTTCGCCGAGGCGGGCTTTCTCAATCGCCCGGTCGACCGCAACGTTCACGCGGCCCGAGGGCACGTCTTTGAGCGCCGCCACGTAGCGCAGATACCGGCGGACGCTCATCTCGGGATAGAGGGGCGGATTTTCGGGCAGGTACCCAATCAGCCGCTTGGCCTTGATTGGGTGGTCGTACAAATCGAACCCCCCGATGCGGATTCGACCGACGCTCGGCGGCAGGTAGCCGGTGAGCATCCGCATGGTCGTGGTCTTGCCGGCTCCGTTGGGCCCCAGAAATCCCAGGACCTCTCCCTCTTTGACCTCGAAAGAGAGATTGTCGACCGCAACGAACGCGCCGTATTTTTTCGAGAGGTTGGTGACAGAAATCACGGCACACCCTGTATCGGCAGGATGGGGGCGCTGGGTTAATCCGGCCTCGTCATTCCCGCGAAGGGCGAGAGGCCGAAGCGGCGATCACGCAACCGGCGCGGCCTGCTTCTTGAAGAACACGGCGCCGAGCATGCCACCGATCGCGGCGAAAATCGCGCCGACGATCAGCGCCAGCACAAATCCAATCGCCATGCCGATGATCGACACGGCCGTGGAGTTTCCGAGCGTCTCCATCAACTGCTTGAGGTTGTCGGGAATGTCGGGGTTGCTGCCCACG
>JBAXOX010000101.1:0-11900 GCA_037133015.1 Acidobacteriota bacterium
TTTCGAAACCAGGAAACCATGTGCATCCTCCGTGTCACCGGCGTCAGTCTACTAAACATCCGGGAGCGTCGGCATCCCGTCCCGGCGCGCCGACTCGCGCCGACTCGCACCGGCCCGCTTCACCCCGGCAAACGGCGTAGGGATGGAGAAGTTCGGCGCGACGATGCCCCAAGCAGTTCATAATGATCGCAAAGGGCATTGAACGAGCGCGGCGTGCGCCCCTACAATCAGGTGAGGCCTGAGGCACACGCCGTGGGCCTTCGCGCGCCCGCGGCATCGACGGTGATGATGTCGGCGGTGATGGCAAGACCAGCAAGGACGCATTGACGATGGCAGACGGCGAGACACCCAAGCTGCAGCCGACCCAGGTCGTGGTGGCGACCACGGTCCTGTTGTCGTTCATCTCGTTCTGGCGTGCGGCCGCCATTGTGCTGGGCGATCTCGGATCGTCCGCGTTCTACGCCGGCGGGATCGCCGAGCAGGCGGTCGGCCAGGCCGCGCCCTGGTTCATTCTCGGCGTGATGACGTTCTCCTGGGCCGTCCGGGCGATCTATATCGAGAGCTCGGTGATGTTCGTCCGCGGGGGCGTCTACCGGGTTGTCAAAGAAGCCATGGGCGGCACCATGGCGAAACTGTCCGTGTCGGCGCTGTTGTTCGACTACGTCCTCACCGGGCCGATCAGCGCCGTGTCGGCCGGCCTCTATATTGCCGCGCTGCTAGCCGAAGTGCTCGCCAGGTTCGGCATCGGGTTCCCGATGGCCAAGGACCAGTTCGCGGCCGTGCTGGCGATGGTCATCATCGTGTACTTCTGGCGCCGCAACATCCACGGACTGCACGAGTCGAGCACCGACGCGCTGCGCATCGTGCAGATCACCACCGTGATGGTGGTCGTCCTGCTCCTCTGGTCGGTGTTCACGCTGATCTCGCGTGGCGGAAGCCTGGCGCCGGCCCCGACGCTGGCGCACCTCAACTTTACCGACGAAGCGCTGGGATGGCTGAAAGGGACCAGATTCCCGGCGATCACGGCCATCGCGCTGCTGATTGGGTTCGGGCATTCCTTTCTGGCGATGAGCGGCTATGAATCGCTCGCGCAGGTGTATCGGGAGCTCGAATCGCCAAAACCGCTGAACCTGCGCCGCACCGGCGTCGTCGTCTTCGTCTACAGCCTGGTGTTCACCGTGTCGGTGAGCTTCCTCGCCGAAGCGCTCATTCCGGATCAGGTGCGGGCGCAGTTCTCCGACAACCTGATTTCGGGAATCGCGATGAACCTGGCGGGGCCGCACAGCATTCGCCTGCTGTTCCAGGCGTTCGTCGTGATCGTCGGATTCCTGATTCTGGCGAGTGCCGTCAACACCGCGATTGTCGGCGCCAACGCCGTGATGAGCCGCGTGTCCGAGGACGGCGTGCTGCCGGAGTGGTTTCGCCAGCCGCACCAGAAGTTCGGGACCACGCATCGTTTCCTGAACATGATCGTGTGCCTGCAGTTGCTGACGGTGGTCCTGAGCGGCGGGCACATCGTGATTCTCGGCGAGGCCTATGCGTTCGGTGTCATTTGGAGTTTCGCCCTGAAGTCGCTGTCGGTGCTGATGCTGCGGTTCAAGCAGCCGGGTCCTCGCGAATGGCGGGTACCCCTCAATGTCACGATCGGATCGATCGAATTTCCCATCGGCCTGGGGGCGATCACGCTGGCGCTGCTGTCGGTGGCGGTGGTGAACCTGTTCACCAAACAGATCGCGACCATCGCCGGCGCCGGCTTCACCCTGCTTGTCTATGTGGCCTTCGTGCTTTCCGAACGTGCCACCGCCCGCCGAAAGGCCGAAAAGAGCGGCCTGGATCAGTTTCAATTGCTGCCGGCCCCCGACGTGGGGCTGGCCGAAGTGGCCGCGCGACCGGGGAACGTGCTGGTGCCGGTCCGTGATCCCAATTCGCTGGCGCACCTGAAGTGGGTGTTGAACCACACCGACACCGAGAAACGGGACATCGTCGTGATGACGGTGCGGGTGCTGCAGGGGCCCGACACGGGGTACCGCGATTTTGCCATCGCGCGTCTGTTCGCCGATTACGAACAGACGCTGTTTACCAGAGTTGTCGCGGTGGCCGAGCGGGAAGGGCGGCCCGTCAAACTGCTGGTCGTGCCCTCGACCAATCCCGGTGATGCGATTGTGCAGACCGCCGTCAACCTGCAATCCACCGAGATCGTGGTCGGCGAGTCGGCGAAATTCTCGGGAGCCCAGATGGCATTGATGCTCGGCGAGGCGTGGGACCGGACCAGCAAGGACAAGGACCTCCGATCGCGATTGGTGGTCTGCCAGCGCAGTGGCTCACTCGAGACCTATCAACTCGGCCCCCACCCTCCGCCGCTCACGCCGGAAGATCTCGAATTGATCCACAATCTGTGGATCGACGCGGTCGCCAGACTCGGGCTGCGGGTGCACCATCGGGACGTCGTGCGTACCGCCATCGAAGAACTCGCCGGCGACATGTCGCCCGACAGCCGTCGTCGCGCGGTGGATCTGATCGCCGCCAACCTTGGGCGCGCCAACCAACTGTCCGACCCGAGACAGGACGATCGCCGGCCATCGTAGGGACATTCCGCCCGTCGAGTGGACGTCGGTTCTTGAGTTGCCGACCTGGGCCATAAAGACTGCTAAGATCCCGGGCATGACGTCAGAGTCCGGCGCTCCCCGAGTCCAGCCGACCCGCGTGGTCGTCGCCACCACGGCCCTTCTTTCTTTCATCTCGCTCTGGCGCGCGGCGGCCATCGTGCTCGGCGACCTCGGATCGTCGGCGTTCTACGCCGGCGGCATCGCGGAGCAGGCCGTCGGCAAGGCCGCGCCCTGGTTCGTGCTCGGCGTCATGCTCTTCTCGTACTGCGTTCGGGCGATCTACCTCGAAAGCTCGATCATGTTCGTCCGGGGCGGCGTGTACCGCGTCGTCAAGGAAGCCATGGGCGGGACCATGGCCAAGCTCTCGGTATCGGCGTTGCTGTTCGACTACGTCCTGACCGGACCCATCAGCGCCGTGTCGGCGGGCCTCTACATCATCGGCCTGGCCGGCGAAGTCCTCGCGTGGTTCAACATCTCCCTGCCCATTCCGAAAGACATGCTCGCCGCGGCGTTCGCGATGCTGGTGATCCTGTACTTCTGGTGGCGCAACACCCACGGCCTGCACGAATCGAGCGGCGACGCGCTCAAGATCATTCAGATCACAACCGTGATGGTCGTCGTCCTTCTCCTCTGGTCGGTGGTCACGCTGTTGATGCGCGGCGGACACCTGCCGCCGCCGCCGGACCAGACGAGCTTCAGGTTTACCGACGATGCGCTCGGATGGCTGAAAGACACCCCGTTTCCCGCCATCACCGCCGTCGCCCTGCTCATCGGGTTCGGCCATTCGTTTCTGGCCATGAGCGGCTACGAATCGCTGGCGCAGGTCTACCGCGAGATCGAATCGCCCAAGGCGCTCAATCTCCGCAAGACGGCGTTGGTCGTGTTCGTCTACAGCGTGGTGCTCACCGTCTCAGTCAGCTTCCTCGCGACCGCGCTCATTCCCGACGAAGTCCGGCCGCAGTATTACGACAATATGATCTCCGGCATCGCGATGCACCTGGTTGGACCGCACAGCCTGCGGTTGCTGTTCCAGGCGTTCGTCGTCATCGTCGGATTCCTGATCCTGGCGGGCGGCGTCAACACCTCGATCGTCGGATCGAACGCCGTGCTGAACCGGGTGTCGGAGGATGGCGTCCTTCCGCAATGGTTCCGCCATCCTCATCAGCGGTACGGCACCACGCACCGGTTTCTCAACCTGATTCTCTGCCTGCAACTGGCGACCGTCGTCCTGAGCGGCGGCCACATCTACATCCTGGGCGAAGCGTACGCCTTCGGCGTCATCTGGAGCTTCACGCTGCAGGCGGTGGCGCTGGTGGTGTTGCGGTTTACCTCGCCGGGGCCGCGCGAGTGGAGGGTGCCGATGAATCTGACGATTGGCACCTTCGAGATTCCGATCGGCCTGGCCGCCATCACGCTGACCCTGTTCTCGATTGCGATGATCAACCTGTTCACCAAGCAGGTCGCGACCATCTCGGGGATCGCGTTCACGCTCGTGCTCTATGTGGCCTTCGTGGTGTCGGAGCGCGCAACGGCCAGACGGCGGGCGGGCGACGACCACAAGCTCGATCAATTCCAGCTGCAGCCGTCGGCCGATGTCAGCCAGAAGGCCCTCGCCGTGCGGCCGGGCAGCGCGCTGGTGCCCGTGCGCGATCCCAACAACCTGACGCACTTGAAGTGGGTGATGGATGGCACCGACACCTCGTCGCGCGACATCGTCGTGATGACCGTGCGGCTGCTGCAGGGCCCCAACACCGGGTTCCGCGATTTCGACAGCGCCCGCCTGTTCAAGGACTACGAACAGACGCTATTTACCAAGGTCGTGGCCGTCGCCGAGCGCGAGGGCCGGCCCGTGAAGTTGCTGGTGGTGCCGTCGACCAACTCGGGCGACGCGATTATCGAAACGGCCGCCAGGCTCCAGTCCACCGAGATCGTGGTCGGGGAGTCGGGCAAATTCAACGCCGCCCAGTTCGCGCAGTTGCTGGGAGACTCGTGGGACCGCGTCGACAAGGACAAGAACTTCCGCGCGAGGCTCGTCGTCTGCAAGCGGGACCGCTCGATCGAAACCTTTCAGCTGGGACCGCATGCCCCGCCGTTGACTCCGGAAGATGTCGAACTGATCCACACCTTGTGGGTGGACGCGGTGGCCAGGTACGGGCTCGACGTCCATCACCGGGACGTGGTGCACACCGCCCTTGAGGACCTGGCGGGCGACATGTCGAGCCAGGCGCGCGAACGGGCGCTGGGACTGATCGGCCAGCACCTTGCGGAGCGAAACAGACCGCCGAGCGATCGCCTTTCATCCTGACGTCCCTCGGCGCAAGGCCGATGGCGCCGACCATCGAGGATGGCCCCCGTCCTCCCAAGACGGCATCATGTCGCCCGACGGCGACACCGACCAGGACGGCTTGTCGCCCAACGCCCGGATCGTTCCGCCAATCCGATCGCCGCGATCGGCGCTGCCGCGTCGGATCCATGACGCAGTTCCTCGTGACTGGCCAGGTCCGTCAGCATGTTCGCGTCGTTGGTCTGAGACCGGACGGCCCGGAGGTCGCCCAAGGTAATATCTCTGGAACCTGAGCCATGACGACTCCAGCCCCTCGCGGTCGACTCCCGTTTGGCGCCCAGCGGCGATCGACGCCGCAAGACACCCACGGCCTCGATCCCACCAGCGTCTCGGGCACCGTCGAGCGCGTCACGTTCCACAATCCCGATAGCGGATTCTGCGTGATTCGGATTCGCGTGTCCGGCCGGCGCGAGCCGCTCACTGTGGTTGGCAGCGCGGCGTCCATCTCGGCCGGCGAAGACATCCGGGCCGTTGGCGAATGGACCAACGACCTGGTCCACGGCCTGCAGTTCAAAGCGACATCGATGCACACCGAGCCGCCCACCAGCCTGGATGGCATCCAGCGCTATCTCGGGTCCGGCATGATCCGGGGGATTGGGCCGCACTTCGCGAAGCGGCTCGTCGAGACGTTTGGCGATCGGGTCTTCGACGTGATCGACGCGCAACCCCACCGGCTTCGGGATGTCGAGGGCATCGGCCCCGCGCGCGCCGCGCAAATCATCGACGCGTGGACGGGACAGAAAATCATCCGCGACATCATGGTGTTCCTCTACGCCAACGGCGTGGGCACCTCGCGGGCCGTGCGGATCTACAAGACGTACGGCGCCGACGCGATTGCGCGCATCACCGAGAACCCGTACCGGCTGGCGCGCGAGATTCGCGGTATCGGCTTCGTCACCGCCGACGCGCTGGCGCGCAAGCTCGGCATCGAGCTCACTGCCATGATCCGCGTTCGCGCCGGCATCAGCTACGCGCTGGCACAGGCGCTCGACGAGGGCCAATGCGGACTGCCTCGCGAAACGCTGGTCGGAAATGCGGAGCGGTTGCTTGCCGTGCCGGTGCCTCTGGTGGCACAGGCGCTGGAGGCCGAACTGGCCGAGGGCACCGTCGTGGCCGACGTCGCCGAGGGCCGTGCCTGCGTGTTTCTGGCGTGGCTCCACACGCTCGAGCGCCAGATCGGCGGGCGCCTCCGGGCGCTGAGCGCCAGACGACCGCCGTGGCCCGCTATCGATACGGCCAAAGCGCTTGAGTGGGTGGAGAAGAAACTCAATCTGACGCTCGCCGATCGCCAGCGCGAGGCCGTCACGCAGGCGGTGGGCACCGCCGTGCTCGTCATCACGGGTGGTCCTGGCGTGGGCAAGACGACCATCGTGCGGGCCATCGTCGACATCCTGAAGGCGAAGCGGCTGCA
This sequence comes from Acidobacteriota bacterium, assembly GCA_037133015.1. Taxonomy (GTDB): domain Bacteria; phylum Acidobacteriota; class Vicinamibacteria; order Vicinamibacterales; family JAKQTR01; genus JBAXOX01. The sequence continues at coordinate 6,362 of JBAXOX010000101.1, forward strand.
GGTGGCGCTCTGCGCGCCGACGGGACGCGCGGCCAAGCGGCTGACGGAGGTCACCGGCGTCGAAGCCAGGACCATCCACCGGATGCTCGAGGTCAATCCGGCCGACGGGCAATTCCGGAAGGGCCCGCAGAACCCGGTGGCGTGCGACGTCCTTGTGGTGGACGAGACCTCCATGGTCGACGTGCCGCTGATGCACGCACTGGTGCGCGCGGTGCCGGAACGCGCCTCGCTGATTTGCGTGGGCGACATCGATCAGTTGCCGTCGGTGGGACCTGGCCAGGTGCTCGGCGACATCATCGCGTCGGGTACAATTCCGGTCGTTCGCCTGGACGAAGTGTTCCGCCAGGCCGCCCAGAGCCGGATCATTGTCAACGCCCATCGGGTCAATCGCGGAGAGATGCCCGAGCTCGACAGCCGTCCCGACAAAGCGTCCGATTTCTACTTTGTCGAGACCGAAACGCCGGAAGAGTGCGCGGCCAAAATCGTTCACATCGTGTCCGAACGCATCCCTCAGCGCTTCGGGTTGCATCCGGTTCGCGACATCCAGGTGCTCTGTCCGATGAACAGAGGCGCCTCGGGCGCCCGCTCGCTCAACCTGGAATTGAAGCGCGTGCTGAATCCGGCCAGAGGCGTCTCGGTCGAGCGATTCGGTACGACGTTCACCGTGGGCGACAAGGTGATGCAGGTCGAGAACGACTACGACAAGGACGTCTACAACGGCGACATCGGATTCGTCCACGCCATCGACGAAGCGACGGGCGACGTCGCGATCGACTTCGACGGCAGGCGGATCCTGTTCGCGGGCCACGAGATGGACCAGGTGATGCTGGCCTACGCCACCACCATCCACAAGGCGCAGGGCTGCGAGTACCCGGCTGTCGTGATCCCGGTGACGACCCAGCACTACACGCTGCTGCAGCGGAACCTGATTTACACCGGCCTGACCCGAGGCAAGAAACTTGTCGTGCTGGTCGGGCAGCGGAAAGCTCTCGCCATCGCCGTCAAGGGCACCCGAACCGTGAAGCGCTGGTCGAAACTGGCGGACTGGCTGCGGCCGTGAACCGGTGATGCCGCATGGGCTGCCGCGACCCGGCCGTTTACCAGATCGCCGCGCCTTCGCCACTAGTGCCTTGGCAGGCAAGGCTGCGCCGCGACGACAATGCCCGCGGCAACTGCGCGCGAATCAACGAGATCGTTTGTGATGTCGCAGGCGCAGCGGTACAATTCAACGGCGAAGAAGGCGGGATGTCTCTGCCGCGTCGCGCATCAGCAAGACGCCGCCCCAGCGAACCCGCCGACTCCTGACGCGTCGACGGGTTTGTCGTTTCGAACACCATCCGGTCCACCCGAATCGCAGAGGAACATTCGACAGATGACCGCACCAATTGACGTCGGCGTGCTCGGCGCCACCGGGATGGTAGGACAACACTTCGTGGCGAGGGTCGCCGCGCATCCCTGGTTTCGGGTGACGTGGCTTGCGGCGAGCGGCCGGTCCGAAGGACGGCGCTACGCCGAACTGATGGCGGTCGAAGGAATGCTGTCGTGACCGCCGGGACGTTCGGCCGCTATGCCGGCGTGGTATTCTGCGGCAACACAGACGTAGTCCGATTGTTCTGGAGGATGTCGTGACCGATACGAAGATCACGCTGCCTGAGTCCGAGATTCCGACGCACTTCTACAACATCGCCGCCGATCTGCCGACGCCGTTGCCGCCGCCGCTCCATCCGGGCACGCGCGAGCCGATCGGGCCGGACGCTCTTGCGCCGATCTTCCCGATGGGCCTGATCCTCCAGGAGGTGTCGCAGGAACGCCATATCCAGATTCCCGACGAGGTGCGCGACATCTACCGGCTGTATCGGCCGAGCCCGATGTACCGGGCCCGCGCTCTCGAGGAACTGCTCGACACGCCGGCGCACATTTACTACAAGTCGGAGCACGTCAGCCCGGTCGGCAGCCACAAGCTCAACACCGCCATCGTGCAGGCGTGGGTCAACAAACAGGAGGGTGTGAAGCGGCTGGCCACCGAAACGGGCGCCGGGCAGTGGGGCAGCGCGCTGTCGTGCGCGTGTCGCCTGATGGGCCTGGAGTGCATGGTCTACATGGTGAGAGTCAGCTACGACCAGAAGCCCTACCGGCGCGTGATGATGAAGACCTACGGGGCCGATGTCGTGGCGAGCCCGTCGACGCTCACCAACGCGGGCCGAAGCGTGCTGGCCGAATCGCCCGACTCGCCCGGAAGCCTGGCCATCGCGATTTCCGAAGCCGTCGAAGACGCGGCCGGTCGAGACGACACGAAGTACGCGCTCGGCAGCGTGCTCAACCACGTGCTGCTGCATCAGACGATCATCGGCCAGGAGGCCATGCGTCAGATGGAAATCGCCGGCGAGTACCCGGACATCATCATCGGATGCCATGGCGGCGGCAGCAATTTCGCCGGGCTGGCGTTCCCGTTCCTGCGCGACAAACTGAGCGGCGCGCGGCCAGGGCTTCGGGCCATCGCGGTCGAACCGACCGCGTGCGCCAGTTTGACGGAAGGGGTGCGCGAGTACGACTTCGGCGACAACGTCGGGATGACGCCGCTGATGATGATGCACACCCTGGGTCACAAGTTCGTGCCGCCGCCGGTCCACGCGGGAGGCTTGCGCTACCACGGGTCGGCGCCGCTGGTGAGCCACCTGCTGGCGGCCGGCGCCATCGAGGCCGAGGCCTATCACCAAATGGAAGTGTTCGAGAGCGCCGTCAAGTTCGCGCGATCGGAAGGGACCATCCCGGCGCCCGAATCGGCGCACGCCATTCACAGCGTCGTGCGCCACGCGTTGGCCGCCCGCGAGGCCGGCGAGCGCAAGGTGATCGTGTTCAATCTTTCTGGACACGGGCTGTTCGACCTCGGTGCCTACGACGCGTATTTGTCGGGCCGCATGACCGCGCAGGAGTAGCAGGCGGTCGCCGCTGATCCGGGGGCTATACGTGGCGGTCTTTGCCGCTGTTGGCCACTCTGCGCATCGGCGATCGCGCGCCGCACGACGATCGGAGCCCATGAAACGACAGCCAGTTGGCCCGGGCGGGCCGAAGCCGGTGATGATACCAACCTCGGCCACACGGGGCTGGATCGTACTTGCGAGCGTGGCGACCTATGTCGGCAGCCTGGTCGTGATGCGCCAGTCCGGCACCGCCAATGTCGTGCAGGCGGGGATGCTCTGCCTGTTCGCGACTGCTGCCGCGAACTTCGTGCTCGATACCGCCTGGCTCAAAGTGCATCGGCGCACCAGCGCCGGCCTCGACTGGAGCCGGTCGCAGGCCTCGCTGGGACGAACCGGGCTCAAACTGATCGGGCTGGCCGGATCGATCGGGTTCGTTGCTTTTCTGTACTGGCTGTTCCCCGAATACAAAGGCCACTTCTACGACCGCTTCTACGCGGCGGTGTGGCTGGTGCTGCCGTGGTGGATGGCGTTGGCGGTGCCGTACTTCTATCTCGTCGATGCGAGGCAGACCAATCCGCACGACGGCTACTATCACATGGGGTTGGTCGTCGCGCTCAACTGGCGGCGCGTGGACGGTCGCGTCATCGGCCAGCATCTGCTCGGCTGGCTTGTGAAAGGGTACTTCCTGCCGTTGATGCTGACGTACTACTTCAACGACCTCACCAAGTTCATGGCCTTCGACTTTTCCACCATCAAGGATTTCAAGACGATTTTCGACTTCGGCTACGACAGCGTGTTCCTCGTCGATGTGGGGCTCGCAGCGATGGGCTACCTGATGGCGTTCCGCCTGTTCGACACCCACTTGAGATGGGCCGAGCCGACGGTGATGGGCTGGGTCGTGGCGTTGATGTGCTACCAGCCGTTTACATCGATGATCAGCCAGAACTATCTCGATTACGCCCGCGTCGACGGATGGGGCGCGTGGCTGCACGAATCGCCGCGGCTCTACGCAGCCTGGGGCAGTTCCATCCTGGTGCTCTACGGCATCTACCTGTGGGCGACGGTGATGTTCGGCTGCCGGTTTTCGAACCTGACGCACCGAGGCATCCTGACCAACGGCCCGTACCGCTGGACCAAACATCCTGCCTACATCTCGAAGAATCTCGCCTGGTGGCTGACGTCGGTGCCCTTCGTCGTGATGGGCGATCCGATCGACTCGGTGCGGCGGTGCGGGCTGCTGCTGCTGCTGAATGCGGTCTACTATTTCCGCGCCAGGACCGAAGAGGCGCACCTGAGCCAGGATCCGACCTACCTCCAGTACGCCTCGTGGATGAAGCAGCACGGCCTGTTCCGCTGGCCCCGCCGCTGACCCCGGTCGCCACCGGGGCGGCCGTCGGCTATGCCGCGCGCGTCTTCAATTGGCTCGCGGTGTCTTCGAGCAGCACTTCGAGTTCGGCCAGCAGCACCTCGCCCGCCATCAGCATCGCGGCTTCGGGCAGCACGGCCAGCACGAGCGACGGTTCCGACTTGAGGCCGATGCCGAGCTTGTGGCACGACCGGTTCGCCATCCGCACCAGCAGTTGAGGCACGTCGGTCGCCGGGGGATCCTCGCTGTGGTGATCGCGCACGATCCCGCAGTAGAGAGACGGAAGATTCCACCCGGACACGAGGCGGTGCCCCTGGTCGGCGTGGGCCACATTCAGCAACTCGAGCAGGAACTGCTCCGGAGTGGCGAGCGGCCGATCCGATGTCGCCACCATCTCGTCGAGCACGCGAATCAGGTACAGCTTGCCGATGTCGTGCATCAGCCCGCCGACGAACGCTTCCTGCTCGAAGCTTCGATGACCCAGGCGACGAGCCAGCCACTCCGCCGCCTGACCGCAGGCCGACGCGTGCGCCCAGAGCCGTGTCATCATCACGCGCAGCAGCGGCTGTCGCGCCGTGTAGCGATTGCGCTCCGATGCCAGCACGACCAGCCGGGCTACCTGCACGAGGCCGAGTCGCTGAATCGCCGCCCGCACCGTCGTGACGGGAGACAGCCCGCCGTAGAACGCGGAATTCGACGCGCGAAGCACCCCGGCGGTCAACACTTGGTCCGCCTGCACCACCGCCTCCACGTCGGCCGGTACCACGTCGTCGCGCTCGACGGCAGCCATCAAGCCGATGGCGACCGGGCTCACCACCGGCAGCGTCACGCCGTGCCGTTCGGCGAAGTCTCCGATTTGCTGCAGAAGCGGGAGGCCTTCCGTCATCACATCACCCCAAGCAGTCGACGCAGCTCAGGAATCGGCCGGGGCTTCATCAGCCTCGGCAGGCACCGCACCAACTCCTCGAGCGTCGTCACACCCTGCGCGGCCTTGAGGATGCCGTCTTCGAGCAGCGTGACGAGCCCGCTGGTCTGGGCGCTGATCCGCCGGATCTCGTAAGAGGTTCGCTTCTGGATCACCGCATCCTTCACCGCCTCGTTGAGTACCAGCACCTCGAACACCGCCGCCCGTCCCCGATAGCCCTGGTGGCCGCACGCCGCGCAGCCACGGCCAACCTTGAACACGACGCCCGCCAGGTCTCGCGGCTGGTAACCGAGCCGGTCGATCTCGTGCGACGTCAACGCGTGGTCT
>JBAXOX010000102.1:0-11862 GCA_037133015.1 Acidobacteriota bacterium
TTTGGGCCAGAAAATATGAAATCAGTTACTGTCGACAGCGCGGAACTTCAGGCTAAAGCCGGTCCCACGCAAGAGTTCGAAGATGAACTGAATATCTCTGACCGCAATGGAATCACAATCGATGAAAACCGTTCTCGTGAAGGGCGAATAGCGGTCGAGGTGGAGTTTCTGTCGAACATTCGACCCATACTCCTTCCTCAGTGGGACAACGCTGTCAAACAGTTCCAACAGACTCTTGTCGTCGAGACGGTCAGTCGCGATGGCACGCCTGATTCCCGGGGAATGAAGGCGAAGCGAACGCGCAAGCGTCTTGGCCATTTCGATGTACTTGGGCAGTCCGTATGCGAGCGTGATCGTGCCCTGGTCATGCTCAACCATGAACAATGGTCCTCTCCGCGTGACTCACGCACACGTCAACGAGAACGGGCGACGGCGCCACGAGCGCGGCGATCCACGGCGCGAGGTCACGAACAACGTCCTTGCAGCGGCGACCCCACATCGATGGTGGAGGAGAACGGGGGCATGAGCCGCGTCGCCGCTGACGCGCCAATGTGGCACGATAACATAGCACGAACTGTCAGAGATGGCGGGCGCCGCTTCCGATGACCGAGCGAAGTGCGTGCCTGCGGTCGCGACAGGACTTGGCGACAATCGCGAGGTCATCATATCCAGGCGAACGAGTTACCTGGTGCCAGCGAGTTCAGCAGAGGCCCTCGCCGACGCGATGTTGGGGATTCAATCGGACGTGGCCGCGCTGAAGCACATGGGATACGCCCTCGCGCCGACGGATGGAAGACCAGTTCAGCCTCGGCTCCATGGTCGCGCAGTGAGGGCGTTTGTACAGCGCGTGTCTCCGGCAGAGGAGAAGAGTAGACTGACATCTGACGGATACGGTGCCGGGCGGTGACGCCCCGGATGCGAGGACTCTGATACACTGGCGATGGCATACGTCCTCTGCCTACTCTACGTCGCGGTCATCTATGTCAGGCCCGGCGAAATCGTTCCAGCTTGGGCCATTCTGCGCATCACGCAAGCCACGGGTGCGGCGGCGGCTCTGCTCGCTCTTCTTTCTCTAGGTCATGGGCCTGAATTACGTAACGCTCTCTCCGAGATTCCCGCTACGCTTCATAGGGGGTGACCAGGCAACCTCGGGAGTCATTCTCCAGTAATCGCGGGGCCGATAAGGCAGGCAGGTCAAATGCCGAACGGAACTCTCTTTCAGATATGGCGAACCTCAACGTGGCAGGATCGGATACTTTTGGCGGTGGCCTTCGTCCTAGGATCGGGGAACGCATTCAGATACTGGTCCGAGCGCAACTCGCTCTGGCAGGACGAGATCAGCGCCATCACCCATGCTCTTCAGCCGTGGCCGAGCTTCCTCGTCGAGATCGTTCGTAACGAAATCCACCCGCCGGTGTACTTCGCACTCCTCAAGCTGTGGCAGCAGTTCTTGCCGAGCGACGATCGGAGCCTGCTGTTGAGTTCTGTCTTTCTTCAGCTCTGCGCCTTGACCGTACTGGGGATCGTCGCCGCCCGAGAGTTTGGACCTCGAGCTAGTGCTTACGCCTGCTTGGTCTACGCCGCAATGCCGATCTTTCCCGCGCAGGCGGGGAATCTGCGGATGTATGCCTTGGCGTCGTGTCTCATCTTGCTGACCTGGCAGGCGAACTGCCGTCTGCTGCGCGAACCATCCGGTCGCACGGCTGCCGTCACGGTGTTCCTTCAGACAATGACTGGCTATACGCACTTGACGGCTTTCATGTTCGTCGGGTTGGCGGCACTGGGAGCGTACGGTTCAGTTCGGGCGGAGGGACGGATACCCGGAGCAAGACGCTGGAGACGGACCGGAGTGGCGACCGCGGTGTTGCTGGCGCCGCTGGCGCTTCTGGCATTCGTACGGGGCGGTCCGAAGTTGAGCAAGGAACACGGTTTGGCGTTCATCTCACACATCGCCTCAATGATGTTGCCGTGGCAAGTGCCATCCACGCTGCTGGCGGCTTACGGCTTGGGCCTGGCGTTGCTCCTCGCTTTGGGGCTCGTTGACCGACGCACACGGCCCACCGTGCTGGTTATTCCAATCGGAGCGTGTGTGCTTGCCACGCTACTGGCGTTCGTCGGTCGCCCGCTGTTCCGAAACTACGTCTTCGCGGCATACTTGCTGCCGATCGTGGGGCTGTGCGCCGCGAGGGGATTGACAACGCTCGCAAGATGGCCAGTGGCCGGAATGGCCATTGCGGCGTGCTTGTGCAGTTCGTTGTATACGTGGGCGGCTATCCCGGGCCGTACGCCGGACGAAAATTATGCGCCTGCAACGAGCTTCTTGAAGGGTTCCCTGCGGCCGGGGGATACCGTCTACGTCGCCCATTACGATGTTTACTGGGGCATCCTCAGGTACTGCGTGGGACCACGATGGGGCGAACCATTAGACGTGATGCCGTTGCATAGCAACGACAAATGGCAGGCTGTGCAGCGTCGACTTGGAACCGGCTGGGCTGACCGGCTCCGGCTGGTTCCACAGACGGACCGTCTCGTCGACAAGGGGGTGGCATACGTGTTTGAGAGCCAAGTTGCAGTCAGCCGCGGGCGGATCTGGTTCGTTTCCTGGGCGGGTGATACTGAACCGTTTGCACTCCCACCCGGGGCCGCTTTACGCATCGTGCGGCGGTTCGGCCGGGAGCTGACGATCGGGGTAGTCGACTAGCCCAAATACCGTCCGCCAGACTGGGCCGTCATCGAGCTCGGGGCCTTCAATCCGCTCGATCGCCAGAATCGGTTGCGCCACTTTCAATATCTGAATCTGTTTCGAGAGGCGGGATTGGGCGTTGGATCCAGCGCCGTCGGCGCTCACACCACGTCGTGGCCACGCCCCCGATCCGATCTTCAGCGTCGAGCCACCAGAAACACATCGACGTCTTTGAAGGGCACGGCCTCAACGATCCGGTACGCCCCAGAGTCAACCGCCGTCTGAACGAGCTGGCGTTCGGCGGGTTCGCCAACTACAACCCAGAACGGCGGGGACAGTCGGCCTTCGGCTAGCGCCTGCCTTGGTGCCGTGGATAGGTACGTGATGAAGTCGTACATCTTCTCCGACCGGTGGGAATAGCCGTACCGCTGCGTGCCGTCAACGAAGATGTTCTCCAGTCCGGCGAACTGGGCGTCGAACGCGTCCCAGTCGCGCGATCCCATGCGCGGGTATTGATCGTTGTAGTAGTAGTTGAAGACGCGAAAGCCGTTTCCGAGATAGATCCTCTCAGCGGGCTGTCTCCGCGATTTCACAAACCTCGCCGCGTCGTCGAAATGGGGGTAGTCGAATTCGCGGTAGTACTTCTGCAGGTCCGTCACGGCCACGGTGGCCACTGTGGCGAAGATGATGACCAGCGAGATTCGCGATCGAATCGCGCTGAGGCCGGCGGCGGCCAGCAGACAGATGCCCGGCAACATCACGAGGTGATACTTCACCGGACCGAATGACCGCATCGGCGTGACGATCGACGCAAACAGACTCACGGCCGCCGGGGTGATCACCCAGCACGCAACAAATATGAAGGGTAGCAGCGCTTCTTGTCCAACGCCTCTCGCTTCACCCGGCGTAACCCCCGGCCTGACAGACGCCCGATAGGTGACGATTGCGACAAGGACAGTGAGCATGGCGAAACACCCGACGCCGACGCCTGATCTCACAGAAAGGCTGGCGAAGAGGAGCGGGACCGCAGCAAACGTGACATGGTCGGGTCCGTTTGCCCAGCCCACAGGCACCTGAATCTGCTGCACGTACCGTACGTACGCAAAGGACATGATGAGCGGCGCGTACAGGAGGAGGACTATGCCTTGCGCCTTCAGCGCCGGCATGAGCTGCGTCCTCATCTTCAGGAGCAATACAGCCACGATGATGAACAGCCAGTGCGCCGCGACGAGGTACCACGAATAGGCGTGACAGTACAGCAGCAGGCTCGTCGCGGCCACATGGCCTGCCGATACGCGCGACTGGACGAACGCCTTGTAGAAGTAATGGCTGCATACGACACCGAGCAGCACCTGGAGCGCGTACACACGGGCCATCTGGGAATAGAGCACGTGGGGCACTGCCCCGGCGAGCAAGAGCGCCGCCAACGACCCGATGGCGGGCCGCCCGAAGAGCATGCGCCCGAGGGCCGGCAACAGGGCAACGGTCATCACGCCAAAGACGACAGACGGCAGGCGAAGATTCAGCGCGCCAGTGTCAAGAATCCTGGCGACGCCGTTGACGATCACATAGTGCAGTGGCGGCCAGAAGTCCTGGATGCTGATCTTGATGACGTCTCCCAGCGACCCTCCATACACGATGTGCAGTGTCCAGCCCTCGTCGTCCCACAGGGGCCTCATGGAGATGGTGTAGACACGCGCCGCAAGCGCCAGAGTGAAGACGCTGATAGTGAGGAGCGTGACGGATCGTGAACGGTCGCGGCAACGAAATGGCACGATGCCTTCGCGAACATAGAGGGTCGGGCCGGCCAGCGAGACAACCGCCGCACCGACGTGGGTCCAGATTGACGCTACTCCGATACTGGCTGCCGCGTGAATGATGGCCCAGTAGCAGAGCACCGCAGCCCCAATCACGGCAGACGGTTCGACCCAGTCCGGCGCGACACGTCGGTCGGCAGCCAGAGCGTGCGTGCCTGTCACTGCAGGGAGGTCTTGATTCATGGTCCGGGCTCCCACGAGAGGATCAACAGGCCAGGCGGATGGACCGACGTGCGGCCTACGGTCGCCAGCGCCCACGCAACCGCATCAACGGTTGTTCAAGAAGGAAGTGCGAGTTCACGGACGCGACGAACACCAGAGGCACGTTCTGTGGAAAGGCCGTCGTCCACGCCGCAGACTACCTGTTCAGAAACAGTTGCGACCACAGTTACCGCGAGCAGCTCAGCATCCCGACAAACGCCACCGCCGACCAGTTGAAGCACCGACCGGCCCAATCTTCAGACAAGTAAACCGACCGGTGTACGAGAATCCCGACACAGAGGTTGACCACTGATGTGCCCATGACCGCCGTGAGGGTGTAGCCCATACAGCGGTTGAGCAGCAGCGCCGCTGAGTCCGCCGCCCTGAACAAGTGCAGATACCACTCCTGGCGTTCAAGCCAGTCCCACATCGACGCCAATAGGCATCCGGCTACCAGGCCATCGGCGACCATCGGAAACATCTCGAGGTCATAGTATGGAGTCTGACGGAAAAACAACCACGCACCCGAACGCGCGATGGGCGCAAGCGCTATGACGGCCGCCGAAACCCGCACACACTTCGGCGGTTCCGTCAGGACGAACGCGAACGGAGACAGGAGGACGAGCACGATGGACGCGGCCCGAAGGCCATCAAACAACGGGAGATGGGCCGTCGTGTTCAATACGAATTGCCCCAAGATATCAGCACCTCAGGCACTGAGTCTCGTCGACAAAAGGGCCGCTCGACCCATGACCTCATCGCCCGCAATCGCGGTGCAGGGTGCCGGCGCACACAGCGAGCGTTTCAACTGAGACATCGTCCCATGTTCGGGTCATCGGAGCCGCGATTGCCCTTTGATCCCAATCCCGGCTCAATACAGACTTCAGAGCCTCGGTCAACAGCCCGACGTCTCGCGGCGGGACGAGGATGCCGTTGCCACTGTGGACGATTTCACGTGTGCCCCCAACGTTGGTGGCTACTACTGGACGACCACACGCGAGAGCCTCAACGATCACGTTGGGATATCCCTCGCTCCAACTCGGGAGCGTCAGGACGTCGGCTGCATTGATCCACGCCGCCACACCAGTTGGAGATAGTCCCCCGGGCAGATGAACGCGGGTCTCGAGACCGGCGGCCTGCACGAGTCTCAGCATCTCGTCCTTCATGCCGCCGTCCCCGACGAACGCCAGCGTGAGCCCGGGGTCGCTGGGCGCGAGCCGCCCAAAAGCGGCAAGCAACTCCCGGAGCCCTTTGGCCTCCACGAACCGGCCTACGTACACCACCATCTTCCCGTGTGAGGGAATGCCCAATCCGCCTCGAATCGCCGCCTGATCCATCGGTGCAAACACGCTCGTGTTGAATCCGTTGACGATAGTGTGGACGTTAGCCGGCTTTGCCCCGAAGACCCGGATCGTGTCTTGGCGCATCGCCTCGCTGACGGTTACGACGGCATCAGCCTCCTGAATGGCCAGCCTCGTCATCCAGGCGTTCACTCCGGAGCGGACGTAGATGTCGGAACCCAACGCTCCGATCACGCAAGGGACGTGCAGGGCCCTTGCTGCCAGCAGTGCCGCGTAGCCGTCTGGATATACCCAGTAACCCAAAACGACGTCTGGCTGGAACCGTCGAAGCCTGGGCGTCAAAGCCCAGCTCGCAACGCGGCCGTTGATGCCACGCGTCAGCACGGGGAGCCCTGGGTATGTATATGCCTCCACGTCGCAGCCGTCGAGTTGGTAGCGTGATGGGGCCAGACCGTAAATATAGGTGCGGGCACCGAGTCCGAGAAGCGGCGGATACTTCAGCGTCTGGAAGAATACCCGGACGGTGGCTATTTTGCTGAGCGAGCGAGCTGTTTCGTGAATGAACCGGCCGCGAGTCGCGTCGAAGGGAACCGGCAGCAACGGCGTGACCAAGGCAATCCGCAGCCTCTCGGCAGTTGGAAGAAGGTCTGAATCAGTCATGTCGTTGGCCGTTCTCCTTCCGCCTTGGTCCTTTGTCAAGATATGGCTCTCTCTCGTCTTGATACTTTGCGGGCCCAACCCATCAAATTCGCTCCAGGACTTTGGGGCTTCTACTCACCAGCCGGCGGTTGGGTAGATGGTCTCGTCGATTCGCACGGGCTGTCATCTATTGACGAGCGTCCGTCCGAACCTCAACATGGCCCGCAGGGTTTCGAGCATCCGAATTGGCAAGTAGCTCTTGACGGTTCGACAGACGATACGAGACCGCGCCCTGCGATTGTTGCCGGGCGCCCCGAGGCGCCAATGCCGGCGGGCGGCCTTGAAGTCGCCATCGACGTAGAGGCTGTCTCCGTACTCGAAGTGGACTTTCGCAATCGCATGGTCGAAGATTCCCTCGCAGCCTGCTCGTGCGCGTTGTCGATGTTTATCGAGCAAATGTAATTGAGTCTCGTAGTGTCTGGCCCACTGAGTGCGAGAGGTTTGCTCGGGGTGGACCCGGTAGTTCGTCACCGTTTGCGGCGTCGCCGCAATAGGATGGTCGCGCGAAATCGTCAGCCACAGATCGTAGTCATCGCTGGGGGATAGGTCCTCGTCAAACAGCCCGGCCTCTCGGACCGCATCGGGCCGCACCAACACCGTAGATGGGCAGCTTATCAGGCAATCCAGGATCATTCTTGGGTAGATGTCGCCAGACTCGAGTTGCAAGAACGCCCTTCCGTCGGAGCGATTCCCCGCACCATCGACGTAGACGAATCTTCCAGCGGCCCATGCGGCGCCAGGAGGCCTTTCGATTGCTTCTACGAGTCCTGCTACCGCGTCTGGTTCCAGATAGTCGTCCTCGTCAAGGAAAAGGACGTAATCGCCTGTTGCACGGCGGAGGCCCGCGTTTCTTGCGGATGCCACACCGCCGTTGGGCTTTCTGAACAATACCACCCGATCGCCGTAAAGCGAGACCACCGGCAACGGATCGATAGGTGAGCCGTCGTCGACAACGATGACTTGAATGGCCGGATGGCTCTGACCGAGGACAGATTGAATCGCGTGGGCTAGGTATTTAATGCGATTGTAAACAGGGATGATGACCGTCACGAGGGCGGGTAGATGGTTCCCGTCCGCCGTCGCTCGCGTCCTCCTTCGATCCATTTCATTTGTCGAGACGTTGTTCATGACGCCTGTCCCCGGAGTATGGACTCGCGTTGGCGGGACCACGACTACTCGCTGTCCGGCTTGTCGTCGCGTGATGACCCTACTTGTGCACAATGTGAGGTCTGCGGCGACATTGCTGACATTCTTCCTACAAGAAAGAACGCTCCCGCTCGACGTTCAGCACACCGCAACGGCCCGTTTCGCAAAAGTGAACGTGATTACGCGTGGGAGAGGACTCCGATCCACGAGCCAGTGTCAACGGGAATCTCCCGCTGTAAATACCAGTGCCCGATAGCCTCATCGGGTCGATTGCCAGTTCTCAAATACCGGACGACCGTTGATGCCATGCTGCTTCAGCCCAATACCTGGCTCCCTCGGCACTGCCGGGTCACACCTCACCTACGTAATCTACTGCTCGATCTGAACACCTGGTTGAATCGCCTCTGGGTCTGCCTCGAGTTGAACGCGTCGCCTGCCGAGAAAGATCTCAAGCACGTCGCGCCACTCATCCTTCGGCAGAATTCCGCTTGATACCAGCGCGACGAAGTACGTCACGATCCCCACGCCAATGACGACAACGACATTCAGGTCTCGCGCGAGGTGACACGCAACCGCCATGACCGCCGTCGCCGCTAGCACCCTCAGCCCTTGTGAGATGTCTAGGATTCTGACTGATAGGTAGCGGTTGATGAGAACGGACAGTAAAACACCGTCAAGCCCTGCCGCACAGAGACTCGCCCACGCGGCCCCCCTTTCTCCGTACCAGGGAATCAAAACAATACAAAGAGACACGTTCACCGCGGTTGACGCAAGCTTGACGACGCCATCCTGCCGCTCGCGGTGAATGGCCAAGAGGGTCCAGCCGTTCACTGACGCCAGAAATGAAATGAAGAGACACCAAACCAACACCCTGAGAACCGCCGCCGCTTCGGAAAAGGCGGCCCCATAGACCAAGGCAAGAATACGAGGCGCCAGTAGCGTTGTGCCAACCGCCAGAGGCAGCGCCAACATCAGTGAGTACAAGAAGAACTGCCTAAAGAGTCGCCGGGCCTGGTCGGGGTCGTGGCTGTACGAGTTCGCCATCGCCGGGTACAAGGCGGAGCAAATGCCGTCCGGTATTACGCTCAATCGCTCGACTAGGCCACTAGCGGCGCCGAACAGACCCGCGGCACCATAACCAGAGACGCTTGACAAGATGACGACGGCCAGCTTGTTCCCGGCTATCGACAATTGCAGTGGAACGAAGAATGGCGCGGCGTGACAAATAGTCGCCCAAGCGTCGGAAACATCGACCTTCCACCGGGGAGGTTGAAAGTCTCTGACAAACCACATCCAACTGACCGCGAGGCCGAAGGCGCCTCCCAGCACATAGCTGGCCGTCACGCCTTTGAGTCTCATTCCGATGATCAGGGCCACGACGGACCCTGCGGTCAAGACTAGCCCCGACGCAGCCTGGATCGACGCGACGAGCGCCATTCTCTCCCGGGCTTGGAAGACGTCCTGAAATGTCGTCGTCACGGCCTGGAGCACAATCGTGAGCGACGCGAGACAGACGACCCACTTGGTTCCAGGGTCGTGGCTCGTAAGGCTGATGGCGACGACCGCAACTGACGCGCTCAGAAGAGCGAGAATAAGTCTCGTGGTGAATATCCGGTCGACGAACTCGCGAGGAAGACTGCTGTGTTTCGCAACCTCGCGCACGGTGACAGCCCGAAGCCCCAAGTTCGTGAATGAGGAGAATATGGCTACAAAGCTAAATCCGAAAATGAACCGTCCGTAGTCGGCTTGGCCCAATACGCGTGTCATGTAGCCGATAACGACAATGGACAGCGCATTCAGGAGCAAGGGCTGAGCGATCATCCAGAGGGAATTTCTAAGTACCCGCTGCGACGGTTTCTCGGAGTCCTGGGAGGCCGCCGGAAGGCATGAGTGCTTGTTGGACACGGGCTACCTGAGATTCCGCCGACCGGTATGTCGTTTCGCGAACTCGAATGTCCGTTCGCCTACCATCACCCTCATCAAGGACAGCACGAATCCGCGCTGGGTGACGAAATGCTCTGGGCTAACCGCGAGCGACTTGATGATGAATCGCCTCGCCAAGCGTCGATTACCGATAGCAAGGTGGGCCCAGGCGGCGCGGCCGTACCGTTCCGCGTAGGCCATTCGACGATCCCAACTGCCAACTCCGCCATCAGCGGCGGAACAGTGCTTGTCCAGCATCCGCAGTTCATTCTCCAGCATCGCCGCGACGTTGGCCGGGGCGCTCAGGCTGTTTGCGCTCACGCGTGAAATCGTCAGGGGTTCGTTGACAAAGCCAATGGCAAACCGCTGGGCAATACGAATCCACATGTCCCAGTCTTCGGCGCAGGAGAGACGTTCATCAAAGCCTCCGACGGCGTCCAGAGGCGCCCTTCGCACAACCGCGTTTGAACCGCCGGATAGCCAATTTCCAAGAAGCAACCTTCGAAGAAGGGGACGACCTTCAGCAATCGGCGGCTCGATTGCGGAAGGGTCACCCTGCGTGGGGACTCCATGGACGTCGACGAATCTCGAGTGGCACGAGACGAGCCCAAGCTCAGGATGCTCGGCGAACAACGCCATCTGGGCTTCGAGCTTCCCGGGAACCCACAAGTCGTCGGAATCGAGAAACGCGATATGGCTGCCCTGAACGATCCGAATTCCGGCGTTTCTGGCGGCAGACACGCCTCGGTTCTCTTGATAGATATAGCGGACACGATCCCGGTACCGTGCCACTACCTCGCGGGTGTTGTCGGTGGAGCCGTCGTCTACGACGATCACTTCTGCTGCCCGCCAGGTCTGCGCCAGAGCGCTCTCAATCGCCTCGTAGACCTGATGCGCCCGATTGAACGTCGGGATCACGACGCTGACGCGGGGCTCAGCATTCACAATGAGGCTCCTGGGTGCACGTTCCCGCGAGCTCATTTCTGCACGCCGAACGGTAGTGGCGATACTCTCCGGCGTTGCCCGCCTTCCCATCCTCCGCAGCGTGAATGATATTCACCATTTCCCGTGTGGTCACGTAGTGCAACCGGTAGCGCTTGCCGTCATTGCAGGTCGCCAGCAAAGCGCGATGAAACGCTGCCGTCTCGGGTCCGAGCAAGGTCTTCGCGTTCCACTCTGGCGCGCCATGAGTATAAACCTTCACAAAGACCCACTCGGGACGGCCCGCTACCGAGATGCCGCACGACAGCCAGTCGGCGAATCGCTCCACGGTCGGAGGATTCCCCGCGTGAAGCGAGCCGTTCTCGAGCCGCGGCACCACGCCCCACTTCGCGTTCCGCCAACTCGCCACCAAAGGCCCCTGCACCATGAGCAATTCGTCCGGTGACACCGGTCGACCAACCGCCGCCCTCACCCCGTACTCGTGAGCCCGACGTCCGCGAGTCGGGCACGCTGAATAGTAGATCTGATTGACGGTCTTCGTCTGAGCGGCCGAGGGTGCCGCCGGCATCGTAAAGTCCGCGTAGCACCCGGTGTCGCGCAACACAGCCAACTCGCCGTCCACTCCGCACGACCGGCCGCCTGGCAGCGAGTTGTCGAGAGCCCAGTTCCCGTGGATGAATCCGTAGCGAATCTTCCCAGACTCGTCGCGCGAAAGCAGGCCATGACGCTCGTGGAGCGTTCGCGTGAACTCTTCGAGGTCGGATTGGAGATGCTGCGCGGTGTCCTTGTCATGGTGCAGGTGGACTTCGACATCGCCAAAGCCCTTCCGACACACATCGGCTATCGGATCGAGCAGTTCCGGCCGGTACTGCTCAATCGGATAGAAGAACGTGTGCTGCGGGTGCCGGCCATCGGCATCGATAAACTGCGACGCCATCGCGGGGTAAGCATCCGTCCAGGCTTGAACCCGGCGGAGCCCGGTTTCGACCGACGCGTCGCCGTGAAGCGGCTCGAAGTGATCGGCGATCGCAAAGAGGATATCGACGACGCCCTGTCGTCCCCGCGCTTCCCGACGAGCCCTGGCGACGGAGCCCACGTAGCCCGGTAACCAGATCTCGGCGCGACGGGGCAGCGTCAGTACTGCCACAAC
>JBAXOX010000103.1:0-11666 GCA_037133015.1 Acidobacteriota bacterium
CGCCAATCCCGCCCCCGCGACCGCCAATGCCTCCGCCCATGCCGACTGGGCTACGGCCGCCCTCGCCCCCGCGCTGATTGTCAGAAGCCGGCTTGTCGGTGAGGTCTTTGTTGATCTTCCACACGCCCACAATGGGCGCCGTCTTGCCAGCCGCCGAAGCCGCCGGATTGTCCTGTGCGGCAACGAATGCGGCGCCGCCAACCATCGCCGCCCCAACCACCAAGGCCACTAGTCGGTTCATGACGTCTCCTCTTGATGCGTGCTTGCTGGCGCCCGCTGGCAACGCGCGCCGGCTGACAAGTCTGCGTCGTATCCAACCCACGTGGGTCGTAGGGTTAGACGTCCCAGATGTGACAGGGATGTGGCAGGGCCGTGAAAATAGTATGCGCGAATCCGTCGCCTCGCGCAATTACCCACACCCGCGGCTGCCCGGATGCCGCCCGCGTCAGCCGCGGCGGGTTTTGATCAGCGACAAGAGTGTCGGCACGAAGACCAGCGTCACGACCGTCGAGACCGACAGCCCGCCAATGACGGCGATGGCCAGCGGCTTCTGCATTTCCGCGCCGGGACCCAGTCCAAGCGCCAGCGGCATCAGGCCGAACAGCGTGCAGAGCGTCGTCATGAGGATTGGCCTGAGTCGGACGCTGCCGGCCTCGATGAGCGCCTCGGTCGCATTCGTCCCGCCGGCAATCACCCGCTCGGCGTAGTCGACCAGGATGATGCCGTTCTTGACGATGAGGCCGATGAGCAGGATGAGTCCCATCAGCGACGACACGTTGAGCGGCGTGTCGGTCACCAGCAGCAGGCCGAAGGCGCCAACCAGAGAGACCGGCGCGGCCGACATGATGACCAGGGCCGGCGTAAACCGGCGGAATTGCGCCACCATCACGCCGAAGACCAGGAGCACCGCGATGGCCAGCACCAGAATCATCGAGTAGAACGATGTCTGCTGGCTCTCGTACTGCCCGCCCAGACGCCACGAATACCCGATGGGCCACTGTTGGGCGGCCAGCAGGGCCTGCACGTCGTGGTTCCCGCTTCCCAGGCCCCGCTTTTCGAGCCGCGCCGTGACCGGCACCATCTGGCGCAGGTCTTCCCGGTGCAGTTCCGTTTCTCCCTCGGAGGTGCCGATCGTGGCCGTCGCCGACAGCGGGATGATGCCGCCCGCGGCCGAGGTCAACGGGAATTCGCGGATCCAGTCCAGGTTGAAACGGTCTCGATCCCGGAAACGGACGCGCACGTCGATCAACCGATCGTTGCGCCGGAACGAGGTCGCCACCTTACCCAGCAGGCCCGTCGACAACTGGCTCGAGATCTGATCCACGGTGAAGCCCGCCTTGGCGGCGCGGGTCGGATCGATCTGGACGTTCAATTCGGGATTGCCGCGCTGCGGCACGACGACGTCGACGATGCCGTCGATCTTCTTCAACTGCTCCGCCGTGCGTTGCGCGAGCATCGTCAACGTCTGCAGATCGTCGCCGAAGATCTTCACCTCGACCGGTTCGGGATTGCCTTCGAGGTCGCCCAGCATGTCTTGCAGGAGCAGGACGAACTCAATCGTCATGCCCGGCATCTGCGCGGCGAACGTGGCCCGTTGGCCCGCAATGACCTGGTTTGCCGTTCGCTTCCGATCAGACCTGGGCTTCAGCTTGACCACGATATCGCCGCGGTTCTGGGGCGTGGCGAACATCCCCAGTTCGGCACCGGTACGTCGGGCGAAGCTCGCCACCTCTGGCGTATTCGTCAGCACGGCCTCCACGCGGCGAAGCATGCGGTCGGTTTCCGGCAGCGATGTGCCCTCGGGCGTCCAGTAGTCGACGATATAGCCGCCCTCGTCCATCTCGGGAAGAAAGCCCGTCTCGAGCTTCGTGAACAGCACGGCGCCGACCACCGCGATGGCGAGGGTGACGCCAATCACGAGCACCGGGCGTCTGATGGCCCAACTCAGGCCACGCCGGTAGTGCTCGGACAACCAATCCACCTTGGAGGTGCGCTGGCCGTGATCGGTCAGGAACCGGCCGGCCACACTCGGAATGAACAGCAGGGCGTACGCCAGCGAGAGCAGCACGGCGGCCGTCAGCGTCGTCGAGAGGGACGCGAAAAACTGGCCGACCACGCCCTGCAGGAGTCCAAGAGGCACGAAGACCACGACGGTGGTCAGCGTCGAGCCCACCACGGCGGCGACCAGTTCCTGCGTTCCTGTTTCGGACGCCTGTGCCGGGCTCTCGCCCATTGCGCGATGACGGTGGATGTTCTCGACGATGACAATCGCATCGTCGATCACGAGTCCGATGGCAATGGCCAGTCCGCCCATCGACATCAGATTGATCGTGCCCTGCACGAGGTTGAGCACGAAAAACGTGCCCACCATCGTCAGTGGCAGCGAGATTGCGGCAATCGTGGTGACCCGCCAGTCGCGCAAAAAGACGATCAGGACGAGCACGGCGAGCAGGCCGCCGATCAGGATGGCGTCGCGGACGCTGGCGACCGCGTTGCGGACGAATTCCGCCAGGTCGTAAACGACCGTCAGCGTCACCGACGACGGCAGAGACGTGCGGTACTCGCGCAGCGCCGACATCGTGCCGCTGACCACTTCGAGAATGTTGCCGCGAATCTGGCGGGCGACGCTCACCACGGCAGCGGGCTTGCCGCTTCCCGAAACGAGCGACGTGTGATCGACCACGCCTTCACGCACCTCGGCCAGATCGCCCACGTACACCGGGTTCTGGCCGCGGAAGGCGATCACCACGCGCCGAATATCGTCCAGGCTCTTCAACTCTGCTGTGCTGAGCAACAGGTACTGGCGGTAGTCCTTGGCCAGCCGGCCGACCGCCGACACGACGTTGGTGGTCTTGAGCGCGTCGGCGACCTGGTCGATCGTGAGTTTGGAGGCGTTGAGGCGCGCAGGGTCGACGATGACGGATATTTCGCGTTCTTCGCTGGCCAGCACCTCGACGTTGGCGACGCCTGGCACCCGAGACAGCAACGGCCGCAGTTCGAACTCCGCGAGGTCGCGCAAATCGGCAGGCGGCACGGCGCCAGTCACGTTGAAGCTGAAGATGGGGAACAGCGACGGTGTCATGCGCTCGACGGCGACGCTCGTGTCGGCCGGCAGCGACCCCTTGACCTCGTCAACCTTCCCCTGCATCAATTGGAGGCCGTACGGCATGTCGGCGTCTGGATTGAACAGCACCGAAATTTCGCAGGCCCCGCGGATCGTCTTCGACGAGACGCGCCGTGCTCCTAACACCGTGCGGGCCGCTTCTTCGAGTGGTCGCGTCACCGCGAGCTGCACGAGCCGTGGTGACAGGTCGCCGGCTTTGGCCACCACGACGATGCGTGGGAACTCGACCTCGGGATAGATGTTGCTCGGCAACGTCGTCATGGCCCAGAGGCCTGCCGCCGACAGCAGCACAATGGCGAGGGCGATGGCGCGGTTGTTGCGAGACGCGAAGCGGGCGACGTTCATTTGGGTTGCGCGAGACGGGCCCGCTCGCCGAGTCCATGAATGGCCGAGATCAAGACCTTCTGGCCGGCGTTCACGCCCGACAGAATTTCGGTGGCGTCAGACGTCTCGAGGCCGAGCGTCACCTTCGTGCGTGTCGCGATGTCCTTGTCCACCAGATAAACGGCCGCGGCGTCATCGACCTTACTCACGGCTGAAGGCGGAACAGTCAACGTCCCTTTCTTTTCGCCGAGCGCGATGTGGACCTGCGTGAACATCCCGACCTTGAGGAGGTGATCCGGGTTCGACAGACGGACGCGGGCGAGCGCCGAGTTTGTCACCGCATCTACCGACGGGGCGATCGCGATCAATCGGCCGGCGAACGAGCGGTCGCCGTAGGCATCGGACACCACCGTCGCAGCCTGGCCGACGCGCACGCGGCCGAGATGCTCGGCGGGCACGTTGGCGGCGATCTCCACGTGGTCGAGGTTCGCGACCTCGAGCACGGGCTGCGCGGCGGTGCCATCGACTTGCTCGCCGACGGCGACGATGCGCTTGACGACCTGTCCCGAGATGGGCGAGACGATCTTCGCTCGGAGCAACTGCCGGTCGGCCGTGTCGAGTGCCGCCTGCGCCTGTTCGACCGACGACTCGGCAGAGGCGCGCAGTGTGCGGGCGTCCTCGATTTCCTTGCCGGCGGCGATCCCGCGCTGAAAGAGGCGATCGGTGCGGTCCAGGTTCAGCCTGGCGTTCTCCAGCGCTCCTCTGGCCTGCGCGAGGCTGGCCACGGCTTGGCGCCGCTGATCGGCAAACGGCCGCGAATCGATCTCGGCCACCACCTGGCCGGCCTTCACGACGTCGCCTTCCGCCACCGACATGCTGTCGACGCGTCCTGGCACCAGCGAGGCAATCTTGACGTCCTGGTTCGGCATCGCCACAACGCTACCGCGGACGATCAACAGGTCGGACAGATCCCGGCGCACCACACTGCCGACCTCTGCAGTGATCGTGGGGACGTCTGCGGAGGCGATCTCCTCTTCGGCGGCTTTTTTGGCGCACGCCGCCCCGGTCAGGCCCGACACGACCATGACGGTCGCGATCACCCAGGGCCCGGCTCGGCGTGATCGGTTACAGGATCGGTCCACCAAGGATCTCCTCCAGGTCGGCGACAGCCGACTGCAGGTTCAGCAGAGCCTGCACGTAGTCGTACTTCACGTCCCGCACACTTCGCTGGGCATCGAGCGCGGCGAGAATCGAACTGCGGCCGAGACGATAACTTTCCTCGGCCAGGCCCTGCAGGGATGTGGCCGTGGGAACCAGTGTCGTCCGGAACGCCTCCACCTGGGCCCGTTGGGCAGTCACGCGCTCCAGGGCCGCGAACACTTTCGCCTCGACCTGGCGGCGAACACTTTCGCGACGCGCCCGGATCTGATCGCGCTTCGCCTTCGAGCCCGCAATCTCCCCCTGATTGCGCGAGAACAGCGGCAGCGACAGGCTGATGCCCGCATGCGGAGCCGCGGTGTACTCGCCCGGCGCGTTGAGCACCGCGCCGATCGAGAAACTCGGCATCGGGATACGCTCGGCTTTGAGCAGGCCGAGGGTCTGGTCTTCGATGGCCGCCTCGCGGTCGATCGCGAGCAATTCGACATTGGCCGTGGTGGCGACCGCATTGGCGCGATCGATGGTCGGAAGCGGCGGCGCGTCGGCCATGTCCCCGGCGAGGACGAGGCGCTGGCCGGGCGGACGATTGAGGAGCGCATTCAACTCGGCCTGCGTGGCGCGACGCGACGAACGCGCCAGGTCGAGATCCGCCCGCGCCCTCACGACGCCCAGGTCTGCCTGCAGCACCTCGAGTCGAGGCGCGGCACCTTCGTCGAATCGAGCCTGCGCGGCGTCCTTGACGCGCTCCGCGACCTTCAGCACATCCTCGGCCAGCGCGTGTTGCTGGTCGGCTGCCATCAATCCGTAGAACGCCAGACGGACATTCCTGAGCAGGGCGACCGCCGCCGTTTTTTCCTCGACGTCGGCCATCGCGAGGCTCTCTCTCGCGACCGCCATCCGGTGCGACCGGGTGCGGCCGATATCCAGGGGAAAGGCAATTGACACGTCGCCGTGCGGCACGTCCTTGGTGATGTCGGCCGACACGTCGGGATTCGCGTACTGTCCAGCCGTTCGCAACTCGGCTTCGCGAATCGCCCGGCCGCGCCGGACCGCCGCCAATTCAAGGTTCTGGGCGGTCGCGAGGTCGAGCGTGGCGCGAAACGTCAACGCCGGCTCGCCGGCCGATGGCGGCGAGCCGGATCCCTGCGCGCCTGTCGGAACTGGATATACCAGTACCGACACGGCGACGCCTATCAGCAGCATGGTGGACTTGGCCACGCACTCCCTCGTTATGACTGCATCACTTCGTTGCGGCGGTCATCTCGAAAACGACGACCCGGAAAGAACCGGCCACGATTGTTGGCCTCGCCGGCCTGCCATCGGCGCCCGGCGCGCCAGGCGCCCCGTACTCGGCTGCCGCAATATACACGCGATGCGTCTTCGGGTCGAGCGTCATCGTCCTCGATCGCGCGGGCGTCACAATCGTTTGCACCAGCGTGAGCGTGCCCGCCGCACTCGCCTTGGCGACCGTCATCGTCCCGTCGCTGTTGGACGCGAACACGAGGCCGGTGCCCGCGTCGTACGCAGCCGCGTCGGGGCCGCCGCCGATCGGGAACGTCGAGAGCAGCTTGCCGCTCGTGCTGTCGACGACCGCCATCAGCTTGTCGGTCACCGCGTAGAGGCGGTGGTTCGCCAGATCAAGGGCCAGGCCGGAGGCGCCCTCGGCCGGTTTGATCGGCCACTTGGCGACCACGGCGTGCGTGGCGGTGTCGATGGCGACGATCTCGTCGGTGTCCTCGATATTGTTGTAGATACGGCCCGCCTTCACGTCAACCTGAGCGAACTCGGGCTTGCCCGGCAGTTTGATGGTGGCCTTCACGTCGCCGGTGCTGGCGTCGAACACCGTCGCATCGTTGCTGCGGCCATTGAAGGTGTACACCTCCCGGTGTCCCGGCTCGTACAAAATGCAGTCGGGGTTCAGGCCGGTCTTTACCGTCGCGGTGATCTTCAGCGTCTTGAGATCGACGACGCTGGCCGTGTTGTCTCGGCCGTTGCTCACGAAGCCGAGGCCCAGATCCGGCGCCAAGGCGATGCCGTGGACGCCGCTCGCCGGGGCGATCTCGCCGACGACCGTGTTCTTGTCCATGTCGATGACGACGACTTTCGTCGCGTGTGAGACATAGAGGCGGCGCGCCGCCGAATCGACCGAGAGGTAGTCCCAGCCGCCTTCGCCGCCGATCTTGATCTCGGCAACCTGTTTGTAGGGGCCATCTGCCGCGCGCAGCGTGGCCTGGAGAGAAAACTGGCCGGCCGCAAGCGCGGCGAAGACGACGACCACAATGCGAAGTGCTTTCATGAGAAGTCCTTTGCCTGATGAATCGGACGCTTACTTCTTCTTGACGTCTTTCTTGGCGTCGTCTTCCTTCTCTTCCTTGGCGCTGTCCTTCTTCGCCTTCGGAATGATCTTCCCCTCCGGCGAGATCTCGATCGACTTCGCGGCGCCTGCGCCGGCGATCGCCAGTTCGTAGGTGACCACCTTGCCCTTGGTCATCTTTTCGGCCTTGGTAATCGACGCCTTCGCATGCGTGGTTGTGAGAGCCGCGGTGACCGCCGCCGGCAGGGTTGGCGCAGGCACTTCCTCTTCGATCTCAACCACCGAGCCGTTCGGGGTGTACACGAGGTCGCGAGCCAGGCCGTTGTCGGTGCTTTCGACTTCCCACGTTGTCTTGCCGTTTTCCTTCTCTTCTGAGGCACCCTTGATCACGGCCTTCGGATAGGCCTTCGTAAAGGCGTCGAGAACGGCTTTGGGCAACTTGGCGGCCGGATTGTCGGCCTTGGCGACAGAAGCCGACTTGGCGGCGGGCGTTGGAGTCTGTGTGGACGTCGCGGCATTCTGGGCCGTTGCGATCGTCGCGATCATCACCGAACAGGCCATCATAAGTGCGGTCGTGCGAATCCTCATCATCACCGTCCTCCTGCAGTCTGTCGAACCGGGCGTGTGGCCCCGGCAACGCGCCAAGCGCGTCCCGTTTGGGCGCATGATCCCATAGCGTGTAGTAGACCAAATCAGTCTGAAGATCTGCTGAACGAGCTTCTTCAGACGGTTTTCAGGCGGCGCAGGGCAGAATAGGCACGGCGGCAGATGAGAATCCTCACCATCGAAGACGATCGGCACATGGCAGAACTGCTTCGGAAAGGATTGGCCGAAGAAGGCCATGCCGTGGCACTTGCGCGCTCCGGGCCCGACGGTCTGGCGTTGGCCGAAAGCGGGTCGTTCGACGTGATCGTGCTGGATGTGATGCTGCCTGGACTTGACGGTCTCGAGGTCGCGCGACGGCTTCGCCGCGCGCAGGACCGCACGCCGATCCTCATGCTGACCGCGCGCGATGCCACCGCCGACGTCGTCGCAGGGCTCGACGCGGGCGCGGACGACTATCTCACCAAGCCGTTCGCATTCGACGAACTGCTGGCTCGCGTGAGGTCTGTCGCCAGACGAGGTCCGATTGTTCGGGGCGTTGCCCTTCGTGTCGCCGATCTGGCGCTCGACCCGTCGACCAGAAACGTCACCCGCGGTGGCGATCCGCTGGCGCTGACGCGCACCGAGTACAGCCTGCTCGAATTTCTGATGCGGCGGGCCGGTCGGGTGGTTGCTCGCGACGCGCTGATTGATGGTGTGTGGGGACACGATCGCGAGATCGAAGACAACACGCTTGACGCGTTTGTCCGCCTGCTCCGGCAGAAGGTCGATGGCGGCGGGCGGCCGCGGCTGATTCAGACGATTCGCGGCGTCGGGTACAGCCTGCGCCAGGACGTGCAGCCATGAGGCGATGGTCGATTCGCGCGCGGCTGACAGGCTGGGTCACCACCGTCCTCGGTGTGGTGCTGGTGGTGCTGGCGGTTTCGACCTGGTGGACGCTCAAGGAAAGCCTCGCCGAAGCCATCGATAACGGCCTCGTGGCACGGGCGAACGCGATCGGGAGGTTTCTCGACCAGCAGACGGGTCCGGCGTCGACGCAGGAAATGGAAGACGACCTGCGCGAATACGTGACGCTCGACCCGGGGTGGAATCTGGTTCGCATCACGACCGCCGCGGGCCAGGCGGTCTACAAATCGCCGTCGTTCGACGACACCGGGCTGCCGCCCGTCGCGCCGGCCTCGGTGCCGCAGGGGGGCGAGTTCTCCGATGTCCAGATGAAAGGTCACCCGCTCCGCATGATCACCGCGCGTATTGCGGCGAGGCAGGAGATCTACACCGTTGATGTCGCCATGCCACTCGGCGAATTGCAGGAGGCGCTGGTCCAGTTCAGCTGGGCCGTCCTCATTCTGGTGCCCTGTGGCATTGTCGCCGCTGCGCTGGGAGGGTACTGGATTAGCCGCCGGGCCCTGGCCCCGGTGGATCGCATCACGAGCACCGCCCGCGCCATCACGGCGCGAGACCTCGGCCGCCGACTTGAGGTGCCGCCAACTGGTGACGAACTGCAGCGTCTCACCGAAACGCTCAACGCCATGCTCGACAGGCTGGAGGCGGCGTTTCGCGAAACGGCGCGCTTCACCGCCGATGCGTCGCACGAATTGCGCAGCCCGATTGCGGTGATTCGGACCTCTGCGGAAATCGCACTCAGGCGGGAGCGGTCGGTCGAAGAGTACCGCGAGGCGTTGTCTTCGATTCTTCGGGAATCCGAGCGCACCTCGGTGCTGGTGCAGGATCTGCTGACGCTGGCGCGCGCCGATGCCGGCGTCGAGGCGCTGCGGGTCGGCCCGCTCGACCTGCGCGCGCTCGTCGAGTCGCTAAGGGGACCGCTGGCCACGCGCTGTCAGCACGCCGGGCTCGATTGGCGCGTCGAGGTCCCGGACCACACGGTGGAGATCGATGGTGATGAGGCGGCGTTCGGTCGCCTGCTGCGCATCCTGGTCGACAACGCGGTGAGTTACACTCCTGCGCCTGGCCGTGTGACGCTGTCGCTCACCTCGGGGTCCGATGGCGTTGCCGTCGAGGTGACCGACACCGGCATCGGCATCGGACCAGAGGACCTGCCTCGCGTCTGCGATCGGTTCTATCGCGCCGACAAGGCCCGCAGCCGCGACGCGGGCGGAGCCGGCCTCGGCCTGTCGATCGCGAAATGGATCGCCGACCAGCACGGCGCCAGCCTCACCCTCGAGAGCCAACTTGGCCAGGGTTGCCGCGTCCGCGTTGGGGTGCCGCCGTCGTCCGTTCTTCCTGCCTAACCCGCCGTCCCCTTGGGATGGCACGAGTAACATGCGGCCGAGTCGTACCGGTAGCCGGCGCGACCTTGGTGGTGACTATCGGTGGTCGCCTTCGCATGACACGTCAGGCAGGTAAAGATCTTGTAGCTGCTCGAATCATTGTGGCAGGCCGTGCAGGCATTGCCCGTATGCCGACCCGACGTGATTGGGAACCACGTGTGATTGAACACGTAGGCCGTCCACGTCGCGTCGCTGAACTTGTGGCACAGGTCGCATGTCGTGGAGAACCCAGCCCCCGTGTGATTCGGATTGGTGGTCTTGTTGTAATTGGCCAGGTGGCAACCAACGCAGGTGCGGGGCGTGCCCTTGTAGACGCCACTGATGTGGCAGGCCGCGCACGGTTGCGTCGCATGCACCCCAGCCAACGCGAACGTTGACGCGTGATTGAAGCTCGATACCCATGTCGCCGCGCTGGCGCTATGACACGTGTCGCATGTGGTTGGGAACCCGGCCGTCGAGTGCTTGGGGTTCGTCGTGGCGTTGTACGTCGTCAAGTGGCAACCCACGCACGTATTGGGCGTGCCCTTGTAGACGTTGTTGACGTGGCAGGCCGCGCACGGCTGCGTCGCGTGCAGGCCCACCAGCTGGAACGTGGCCGGGTGGCTGAAACTGGCCGACCAGGTCGCCGCGCTCGCGTTGTGACAGGAATCGCACGCCGTCGAGAAGCCGGCGGCCGCATGATTCGGACTGGTCGTCTTGTCGTACGTGGATTGGTGGCACCCGACGCATGTTCTGGGCGTGCCTTTGTAGACGCTATTCACGTGGCAGGCCGTGCACGGCTGCGTCGCGTGCAGCCCCACCAGCGGATAGATGGCGGTGTGGCTGAAACTGGCCGACCAGGTCGCGGCGCTCGCGCTGTGACAGGAATCGCACGTGGTCGGGAAGCCGGCGGCCGCGTGATTGGGACTGGTCGTCTTGTCGTAGGTGGACTTGTGGCAGCCCACGCACGTATTCGGCGTCCCTTTGTACACGTTGTTGACGTGACATGCCGCGCAGGGTTGCGTGGCATGCAGACCGACCAGTTTGTAGATGGCCGCATGATTGAAGCTCGACGCCGCCCACGTGGTCGCGCTCGCGCTGTGGCAGGAGTCGCAGGTGGTGGGGTAGCCGGCGGCCGCGTGATTGGGACTCGTCGTCTTGTCGTAGGTGCTCTTGTGGCATCCGTAGCAGTCGCGCGGGGTGCCCTTATACACACCGTTGACGTGGCACGCTGCGCAGGGTTGCGTGGCATGCAGGCCGACCAGTTGATAGACCGTCGCGTGATTGAATATGGCCCCCTGCCACGTGGGGTCAGTTGGCTTGTGGCAACTGTCGCAGGTGGTCGGGAAGCCCGCGGCCGCGTGATTGGGATTGGTCGTCTTGTCGTACGTGGACTTGTGGCAGCCGACGCACTCGCGCGACGTGCCCTTGTAGACGTTGTTGACGTGACACGCCGAGCACGGCTGCGTCGCGTGGAGTCCGACCAGCGGGTAGGTGGTCGCGTGGTTGAAGACCGCCACGAGCCACGACGGGTCGGTCGCTTTGTGGCACGCGTCGCAGGCGGTGGGGAAGCCCGCGGCGACGTGGTTGGGCGTTGTCGTCTTGTCGTAGAGCGTCTTGTGACACCCGATGCAGGCATTGGTCGTGCCCTTGTAGATGCCGTTGACGTGGCACGCCGCACACGGCTGGGTGGCGTGCAGGCCGACCAACTGGAACGTCGCGTGCGTGAAGGTCGCCTGGGACCACGCGGTCTGCGAGGACAAGTGGCAGAGCTCGCAGGTGGTCGGGAAACCCGCCGACAGGTGATTGGGTGAGGCGGCTGACTGATACTGCGTCTGGTGGCATGAGTAACAG
Source organism: Acidobacteriota bacterium (assembly GCA_037133015.1). Lineage (GTDB taxonomy): Bacteria > Acidobacteriota > Vicinamibacteria > Vicinamibacterales > JAKQTR01 > JBAXOX01. The sequence continues at coordinate 11,645 of JBAXOX010000103.1, forward strand.
GTGACGCCGCCGGCGGCGAAGG
>JBAXOX010000104.1:0-11421 GCA_037133015.1 Acidobacteriota bacterium
CACTCGCCGCAACCGAAAGACGACGCCTTCTGTCTCTCGTCGATGGATCGGCCCCGCGATCAGACGGCTGGCCGGATCTTCGCGAAGAGCGCGGGCAGCGCTTCTCTGTATGCGGCGCTGACGCTGGACTCGATCGCGTCCAGGGGACGTACGGGAATCAGGTCCATGACACCTGCCGGCGGGAGACCACTCTCAAACAGAGTCGCCATCGCCCCATCGAGCATGTGGCGCAGCGCGTCGTCGACTCGATCGGCAGACAGCCCCATCTGACCCGCGACTTCCCGCAGCGCCTGCCACTGGAACCAGAAGTACGTGGGCCCCATGCCCGTGAGAATGGCGTAGGCTTCGAGGTCACGCTCCTCCACTTCGGGCCAGTCACCCCAGGACGCGAACAACGGCGACAGGATCCCGCGAGCCGCAGAATCGAGACCACCGGCGAAAGCGACCGGATTGTAACCACGCCCAATGACCGAGGGAGCGTTCGGAATCATCCGGACCACGCGTTCGGTACCGAGGCCAGCCGTCAGAGCGCTGATAGGAATCTTGGGTGCGAGCGACACGACAATGGCTTGCGCATTGAGACACGGACGAGCGACTGCCATGACCGACGCCAGCACGGGCGGGTGCAGGGCCAGAAACACAACATCGGCGGCCGCGACTTCGTCCAGCGATGCTCGATGAATCTCCGGCCACAGGTCGGCGAGTCGCGCAAACGTCGCGTCATCCGGCTCGGTCGCAAGAATCTCGCCAGGAACCACACCCTCGTGGCGCCATCCGCCCACCAGGATCCGTGCGACCCGACCGCCACCGATAAACCCAACCCGCTTCTGTGTCTGGCTCATGTTGCCCTCGCTCTTCGTGGTTTACTGGACGTTTGGGGGCGGGACAGCAGTCTGGCTGTTCAGCCGACAACGGCGTCTGGGGCGTCGTGTCCAAAGAGGACCGCGAGCCTCCGCCGCAGTTCATCACGCGTGCGCCGGAAGGCGTTCGATCTGTCCGCGTCGGAGCCGCCGACGTCGGCAGGGTCTGGCAGCCCCCAGTGCAGGCGCCGCGCGCGGCCAAGAAACACTGGGCACTCTTCTTCACCGCACAGGGTGATCACGGTGTCGACCTCGGCAGCCGGTATCTGGGCGACGTCCTTTGCACGGTGATGGGAGATGTCGATACCGATCTCCGCGAGTGCGACGATGGCCTCCGGTCTGACCCGCGTGGGCTTGGATCCCGCAGACCACACGGTGACGTCGGGCGGTGCAAGAGCTCGCGCGAGGCCTTCGGCTATCTGACTGCGTGCGGAATTCGCCACGCAGAGAAACAGCACGCCGCGCGGAGACAGCGCCCGCAGGACCGCAGCCTCGATCAGCCACTCTGGCGGCATCCCGGTGCCGCCTTCGTACGTCCGGCAAGCCGGATGGCCCTGGGTCGTCGTCTTGCCTTCGATGTCCAATCGGTTCACACGGATGGAAGGCGAGCCCAAGAAGCGCAGATCAGCCGCCTGCTCGGCCACGTTGATATCAATACGCTTGACCGAGATGCCGGGTCCCAGCCGCTCCGCGACCGCGTGCGCCAGCCGAAGTGCGGCGTCCGCGTGCGGACACCCATCGAACACCAGCACCTCCACCTGAATCGTCTCGTCCGTCGTCATGCGCCACCTCGCGCGGCACTGTCCCCACGTCGTGCACGGAGAACAGGCGTTCAACTGGCCCCTGGTTCAGGCTGTGTGTCTTGGGGACACGCCGCCTGCCAGCACGCTCACTTCGGATGCGTATCTGAGGTACGTCGCGCCTCGCGACGCGTCGGTGCAGCGCAGGTACGGGCCGCCCCTTCGACCACTACGCGCCGTCCACACCTCGGTCCATAGTCACAGCGGCAGTGCCGAAGTACCGCCGTTGGAAGTAGAGCGCCACATTGACGAGCGCGATGAGGGCCGGCACTTCGACCAGCGGGCCGATGACGGCGGCGAAGGCGGCTCCGTGATTGATCCCGAACGTCCCGACCGCCACGGCAATGGCCAGTTCGAAGTTGTTCGATGCGGCCGTAAACGACAACGTGGCCGATTGGCTGTAGTTGGCTCCGACGGCCTTGCTCATGAAGAACGACACGACGAACATCACCACGAAATAGATCAGGAGCGGAATCGCGATTCGGACGACGTCGAAGGGCAACTGGATGATCGTCTCGCCCTTGAGCGAGAACATCACGACGATGGTGAAGAGCAGCGCGATGAGCGTGATGGGGCTGATCTTCGGGATGAAGCGCTGGTGGTACCAGGTCTTGTCCTTGAGCCGGATCAGCGTGAATCGGGTGAGTACGCCGGCGATGAACGGGATACCCAGGTAGATGAAGACGCTCCCGGCAATCTCGCCGATGGTAATGTTGACGGCCACGCCATGGAGGCCAACCCAGGCCGGTGCCACGGTGATGAACACCCAGGCGTACACCGAGAAGAACAGCACCTGAAACACCGAGTTGAACGCGACCAGACCGGCGCAGTATTCGGTGTCGCCCTTCGCCAGTTCGTTCCACACGATCACCATCGCGATGCACCGCGCCAGGCCGATCATGATCAGGCCGACCATGTATTCGGGTTTGTCACGCAGGAAGATCACCGCCAGCGCAAACATCAGGATAGGACCCACCACCCAGTTCTGCACGAGCGAGAGCGCCAGCACTTTGCCGTTGCGGAACACCTGCCCCATCTCCTCGTAGCGCACCTTGGCGAGCGGTGGGTACATCATCAGGATCAGCCCGATGGCCAGCGGGATCGACGTCGTGCCGATGCTGAAGCGGTTGAGCAATGGCACCACACCCGGGAACAGGTATCCCCCGCCCACCCCAATCGCCATCGCCAGAAAAATCCAGAGCGTGAGATAGCGGTCGAGAAACGACAGTCTGCGACCAACACCTGGGAGTGCCTGGCTCATGTGCGCCTCCGAACAGCTGACTGACGGCGATTGACGCGTGTCTTGGTGGGAGTGCGGACAGGCCGAGCCGGTGCTGGCCCGACTCCAGTATTGCAGAGCGTGGCGAGGGGGATCTTACGGAGGGCACGCACCGCCTTCACGTCCTGCCCCAGTTGATCGTCTGCCTCCGCCAAGCGCAACGCGTGACGAGCCAGGTCGGCAAGTGGCCCGGCGTCAACCAGGTGGTAATGCACCCACTTGCTGCGTTTGCGTTCGGTCACAAACCCGGCGCGGCGAAGGTCACCGAGATGGGTCGAGACGGTCGAGGCAGCAAGGCCGAGAGCCGCGGTGACCTGACAGACGCACAGATCGCCACTTTGCAACATGGCGAGGATGCGCAGGCGGCCCGGATGCGCCAGGGCCTTCACCGCGTCAATGACGATCGGAAGCGTGGCACGCGTGGTCTGAGTCATGTGATGTCTCCGCCTGTGTGGCGACCGAGAGGGCCGCTGCGATTGACCGGCCGGTCTACTGGAGCCAGCGTTTGACTTCGTCAGGCTTCGGAATCCGCCCCGACACTTTGATGACACCGTCGATGCTCACCGCCGGCGTGGCGAGTACACCTGCCGCGGCCATCGCCTGGTAGTCGGTGACGTGCTCCAGATCCGCATCATGCTGCAATTCCGCCAGCACGTGGCGAACCACGCGCTCCGTCTCGTGACACCGTGCACATCCTGGACCGTAGACCGTGATCACCATGACCGTCTGTCCTCCTCGCCCCGAGCTCGCGTGAGTCGGGCGCCTCCACTGGCCATCCGTCCTCAGATGACAGAACCCGAATCGAGACACCGGTCCCGACTCCAACGAGTCGACGGGTCAGAAGATGGCATTGAACACATATCCCACCATGAGGATTCCCGTCCCGACCACGCCGATGAAGACCGCGATGAGTTGGGGACGCAGCACTTTCCGCAAGATGATCGTCTCGGGTAGCGACAGCCCGATCACCGCCATCATGAACGCCAGGACGGTGCCAAGCGCAGCGCCTTTCGCCAACAGCGCCTGCACGACCGGAATGATGCCCGCGGCATTGGAGTACATGGGGATGCCGATCAGCACGGCCACAGGCACCGCCCACCAGGCGCCCTTGCCCATCAGGCTTGCCATGAAGTTCTCAGGCACGTAGCCATGGATGCCGGCCCCTACGGCGATGCCCGCCAGTACGTAGGGCCACACTCTGCCGACAATGTCGCGCACCGCATCGAGGCCCGCGCGCAGGCGGTCCAGCGAGGAGAAGCGCTCGTCGGATTCGCCAGCTCCCGCCGGTGGGACGGCGAACACCCACGGCTCAATGAACCGCTCCAGCTTGAGCCGCCCGATCGTCCATCCAGAGCCGATGGCGATAAGCAATCCCATGCTCATGTAGAGCGCGGCCACCTTCCAGCCCAGCAGCCCGAAGAGCAGCACGAGCGCCACCTCATTGACCATGGGCGCCGAGACCAGGAATGAGAAGGTGACGCCGAGCGGCACGCCGGTCGTGACGAAGCCGATGAACAGAGGCACCGCCGAGCACGAACAGAAAGGGGTGACCGTACCGAGCAGCGCCGCCAGGACATTGCCCACCGATTCCCGGCGGCCGGCCAGCATCCGCCTCGTGCGTGCAGGCGTGAAGAACGAGCGGACGATGCCGACGCCGAACACGACGAGCACCAGGAGCATCAGCACCTTGGGTGTTTCGAAGCAGAAGAACTCGACCGCCAAGGCCAGATGGGTGCCGGGAGTGATCCCCGCGACGGTGTAGGTGATCCACTGGGCTGCGTACGCCAGATTGAAATAGACCGCGACCCACGCGACCAGTGCGACCAGGCCTCCGAGCGCGTGCGACCACCAACGGCGAGTGCCCATGACCGGCATGCTACTACATTTCGTGATATATCGATATGACGTGGCGAGGCGGCGCACCCGGGCGCACACCTCGCCTTCGTGCTCTCATCGAACGGGATCTCGTGCGTGTCGCGTGATTCACTGCTCTACATCGCCGACATCGTCGCGGCTGGTGTGACGCCGTGCTCCGCTTCACGCGCCGCGTGACGTTCGAAGCGTTCGCGGCGAACGACGAGAAACGTGCGGCGGTTAAGCGGCAGGTGTTCGTCATCGGCGACGCGGCCGCGCGCCTGCCCGAGGAGCGGTCGCGCCGTCTCACTTCGCGCTTGTGCGAGCGGGGACGCGAAGGGATTCCGTTCTCGCGCCGCTACTGAACCACCGCCGGGCCCGGCGGGCCCGGCGCGCCCGAACTCGTCCTACTTCAGGTACACCACGCGTCCGTCGAAGATGGTCGTCGTCACCATGCCTTCGAGCAGGCGTTCCCGCGGCCGCGAGAAGATGTCCTTCGAGAGGATGACGAGGTCGGCGAGCATGCCGGCGGCGATGCGCCCTTTCGATGTCTCCTCGAACGACGCGTACGCCGCGCCGCTCGTGTAGGCCTCGATCGCCGACTCGAGGCTGATCGTCTGCTCGGGCAGCCAGCCGCCCTCCGGCTTGCCATCAGCCGTCTTGCGGTTCACGGCCACCTGCAGCCCCATCCGCGGATCGGGCGTGACCACCGGCCAGTCGCTGCCGAATGCCAGCCGCGCGCCCGTCGACTGCAGCGTCTTCGAAATCCAGCCGCGCGACGCGCGATCGGGGCCGAGGTTGGCCGACCACACCGTCGTCATGGCCGGGCTCGGGTTTGCGTGGAACGGCATGTAGGAGGCGATGGCGTTCAGTTTCGCGAACCGCGGGATGTCGGCGGGGTCTATCGTCTCTGCGTGTTCGACACGGTTCCGCCGGCCGCGCGCCACGGCCGGGTTCACCTGCGCGGCGTGCTCGTAGGCGTCGAGTGTCATCCGGACCGCGCCATCGCCGATGGCGTGCGTCCATATCTGCCATCCCCGCCTGTCCACCGTGTCGACCAGGCGCTGCAACTGCTCGGGCGTGTAGTTGGCATGCCCCGACGTGGCCTTGTTGGCGTACGGCGCAAGCATGGCCGCCGTGTGCGCCTCGATGACGCCGTCGAGCATCACCTTGATGGCCCCGACGGTGATGAGCGGGTTTCCGATGAAGCGCTGCCGCAGCGCGTCGAACTCATCGGCCTTCGCGTCGGTCGGAGGGGCGTCGACCGACAGTGCGGCATAGATCCGAACGTTCAGCTTCCGCTCGGCTCGCACCTTCTCGAACACGTCGAGTTCGGGGCCGCTGGTGCCGGCTTCGTGGATGCTGGTGATGCCGACACGGTTTGCCTCGACGACCGCCTTCCGGACCGCGCGCAACTCATCCTCGCGCGTCACCTCGGGCAGTACCTTGGACATCAGGCCCTTGGCCGCTTCCTTCAGCACGCCGGTCGGCTCCCCGGTCTTCGGATCCCTGACGATGACCCCGTCCTTCGGGTCGGGCGTGTTGCGCGTGATGCCGGCCAGCTTCAGCGCGATCGTGTTGGCCCACGCCGTGTGCCCGTCGTAGCATCCGATGTACGCGGGCCGATCTGGCACCAGTTCGTCGAGCATCTGGCGTGTCGGGAGACCGCCAGGAAACGGCGAGTAGTACCATCCGCGTCCCCGGATCCACGCGTAGTCCGGATGCGCGGCGGCGAACTCGCGGATCCGCCTCTGAATCGCATCGAGCGTCTCATCGTCGAGCAGATTGACCCGTTCGAGGTTGAGGCCGCCGCTCATGAAGTGGATGTGCGAATCGGTGAAGCCGGGCAGCACAGAGCCGCCGTGCGCGTCGATCACCTTCGTGTCGGCCTTCGCGGTCCGCCTGATATCGGCGTTGGTCCCGACCTCGACGATCTGGTTACCGCGGATGGCCACCGCCTCGGCCGGCGTCTGGCCGGCGCCGGTGAAGACCTTCCCGTTGAACACGATGAGGTCCACCGGACCGATCGCGTCATCGCGCCCCTTGCCGACAGAGAGGCCGACAGCCACCGTGATCGCGAGAATGACGACGACAATCAGCGTCGCGAGGCGAGTTCCCACAGGCCCTCCCGGAAGCCCGGATTGTAGCAGGAACCGTGCGCCCGGACGAGACACGATTGGAGCCGTGCGTCAGGTGTTTCCGGGAACACCGGGGCGGACGAAGTGTCCGGGTACCCAGCCGTCGGACCGGCGTCGAGGCCTACCCGGACCGCTACTCGGACATGGTGTCCGGATAGGTAACCTCCGCAGGTTTGTGATGCCGTTGGGACGGCTCGGAGGTGATCGATTCCCTCGCCGGGGGTGCACGCGGGTCACCAGCGGCGAGGTCGAACTCGGCTGGTGTGGCGGCCAGTTGGACGGTTCGGCCGCAGGGTTCCCAACCCACATGCGTTGGAATGCGGTGAAGTTCTGGAAGGGGCTGCCGAAACTGGACGACGTTCCTAGAGAACGGGGCTCCTCATCCGCCTTCGCTTCGTCCCTCGACTACGCACGGGACGACCCTGAACCTGTCGAAGGGTCGCGCGATGGCGGGATCTCGCCGTAGCTCGCTAGAACCTCAGCGAGCGAAGACGGACAACCCTCCGATTAACAGGCGCGTCGGAACAGCGATCTGAAGCGATCAGACCTCGTCTCTACTGACGGCCCATTGATCAGAAGCGATCTCTTGCGATCCCCTGCGGCGCCCACAGAAACCCCAATTAACCAAAGCGCCGCCTGTCGAACTCGTGGTGCTGCTGGACGAGCAGGGCGCCGAACCGGCCGAGGCTCCGAAGGTTGCCCCTGGTCGCGCGGCGGACGATGGGGCCCGCTGCCTCGTCGCTCATTCCGGCTTGCTCACGCCCAGGCTGCGACAAACCTCCAGGCATCTCAGCGCCCGGCCATGGATCGGATCGGCCTGACGTTTTCGCTGGAGGAGTACGTGGCACCGCAGCTCGCGAGCGGCGCGCCTCCTTGTGCTGGGCTTCGAGCTCGCGGATCACAGCCTCGGTCCTGTCGTCGGGGACGGCCGCGACCTCTTCGGGGGCCTCTTCCGAGTAGTCTGAGGAACCAAGCGGCCGACCGAGAGACCGCCGACTTCATGGCCGTCCCACGCTCGCGCCCAGGGTGACGAGAAGCTCGTCCAGTTGCTCGAACGTCTCGCTACACCCACCTGTACTCCCGGAGGCGATGGCACCGTCGAGAGCGTCCTTGGAGGGATAGAGGTCGTGCATGACGACCAGGGTCTCGGCACCTCGTTCTTCGAAGGTCACCGTGGTGACGGCCCCACCTTCACCACCTTCGTCATTCGTCCAGACGAGGCGGGAGTGCGGCGTCACTTCGATGTACCGACCGAAGAACGCCATAGGTTGCTCTGAGGCGGGGTGGCCGAACACGAAACGGTAGGTGCCCCCCGCACGAACATCGGCGTCGCAGGAAATGAAGGACACCCCAAATGACTTCGGTGCCCACCAACGCTTAAGCAGCTCGGGTTTGGTCCAGACCTCGAACACGATGCGCGCAGGGCCGTTGAACGTTCGCGTCACGACGAGCTCACGCTCGGACTTCCGTTCCACCGTCGTGCGGTTCTTCATGGGTGTGGGCTCACTCTCTCTTTTTGCGTCCATCGACCTTCTCCTTCCGTTTCAGTTTCTCGACAACCTTGTCCAACTCGTCGAAGCGTACGTCCCAGAGCTGGCGGTACCTCTCGATCCATGCCGCCTCTTCCTCCATTTGGCACGGGCCGAGCTTGCAGGTCCGTACGCGCCCGATCTTCTCCGTGATGACGAGCCCCGCCTGCTCCAAGACGCCGACATGCTTCTTCATGCCGGTGAGGGTCATGTGGAACTTCTCGGCAAGGTCCGTGATCGAAGCGTCTGCACGCCCGACCTGCTCCAGAACGCCGCGTCGGGTGGCGTCCGAGAGCGCGGCGAACGAGGCATCGAAGTGGGTCCGTGAAAACTGAACCATATGGTTCAGTATTTACCACACGGATTGGCGGCATGCAAGGCCTGGCTGGCCCGAATCAATGTTGCACCAGTGAGCGCAATACGCCTGTGTCCGGTCGTCGGCGTAAAGGACTGGCCGCCTGTGGGATGACGGCGTTGGCCGAAGTGTTGACCAGGAAGCGCCGCGCCGGACGGCCCCGTCGTCCGGGGCGGCGACGCCCCACCACGGCGCCGTTCCACCCGGGTTCAGCCCCCGGAATAGACAAACGGAAACCCACGCAGGCGCTTTCGATCATCTGGACGGGGGCAAAACTCGCCCGCCGGAAGCCAGGAATCGCAGAAAACGCTAGGGATTCGAGGGAAGGAGTTGGCTCCTCATCCGCCGCCGCGCTTCGTCCCTCGACGTCGCTCGGGACGACCCTGAGCCTGTCGAAGGGGCGCGCTATGGCGGGATCTCCCCAGAGCCCGCCAGTCTGATCGGCGCGAGCGAAGGCGGACAACCCTCCGGTTAACAGAAGCGGCCCTGGAGATCTACCAGGTGCTACCAATGACGATGAAGATGATGACAGTCAATGAGTTGCGGCCCATCGATCGAACAGCCATAGACACCCATCGATCAGCATAGAACAGGGTGTTTCGAAGGGGTTGGGTCACAAAGCGTGTCACACGTCGTCGGTATCGTCTGGCTTATCCATGTCGTCGTTGTGAATCCGCCTCACCGTCTGAGTTCACCGACGCGCTTGGCGCCGTACCCTCGATTTGCTTGTTGGCATCTTCGTCGTCGACCTGATCGTTCTCAGATACTCTGCGGGCCTCACAATCACAACGCCTTTGTACTGTCCGAGATCTAGCAAGTGCCGGTCCCCGGACACGATGAATGCCGCGTTTGCCGAGACGGCACATTCCAGAATCATGTTGTCATCCGGGTCTGATGTGAGCACGCGGACGCGATCGCCGGGATCAACGACATCGCAGACGGCATGCAACTCCTCAATCACCCGCAAGGACTGCTCCAGAGAGAACCCGAACTTCGGGCGACACAGAACATCTCGAAGTTCGTCCAGGATCGACGGCGACAGCGAACAGTGAATCGTGCCGCTGATGACGAGTTCAAGAACGTCCCGCGGAGGCCCCCCGAAAAGGATCGCGGAGACCAGGACATTCGTGTCCAGAACGACCCGATGCCGTTTCATCGCTTTGCGGCCTTCTGCTTACGATAGGACTGAATCTCCGCCGCAACGTCCTCCTCTCTCAGGTGTCCGCGCGCGGCGAGGGTCTTGCCATACGCGAAGAGTCTGTCCCAGCGTCGCTTGCGGTCGATGTACAGCCTGGCGGCTTCCCGCAGCAGTTCAGAACGCGAGCGCGATTCGGCCTGTGCGACTCGGTCGATCTCGGCCAGTAGGCTTCCCTGAAACGAAACATTCACGGTCGTTGTGTTCATGAGCGTCTCACCTTCACCAGGATACGATATACAATCATTGTACATTGTCAAGGACGGTCGTGTGTCCTGATGCGACCGTGTGCGGCGTCAAAAGTGATCCGTGTGCCGTGTCACGGTAAGCCAAGCTCTCGGCCCAGGACGCGGGCGACGACGTTCCCTCTGTCCTGAGCGGAAATCGCTATCCGGCGGATGTCCGCTCGCAGTTCGCTGGCCTTGCCCATTCGCTCCGCGACCTTCATGGTGGTCTCGTAAGCCGACCATACGTCGGCGCCGGTGATCTCGTAGCCGTATCCCTGGGCCAACCAGTAGAGGGCGAGGAGACCTGCGCCCAGCGCGAATAGTGGTTGATCCTCGCCGTGGTCACGGGCCGCACGGGTGAGGGTCTTCGGATCGCACGGCGTACGCTCTGCCAGGGCCAGCGCTTCCCGGAAGAGTCCGGCGTCCTTGGCGGCCGCGAACCACTTGCCTTCGTCGCCCGGAGTTGTCTTGACGAGGTCAGCGAGGATGTCGCTGGCGTTCTTCTGCGGGTACTTCTTGGCGACGGATCGGAAGGTCGCGAGGTAAGTGCCGCCGCGGCTGGCCGTCAAACCGTAGCGGGCATACGCGTCATCTACCAGACCGGACGAGAGCAACATCTCCTCGCAGAGCCGGTCGATCTCCCAGTCGCTCGCCCATGGGCTGCGGCTGGCCTCCGCGATCCGGATGGCCTCGGCCTTCTTCCCCTGCGCAGCGAGCGCCCTCACCGCCCAACGCTTGTACGGCCAGAAGCTCTCGGTCTCGAGCAAATCGAGCAGGTCGTCATAGCGCTCAGCGACGTACAGGGCGCTCAGACACGCCGTCGTGCCGTGAAAGTGACCCCTCAGATTCTTGTCGGGGCTGAGCGCCATTCTGGTCATTCCGAGGAGCCGGTCGGCCCATTCGGAGGCGACGTCCTTCGACGCACAGAGTTCGCCCCAGTGATCGGCGAGGGATTCGATGTAGGGGATCTGGTCCTCGGCGTGCGCCTCGAAGAGACGCTCGAGCCACGTGGCGCGCATGTTCGCATCGGCCGGCGCCGCGGCGACAACTGGGACGAGCGTCGCGATCGCGTTGTTCACCGCGCTGCCGATCGCGCCCGAGGAGCTGTCGACGTTCTCGAGCGCCGGGGAGAGCCGCTCGATGAAGCCCACCGCGCCTTCGGCCGCGAGCGCGGCGTTTGTGCG
>JBAXOX010000105.1:0-11391 GCA_037133015.1 Acidobacteriota bacterium
ACGACGACGGGTGCGGATTGGGAAGAGACGACGGTTTAAGACAGGGTAGCGTTTGGCCGCCGACCAGCGGAATCAGGGAAACCCCTAGAGATGGAAGTATTTCACTGTAGATCGACCCGGAAAAGGCTGTAGGTCGCGGGAGACGGTGCCGGGTAGCGAACCGGGGCCGTTATTTACCCCGTGGTAGAGGCCGGTGCCGGCGGGCGGCTCGCGGCCGTGCGGGCGTTGGCCGCGGAACGGCTCGCGCACCCTCCACGCGCAGCGGTGCGCCCAGTTCTTCGGCCAGCGGCCCGCTGTTGCGCTGGGCCGCCCAGATTTCCAGTTCGAGATCAGCGCGGCCTGTGACGCGCATCCGCCACGCGCCGGCGTGCTCGGCGAGCGTGACGCGTTCGACCAGTTGTGCCCGGCTCCGGTCGAGGCTTTCGGCCACGCGCAGCATCGCCGAGAGCCAGCGGACGGCCCGGCGCACCGGCCGCGGCAGGCGCGCGAACGTCGGATGGCTTTTCTTCGGCGTTCCTCGCCGGTGGTAGCGGGTGAGCAGGGCAATCACTTCGATCTCGTCGGGCTCGAAGCCGCGGAGATCGCCGTTCTTCACCATGTAGTACGAGTGGCGGTGATGATCTTCGTAGCTGATGTGCTCGCCGATGTCGTGCACCACCGAGGCCAGCTCCAGCCATTCGCGCGCCTGCTGATTGAGGCGGTGGAGTGCCTGCGTCTGATCGAAAATCGCGAGTGCCAGCCGCGAGACCTGCTGGGCGTGTTCGGCGGCGGACCCGCCGCGCTGCGCCAGTTCCATCACGCTGCGGCGGCGGATGTCCGGATAGCGCTCGATCCGCTCGATGGCCACGCGATTGCGGCGGACGTAGTCGAGCACTGCGCCTTCCCGCAGCGACACGCCGCACAGCGTGATTTCGACCGCCTCGAGCTGGCGCAGGATGATGTCGAGCAGCACCGCGCCCGAGACGGCAAGGTCGGCGCGTTTCGGGTCGAGGCCCGGCAGCGCGAGTCGGTCGTCGAGCGAGAGAGCCGTCAGCTGTTCGCGGATCCGGCGGATGCTGCGCGCCGGGACGCGGCGGTGGTGAATGGTGGATTCGGTCGCCACGCTCGGCGTGCCGAGCGCCAGGGCGCCGAGGCTGAGCGCGGTGCCGGAGGTGCCGATGACGCGGGTATAGCCGGCCTTGGCCAGCGAGGCGAGGTAGCCGCCCAATTCGGCGCGGATGTGGCGGGCCATGCGCCGCTGGTCGGCCTGGCTCAGCGGGTCGCTCACGCCGAATCGCTCGGTGAGACGGATGACGCCGAGGCGGAAGCTGCGCGCCTGCTGGGCGCCGGCGGCCGTGCCGTACGTGATTTCGGTGCTGCCCCCGCCGATATCGATCACCACGGCGGTGCCCGTGCCGACGTCGACCCCGTGAACCGCGGCGCGGTGAATCAGGCGGGCCTCTTCGACGCCGGTGATGATGCGGGCGTCGATGCCGGTGTGGTGCTTGATGGCGGCAAGAAAATCGCCGCCGTTGGGCGCTTCGCGCACCGCGCTGGTGGCCACGGCGATAATCTCGTCGACCGCGCGCGAATCGGCCAGCCGCTTGAAGCGCGACAGCGTCTGCAGCGCCACCGTCATCGCCGCCTCACTGAGCGGCCGACCCTCGAGGCCGCCGGCTCCAAGCCGCACCATGTCTTTTTCGCGCCCCACGACGGTAAACGATCCGTCCGGCGCGACCCGCACCAGGATCATGTGGAGCGAGTTGGTGCCGATGTCGATGGCGGCTAGTTGCATCGCGATGCGCTTTCCACAAAGCCGGGCTGTCGCCGTGGTGGGTGAACCTCACCACTATAATAGGCTGATGCGGACGTTGGCGCGGCCCGGGCTCGTGATGCGGAGGCGCATTGCCGCCCTCGATCGGCAAGTCGGGCCGGCGGTGGAGGGCGAGGTCGAAGCCGTCCACCAGGCGCGCGTGGCCAGTCGCCGCTTGAGGGAAATGCTGCCGCTGCTCATGCCGGCGGCCGGCGAGCACGTCGCCCGATCGCTTCGGCGGGATGTGCGGGCGGTCACCGAACATCTGGGGCCGCTGCGCGAACTCGACGTCGCCTTGGACACGCTCGTCGAGATCGAGGCGGGCGCCCCGGATCACGCGGCGGGCCTCGCCATCGTCCGCTCCCGCCTCAGGGCGGAACGCGAACACCTCCACGCCCGGGTCGCGCGTGCGCTGGCCGATCAGGATCCGCTTCGACTGATCAAACGCTTGCGGGCTGCCGCCGCCGACCTCAACCGACCCGGTCAGGCCAACCGCTGCGCAATTCAGGCCGGCGACCGGCTCGCAATTCGGGTGGCCCGCTTCGACGAGGCAAGCCGGGCGGTCGGGGCCGTGTTCGCGCCGGGGCCGCTTCACGACGTGCGCATTGCGCTCAAGAAGTTCCGATACGCCCTGGAGATCGCCTCCGAGCTGGGGAGGTTTCGGCTCACCGGGTCGATCCGACGACTCAAGGCGCTGCAGGACGTGCTCGGGACGCTGCACGACTACCAAGTGCTGGCCGGCCGGATCCGCGACGCCGAGGCGGCCACCTCCGCATCCGCGCAGAGACGGTCGCTCCGGGCGCTGACCGAAGAAATCGACCAGCGCGTTCGCCGGCTGCACAGTCTCTACCTGGTCCAGCGTGAGACGATCGTGTCGGTGGCGGCGCAGTCGCGGCGCACCGCGGCCACGCTGCGCGCGATGGGGGCCGAAGGGACGTGATCGGGCGCCCCGTCGGGGCCGCCTCCCGTGTCGGCCCGAACGGCGGGACCGGGAGATGACGGATCGAGGCTCGCCCGTGGTGGATTGCGGATGTCTTCGCAGAGGAGCCAGTGATCGCGCCCGCCAGAAGACCGGAGACTACCGATGCTATCAACCTGCGCGCTGTACTTGATTCGTCACGGCATTGCGGCCGACACCACCCGGGCGTGTCCCGACGATGCCTCAAGGCCGCTGACCGACGAGGGCGTCGAACGCCTGCGCATCCAGTTCAAGGGCCTTCGTCGTCTCGACGTGGACATTGATCACATCCTCACCAGCCCGCTCGTGCGAGCCGCGCAGACCGCGGCGCTGCTGGCGGAGGCCTGCCGCGACGCACCCGACGTGATCGTGGTGGACGCACTTCGACCCGGCGGGCGATACGAGGCGCTGCTGGCCGAACTGGCCCGGCTGCCGCCGCGACGAGGTGTGGCGCTGGTCGGGCACGAACCGTCGATCGGGATGGCGGCCGCGCGGCTGCTGGGTGCGCGCGATGGGGTGCCGTTCAAGAAAGGCGCGGTGTGCCGAATCGATGTGGCGACGCTGCCGCCGGCCGAGCCGGGACAACTCCAGTGGTTCCTGCCGCCCCGCGCCTTGCGCGCCCTCGCCGAATAGACCTCGACACCGGTGAGCGCGGGCGTCAAATCACCGTGCCGTCTTCGATCACCGCGTTTTTCGGAATCACGATGATGCCGTTGCGGATCGCGTAGTTCTCGCCGTCGGCGTTCTCGACGTGCTGCTCGTTGACCAGGCGCACGCCGCGGCCGATGCGGGCGTTCTTGTCGACAATCACGCGGTCGAGAATCGAATCCTGCCCGATACCCAGCGGCACCGCCTGTGTGGAGGCGTCTTCGGTGTCGTCCTCGTAGTAGTCGGCCCCCAGCAGCACCGACCGCAGGACGCGCGCCCGTTCGTCGATGCGCGCCCGAATGCCGACGATCGACGTCTCAACGGTGCAGCGGTTGATGTAGCACCCCTCGGCCACCAGCGCGTGCTCGACCCGCGCGTCGATAAAGCGCGACGGCGCCAGGTATCTGGCCCGCGTGAAGATGGGCTTTTTCGCGTCGTAGAACCGGAACGGCGGGTGGTCCCGCGTCAGCGTCATGTTGGATTCGTAGAACGACTCGATGGTCCCGACGTCGGCCCAATATCCGTTATAGAGAAACGCATTCACCCGATGGGTCGACAGCGAAGCCGGGATCACCTCGCGCCCGAAATCGGTCGCGGTGTTCTCGGCCAGGATATCGAGCAGCGAATCCCGCGAAAAGACGTAAATGCCCATCGACGCGATAAACGGCTTGTCGGGCTGATAGCCGCCGAAGCTTGATTTCGCCGGGATGCTGCGGTCCATCTGGGCCAGCCGTTGGGCCGACGGCTTTTCTTCGAAGCCCACGATCTGGCCGGCCCTGTCGAACAGGAAGATGCCCATTTCGCCGGCCATCTCGGGCGCCACCGGCTGGGCCGCAATCGTAATGTCGGCGTTGCGATCGATGTGCGAATCGATCAGCTTGGCGAAGTCCATCCGGTAGAGATGGTCGCCGGCCAGCACCAGATAATAGTCGGCCGTGTAGGCGACGAAGTGCCGCGCCGCCTGCCGGACCGCGTCGGCGGTGCCCTGGAACCAGTTCGGGTTGTCGGGCGTCTGTTCGGCTGCCATGATGTCGACGAACCCGCCCGAGAACATGTCCATCCGGTAGGTCTGCGAGATATGCCGGTTGAGCGAGGCGGAGTTGAACTGCGTCAGGATAAAAATCCGCCGCAGCCCGGCATGCAGGCAGTTGCTGATCGGAATGTCGATCAGCCGGTATTTGCCGCCAATCGGGACGGCGGGTTTCGATCGCATCTGCGTGAGGGGGAACAGGCGATTGCCGCGACCGCCCCCAAGGATGATGGCAAGGACGTCCTGCATGGAAACTAGCGTAGGCGATGGCGTGAATCCGGGCAAGTAAAAGCCGTGTGTCGGGCCGCGCGTCCATCCGCGGCACCCGCCGACGATGGCCGACGATTGCCGGGACGATTGTCGGCCGCCTTCTGTTAAGATCACCGCTGCGTTGATGGAAGGGAGCGTGTGGGGTGCGATTTCGACTGATTCCGCGGGAAGAGAAGTTCTACCAGGATTTTCTGGCCGCCGCCGACAATCTGGTGGCCGCCGCCAAACTGCTCGACGAGATGCTCTCGTCGGACCCGCCGTCGGTCGGCAAGGCCGCTGAGATCAAGGAACTGGAGCACCGGTGCGACTACCTGACGCACGAGATCTTCCAGCGCCTCCACAAGACGTTCGTCACCCCGATCGATCGTGAAGACATCCACGCGCTGGCCAGTTCGCTCGACGACGTGATGGATGCGATCGACGCGGCGGCCCACCTGTTCGAACAGTACCGGATCACCCACGTGCGGGACGGGGTGCGGCAGTTCTCGCGGATTATCGTGACGGCCTGCGAGCAGATTCGCCTGGCGCTCAAGCACATGGAGCAGCACGAGGCGGTGACGCCCAGTGTGGTGGAAATCAACCGGCTCGAAAACGAAGCCGACCGGATCCACCAGGAAGTGATTAGCGCCTTGTTCGTTGACGAGAAAGACCCCATCACGCTCATCAAGTGGAAGGAAATCTTCGACTACCTCGAAGGAGCCGTCGACTCGATCGAGGATGTGTCGGACGTGATCCAGGGCGTTGTCCTGAAGCACGCGTAGCGCTGCCATGGAACTTGCCATCGTCATCGCGCTGGTCGCCGCAGCCCTGATTTTCGACTACATCAACGGCTTCCACGACGCGGCCAACTCGATCGCCACCGTCGTGTCGACGCGCGTCCTGTCGCCGGGGAAAGCGGTGGTGTGGGCGGCGTTCTTCAATTTCGTGGCGGCGTTCGGGTTCGGCACCGCCGTCGCCAAGACCATCGGGTCTGGCATGATCGATATCCATGCCGTGACGTTCGGCGTCATTTTTTCGGGACTGTTCGGCGCCATTGTCTGGGATCTGGTGACCTGGTATTTCGGCCTGCCGACCAGTTCGTCGCACGCCCTGATTGGCGGCTACGCCGGGGCCGCCATCGCCAAGGCCGGCTGGTCGGTGATTGTCACCGGAGGCTGGACCAAGACGCTCATCTTCATCGTGTTGTCTCCGCTCATCGGGATGGGGGCGGGATTTCTGTTGATGGTGGGGATTTACTGGATCTGCCGCGACACCTCGCCCGGGCGCGTGGACCATTGGTTTCGCAAGCTGCAGCTGGTGTCGGCCGCGCTGTTCAGCCTGAACCACGGCGCCAACGACGCGCAGAAGACCATGGGCATCATTGCGGGCGTGCTCTTCACCGTGCCTCTCTACCGGCCGCTGGTGACCGATCAGGCAGGCCACATGATGATCCCGTTCTGGATCGTGCTGATGGCGCATGCCGCCATCGGGCTCGGCACGCTGTCGGGCGGATGGCGGATCATTCACACCATGGGATCGCGCATCACGAAACTGCAGCCGGTGCACGGCTTCGCTGCCGAGACCGGCGCGGCCGGGGCCATCTTTACCGCGACGCTGCTCGGAGTGCCCGTCAGCACCACGCACGCGATTACCGGCGCCATCGTCGGCGTCGGGTCGACCAGGCGGTTGTCGGCCGTGCGGTGGGGCGTGGCCGGGCAGATCGTGTGGGCCTGGGTGCTCACGATCCCTGCCGCGGCCCTGCTTGGCGCCAGCATGGAAGGCATGCTGCATCTGTTCGGCGTGAGATAGGTCCACCCGAGACCGGGCGCGTACCAACCACGATATCGCGTCAGCGCAAGCCGGGAACAGTCGTTGGCCGACCGGATGACGGCCAACGAGCGTTCCTGTGCGACGACGCACCAGCGGGCCTCACGGTTACGTGTGGGATGTTGCGGCGGCACCGAATCGAACGGGCGTCACGCCGGGATCAGAATTCTCTGACCGTCCGTCCCCGAATCAGAAAAATCGTCGCGACCAGGCTCAGCAGCAGGCCCGCCACCATCAACGTGATCGGCGCGGAGGTGCGGTAGGCGGCGTAGCCGGCCGCCAGCGAGCCCAGCGGCATGCCGCCGCGGAACGCCATCATGTAGATGCTGACCACGCGACCGCGCATCGCGTCGGGCGCGGCCAGCTGCACCAGCGACATCAGCAGCGAAAAACTCATCATCAGGCCGATGCTGCCGAGAAACAGCAGCGCGTAACTGAGCGGCAGGAATCGCGACGAGGCGAACGCGGCGAGTACCAGGCCGAGACCCATCTGGACGCCCAGCACGGTGGTGCCCATCCGCGGGAAACGGCCCAGCCACGCCACGCCCAGGGCGCCCACGACGGCACCCGACCCCGAAAACGCCATCAAGCGGGCGTAGCCGGCCGCATCCAGCGCAAACACCTGCTGGGCCATGACGGGCAGCAACGTCAGGACAGGCGACGCCAGCATCGTCGTGCAGAGCGCGAGGAAGGTGAGCGTGAGAATCAGCGGGCTGGCGCGCACGTACCCCAAACCGCGGCGCATCTCCTTGAGCATCGATTGCGTGTGGGCGGGCAGCGTCTGAACCGCGCGCAGCATCAAGAGCGACGCAATGACGACCAGAAACGACGCGCCATTCAACGCGAAACACGCGGCCGAGCCCCAGACCGCCAGCGCCACGCCGGCCAGCAGGGGCCCGACGATGCGCGCGACGTTGAACTGGATCGAGTTGAGCGCGATGGCGTTGGGCACGTCGTGTTTCTCGACCAGCGACGGCAGCAGCGACTGGTACGCAGGGCCGCCGAAGGCCTGCGCCGTTCCCGTGATGAACGACAGCATCAGCACGTGCCACACCTGCATCACGTGCCAGTGGACCAATGCGGCCAGCGCGAACGCGGTTGAGAGCTGGACGCACTGAGAGATGAGGAGAATGGCCCGCCGGTTGTACCGATCGGCCACCACCCCCCCGAGCAGCGTGAACAAGAGGATGGGAAGTTCGCCCAGAAACGCGTCGAGGCCGAGGTAGAAGGGCGATCCGGTCAGCGTGAGCACGAGCCAGCTCTGCGCCACCTTTTGCATCCATGTGCCGATGCTCGACACGCAGGCACCGGCCCACATCACGCGGAAGTCGCGGTAACTCAGGGCAGCGGCAATGCGCCGGAGGGCTGGTGGAATGGACACCTCCCCCATGTTAGCAGCATGAGCGACGGGCACCGCAGGGAGCGCGTGCTCCCCGCGCGCTCGTCGGGCGCTGGCCCGTCCCGCGCCGGGTCGAAAGCCCGGCGGACATCCCGCGAGTCGGCCGGTGGCATGGGCGTAGGGGGAGTCGACTTGGTCGCCCGGGCGTTGCAGTCGAGCACGGCTTCAATTATCATCATTTCTATCCAAACGGCTTTCGTCCACCAGCGACTGCTCGCCTTCGTCCAGAAAGCGAACGCTTATGCTGAAAATGCTGAGGCCGCCCACTCATATTGAAACATTCCTGCAACACCGGCGTGAAATACTTCCTGGGTCCCCGCGTCAGATGGCTGGTCAATTAGTTTCTGGCGCTCGTCTCGCTTATCAACCATAGAAGAGGTGCAGTGATGCGGCAGTTCGGGAAGGTAGCTCTGGGGGTGGCGGCGGCGCTCGCTCCGATGTGGCCTGAAACCATGATGTGCGCGAGAGTGTGCTCGCAACCCGTTTAAGCGGAGGAAGAAAGGAACTGGTATGAAGCTTAGATATTGTCTCTGCGCGGTCGTGCTGTTCGCGCTGCTGCCCTCATTCGCGTTCGCCCAGGCTGGTGTGACCACCGCCAACGTGCAAGGCGCCGTCAAGGACGCGCAGGGGGCCGTTGTCCCGGGAGCTCTGGTGGTTGCCAGGCACGAGCCGTCGGGCACGACGTACGAAGACGTCACGCGCGCCGACGGGCGGTTTTTCCTGTCCGGTCTCCGGGTCGGTGGCCCGTACACGATCAGCGCCGCGCTGGCCGGCTTTACCACCGAGGCGCTGAAGGATGTCATGCTCGCGCTGGGCGTGACCGCCGACGCGGCCTTCACGTTGAAGGTGGCGGCGGTCAATGAGACCGTGACGGTGGTGGGCAAGACCGACCCGGTGTTCAGTTCGGGTCGCACCGGTGCTGCAACCGCGGTGCTGCGCGAGCAGCTCGAGTCGTTGCCGTCGGTCTCGGGCCGCCTGACCGATATCACCCGGCTGACGCCTCAGTACGGCGCCAGCGGCAGTATCGCGGGCCAGGACAACCGCGCAAACAACGTCACCGTCGACGGATCGTACTTCAATAACTCCTTCGGCCTGGGCGTGTCGACCGGCCAGATCGGCGACCGCACGGGCGTCGCGCCGGTGTCGCTGGAAGTGATCGAACAGGTCCAGGTGAATGTGGCGCCGTTCGACGTCCGGCAGGGCAGTTTTACCGGCGCGGGCGTCAACACGGTCACGCGCAGTGGCACCAACAGCTTCACCGGGTCCGTCTATCGCCGCCAGCGGAACGAGTCCGAAGTCGGCACCAACGCGGCCGGTCTTCCCTTCAATCCGGGCACCTTTGACACGACGGTGACGGGGTTCTGGGCCGGCGGCCCGATCGTCCAGAACCGGCTGTTCGTCTTCGGCTCGTTCGAGAAACAGAGCGACGTCCGCCCGTTGAGCACGTTTACCTGCAACCCGGGCGGCGCCCCGGTGTCGGGCAGCATGACCCGCGTGCTCTGCTCGGACATGGCGACCCTGCAGGCGTACCTCAAGCAGAACCTCAGCTACGACACCGGGGTGTACACCGACATCCCGAAGAACACGCCCGCCAAGCCGTGGATGGCCAAAGGCGACTTCAACATCAACGGCTCGAACAAGGTCACGTTCCGGTACAACCAGCTCGACTCCAGCAGCAACATCTACCAGTCTGGCTCCTCGTCGCTGGGGGCCTGGAGCCGCGCGACCAACACCACGCAGTTCCTGGGCTTCGCCAACTCGAACTACCAGATCGTCGAGAACCTCAAGTCGACCGTGGGTGAGTGGAACTCGGTGTTCGGGGGGAGCTTCATCAACAACCTGCTCGTCGGCTACATCAAGCAGGACGAGAGCCGCGGGCCGCAGGGCCAGCAGCCGCTGTTCCCAACCGTGGTCATCGGTGCGGGTGACGGCAGCGCGTACACCATGTTTGGCAACGAGCCCTTCACGCCGTACAACCTGCTCCGGCACACGACCTTCCAGGCGCAGGACAGCGTGACCAAGGCCTACAAGAACCACTCGTTCACCTTCGGCGGCAACATCGAGAAGTTCCACTCGGACAACTCGTTCTATTTCGGCATCCAGAGCGCCTACTCGTACAACACGCTCGCCGACTTCTACGCCGATGCGAACGGGTACGTGGCCAACCCGAATCGCACCGCGGCGGCGGTGCCCAACCGGTTCCAGGTGAAGTACCTGCTGCAGCCGGGCCAGACGACGCCACCGCTCCAGTCGCTCGACGTGCTGTATGGCGGCGCGTACTTCCAGGATGCGTGGCGGCCTGCCAACAACGTGACGATCACGGGCGGGGTCCGCGTCGACATTCCGAAGTTCGGGAACACCGCCTTCAACAACCCGGTCGCCAACACGCTCACGTTCAACGACAACGGTACGCCGACGCAGTACAACACGGGCGCGCTGCCGGCCACCACCCCGTACTGGTCCCCGAGAGTGGGTTTCAACTGGGATGTGGCGGGCGACCAGAGGATGCAGATTCGCGGCGGCACCGGCGTGTTCAGCGGCAAGCCGCCGTACGTCTGGATCTCGAACCAGATTGGCAACACCGGCGTGCTGTACGGGTTTCTCGACTCCGGCTCATTCGTAAGCGCCTACCCGTTCAACCCGAATCCGGACAAGTACAAGCCGGTGGCGACCGGCGGCACGGCGGCCAGCTACGAGATCGACGTCACCGACAAGAGCTTCCGGTTTCCCCAGACCTGGCGGTCGAACATCGGCGTGGACCGCAAGCTGTTCTGGGGGATGGTCGGGACGCTCGACTTCATGTACGGGCGCGACCTGAACGAACCGTTGTACGTCCAGGCCAACCTCCCGCAGCCCGACTCGGCGTACACGGGCATCGACACCCGGCCGCGCTGGGTGGCCATCCCTGGCGTGGCTCCGGCGTGCGTGACGACGATTGGGTCCGAGAACGGCCCGTGCGTCATCCGGGTCAACAATTCCCCTGGGAAGAACATCACGGCGGCGTACGTGATCAAGAGCCAGAACCAGAATTACTCGTGGAACATGTCGGGTGCGGTGACCAAGTCGCTCGATCACGGGCTCTCGTTCAAGACCGGGTTCAACTATGGCGTGGCGCGCAGCCTGGTCGAGCCCTCGTCAACGGCGGGCAGCGGCTGGGGCAGCGGCAACCCGATTCCGGCGAACCCGAACAACCCGCCGCTCGGCTACTCGTTTAACTCGCCGGGCAAGCGGATCTTCGCGGCGGTCAACTACTCCGCCCATTACTTCGGGTGGGGAGCGACCACCGTGTCGATCTTCTACGATGGGCGCACCAACGGCAACACGAGCTATGTCTTCTCGGGCGACGCCAACGGGGACACCGTGTCGGGGAACGACCTGCTCTACATCCCGAGCAGCACATCCGAGATGAACTTCAAGACGCTGACCGTGTCCGGGACGACCTATTCGCCGGCGGATCAGGCGGCGGCGTTCGAGCAGTACATCCAGAA
>JBAXOX010000106.1:0-11081 GCA_037133015.1 Acidobacteriota bacterium
GCGCCGCAAATCGGGAAAGACGGGGGGGGGCGCGTCGCTCATTGAGACAACTCCTCCCTCACAGACGGCGAACGAGTTGGGGGCGATCAATTCGGACGAAGCAACGCGTCAATCGGAACGCCGCAATCGGAGCAACACCATCGCCGGCCGTCTCACTACGGCCTTCTGTTTACAGGCGGATGAAGGGTTACCTCAGAACGGGATATCGTCGGCGTTGACATCCGGGCTCTGCCCCATCTCGTCGTCCATCGGGCCGTTCTCTCCGCGAGAACTCATCGAGGAGCCCTGTCCGCCGCCGCTGCTGCTGCCGAGCAGCACCACCCGATCCGCCGACACTTCGGGCGTGTAGCGAGTCTTGCCTTCGCGATCGGTCCAGGTCTGAATCGACAGCCGTCCCTCGACCAGAATGGTCTTTCCCTTGAGCAGGTGAGGCGACAGCGTTTCGGCCTGCCGTCCCCAAATCTTGATCTTGTACCATTCGGTGCCGGGTTTGCCCCGATCGTCCTTCTTCTGCCAGTCCTCGACCGCCAGACTCGACGACGCCACCTGCTTGCCCTGCGGGGTCGCCCGCAGTTCGGCATCTCGTCCCAAGTTGCCCACCAGAATGATCTTGTTGTAGCTGTTCGCCATGGGAGTCCCTTCCGGCTCGCCCGCCTTCGCGTCGGCCGTCGTGTGCAGTCGTTATTTGCCTGATCGGCTCAACCGGTCGAGCGCCTGCTTGGCCAGCCTTCCCGCGTCGCTGTCGGGGTAGTTCTTGACGACGAAGTCGAACGACTCGCGCGCTTGGGGCACCTGACCGAGCGAATTGAGGGCCAGGCCCCGCTTGTAGTAGGTGTCGGGCATGGTGTTACTGGCCGGGTAATTGGAGATGACGCGCTCGTAGGCCGCGACCGCTTCGCGGAACCGGCCCGAACTGTAGTACGTCTCGCCGATGTAGTACTGAGCGTCGTCGGCCAGATCGCTCTTCGGAAAGGTCTTGATGTAGGTTTCGAATCCCTGAATTGCGAGGCTCCACTGGCCCGCGTAGTAGTCGGCCCGCGCCGACTCGAACAGCCGCTGCGGCGACACGCCCGGGTTGTTGAGCGGCGAGGTCGGAGTGGCCGTCGTCGAGGGCGAGGTGACCGGCGGGTTCTGGGGAGCGGCCCCGGCATCAGTCGGCGGAGAAGCCGAGGTCGGGGCGCTCGCCGGCGCCGCCGACTGCGCCACCCTGATGGCATCGACTTCCTGGGACAGCGACGTCAGGCGGACATTGTTCTCGTCGACTTTTTCGCGGACCACGCGCAGGTCGGTGGCGACGACGTCAACCAGGAGTTTCTGATCGGCGAACGCTTTCCGGCTCGTCCCGGCTTGTTCGTCGAGACGGGTGGCGACGATCTTGAGGGCCTCGGTCAGGGCGGTCAGATGTGCCTGCAGTACCTGCGTCTGCTGCTGCAGAATGCGAAGGTCGGCCATCATCTGCTGATGTTCCTTGTTGGCCGCCTCGATCGGCGCCGAGGTGACGACGGCCAGCAGCACAAGGCCCAGGAGAAACAGGCGAACGCGTTGCATCATGATTCGATCTCGATTCTTGCGCCCCTACTTCGATGTAATCACAAAATGCGCCCGACGATTCTTCGACCACGCCGACTCGGCGTGGCCGGCGTCGAACGGAAACTCTTTGCCGTAGCTCACCACGTGGAGACGGTCGGCCGGAATCCCAAGCGACACCAGATACGTGCGCGCCGCCGCCGCGCGCCGTTCGCCCAGCGCACTGTTGTATTCGGCCGTGCCGCGTTCGTCGCAATGCCCCTCGACGGTGACGACCCATGCTGGAAACTTCCGCAGCACGGCGGCATTCGCGTCGAGCGCCGTACGGGCCGCCGCACTCACCTCGGCACTGTCGTAATCGAAGAACGCAGCCTGCAGCGGCGATTCGCGATTCAAGTCGTCGATCGACCGCGAGGCCATCGGGTCGTCGGGCATCTTCGGGGTGACCACCGGCGAATCGGTGACCTGAACCGTCGAGGGCGGCGGGGGCGGCGTCGGGACTACGTCGAGCGCCGGCGCCATCGAGGACGTAGGCTGAACAGGCTGTGCGACCGGCGGCTTCCTGGACGCGCACCCGACCCCGATCAGCACCATCACCGCAACCGCGACCATCCATCCGCCGCGCACCACCCATCGACTCTGCATTGGTTTCATCTCCGCCCTTCGAAATCCGCTACCTGGACCAGTCGGGCGTCTGGTTGTTGCCCACCGTGGTCACTTGCTTGATCCCCTGGCCGTCTCGGCCAATCGTGTAGATCTGGCGCTTGCCGCCGCGTGTCGACGAAAACGCCAGGTGCCGGCCGTTGGGCGCATAGCTGGGGCTTTCGTTGCTGCCCTCGCCAGTGGTCAACTGCCGGACCTCCTGCGTGGCCAGCGTAAACACCTTGATATCGTACCCCGAGCCTGTCCGCGATTCATATGCGATTTCGTTGAACGGGGCCGGCGACCACGTCGGGCGATCGCAGTAGGATTCACTCGTCAACTTGCGAAGGTTGAGGCCGTCGACGTCGATCAGGTAAATCTGCGGCGCCCCGCCCCGGTCCGATGTAAAGGCGATCTGGGTGCCGCTGGGCGACCAGGTCGGCGTGGTGTCGATGGCCGGGTTGCTGGTGAGCCGCCGGAGATTGGATCCGTCACGATCCATCACGTAGAGTTCCGAATTGCCGTCGCGCGTGGACGTGAAACACAGTTTGGTGCCGTCGGGCGACCAGGCCGACAACCAGTTCTGGTATTTTCCGCCGGTCGGCGTCTGCATCGTGCCTTCGTAGATCAGCGACAAGTAGATGTCCGGGAACCCTCGCCGGTACGACGTGTAGGCAATCGTGCGTGCGTCGGGCGACCAGGCCGGATACAGATTGAGGGTTTTGGTGATCGTGACGCGACGCTGGTTGGCGCCATCGTAGTCGGCAATGTAGATTTCTTTGACGCCGCGCGACTGCACCGTGCCCGCCATCCGCTCGCCGTCCCGGTCGGACGAAAACGTCAGCTTGGTCCGCGCGGCGCCGCGCAACGCCCGCTGCGCCTGATGAATTTCGTCGGCGGCCGAATGCGCGTAGAGCCGCGGATTCGACGTCGATCCGCTGTATTCGCGCGCCATCGCCGATCGCCCCGTGCGCACGTCAAACAGACGCACCTCCACACGAAATGTCGCCGCCCCGGTCTTCTCGACGCTGCCCACCACCAGCGCATCGGCCCCCAGTTCGCGCCAGCGCTCAAACGGCACGGTCTGCATGGAGGTCGCCGCCGGGATCGATCGGTAGGTGTCGCGCGGCACCATGTAAAATTCGCGCTCGAACGCCAGATCATCCCAGAGCACCGCACCCAGCAGACGGGCCGCCTCGGCTGTCTCGGCGTCCGAGCTTCGTGCGATGAAATCCGGAACCGCGTAGCGCGGCCGCGCGCCAGGCTCGCCGCTCAGACTCAACACAATCTCGGACTGCTGCTGCGGAGGCTGCGAGGCGGCAGGCGGTGCCTGGCGGGCCTCGCCCGCCAACGCCGCCGGAAACCACGTGGCGGCGGCCACCACGGCCAGCGCCACACCAGCCACGCACACGACACACGAAGGAGTTCGATGGCGCATCATCACCGTTGATAGGGAAATCGGAGGTGGACCGTCAAGTGCTCGTCGGGAAACGCGGCGGGCAGCGGGGGCAGCCGCTGCGTCAGAAACAACGCCCGTTGCGCCGTCAAATCGAGCGCGGCGTACCCGCTCGATCGCTCCAGTTCGATGTCCAGAAGACGGCCGTCCCGGAAGATACGGAACTTGACCAGCGTTTCACCCGCCACCTCCTGGCGCGCGCTCCAGTTGTTCTGCACCAACTGCAGCATCGTCAGGAGGTAATCGGGGCAGCAGAAATTGGCGACGTCCAGGTACCCGCCGGCCCCTGTGCCGCCGCCCGTCGACAGTCCGCCAAACCCGAGCCCGCGGTTCGGATTGTCGCTGGCCTGTCCCGCATTCGCGCCGAAGGGCACCCGCGGCGGCGTGATCGCCGACGATGGCGGCGCGTCGACGGCAGGACGCGGGGGCGTGCGCGGCGCCGGCTTGACGGGCTTGGCCCCCGGTTCGGGCAACACCATGGCCGGAGGCTTGGCCGCCGCGGGCCGCACAAGTCTGGCGGGCTTGACTGGTTCGGGAAGCGTCGCGATCCCTTGCGCCGGGCGGCTCATCATCGTCATGCCACCGGCGCGGGGCCCGGGCACGCCGCCGAGCGAAATCGTCATGACCGGCTGCAAGTCCTGGGAGTTCCGCGGTGGATGCAACGCGGGCACTAGCAACAAGGCTGCCACCAGCGCACCGTGGGCAGCCAGAGACACCGTCACCATCCGGGGCAGTCCCTGCACGTGGTGGGCGCGTGCGACCAGCACACTGGTGACCGGCTCCATGTCTACCGCTCCTCCGGCAGCCTCATCACGATGCCGACTTTTTCCACGCCCGCCTCCTTGAGCCGATCCATCACTTCGATCAACTCCTGCAGCAGGATGCCCCCGTCGCCGCGCAAAAACACATCCCGATCGGCGCGGCCGTCAGTGGCCTGGCGGATGCGCTCGGCCAAGACGTCGAGCCTCACCGGTTCGTCTCCCAGTCGCACCGTGTGGTTTTGACGGTAGGCGAGCGGCACTGTGACAAACACACGCTCGTCGGTGATGGCCGTCGAGCGTTTCGACACCGGCAGGTTCACATCGACACCGCGCTGCAGCATCGGCGCGGTGACCATGAAGATGATGAGCAGGACGAGCATCACGTCGACCAACGGCACAACGTTGATTTCGGCAAGCGACGACGACACGCGGCGAACGCGGCCGCCACGTCCGATTGCGACATCCTCAGTTGAACTGACCTTTGGCATGATGCGCTGTGTTTCTGTCCGCGTTTCTGTCCGCGCGAAAGCGCCCTACGTAAAATTGCGCTCGGAGATATTCAGGAACTCGAGCGAGAAATCGTCCATGCTCGACGTCAACTGCTTCACGTCCGCCACGAAGTGATTGTAGAAATACACTGCGGGGATGGCGGCAAACAGGCCGGCGGCCGTCGCAATCAATGCTTCGGCAATGCCCGGGGCTACCACGCCCAGATTGGTCGACCCGACGCTGGCAATCCTCTGGAACGACGTCATGATGCCCCAGACTGTTCCGAACAGGCCGATAAACGGCGAGATGCTGGCCGTGGTCGCCAGCACCGACAAGTTGCGCTCGATCCTCGTCACTTCGACGGCCGCCGCACGCAGCAAGGCGCGATCAACGGCCGACAAGCTCTTGAGCATAGGACGTGGGGCAAGCCCGCCCGGACTGGCAGGAGGCTGTCCCGGCAGCTTCAACTGGGTATTCAATTCGGCATAGCCCGCCGCAAAAATTCCAGACAACGGGCTGGCCGGAAAGCTCTGGCACACCGCGTGGACCTCCGAAAACTTGGAACTGCGCCGGAACACATCAAGAAATCTGGCGGTCTGGCCGTGAACCCGGTAGAAATGCCAGAGTTTGTGGAGGATAATCCCCCACGACGCAATCGAGAACGACGCCAGAATCAGCAGGACGAATTTGGCGACCGGGCCCGACCGAAGAATCAGCTCAATGACGCCGTCGCCGGCAATGGAATTGGCTGTCACGCTTTCGTACCCCTCCCGGGCGTCGGGGCGTCGCCAGGGACAACCCTGACCCGGACCCCGGTCAGACCGACGAAACGACTGTAGAACCCCTGAAGCGTACCATGGCGGTCACACCCTGTCAAACCCGTGATATCATGGGAGTTCCGCGGCTGGCTCTCTCTAATCGGCGGTGGATATGCTGCGATATCTGAACATCCGGAATCTGGCCGTGATCGAGTCGCTCGAAGTGACGTTTCAGTCTGGGCTGAGCGTGATGACAGGCGAAACCGGCGCCGGCAAATCTATCGTCGTGGGCGCCGTCGGATTGCTGTTGGGAGACAGGGCTTCTGCCGATGTCGTTCGGACAGGCGAAGAAACAGCGATCATCCAGGCTGTCTTCGAACATGGCGACCGGGAAGTCATCGTTCGGCGCGAGGTAAGTGCGCAGGGCCGAAGCCGCAGTTTCGTGGACGGTGCACTGGTCACCGCGTCGGCTCTCAAGGAACTGGGCGCGGCGCTGGTCGATCTCCACGGTCAACACGAACATCAGGCCTTGCTCAATCCGGATATCCATCTCGATTTGCTCGACAGCTACGCCGGGCTGCAGACTGAGCGCGACGCGGTAGAGCAGGCGCACGCCAACTGGGTTGGGGTGCGATCCGAATTGGACCAGCTCAAGAAGGCGGAACGTGACAAGGCGTCCAGAGCCGAGTTCTTGCGCTTCCAATTGGCGGAGATCGACCGCGTCAAACCGGAGGCCGGCGAAGACGAGGAACTGGAGATTTCGAAGCGGCTCCTCTCTAATGCTGAAAAACTGAAACACCTGTGCGACGAGACGTATGCCCGCCTGTACGACGACGACTCCTCGGTGGTGACATCGCTGGCCGTGGTCTGGAAGCGGGTGGGGGAGCTCGCCCAGTTCGATGCGCGATTCCAGGGGTTCGTGGACGGCCGGGTGGCGGTCGACGCCCAACTCGACGAGCTGGCGGGCTTCGTTCGGGAATACGGCGCCCACATCGATGCCTCGCCCGAGAGGCTGGGGGAAGTCGAGGACCGGCTGGCTGCGCTGGAGCGTCTCAAACGTAAGTACGGTCCTACGCTGGCGGAGGTGACCGTGCGTCGGGCCGATTGCCTGCGCGAGTTGGAACGGCTGGATTCAGCAGAAGAAGCGATTCGGCGACTGGAATCGCAGCTGGCGATTGCCGCGCAGTCGTACCGTGATCGATCGTCGCGTCTCTCCCGATTGCGCCGCGAACGGGCTGTGGGCTTTTCCTCGGCGCTCGAGACCGAGTTGGGACAGCTGGCGATGGAGCGCGCCCGGTTCGAGGTTCGGTTCGAGGCGTCGGCCGAAGACACGGACCATTGGACGGCGCGGGGGATCGACCGCGCGCAGTTCTTCGTGTCGCCGAATCCGGGCGAAGAGCCCAGGCCTCTGGCGCGAACGGCGTCGGGCGGGGAACTCTCCCGCATCATGCTGGCGCTCAAGACGCTGGCATCCACCGATTCGCTTGGCAAGACGCTGGTGTTCGACGAAGTCGACGCGGGCATCGGGGGGAGAGTCGCCGACGTGGTTGGGCAGCGGCTGCAAGCCCTCGGAAGACAGTTTCAGGTAGTGTGCATCACGCACCTGCCTCAGATAGCGGCCGCCGGCGAGAGCCACTACCGCGTCGCGAAGGTCGTAAAACAGGGCAGGACCGTCACCTCAATCGAGAGATTGGGAGACGAGGCGCGCATCGACGAGTTGGCCAGAATGATGGCCGGGGCGGTGGTGAGCGACGGGGCCAGGTCCGCGGCGCGCGAGATGATTGCCGCCAGGTCAACCGACCATGACGCCGGAGCGAAAGGCGAAAGGCGAAAGCGAAAGTAGATGTCTCGAACGTATTTGATCGAAACGTTCGGCTGCCAGATGAACTTCCACGATTCCGAGAGGATGTCGGGGTTGATGGAGGCGGCCGGCTACCAACGCACGTCGGAGGTCGACGAGGCGGACGTGGTGATCTTGAATACGTGCACGGTCCGCGAAAAAGCCGAAGACAAAGTTGTGAGCCGCATCGGAGAAATTCGGGCGGCGTCGATCGAGTTGGGGCGCGAACCAGTCGTGGCGGTTACCGGGTGCCTGGCGCAGATGGATGGCGCGACGCTGTTTCGCCGGTCGCCGTACGTGGATATTGTCGTCGGCACGCAGGCGGAAAAACGTCTGCCGGCGCTGGTGGACCAGGCGCTTGCCACCTCGCGTCGGCAGATTGACATCAATCCCTACGACGACGTGTCGTTTCCTCTGGGGATCGCACGACGCGCGGATCCTGTGCGGGCCTACGTCACCGCGATCGAAGGGTGCAACGACTTTTGTGCGTTCTGCGTGGTGCCGTATACCCGTGGACACGAACGAATGCGGCCGAAAGCCGACATTCTTGCGGAGGTCGCCGACGCCGCCGCTGCCGGGCGGAAGGAAGTGCAGTTGCTCGGGCAAATCGTCAACCATTATCAGGCTCCAGACGATCCCGACTGCGACTTCGCCGGATTGCTTGAGGCGGTCAACGGCATCGAAGGAATCGACCGGATTCGATTTGCAAGCCCGCACCCGCGGCATGTGACGCCGCGACTGGTTGAGGCGATCGCGCGGTTGCCCAAGGTCTGCAAACACGTGCATCTGCCGGTGCAGTCGGGGTCGACTCGGATGCTCGCCGCGATGCGCCGGCGCCACACGCGCGAGGACTACCTGCGCCTGGTTGACGATCTCAGGGACAAGGTTCCGCACATCCAGTTGTCGACCGATTTCATCGTAGGATTCCCGGGCGAGACCGAGGCCGACCACGCCGACACGCTGTCGCTCATCGAACGGGTTCAGTTCCATTCGCTGTTTTCATTCGCTTATTCCGAGCGGCCGGGAACGCTGGCGGCCAAGCGCCTCACCGACGACGTGCCGGCCGACGTCAAGTCGAGGCGTCTCAGCGAAGTGCAGACGGCGCAGGATCGGATACAGCGGACGATTCACGCCGGGCAGGTTGGCCAGCGGTTCGACGTCCTGATCGACAGCATCAGCCGGCGGCGGGACTCCGAAATTTCGGGTCGAACGACGGGCAATACCGTGGTGAATCTTCCGGGGTCGGCCGATCAGTTGGGGCATATCGTCTCGGTGTTGATCGAGCGGGCCGGGCCGCATAGCCTCTGGGGGCAGGCGGTTGCGGGAATCGCTTGACACGCCGGGCGACAACGCCTAGGTTGTGCACAGAAAGACGGCAGGAGAGTCGATGCAGATTGAAATGGTGATCAAGGGACTGATGGTGGATCCGGTGACGAGTATGCCCATCATCATCCTTCGCGACCGCGAGGGCGATCGGGTGCTGCCGATCTGGGTGGGGGTCTTCGAGGCGAATGCGATTGCGTTGCAGATGGAAAATATCGCGACGCCGAGGCCGATGACGCACGACTTGCTCCGGAACGTCCTCACAGACCTCAACGCCTCGGTGCAGCGGATCGTGGTGTCGGACTTGAAGGACAACACGTTCTTCGCGTTGATCTACGTGCGGTGCGGCGAAGAGGTGGTGGCCATTGATGCCCGACCCAGCGATGCCATTGCGCTGGCGCTTCGCACCCAGGCCCCGATTTACGTCGAGGAATACGTCATCGACCACGCGAAATCGATTGATTTTTCGCCCGACAAAACCGACTCGAACCGCCTGCAGCGCTGGCTCGAAAGTCTGGATCCGGACGAACTCGGCAAGTACAAGATGTAGCGTACGGCTGCAACTTCGGCCCAATTCGTCGCGCGCTTGACACCCTTTCTTCCGCCCGCCTAGAATGAACCCGCCCCGGCATCACTTGCGTGTTTCCGTCGCCGAACCTGCAACGCAAAGGACTTCGACGGGCCATCCCACATGATTGTTTCGATCGCCAACCAAAAGGGCGGAGTCGGCAAAACCACGACGGCCATCAACCTGGCTGCGGCGCTGGCGTTGCGCGGCAAGCGCACGTTGCTGCTGGACATGGATCCGCAGGCCAACAGCAGCATGTCGTATCTGGACGTTCGGCGCACCGAACGGAGCCTCTACGACGTGATGGCGGATGACGGCGTGACGCTGGCCTCGATTGTCCACGTCTCGACGGTTCCGAATCTGTCGATCGCCCCGGCCAGGATTGCGCTTGCCAAGCTCGAAGCGAAATTGGTTGGCGAACTTGACGCGCACTTCAGGCTGAAGGATCGCATCGAGCCAATCCGGAGCGACTACGACGCGATTGTCATCGATTGTCCGCCTACGTTGGGGTTGCTCACCGTCAATGCGCTGGTGGCGTCCACCCATTTGCTGGTGCCAATTCAGGCGTCGTACTTCGCGCTCGAGGGGACGGACGACTTGCTCGAGACGGTGGAGAAGGTGCGGAGTCGGGCAAACCCCGATTTGCTTTTACTGGGTGTGCTCATCACGATGCACGACAAGCGGACCGCTCTGGCCAGAGACATTCTCGAACAGATCAAGAAGGTCTTCGGCGACAAGGTGTTCAACACCGTGATTAGCAAAAGCGTGAGGCTCGAGGAGAGTCCGGCTTACAAGGAACCGATTTTCAGCTTCGCTCCGGAGTCGTCAGGGGCGACGCAGTACTACCAGTTGTGCGAGGAGGTCATCGAGCGTGTCTAAGAGAGCCGGTCTGCCCGAAACCATACGCATGCGCCACGACGAACATTATGTCGACACGCTGTCGGCTCACGCTGGAACACCGATCGGCCGTCTGATTGCCATCGATCAACTCGATCCCAATCCGGATCAGCCTCGGCAAACGATGGGTGATCTTTCGGAATTGATGGCGTCGATTGCCGAGAAGGGCATTCTGGAACCGCTGATTGTCAGGGCACGCGGAGGCCGGTACCAGATTATCGCCGGTGAGCGTCGTTATCAGGCGGCGGTGCAGGTGGGACTCAGCGAACTGCCTGTCGTGATTCGGGACGTTGACGAAGACGAGGTCATCGAGCTCGCGCTGATTGAGAACCTCCAGAGAAAAGATCTCACGGCGTTCGAAGAAGCCGAGGCGTTGGCGGCGGTCGCTGAGAAGCAGGGACTTACGCACGAAGACCTGGCGCGGCGTCTTGGTAAGTCCAGGACGGCCGTCACAGAGACGATGGCCATTAATAAGATGCCAGAGGAGATTAAAACGCTTTGTCGGCTGGCCGACATTTCCTCTAAATCGTTGTTATTACAGATAGTTAGAGAGTCTGACCCCGCGAAAATGATGGCGTTGGTCGAACAGATGACGCGCGGGGGCGCCAAGCCCACACGCCAGTCGGTGCGCGAGGCGGTCGCCAGGGCAAAACCAGGTCGTCCGCGTGCGTTTACGTTTAACTACCGGGCGCCCGCCAAGACGTTCAATTTGAAACTAACGTTCTCCAAGCACCAGGTGGAGCGAGTCGAGATCATCAACGCCCTTGAAGGCATTCTCGAGGAACTGAGAAACCCAAGTTAAATCGACCGGCCGCACCAG
>JBAXOX010000107.1:0-10813 GCA_037133015.1 Acidobacteriota bacterium
CCAGCCTCAGCCGACTACCAGCTGAAGCGGGTGACCAACTGCAGCAGCCGGCCGCCCGGATCCTGCTGCTGGTTGTTGTCCCGATACGCCGACGTCACCTGCCAGTTCGAGAACGTGGTGTTGGTGCCGGGCATCCCGATCGGAATGAAGTTGATGGTGTCCAGCGCGTTGATGATGTCGAGACGAATCTCGGCGTTCATCCGCGCGGGCAGATGCACCTTCTTCACCACGCTCAGGTCCACGCGGCCGAACCACGGCCCCCTCACGAAGTGATTGAGCGGCGCGCACTGCCCTGCATAGGCCTGGATGCAATCCGGGCCGCTGGCCGGCGCGAAGTAGGCGCCGGAGGGCACCGTGCCGGAGTAGCCGGTGGCCGAGGTGGCCGACGTGCTGAAGGCGTAGACGGTGTTCTGGATGAAATCCTGCGGCAGCATGTAGACCCGATCCCGATTCGCCGCCGAGTCCCACACGTGGTAGACCTTGTAGATATCCTGCAGCTGTTTGTCGGTCATGCCCACCAGGCGCACGTTGCCGAACGTGTTGATGAGGCCGCTCTGGAATCGCGCGTTGCCGTCGAATTCCCAGCCGCCAATCACCGCATTCATCCAGCCATTGACGTTGCCGCCCCACGTCTTGCCCTTCCCGAACGGCAGCTCGTACACCCAGTCGACCTTCAACGCGTGATCGACGCCACCAAGGCTGCCCGACTGCAGGATGTTGTTGTTGTAGCCCCCGTACAGCCCGTTGCGCAGCGTCGGCTGCGTCCACGTGTACGAACGCGAGAACACATAGCTGCCCTGCACCAGCAGGCCGCTCGCCATCCGGCGCCTCAACTCGATCTGAAGGCCGTTGTAGCGCGTGTCGCCGCCGTTCTTTTCGACCAGCGCTCCGGTGTAATCCGGGTTGACCTGCATGAAGTTGGTCGCCAGGCCCGCCGCGACCGCGTTGGCGCGGAGGTTGGCCTGCAGACTGTTGGCCAGGCCGGTCGGGCTCGGGTTATTGACGGCCAGCGGCGTCACGTACGTCGAACTGGTCCAGTTTGACCCGGTGTAACTGGCCGCCGTGGACGAACCCGACGGCTGACCGGTGATGTAGGCGAACAGAATCGGCAGCGGATTGGTGCCCGGCTGTCCCGTATAGGCGAAGGTATTACCCGCGCCGGCCTTGATGTTGGCCTGCAGGTTGGCCTGTGCCACGCGGAACTCCTGCATGAATCCGTTCTCGACGATCGCTTTTTCCGTGTTGAGGTTGGTCAGCGTCCAGACCCCGACCGTCTTGTTGCCGACGTAGCGAATGTCGATGGCGGTGTTCTTGCCGAGTTGCCGCTGGAAGCCCGCGCTCCACGAGTAGGTGGGCGGGGTCGCGATATTCGGATCGAACACGCGCGGCGAGTCGCCGTAGGCGCCGTAGAACGGGAATGTCGGCGAGGTCGGGAACGCGGGCGCGCCCAGCCGCGTCGACTGGCTCAGCAGCACCGGCATGCCGAGACCGTCCTGGTTGAGGTTGGCGTTGGCCGTACTCCGCGTGCCGGCCAGACTCGGGCCGGGGTTGCTGCCGAACACGCCGGTGAACACGGCGGTGGCAAAACGGTTATACGACACCGAGTAGCCGCCGCGCAGCACCGGATCCTCGCTCAAGAGGGCACGGAGGAAGCCGTGGCTGATCGACGGCCGCCACACGATGCCGACGCTCGGCGCGGCATTGTTCTTGTCGGTCTTGTAGGCCCCGCCGCCCGAGGTGTACTGCACCAGCGACGTCTTGGTGCCGGTGAGCGTGCCCGGCTTGAACAAGTTGCCGCTCCCCGAGACGCCAAACACGTCGCCGTAGGCCGGCACCTGGGAGTAGAGATTGTTCAACGCCTTGAAGGGCATCTGCAGTTCGTAGCGAAGCCCGGCCGTCACCGTCAGATTCGGCTTGAGCTTGAACGAATCCTGCCAGAACAGGCCGTAGATGTCCTGACTGGCCTCCTGGTTGAGCAGGCCGCCGTACACGTAGTTGCCGCTCGCGCCGTCGCGGTAGACGTTGTCGGCGATTTGCTGAACCCGGCCCGTGAGTACCGCATACATGTTGGCGGCCTGATAATACGCCGTGGTGCCCGACCCGAGCGCCGACGCCAGGAACGCGGTGGCCGGATCGGTCGAATCCAGACCGAGCGTGATCTGCGGGACCGGGTAGTTCCAGTCGAAGTTGTTCATGCCGATCTTCGAGTACGCGAATCCCATCGACATGGTGTGCTGGCCTTTGATCCAGTTGAGGGTATCTTCCAGCTGTGTCGTCGGACCGTACCGCGTCTGGTAGAAGTTCTGGTTGTAGGGCGCCGACAGGCCCATGGCGGCCGTGTTCCCGCCGATGTTCCCGCCGAAGTCAATCGCGAAGCCGTTCATGCCCGACCACATGCTGTGGTCTTTCTGTTCCGGGAAGAAGTACGTCGTGCCGCCCGATCGGCCGTACCGGATTTCGTTGACCATGTTCTGCGTGAGCACCGACCGCATGCTCAACGTGCCCGAATACCGGTACGACGACTGCCCGCCCACCCCGTACGGCAGGCCGGCGATGGCCGGATCGGCCGTGTTCAGCAGGTCCGGTGTGGAGTCGAACGTCTGGTAGCGGGCGACGAAGGTGACCCGGTGGTTCTTCGTGACGTTGTAGTCGAGCCTGATCGCCGGGTACTTCCTGAACTGGTTGCTGTCCGCGTTGAAACTCAGGTTCTGGGTGTTCGGATCGCGGGTGTCGTACTTGCTCTGCGGCGCCGCATCGCCGGCCGACCGCATCTGCGCCAGCAACTTGGCCATCGTCGGATCGATCGTGGCGGTCTGCCCGGCCGCCGCGGCCAGCGTCAGCAGGTTGATCGTGCTGCCGTCCGATTTCGTGAAGACGCCAGTCTGCGCCAGCGGCGTCATGACGACGCGCGTTCTGGAGGTCGCGCTCGGGACCCGGAAGTCTTCGTACGTGAAGAAGAAGAACGCTTTGTCGCGGCCGTCGAACAGCTTCGGAATGTAGACCGGGCCGCCGACCCGGAAGCCCGGTTCGTTGACGATCACCCGATCGCGGAACACGCTGCCGTCGGGTTCCTTGGCCGTCGTCCACTGGTTGAACCAGTAGGGCGTCGCCCACTTCCACGTGCGGTACGTGTCGAACGCACTGCCCGAGAACCGGTTGGTGCCGCCGCGCGTCACAAACCGCACCTGCACCGCGCCCTGGCCCGCGCTTTCGGCGCCAGGCGTGGAGGTGGACACCGTCACCTCTTCAATCGAGTCGAGCCGCGGATTCACGTAGGCGAAGAAGCCATCGGTGCCGCGGTTGTAGTTGTCCTGCACGTTGACGCCGTCGAGCGTGATGTTGATCGCGGTCGAGGGCAGTCCGTTGATCGTCGAGTTGCGGGCCGAGTTGCCGGCGACCGTCATGACGCCGGGCAGCGCCGTCACCGAGTGCAGCGTGTCGCGCGAGGCCAGCGGCAGGCGCGAGACCTGCTCGACCACCATCGTCGACGACACCGCCGCCGACTGCGTCTGCACAACCTCGGTGGCGCCGGTCACGACGACCGTCTCTTCCAGCCCGCCAACTTCGAGCGTGGCCTTGATGCCGACCGGTACGCCCGCCATCAGCTTGATCTCCCTGATGACGGCCGTCTTGAAGCCCATCAACTTGACGGTCACCGTGTAGGTGCCCGGATCCAGGGCCGGGATCGTAAACAACCCGTGGTCGTTGGTGACCGCAGAGTAGGCATTGCCGGTGGCGTCGTTTTTGACGGCGATGTCGGCACCCGGGATGATGGCGCCAGAAATATCAACAACCGTGCCCGACAACGCCGACGCCGAACTGGCACCCTGGGCGAACGCCGGAGCGCTGATCACCAGGGTGATCAACAGCAGCACGGCCAGCCTCACGAGACGCTCTTGCATGGACTTCTCCTCCTGCCTGTGACGTTGATTCCCCAAGCCAATCAAAGCCGTTGCTCGATTGGATCCGCCTGCGCATCCACCCGCCCGCGCGTCGGCCTCTTCCTCACCCCGACCCGTAGCCGCGTCGATTCCCGCGCGGAGTGCCGACAACGAAGCTTCCGCAGCCCCCGCTCTTGCCCCGCTGATTCGATCCAAGGGACGCCGTGTCGCATCAGCCTGGACCACGCGATTCCGCTTCGGTGTCTGGCTGAGCCGACAACACTCCTCACACTACGCGAGATTGGGCTACCTTAAAGCAAGACGGGCTCCGGCGCAAGAAGTAACGTGGCGGAAACAAAACGACCCGGCCGGACCAGCGATCCGGCCGGGTCACCCGGCGTCGAACAGGGCGCCGCGGGCACCGAGGCCCGTCAGCCTCCCGTCGTTACCAACTGATGCGAATCGCCATCTGCATGGTCCGCGACGAATCGACCGCGCCGGTCACCTGATAGCCGTCGGCCGTGCTGGCGCTCGCGTTGTTGCCAATCCCGGCGCCGAAGCCGGTAAGCGGATTGAAGTTGACCCGGTTCAACACGTTGAAGATCTGAAGCTGACCCTCCATCGAGACGCCCTTGACAATGGCCAGCTGCTTCACCACGTTCATGTCCACCCGGATGACCGGCGGCCCCGTCACGATGACGCTGCGCACGCCGCAGTCGCCAAAGCCGGCAATCGACTCGATACAGTTGGGCCCATTGGCTGGCGCGAAATACCGGCCCGTCGGCGCGCCCGCGCTGTAGCCGGTGGCATTGACGCTGAAGGCCTTGACGGTGTTGTCGATGACGTCCTGCGGCAGCATGTAGGTCAGCGTCCGGTACGGGTTGGCCGGGTCGCCCGCCATCCGAATCGTGAACATCTTCTGGAGGTCGTCCTTGGTCATGCCGACCAGCCGCACGTTGCCGAAATCCACCATGCGGCCGCTCTGGATGCGCACCACGCCCTGGATGTTCCAGTTGCCGATGATGCGGTTGACGATCGGACCGGCGTTGCCGCCGATGGCTTTCCCCTTGCCAAACGGCAGCTCGTACATCCAGTTGCCGGCGAACACGTGCCGCACGTTGCCGGTGGCATTGCCGACGCCCTGGCTGTAGACGTTCGTATAGTTCTGCTCGGTCTCCATCCACGGTTTGTGGAACGAGTAGAACTGATACATGTTGCCTTTGCCGTAGGTGTAGTTGGCCTGCAGCATCAGGCCGTTGGCGAACCGCCGATTGAAGAGCAACTGAATGCCGTTGTACGACGTGTCTGGGCCGTTGGTGGCCACGTAGGCGCCGCTGACATCCGGGTTGGCCACCCAGAAGTTGGATGGACGTCCCGATGCCACACCGCTGGCCAGCATCGTGGCGTTGGTGCGGATCGACGAGGCAATCGTGTACGGATTCGGCAGCAGCGGGTACAGCGACTGCACGTAGGAACTCGTCGTCCAGTTGGCGCCCGTGTACTTGGTCGAATCGGCGGACGCGCTCGACCCGTTGAAATACGAGAGCAGGATCGGCAGCGGAGAGGTGCCGGCCGCGCCGGTGTAGGCGAAGGTGTTGCCCCGGCCGGCCGTGATGTTGGCCTGCAGGTTGGCCTGCGCCACCTTGAATTCGTTGAGGAACCCGTTCTCGAGGATGTTGAGTTCGTTGTAGTTCATGAACGAGATCTGGCCGCCGGTCCACGTGGCGTAGCTGCCCGTGTGGATGAACCGCGCCTCGAGCGACGTGCTCTTCGAAAGCGCACGCTGCCAACCGACCGACCACGACGAGGAGTGCGGCGTCTTGATGTTGGGATCGAACGCGTACACGCTCGAGCTGGCGTTGGGCACCGCCATCGGATAGACGCGCTGGAGGTTGATGCCCGGGGCGCCCAGATCGCCGCCGCTCAACAGGAGCGGGAGCGTGCCGAGATTGCCGTTGGTGAGGTTGCGCGTCGCGTCGATCGACACGCCCGGGTTGGCGCCGAACACGCCGGTGAAGTCGCTCATGCCGCCGCGCTGGTACGACACGCTGTAGCCCGCGCGCAGCACCGAGTCGCCCGGCTTGCCGAAGATGGCCCGCAGGAGGCCGTTGTCGGAGCCGATGGTCCAGGCCGCGCCGACGCTGGGCGCCAGGTTGCCCCAGTCGGTCTTGTAGCCGCCCGTGCCCTGCGTCAGCATCTTGAACGTCGTCGCGCTCCCCTGGAGCGTGCCGGGCTTGAACAGGTTGCCCAGGCCCGAGACCGTCGAGCCCACGTTGAGGTCGCTGCCCGTGCCGGACACGCCGAAGATGTCGGCCATCGAGGCCGTCGAGTAGCTGTTGTTCAACGCAAAGAACGGCAACTGCCAGTCGTACCGAAACCCGGCGTTGACCGTGAGATTGGGCTTGACCCTCCACGAGTCGTTGATGAACGTCCCGTATTGCGGGAGGCGGCCCAGCTGGTTGCTGGCGCCGAGGATGTTGTACGTCGTTCCGTCACCCGCGATGCGGGCGTTGCGGCCGATCGACGTGATGCGGCCCGTCAGCACCGCGTACAGAGCCTTGGCGTTGGTGAGGTCGGTGGTCGAGGCCCCCGGGAAGTTCGCCGTCGTGAACATCCCGTCGGCCGGATCGCCAGACGACGTCATGCCGAGGGCCACCGTCGGCGCGAGTTGCTGGTTGTAGAGCCACACCTCGGCGCGCGTAAACGAGAAGCCCATGTTCATCGCGTGGGCGCCTTTGATCCAATTGAGCGTGTCCTCGATCACCCGCGTCTTGCCTTCGCGCGAACTGTTGGCCGAGAGTCCATACGGGTTGTTGATGCTCTTGAACGTGCTCCAGCCGATCGCGTAGCCGTTCATGTTGCCCACGCCGGAGTTGCTGAACATCGACGTCGCCAGGTCCGGCGCGAACTTGGTCGCACCGCCCGTCGCGCCGAGGCGCAGTTCGTTGACCATGCTGCTGGTCAGCGTCGACCGCACGCTCAACTGTCCGGTGTAACGCTGCGAGTCCTGAAGCGCGTGCACCGGGAATCCGGGGTACACCCGCTGATACCCGTTCGTCGTGTCGGGGTCGGACACGATGTGATTGGTGGTTGCCGAGAACGACAGCCGGTGTTTCGATGTCAGGTTGTAGTCCACGCGCGCGGTCGGGTAGGTCGTCGTTGACGAGGTGGTCTGCTGGAAGGTGAGCGACTGCGTCAGCGGGTCGGTGGTCGCGGCGACCGAGCCCTGCGAGGTCGACGACCGGACGTCGGCGAGCAGTTTCGCGACAATCGGATCGATGCGCGCCACCTGCCCGTTTTGCGCCGCCAGCGTCATCAGGTTGACCGGCGAGCCGCCGGCGTACTGGAAGACGCCGAGCTCGGACTGCGGGCTCATGATCGTCCGCGTGCCGGTCAGCGCGCCAGGCGAACTGACCCACTCGTAGTTGACGAAGAAGAACAACTTGTCGCGGCCGTCGTAGAGGCCCGGGATCCGGACCGGACCGCCGAACCGTCCGCCGGGCTGGTACTGCGAGAGCACAGGCTTGGGCGTCGGATTGCCGAGCGCATCAACGTTGCGGTGCATGTTGAACCACGTGTTGGTGTTCATCCAGTCGCGCCGCAGATAGTAGTAGGCGCTGCCCTGATACTTGTTCGTCCCGGAACGAGTGACGAACTTCACCTGGACGCCGCCTTGCCCCGCCATGTCCGCGCCCTGCGCGGCGGTCGAGACCGTCACTTCTTCGACCGCGTCGAGCCGCGGGCTGACCCGGGTGAACATGCCGTCCCACGTCTTGGCGTAGTTGTCCTGGATGTTCATGCCGTCCAGCGTGATGTTGACCGCGCTGGTGGGCAGGCCGTTGACCTGCGATCCGCGGATCGAACCGTCCGTGGTCGTCACCCCGGGCATGTACGACACGATCGAGAACGCGTCGCGGCCCGGGACCGGCAGATTGTTGATCTGTCGTGCCGACAGCGTCTGGGCCACCGACGTCGCCTGCGTCTGAATGATCTCCTGCGCGCCGGCAACGATCACGGTCTCTTCGAGTCCGCCGAGTTCGAGCACGGCCTTGACGTTGGCCGGACCGGCGTTGGTCACCACCACGCCCTTGAGGACGGCGGTCTTGAAGCCCATCAGCCTCACCGTCACCGTGTAGGTGCCCGAAGGCACGGCCGGAATCGTAAACGATCCGTTCGACCCGCTGACCGCGTTGAACAACACACCCGTCGCGTCGTTCTTGGCCGTCACGTCCACGCCCGGTACGACACCGCCCGTCGCGTCGGTGACCGTGCCCGACAGCGTTGAGGTCGAACTGCCCTGCGCCAGTACCGGCAGCGGGCTGAATGCCGCCACCAGAGCCACCAGCAACAGCGTCCACACGATTCTGATTGACCGACACATCATGAATGCCTCCTCCACGAATCAATGAAGCCGTCGATCCGCCGACCGCGCGGCGGTTCACAAGAAGATGTCCTGACCAGCGCAACGAATCAACCGTGGTCGTCGATCTCTCGGGGCGGACCCGTGGTCCGCTCACGAACATGACGAAGAATGGATCTCCAGAAGGGGGGCGATCGGGCCGAACCGAGACTGGAGACACGTCTCAGCGTGGCCATACCATACGCCAAGCGCGGCGATTTCGGAAGCGATAGTTCGCAGATTGTGAACGCCAGAATCGGTCGGGTTTCCTTGAGAATCCCGAACTCATGTTCGGTTGTGCCCCTTCGGCGGCGGGCTGATCACGCACGCTCGGTGCCCCACCTTCGCCGACCGCGCGGCGCGTGCGGTACACAGCAACGGCCGGAAACACTGAGTTTCCGGCCGTCTTCGACATGTCTGCCCGATTGGTTTTGCCAGAGCCTCCACCAGTTCGGGATTCCGACCCGAGAAGTGGGAGCCTGCTCGACTTGCCCCTCGCTGGATGCCGGCTCAGCGGGCATCACGAACCTCAGCCGACGCCCGCGGATCACTCGTCATGCCCGCGAAGGCGGAAGCATCCCACGACTCGCGCGATCGCTCGCGGCCCCGAACTACTGGCCGCCGCGGCCGCGTCCGCCCTGTCCCTGTCCGGGCGCCGGCAGCGGTTTGCGCGGGAGCTTGTCGTCGCGATTGGCCGCCAGATACGCGAAGCCGGCGGCAATCGTCGCCATCCGGGTCACGTCGTTGGGCTGCAGCCGCTCATACGAATCCAGGTTCGTGTGATGCGTCATCGCGTTGTATTCGATCTCGTCCTGGATGAACTGGAAGCCCGGCAGGCCCACGCTGTCGAACGACAGATGATCGGTGCCGCCCGTGTTCCGGCTCGAGAGCGTCGTCAGCCCCAGCGCGCGGAACGGCTCCATCCACTCGCG
Source organism: Acidobacteriota bacterium (assembly GCA_037133015.1). Taxonomy (GTDB): domain Bacteria; phylum Acidobacteriota; class Vicinamibacteria; order Vicinamibacterales; family JAKQTR01; genus JBAXOX01. Next base: position 9,213 of record JBAXOX010000107.1, read on the forward strand.
GAAGATCGGCGCGACCGCGTCGTTGCCCTGCAGGTAGAGACCGCGCAGCGCGCCTGTGCCGTTGTCGATGTTGAAGTAGACCGACAGTTTTTCGTACTCGGGTTTGAACTCGAGCGGGCCCTGCGGGCCGCCGAATCCGCCGGGTCCACCGGCTGCCGGCGTAGCCGGTGCGCCCGGTGCGGCCTGCGGCGCCTGACGGCTCGCGAAGTGCGCCGCGACGTACTCCCGCGATCCGATCAGTCCCTGCTCTTCGCCCTCCCAGAAGCCCACGCGCACGGTGCGACGCAGCCTCACGCCGGTGGCCTTCAAAATCCGAAGCGCCTCCATCATCGCCGCCACGCCCACGTTGTCGTCGGTCGCGCCGGTCGAGGCGTGCCAGGTGTCGAAGTGCCCGCCGAGCATCACGACCTCGTCGGCCTTGTCGGTGCCGGGCAGCTCGCCGACGATGTTGAAGACGGCGGGATTGGGATAGAAGGTGTTCTTGATGTCGGCCTCGATCGTCACCGCGACGTTCTTGGCGAGCATGCGCGCCATGCGGTTGTACTGCTCGGCGGGGATCGCGATGGCCGGCAGCGTGGTCGCCGGATCGGCGTTGCGGTTGCCGCCAATCGTGTAGATGCCGTGCCCGCGCGGGGCGGTCGAGATCGTGCCGAGCGCGCCTTCGGCAAGGAAGAAGGCGTTGCGCGCGGCGGCTGCAGCGGCGAAACCCATGGGGCCCACTGGCGGTTGAGCTGGAGCGGCGGGAGTCGCCGCTGGCGTTGCCGCGGCGCCGCGTTGACCGGTTGCCGCGCCGGGCGGTGCTGGTTGCGCGGTGGCGCCGCGCTGTCCGGCTTGAGCGGACGCAGGTGCAGGCGTCGTCCCCGCACCCGACGCGGCTCCGCGAGGTGCTGCCGGCGGGGCCTGCGGTGCGCCGCCCTGGCCTCCACGGCCCGCTCCCGGAGGCGTGATGCCGAACTCAAGTCCCGGAGCGGTTTGCAACTCCATGGTCTGCAGTTGTTCGGTGGTGTAGCGCTTGGCCAGCGGATCCCAGTAGGCCGCGACGTCGGGCGCCGCCTGCGTCAACACCCACTTGCCCTTGAGCTGGCCCTTGAACGCGGCCAGATCGTCTTGGGTGGTGGCCGTCACCAGAACCACGCCGCCAGTCACCAGGCCCTTGGTGCCCGGCGTCCATGCGGTGGGCGTGCCCGGGATCGCGAACGTGCCATCGGCCGATGAGGCCGCCATGTAGAACTTGTCGTTGGTCCAGCCGCGGTCGAAACCGTTGCGGTTGACCCACGGCTCAACCTTCACGTTGACGAAGCCGTACTCCTTCATCTTCGCCACGGCCCAGTCGGCGCCCTTTTGCGCCATCGGCGAGCCGGTCAGGCGCGGACCGTAGACATCCGACAGCCAGCTGCACAGTTCCATGACCTGCGAACGCTGCATGCCTTCGGCCTTGATTTTGGCGAGATCGGCGTAGTTGATCGACTCGCCCGACGCGCGCAGCGTGACGACCGCCGCCACCGCGATGGCCGCCATCGCCAGCGTGGCGCCCGTGATGATAAACGTCTTCTTTGATGTCATGTCGGTCTTCTCCAGGATTTGTCCGGTAATCACTCCGG
>JBAXOX010000108.1:0-10626 GCA_037133015.1 Acidobacteriota bacterium
ACCTGGAACGTCAACGGCATCCGCGCCCGCCAGGCGCAGGTTGAGGAATGGATAGGACGCGAGCAGCCCGACGTGGTCTGCCTGCAGGAACTCAAGGCGGCGCGTGAACAGGTGCCGGCTGCCCTGCAGCAACTCGAGGGCTACTGGAGTTACTGGCACGGCGCGGTCGCGTATTCGGGCGTGGCGCTCCTTGTGCGGAAAGCGTGCTGTCCCGATCCCCCCGTCTTTACCCATCCCGACTTCGACCACGAAACCCGCATCGTCTCGGCCGACATCGGCCCGTTTGTCGTCTCGTCGATCTACGTCCCGAATGGCGGCAAAGATTTCGGTGCCAAGATTCGCTTTCTCGAAGCCATGGCCGGCTACACCAGTCGCCACGAAGCCGAGGGGAAGCCCGTCGTGCTGTGCGGCGATATGAATGTGGCACGCACCGAGATGGACGTGCATCCGAAGGAGCGCAAGCCGGATGCGATCGGTCAGTCGCCGCAGGAGCGGGAGTTGTTCGAGCAGGTGATCGGCCACGGCTTGGTCGACTTGGGCCGGGCACTCGATCCGGACAATGCGAACCTCTTCACCTGGTGGCCGCCGTGGCGCAGCATGCGGCAGCGCAACATCGGCTGGCGCCTCGACTACGTCCTTGCCAGCGCCAGCGTGGCCGCCACGGCGACGTCCTGCCCGTCGTTTCGCGAGACGGGCACCAGTGACCACGCGCCAGTGGTCGCCACGATCGGATGAGTCGACAGTCACTCCGGGGTCGAGGCGCTTCGCACCCCGGCCCCTCGAACCAAGCCGACAGCGAGCCCTGAGCGACGACGATGGGCGACGTCTGCAAAACGTGCCGATAGGGCCAAGACGGACTGCGCGAATAGCGTGCTCGTCAGGTCGGCGACGAGCCCCGGTAAGGCATGTTTTGCCGGCGCGCGTGAGCGGGGCCGGGGTGCGAAGTGCCTCGACCCTGGCTTCACGTCCGGCGTGGATCACGCCTCGACCCTGGCTTCACGTCCGGCGTGGATCACGCCTCGACCCAGGCTTCGCGTCCAGCGTGGATCACGCCTCGACCCAGACTTCGCGTCAAGCGTGGATCTCGCCTCGACCCAGGCTTCGCGTCCAGCATGGATCGCGCCTCGACCCATGCTTGGCTCCAAGCATGGATCGCGCCTCGACCCGGGCTTCGCGTCCAGCGTGGATCGCGCCTCGACCCAGGCTTCACGTCGAGCATGGATCGCGCCTCGACCCAAGCTTCGCGTCCAGCATGGATCGCGCCTCGACTGTTCCCCCCGAGGTTAGTACACGAACTCGCGAATATCGTAGGTGGCGAATTGCGGCGAGGCGCCGTCGAAGTGCAGGCCGGCGCGGATGGCGGCGCGTTGCTCTCGGCGAACATCCCGTGAGAGCGACTGAACCTGGTCCCGTGCCGCGAACTGCGGGTACGACGTGCCGGCGATTTCGACCAGGTCGCTGAAGTAGACCAAATCACCTTCGCCCAATCCCATCTGATTGATGGCGTCGACGGTGTCGGCGACGTGGCCCGACGCGTAGCGGTCGCCGCCAAGACCGGTCATCACGATGATGCCGACCTGCACGCCGGCGGCCTTGACGCGCTGCACCGTTTCGACCGCGTCTGCCGCACGACCTGGCTTTTGCACGAACGTCAGCAACGGGTCGTGCCCCGACTCGAGACCGATATAAACGCGTCGAAGCCCCAGATGGCTGAGCGACCGGTACTCGGCCGTCGTTTTCTTCGCGCCCGTGAACCCGTCCACGAACGCCGATACGCCTCTGGGTATCGCGTCCAACTCCTCGACGAGTATCTCGAAGACAGGCACCAGCGTCGCCATGGGCACCGCCAGCGCGTTGGCCGCACCCAGAAAGATCCCTCTCGAACGTAGCGTGATGGATGCGCCCAAATACTCGCGAACCGCCGCGACGTGCTCGCGGAACTGGTCGGGCGACGCCACGAGATAGCCCTCGTGATGGAGATCGCAGAACGTGCACGTATTGAACGAACACCCCGACGTGGCATGCACCACCAGCGACAGGTACTGGTCTGGCGGCAGCATGCCAACCGATCCGTACACGGCAGCGAACCGATCGGCGTCAATCCGCGCGGACGCCGCGTCGAACCGGCTGGCCAGACGCAGGTGCGACAAAATCAGTTGCGCGACGACACTCTCGTACGGGGCCGACCACCGCCACGCCGGCCCGACGATCGCCTCCGCGGTGTCGCGCGCGAATGCGGCAGCGCGGTCCACGACGGTGTCGGCTTCAGACGGCGTGAGACGCTCAAGCACTCGGTCCGTCCCACCGCCCTGTTTCTCGAGCACCGCACCGCTCAAGCCCCGCCGCCACGTCACGTCGTGCTCGTAGACGCTATACACACGCCCGCCGAGATCCCACGACACGACGAGTGTGTCGTCGCGGCTGACGGCCAGTGAATGGGGTTTGAGGCTGATGATGAAGGATGACGAGGCGTGGGTCGCGCGCAGGACCATGATGGGGTCCAGTATAGCCAGCCCTGGCGCGGGACCGGTGCTTCGGTGTGTGGAAGCCCTTCACTCGTCCACCGCGTGGCGTCGTGGGTACGCGCGAAAGGGACCGGGTGACGGATTCCCCACATCCTGAGGAGCGTCGCCCGACCCCTTGCGCGCGGTCTCGGAACCCTGCGTTAGAACTTGCCGAACGTCCCCGTATCGTCGAACGGGATCGCTTCTTCGGCCTTGCTCAGCGCCGGGCCTGCCGCTTTGGGCTTGAACGCCATCTTGAACACTTTGCCGCCGACCGCCGGAGCAGCCTTGTGCACAGGCTTGTGCACCACCACGCCGGCCGAGCCCGACCCGCCGACCATCGTTTCGAGGCCCGCGACCGCCTGCATGGCGGTTTCGGCCTGGGCGTTGAGTTCCTCGCTGGCCGCCGCGCTCTCTTCCGCGGTTGCCGCCGTGGTCTGCGTCACCTGCTCCATCTGCGAAATGCTCTGGGTGACCTGCTCGATGCCCTGCGTCTGCTCGCGGCTCGCCACGCTGATCTCTTCGACCAGCGACCGAACCTGCGTGGCCTTCTCGGTGATCACGGCAATCACCGAACCCAACTGCGTCACGCGGTCACTCCCCTGCTGCGACCGGGCAATCGCGTCCTCGATCAGGCTGGCGGTGTCTTTCGCCGCCTGCGCCGACCGCTGCGCCAGGTTGCGCACTTCGTCGGCCACCACCGCGAATCCCATGCCCGCTTCGCCCGCTCGTGCCGCTTCGACGGCGGCGTTGAGCGCCAGAATATTGGTCTGGAACGCGATCTCGTCGATCGTCTTGATGATTTTCGAGATCTTGCCGCTCGAATCGCGGATGCCAGCCATCGCCTCGACCATCGCCGCCAGCGCGACGTTCGATTCCTTGACGGCCTTCTCGGTCTCGACCACCAGGCCGGCCGCCTGCTGCGAATTCTGCGCGTTCTTGCGCGTCATCGAGGCCATTTCCTCCATCGAGGCGGAGGTTTCCTCAAGCGACGCCGCCTGCTCGGTCGACCCTTGCGAGAGCGACTGCGCCGACGAGGCCACCTGTGACGAAGCCGCCACAACCTGCTCGGCCGACGTCCTCATTTCGGCGGCCGTGTCGCGAAGCGCCCGCGTAATTCCGCGGACCACCCACACCACGATGCCGCCAATCACCAGGCCCACCAACACGGTCACGGCAATAATGCCCATGGCCCTGGCCGTGGCCGCCTGGCCTTCGGCGTCTGCCGCTGCGAGGCTCTTTTCCTGGGAGTCGAGGATGGAGTCGATGATGGCGCCGTTCTGCTCAACCAGCGGCCGATTCTTTTCGCGAGAGAGCAACTCGGCGTCGTGGAACTTGCCGGCCGCAATCAACGACCGCACTTCCTCGTTGTTCTTGAAGAACTGTTCGTTGATCGCGACGCTCTTGGCCAGCGCATCCTTGTCGGCCTGGACCCGAATCATGGGGGTGATCGTCTGGACCGTCTTGTCGAAGTCCGCGTCGGCGACCTTGTTCTTCTGCATCCACGATTCGAGGTTTTGCTTGTCGTTGTCGTAGCCGGCCAGGATCTGCACCTTCTCCCCGGCGTACATTTCGAATCCGAGCCGCTTGAGCTTGGCGGCCAACCGAATCTTCTGCGCGCGCTCGACGGCGGTGTCGAATCGTGCGGACCCTTCTCTTTCGGTCCACCAGGACGACGCGCTGCCGGTCAAAATCATCACAATCAGTACCGCCACCGCCGAAAAGAGTTTTTTGCCGACGGTCCAGTTGCTTCCCATAACGCACTCCTGCTTGAATGAGTCCACGGCAGTTCTTCCCGACGTGCGTCACGCCCGAAGGCCTCGCATCGCCGGCACCAACGACGGATCCACGACACGGCCGATCCGTGTCCCACACAAGGAGATCGGCAGGGGCCTGACAAACTTGAATGGGAAAGCCAGACGGGACCTTCTTGAGCGGGACCCCGGCACAAACGTCGATCGCGGGAACCCGGCGGGGGCACCGGTCGCGGGTACCCACGGTCGTGGGTACCCACTCGACAGAAGCGGGCCCGGATGGCAGACTTACCCTTCGATGGGGTCGGACGATGGCGGGTGTCGTCGACGCTGGCCCCGTCTGGTCGGACGCGACGTGCGCGTCCTCGCTCTTGCGACGTGACGGCGGCGCGCCAGGCCCGGTGCGCTGGAACAGGCTCTGTATGCGGTACAAGACCGTTTTTCTCGATGCGGGCGGGGTGCTGGTGTGCCCCAACTGGGAACGGGCGGCGCAGGCGCTCGGCCGGCACGGCGTGCTGGTGGACGCGGCCGTTCTCGCGGCGGCCGAACCATTGGTCAAGCGGCAGCTCGACGTGGCCGCAACCGTGCGTGCCACGACCGACGAACAGCGCGGATTTCTGTACTTCGATTTGATTCTCACAGGCGCGGGCATCAAGCGGACGGCGCACACCGACGCCGCGCTGGCCGAACTCAAAGCGTTCCACGATCGCGAAAACACGTGGGATTTCATGCCCGCCGACGTGATCCGGTCACTCACGCGACTGAAACAGGCCCAATTGACCATCGTCGTCGTGTCGAACACGAGCCCGACGCTTCGCCGTGTGTTCGCCCGCCTCGATATCGAACCCTTGATCGACCTGGTGATCGCGTCTGACGAAGAGCAGATCGAGAAACCCGATCCGCGCCTCTTCCACATCGCGCTCGCCCGGTCGGGAGCCGACCCTGGCACGACGATTCACTGCGGCGATCTGTATGAGATTGATATCGTCGGCGCCCGGGCAGCCGGGTTGCCCGCCGTGTTGCTCGATTCGGCTGGCATCTATCACGATGTGGATTGCCCGCGCGTGGCGTCGATGACGGAGTTGGCCGACGGGCTGCTGGCGGGGCGCTTCGAGGGCTGATTTCTACCTGAACCAGCCGAGTCGCCGAAAGCCGCCGAGCACGTTGTAGGCCAGCGCGATATCCAGGCGGCGATGAATCGGAATCGCGATGTGGTTGCCGACCGCCTGTGTCCAGAACACCTGCACCGTCCATTCCGACGCCACCTTCACGCTGACCGTCTCGTAGACACGCTTGCCGCGGGCGAACTTGTCGGCGTTGAGCGTCTGCGCCAACGGGTCGATGTCGGCGTAGCCGAATCCAACCGTCACCCTCGTCATCACGGCCTTCTCGCCAGAGACCGCAAACCCGGTGCCTGGCTTGGTCCCGGCGCGGGTGTAGCGTTCGACACGCACCGAATCGACGATCTTGGCCGCGGGCGTTCTGGCCGCAAAAGCCGCGTGCCAGTAGGAGACGCCCGACTGGCGCGTATAGTCGCCGGAGACCGAGACGTCCTTGGTGATCTTCTTGGTGGCGAAGATCTGGTCGTAGTTCCGGCCGCCAAACACGCGATCGAAGCGGTTGGTGACGCTCGGCTTGGTGATGTCGCCGAGATACCCACGGGTGGCGCCGAACTCGTCGAGGTAGAGTCGTTTCGGCAATCTCACGCTGATACGCTCACCCGCCAGATAGCCGTCGTTGTCATACGTGGTGATTTCGGTCGACTCGCCGCGGACAAACCCCATCCCGCCATAGCTCATCTCCACGCCTGAAACAGGGGTGTAGCCGACATAGAGTTGCTTGAGATACCAGTGGTTGGTTCGGTCGCCGGTTCCGATGCCCGTATTGTTCCAGCTTCCGATAAACGTATTGCCGGTCGCGTACCCGGCATTGAGGGTCCAGTGTCCCGCGGGGTCGAACTTGACGCGTCCCTTGAACTGACCGCTATCCTGAATCTGGTCAGCGGTCACCACGCCCGTGCTGGTCTCCACACGGCGATACCGGGCGAGAAGCGTCGCGCCCTGCAGTTCGAACCAGCGACTGAGCGGGGACGGTTTGGGCTTGGCGGGCTCGGCGGTGGGGGCCGACGGGGCTGCGGCACCCGGCGCCGACGGGTGGGTGCGGGCGTCGGTGCCCGCGGCCGCGGTGCACGTGCCAGGCAGGTCGGCGGCGCACTCGCGCCGTTGGGCGCTGGCGACGATCGGGGCGGAGCCCTGGATCGACTGCCGGGCGAACACGGCGGGCGGCGCGATCGTCAGCACAGCAAGTGCGACGGCAACGCGGCGACGGAGGCGAACGCGAAACAGTCTGACCATACAAGAGTCCCCGGCCGTGTCACCGAACGGTTCATTCTAGTTCGCAACGGCCGGCCCTCCATCAGAAGCCCCCGAGAACAGGTCGCACCCGACTCTTCGGGATCGCGCCGGACGACCGCCTCGATCGGTCGCCTCGGCCTGGACTTCTCATTCAATCCGTCGTAGTGTCTGGCAATCACGCTGACCACGATGTCGAATGCTGGCGTGCGGTGAGATCATGAAATACCTTCGCGTGTTGACGATCCTGTTGGTGATGGCGGTGTCGGGTGTGGCGGGACAAACCCCGCCCAAAGTCGAGGTCCGGCCCGACGCCGCAGCCAGCGTCCTGCTCAAACCTGCCCGCGTCTTCGACGGGGTGACGCCCCAGCCGCACGAAGGGTGGGTGGTACTGGTGGCGGGCAATAAGATTGCCGCGGTCGGGGCAGCCGGCGACGTCAAAGCGCCCGCCGGCACTCGCACGATCGATCTGTCCGGCATGACGCTCCTGCCGGGCTTGATCGATGCCCACTCGCACATCTACCTTCATCCCTACAACGAAGCGGCGTGGAACGATCAGGTGATGAAGGAGACACAGGCGTACCGAACCATCGCGGCGGTGCTCCACTGCGAGGCGACGCTCCAGGCTGGATTTACCGCGCTGCGCGACCTGGGCACCGAAGGCGCCGACTACGCGGACGTCTCGGTGCAGAAAGCCATCAACGAAGGACGCATTCCGGGACCCCGCCTGCAAGTGGCGACCAAAGCCATCGTGGCGTCGGCCAGCTATGGGCCTGGCCCGCGGGGCTTTGCCGACACGTTCGCGCTGCCGCGCGGCGCCGAAGAAGTGGCGGGCGCCGATCGGATGTTGTGGGCGGTTCGCGATCAAATCGGGCACGGCGCCGACTGGGTCAAGCTCTACGCCGACTATCGTCGCGGCCCTGGCGGATCGACGGTGCCGACGTTGAATCTGGCCGAACTGCAAGCGGCCGTGCAGGAGGCGAGGCGCGCGCGACGCCCGGTGGCCGTCCACGCGGCGGGCGCCGACGGCATGCGCGATGCGGTGATGGCGGGGGCCGACACCATCGAGCACGGCTACGGCGGTACCGACGAGATCTTCGCGTTGATGGCCGAAAAGGGCGTCGTCTATTACCCGACGCTGGCGGCCCAGGAAGCGTCGGCGATTTACAACCAGGGCTATAAGCCGGGCGTGTCGAAACCTACGCCGTCGATCGACGAAGGACGGAACGCCTTTCAGTTGGCACTCAAGAAGAACGTGATCGTCGGCCTCGGCAGCGACGTCGGCGTGTTCGCGCACGGCACGAACTGGCGCGAACTCGAACTGATGGTCGAGTTCGGCATGTCACCCGCCCAGGCGCTTGTCGCCGCGACGTCCGTCAACGCGAAGGCGATGAACTGGGCCGACCGTATCGGACAGGTGAAGGCGGGTCTGCTGGCGGATCTGGTGGCATTCGCCGGCGATCCCACACGAGATATCACGGTCTGCCGCAGCGCCAGATTCGTGATGAAAGACGGGAAGATCTACCGGCAGCGGTAGCACCCACGAGTCGGCCGCCGGTTTCCGGCGCGATGAGGCGCGCTCGTCTCAGGGTCCTGTTCGCTGCGTAATCCTGGCCCAGGTGTCCTTCAGCGTCACGGTTCGATTGAAGACTAGTTGTCCGGGCCGCGAATCCGGATCGACGGCAAAGTAGCCGAGCCGCTCGAATTGATAGCGGTCGCCCGGCTTGGCGTCCGCGATCGACGGCTCGACCGGGCACGACCGCGTCTCGAGCGAGGCCGGATTCAACGACGTCCGCCAGTCGCCACCATCCGCCTCATCGCCCGGGGTCGGGTTGGTGAAGAGCCGATCGTACAGCCGGACCTCGGCGGTGAGCGCGTGGGCGGCCGAGACCCAGTGAATCGTGGCCTTGGGCTTGCGGCCGTCTGGCGCATTGCCATCCCGCGTCTCTGGATCGTACGTGCAGTGCAACAGCGTGATCTCGCCAGCGTCGTTCTTTTCGGCCCGATCGCACCTCAGAAAGTAGGTGCCGCGTAGACGCACCTCGCGGCCCGGCGCCAGACGGAAGAACTTCTTTGGCGGGTCCTCCATGAAGTCGTCGCGCTCGATATACAGCTCGCGAGAGAACGGCACCGCGCGGGTGCCGGCGTCAGGGTTCTCCGGGTTCACGGGGATGGCGATCTGATCGACGTGGCCCTCCTGGAAATTGTCGATGACCACCTTGAGGGGCCGGAGCACGGCCATCACCCGCGGCGCCCGCTTGTTGAGATCGTCGCGCACCGCGTCTTCGAGCAGCGCCACGTCCACCAGGTTCTCACGTTTGGCCACGCCAATGCGGCTGGCGAACTCCCGCATCGCCTCGGGCGTATAGCCCCGGCGCCGAATACCGCTCAACGTCGGCATCCGAGGATCGTCCCAGCCCCGAACCACGCCTTCCTGCACCAGGGTCAGCAGGCGCCGCTTGCTCATCACGGTGTAGGTGAGATTGAGTCGGGCGAATTCGATTTGCCGCGGGCGGCTCGGAACCGTGCAGTGCTCGATGCACCAGTCGTAGAGCGGACGATGATCCTCGAACTCCAGCGTGCACAGCGAATGCGTGATGCCTTCGACCGCATCCGACAATGCGTGGGCGAAGTCGTACATCGGGTACACGCACCACGTGTCGCCGGTTCGATGGTGCGTCGCCCGCCGGATTCGATAGATCGCGGGATCGCGCAGATTGATATTGGGCGACGCCATGTCGATCTTCGCGCGCAGCGTGTAAGCGCCGTCCGCGAATTCGCCGGCGCGCATCCGCGCAAATAAATCGAGGTTCTCGGCGATTGGCCGGTTGCGGTTCGGAGATTCCCTCCCCGGCTCCGTCAGGGTCCCCCGGTGCTCGCGGACCTGGTCGGCAGTGAGATCGTCGACGTAGGCCAATCCCTTGCCGATGAGCTCGACGGCCCACTGATAGATCCGCTCGAAGTAGTCCGACGCGTAGTACTCGCGGTCGTCCCAATCAAAGCCCAGCCAACGCACATCCTGCTTGATGGCGTCGACGTACTCGATGTCTTCCTTGGCGGGATTCGTGTCGTCAAAGCGCAGATTGCACGCGCCGCCGAATTGCTGCGCCACGCCGAAATTCAGGCAAATCGACTTGGCGTGACCGATATGCAGATATCCATTGGGCTCGGGGGGGAAGCGAGTGCGGACTCGCCCGCCATTCCGCCCGGCAGCCAGATCGTCGGTGACAATCGCACGAATAAAATCAACGGGAGCCTCGGTCGTCATCCGCCAATTCTACTGCGGGGCGGTCCTTTTCCTCTTGCGCCCCTGGTCGGCAGGGCTACACTGTCCTTTTGACTCCACCTGGCCGATGCTGCCGACACACTGCCGCGACGGCGGAGCCGTCGAGAATCGGTCGTTCGCGGGGGTGATGGTCTTTCGACGAAGCGACGAGGGCACCACATGTCGACCATCCTGATCATCGACGATGACAAGGGCGTCAACTCGACGCTGACACAGACGATCACCCAACTCGGTCACGCCGTGGCGTGCGCGTACACGCTGGCCGAAGGCCTGCAGAAAGCGATCGAGGCCCGCCCGGACGTCGTCTTGCTCGACGTGCACCTGCCGGACGGCGACGGCCTGACGGCGCTCGAAGCGGTGCGCGCTGCGCCGTCGGAACCCGAAGTCATCATCTTCACGGGCGAAGGCGATCCCGACTCGGCGGAAATGGCGATTCGATGCGGCGCCTGGGACTACCTGCAGAAACCGGCGTCGGTCGCGGCTTTTTCATTGGTGCTGCGTCGCGCCCTGGAGTATCGAACCGAAAAACAGAACCGTCGCTCCGTCGCCGTCAAACACCGCGGGGATGGAGAGTCGCCGCCGTCGGTGCAGGCCCAGGCCATCGGTCCGTGGGTTGGCCATCCGCGTCCCGCCCTGGGCACTGAGCCTGCATCAGGCGTGGCGGGGCAGGCGTTTCCGCGGTTTCGAGCCTTTCGGACGCAAGCCCTTCACGACGCCGAGCGGCAGTATCT
>JBAXOX010000109.1:0-10614 GCA_037133015.1 Acidobacteriota bacterium
CGCTGCGCCGCCACGGCCCCTGGCGAAAGGCCGAAGCGGCGCTGCGGGATTAGTGTCGGGTCGCGTTCTCGAGCGGAGGCACCTCGGCGCCGGCGATCGATTTTTGCGGAATGTGCAGGCGGTACTCCTCCAGGTAGCGATACAGTTTTCTTCGGCTGATGCCCAGCAATTCGGCCGCCGCCTTCTTGTTGCCGCGTGAACGCTCGAGCACGCGCACGATGTGCTCGCGTTCGACGGCCTTGAGCCCGAACTCGTCGTGCTCGGGCGCATCGGGAGCTGGCGCGGTGGCGGGAGCCGCGTCGATCCGGGCCAGCGCCGCCGGCATCGACACCACGGGCCGCTCAGGCGCGGTGGCCACCCCCACCAGTTCGCGCTCCGAGATCAGGTCGGTGTCCGCCAGGATGCACGCGCGTTCGACGACGTTGCGCAGTTCGCGAACGTTGCCTTCCCAGTGCGCCGCGCACAGCGTGCGCTCGGCTTCGGCGCTGATGCCGGCCAGCGGCTTATTGAGCCGGGTGGCGAACTCGCGAACAAACGCGGCGGTCAAGTACGGGATGTCCTCGCGATGCTCGCGCAGCGGCGGCAACGTCACTTCGATCACGTTGAGCCGGTAGAACAGGTCGGTGCGGAACCGGCCGGCCGCCACTTCGGTGCGCAGGTTACGATTGGTGGCGGCGAACACGTTGACGTCGACACGCCGGCGGTCGACGGCGCCGACGCGCTGGATTTCGCCCGTTTCGAGCACGCGCAACAGCTTGGCCTGCAGCGCCAGCGGGAGTTCCCCAATCTCGTCGAGAAACAGTGTGCCTTTGTCGGCCATCTCGAACAGGCCGATGCGGTTCTCGGTCGCCCCGGTAAACGCCCCTCGCACGTGGCCGAACAGTTCGCTTTCCGACAACGTCTCGACCACCGCCGAGCAGTTGACGGTGACGAAACGCTGCTGACTGCGCGGGCCGAGGCGGTGAAACGCGCGGGCGGCGAGTTCCTTGCCGGTGCCCGTCTCGCCCGCGATCAGCACGTGGCGCACGTGGGGCGCGAGGCGTCGAATCAGGCTGAAGATCTGTTGCATCGACGAGCTGCGGCCCAGCATCCCGCAGAACTCCAGACGGCGGGCCACGTCGCTTTCGATCGCGAGCAGGCTGCGGCGCCTGGCCGCCTCTTCGCGCACGTTGACGAGCAACCGGCGCAGCCGATCAAAATCGAGCGGCTTTCGCAGATAGTCGATCGCGCCGAGCTGCACGGCCTCAACCGCCTCTTCGATGGTCGCCTCGCCGCTCATCAGGACCATTTCGCAACTGGGCACGCGCTCGCGAACCGCCCGCAGCACCTGGAGGCCGTCGACGTCGGGCATCCGCAGATCGACCAGCGCAAACGCCGGCCGGCGCTGGAGCTGATCGAGCGCCTGTGTGCCGCCCGCGCACGACACGACGTCGTAGCCGGCTTCGGCGCCAAATCGGCCGACCACCTGCCTGACTAACGGGTCGTCATCGACCAGAAGGAGTACCGGATTCTGCGGGGTCATCGGGCGGTGCCTTTCAGGAAACGGCGGCTCAACTCTTCGGTATCGATCACCGCCGTCAGCTTCCCTACGCGCAGCAGGCTGTCCAGCATGTCGATCAACGCCATGCGATGGAGGCCGTCTGAGGCCTCTTTTCTCAACAGGGCCAACGCCTCGGACGGCTTCAACGCCTCCTTGTAGGGCCGCGACGTGGTCAGGGCGTCGTACACATCGAGCACGCCGGCAATCTGTGCGAGCAGCGAAATCTGGTCGCCCACCAGACCATCGGGATATCCGCTGCCATCCTGGCGTTCGTGATGCTGCCGGACGATGGGGCGAACCGGCCTGAGGGCCCTGAAGTCGGTGCAGATTTCGTCGCCCACGATCGTGTGCCGTTTGACCAGCTCGTATTCGGCCGGCGACAGCGCACCCGGTTTCATCAGCACGCTGTCCGGGACGGCAATCTTCCCGACGTCGTGCAGGTACCCTCCACGATAAAGCGCCGCCAGTTCGTCTTCGCGCAGCCCCATCGCCTCGCCCATCTGCACGGCGTATCCGGCCAGCCGCTCGCAGTGGCCCTCGGTGCACGGGTCGCGCGCTTCGACGGTGCGCGCCAGGCTCAAAATGACGGCCTCGGCCGAATCGAGCTCGTCGGTAAACCGCTTGAGCCGCAACAGCGCCCGAACCCTGGCCCTCAGCTCCATGCCGTCCACCGGCTTGGTGAGGAAATCGTCGGCGCCCGCGTCCACGCCCTCGATGCGGTCGTCGCGCCCATCGAGCGTGGTCACCAGCACGACCGGCGTCAGGCGGGTGGCCGGATCGGACTTGAGCCGGCGGCAGACCTCGAAACCGTTGATGCCGGGCATCATCACGTCGAGCAAGACGAGGTCCGGGGTCGATCGGCGCACCACCTCAAGGCCACTCTCGCCGTCGTGGGCGACCTCGACGGCGTATCCGTCCTGGAGAAGGAGGCGCCTGAGCACCTCTGCGCTGACATCCGTGTCGTCGACCACAACCACATTTGCTGTCTGTTGAACGGTCTCAAGCATCTGGCATCCACCTTCGCGACGACCTGAATTGCACACGTCGCACATCCGCACAGTGCAAGAAGACGTCCACACTTCCGCACATTGCCGGCTAAGTGCCGTTACTTATTGATACAAAATAGGTTATGTGATTTTCATCCGGCAATATGCCGCCTGCGGCCATCGGCACGCGCACACTTCTCGCCTGGAATCCGCACACCCAGTGTGCGCCAGTGGCACGGTTGGTCGGCACCTGTGTCGGAGGGATGACATCCAGAAAGCTGTCGCAGATCGCACGTGGTCGCCGGCGGTCACGGTGTCTGGTTCGGCTGGAGAACCAGCGGCGTCACCGGGTCTGAGCTCGAAACGAGAGCCACCGGGAAGACGAGGTTATGCCGACTCCGGCTTGAGGACCACACACGCCAGGGGCGGAATCGTCAACGTGAGCGTCTGCGGGAACCCGTGCGTGTGAACAGGTTCGGTCGCCGCGATGCCCGCATTGCCCGCGTTGGACCCGCCATACACAGCTGCGTCCGTATTGATCAGTTCACGGTACAGACCCGGCGCCGGCACGCCCACCCGATAGTCGAGCCGGGGAACCGGCGTGAAGTTCATGACGAATACCGTGAAATCTCGCGGATCGCGCGCGCGCCGCAGGAACGAGACCACCGAGTTGTCGTGGTCGTTGCAGTCGATCCAGCTGAAGCCGTCGGGCGAGGCATCGAGTTGGTGGAGCGAGGGTTCCTCGCGGTAGACCCGATTCAGATCGGCCACCAGACGCTGCAGTCCATGATGCGGCGCAAACTGCGCCAGATGCCAATCGAGGCTGAAGTCGTGGTTCCATTCGCGGGTCTGGCCGAACTCGCTGCCCATGAACATCAGCTTCTTGCCGGGGTGGCCGAACTGGTAGCCGTACAGCGCGCGGAGGTTGGCGAACCGCTGCCAGTCGTCGCCCGGCATCTTGGCCAGCATCGACCGTTTGCCGTGCACCACCTCATCGTGGGAGAACGGCAGCATGAAATTCTCGGTGAACGCGTAGAGCATCGAGAACGTGATGTCGTTGTGCGCCCACTTGCGGTGCACCGGGTCGCGCGACATGTAGCCGAGCATGTCGTGCATCCATCCCATGTTCCACTTGAAGGTGAATCCGAGGCCGCCGGTATACACCGGCCGACTCACCGCCGGCCACGCGGTCGACTCCTCGGCGAGGGTCACGGCTCCGGGATGCCGCTCGTGCACCACCGTGTTCAGTTGCCGGAGAAAATCGATCGCCTCCAGGTTTTCGCGGCCGCCGAAGCGGTTGGGCACCCACTGCCCGTGCTGTCTGGAATAGTCGAGGTAGAGCATCGACGCCACCGCGTCCACACGCAGGCCGTCGATGTGATACTGCTCGAGCCAGAACAGCGCGTTGGCCAGCAGAAAATTGCGCACCTCATGCCGGCCGTAGTTGAACACCAGCGTGCCCCACTCGTGGTGTTCCCCCTTGCGCGGATCGTCGTGTTCATACAGGGCCGTTCCGTCGAATCGGACCAGCCCGTACGCGTCCTTCGGAAAGTGCCCGGGGACCCAGTCGAGAATCACCCCAATCCCGGCCTGATGGCACCGGTCCACCAGGTACTTGAAGTCCTCCGGCAGTCCGAACCGGCTGGTCGGCGCGAAAAATCCGGTCACCTGGTAGCCCCACGACCCGGCGAACGGGTGCTCCATCACCGGCATCAACTCGATGTGGGTAAAGCCCAACTCGCTCACGTACGCGACCAACTGCTCGGCGAAATCGCGGTACGAGAGCATCTGGTTATCGAGCGTGCGGCGCCACGACCCGAGGTGGACCTCGTAGATCGAGACCGGCCGATCGATCAGGTTGGCGTTCTGGGCCCGGCTCTGCATCCACGCGTCGTCGTGCCACTCGAAGTCCGTCACGTCCCAGGCGATGGTCGCCGACCGGGGCGGTACTTCGAAGCGCAGGGCGTACGGATCGGCCTTCAACGTGACGGCGCCGTCAGCGCCGTGCACCTCGTACTTGTACTTTTCGCCCATGCCCAGGCCGGGCACAAACAGCGCCCAGATGCCCGAACGTCCCACCATCTGCATCACGTGCGCATCGCCGGTCCACGCGTTGAAATCGCCCACCACCCGCACACCGCGGGCATTGGGCGCCCACACCGCGAAGTGCAGTCCGGCCACCGCGTCGAACGTCGCGGCATGCGCGCCGAGTTTGTCGTGAATGCGGTAGTGCGTGCCCTCGTTGAAGAGGTGCACGTCGAGATCGGACAGCAGCGTGTTCATCAGTCTCGGGCCTCGCGTCTGCGCTTACACGGCGATCTCGCCCTCACCGACCAGGACCGCTTCTCCGCCGACTTGCACGCGGGTGATGTCGCCTTCGGCTGACGTCCCGATAAACACGTGCACCCAACTGGGGCGTCCCATTCTGGCGCCTTGCAGGCTCGTGATGGCGTTGGCCTGCGTGGGGGGAACCACGCCGTGGCGAACCAGATAACACCCCAGCGGGCCGCTGGCCGATCCGGTGGCTGGGTCTTCGGTGACGCCCGCCCCCGGCCAGAACATCCGGCTGTAGACGGTTGCGCCATCGCCGGCCTGCTCGGAGGAGAAGAGGAACACGGCCTCGGCGTTGAGATGATGACGCGCACATAACACGGAGATCGCGGCGGCATTCGGAACGGCGCGGTCCACCGCCGCCCTGGTCGCCAGCGGGATGAACACGAACGGCACGCCGCACGACACTTCCTGCACCCGCAAGCTGCCCAGGCCGATGTCGTCGGCAGACAGGCCGATCGCGTCCGCCACCCCGCCCACGTCGAACACCACGGTCCCAAATTCCGGCAGCCTCTGGGTCATCCAGGCAAACGAGGGGCGCGCCCCGTCCCAATCGATGTCCACCGGTGTCGGTCCGATGTTGAGGCCGAACACCCACCGCTTCTGGCCCGCCGGAATCGTTCCATCCAACGCGAGTCCGAACGCCGATCCGATCGTCGGGTGACCCGCCATCGGCATCTCGCGGCCCGGTGTGAAAATGCGCATCCGAATGTCGGTGTCGTCCCGCTCGGCCGGCAGGATGAACGTGCTCTCGGAAAACGCCATTTCGTTGGCGATGGCCTGCATCTGCTCGGTGGACAACCCCTCGGCCCTGGTAAAGACGGCCAATTGATTGCCGCCGAACGGGCGGTTGGTGAACACATCGAGATGAAGGTAGCGGTAGCGTTGGCTCATGGCGTGTCGGCGCTCCTGGGCCCGGCTCGAATCACTGACGCAGGCAACATGCTATACGATTGTCGTTCGATCCACCGAGTTCCGGACGCGACGCGGGCGGTACCCGTCCTTCGGCGCCGGGCAGTGACTGGGGAGGTTAGGGTGAAATCAGCCGTTTCTGCGAAGTTCGTCACCACAGAGGGCACGTTTACGATCGGACTGTTCGAGGAGGAGGCACCGGTCACGGTCGCCAATTTCGTCGGCCTGGCCGAAGGGTCCAAGTCGTGGACCGATCCGCGAACCGGAACCGAGTCCAATCAGCCGTACTACGACGGCATCGTCTTCCACCGCGTCATCAAAGGCTTCATGATCCAGGGCGGCGACCCGTTGGGCCGAGGCACCGGCGGCCCCGGATACACCTTCAAAGACGAGTTCAGCCCGAAGCTCCGGCACGACAAGCCGGGGGTGCTGTCGATGGCCAACTCTGGCCCCAATACCAACGGCGGACAGTTTTTCATTACACTGGCACCGACCCCGTGGCTCGACAACAAGCACTCGGTGTTCGGCGAAGTGATTGAGGGCATGGACGTCGTCGAAAAAATCGGCGCGACCAAAACGCGGTCCGGCGACCGGCCCGCCACCGACATCGTCATCACCAGCGTGACTATCGAACGCACCTCGTAGAGAGGACGCCAAGATGCGCACTATCGTTGCTGCGGCGCTGCTGGTGGTGGGCGCCAGTGCGCCCGTGGTTGCCGGGCCCCTGCCAGCCCACGCCGATCGCGTCGTTCAGTACGCCATCACGGTCAGGCTGGATGCCGTATCGAAGCAGCTCCGCGGCACCGAGCGCGTCACCTGGACCAATCCCTCGTCGGACACCGTCGGCGAACTCTGGTTCCATCTCTACCTGAACGCGTTCAAGAACTCGACATCCACATTTATCAAGGAGTCTGGCGGCCAGTTGCGCGGCGACAGGATGAGCCGCGACCGCTGGGGCTGGATCGACGTCACCTCGATCAAGACCGCGGCGGGGGCCGACCTGCTGCATCAGTTGGTGTTCGCGCAGCCCGACGACGGGGACAAAAGCGATCAGAGCGTGGCGCGACTGCCGCTGCCGGAGCCGGTGCCGCCGGGCGGATCGGTCACGCTCGAGATCGGCTTCACCGCGCAGTTGCCGGGAATCTTTGCCAGAACCGGGTTCAAAGACAATTTCTACCTGGTCGGGCAGTGGTTTCCCAAGCTCGGCGTCTACGAACCGGCGGGCATGCGCGGCCGCACCGCCGGGGGATGGAACTGCCACCAGTTCCACGCGAACTCGGAGTTCTACGCCGACTTCGGCACGTACCGCGTCGAGATCCGGGCGCCCTCGGCATTCGTCATCGGCGCGACCGGCGAGCGAACCGGCGCGCACGCCAACGGCGACGGCACCACCACCTTTATCTACGAGCAGGCCGACGTCCACGATTTCGCGTGGACGGCCGATCCGGGATTCGTCGCGGTGCGGGCGACGTTCTCGGGCACTGGCGACGTGACACCGGCCGAGTACCAGCGTACCGCCGACCTGCTGGGCCGCACGCTCGACGAGGTGCGGCTGTCGGATGTCGACATCACCGTGTTGATGCAGCCCGAACACATGGCGCAGGCCGCACGGCACGTGCAGGCCGCCAAAGACGGTCTCAAGTGGTTCGGACTCTGGTACGGCCGCTATCCGTACAAGACGCTCACGGTGGTGGATCCGGCGTACGGGGCGGGCGGCGCGGGCGGCATGGAATATCCGACCTTCATCACCGCTGGCACCTCGGTGCTGTTCAACCGCTGGCCGTTCGACCGGATCCGTGCCCCCGAAGAAGTGACGGTCCACGAGTTCGGCCACCAGTACTGGTACGCGATGGTGGCCAATAACGAGTTCGAAGAAGCGTGGCTCGACGAGGGCATCAACTCGTACTCGACCGGCAAGGTGATGGAAACGGTCTACAGCCCCGCCTCCTCGACGATGGAATGGCTGGGCCTGAAGCTGGGCGAGGCCGATAGCCTGCGAATGGGCAACGGCCCCAACGACAAGTTCAACCGGATTCTCGGCAGGGCCTGGGACTACACGCCGTCGGGCGCCTACGGCTTCTATTCGTATCAGAAACCCGAACTGGCACTGCGGACGCTCGAACGGCTGATCGGTCAGACGGCCATGGCGCGCGTGATGCGCACGTACCACGAGCGCTGGCGGTTCGGGCATCCGCGCAGCGAGGATTTTTTCGCCGTCGTCAACGAGGTGACCGGCCGCGACTTCGGGTGGTACTTCGATCAGGTGATGCGCGGCACCGACGTCGTCGACTACGAGGTCGGGTCGGCCTCGTCGGTGAAAGTCACCGAACCGATGGGCGTGTTCGATGGCGCGGCTGGCCGGCACACGGTCACCGAAGCGGAGGCAGGCAGGCGCGACCGCCCCGCGGCCGGGTCGCGACCTCCGCAGTACGACACCACCGTCGTGGTGCGCCGGCGAGGCGAGGTGGTGCTGCCCGTCGACGTCGCGTTCAAATTCGAGGGCGTGCCTCCGTTCCGTCTCACCTGGGACGGGCGCGACCGGACCAGAACGTTCACCTTCGTGCGAGCCGAACAACTCGAGTGGGTGGACGTCGATCCGGACCGCAAGATCCAGCTCGACGTGGACTGGCTCAACAACGGCCGGCGCCTGCAGGGCGACAGCCGCCCGGCGATCGGGTGGGCTGCGCGCTGGCTGTTCCTCGTGCAAACGGTGATGGCGACGCTGGGCCTGTTCTAGAAACGATCGCCGCGCGGCCGAGGACGCGGCTGCCAGGATCGATGAGCGGCGACGCGGATCGTCACGCGTGAAAGGCGCCCGCGTCCTGGTGGGTGTACGGAGGTCGCGACGTGTTCAAGATGGCGCTCGATGGTCTGATGTCGGCCGTCCGGAACTACCGGCTTGTGCTGGTGATCTGGGCGTGTCAGGCGGGGCTTGCCTGTGCGGCCGCGGTGCCCGCGCTGAACTGGTGGCGCAGGGCGTTCGATCACTCGATCGAAGCGGCGGCGCTGCTCGACGGTTTCAATTTCGGGGTGCTGGCCGACCTCACCAAGTACGACCAGGCCGGGGCGTTCGGCCTCCTCGGTAGTGCGATGGCCGGCGCCGTGGCGCTGGCGATGGTCGCAAGCCCGTTTGTGATGGGTGGAACGCTGAGCGTGCTGTCTGGCACTCACGCGTCTCGGGGCGCGCTGCCTCGGTTCTTCTCCGGAGGCGGCGAATTCTTCTGGCGGTTCTTCAGGCTCATGCTGCTGGCAGGCACGTGCACGGTGGTGGTTGGCGGTCTGATGAGCGCGGCGCTCGCGGCGGTCGAGGCACCGCTGTCGCAACATGGTTCCGAGGCGACGTTGTACCTGTGGGCCGCCGTCAATCTCGCGTGGTTGGCCATGACGTGCGGCGTGTTCGTGCTGGCCCTCGACTACGCGCGCATCCAAATCGCCAAGGGAGACACCCGCGGCGTGTTCGGCGCGTACATGCGTGCGGTGGGATTTGTCGTTCGCCGGGCGCTGACGACCTACCCGATCGCGCTGGTCTTCGTCGTGCCCTCTGGCGCGCTGCTGCTAGGCTATCTCGCTTACGAAACCGTGTCGCCGGTGGCGTCTGGGTGGGGGCTGATGCTCGCACTCTTCGCCGTGCAGCAGGTCGTCGTCTTGCTGCGAATCGGATTGAGGGTGTCGCTGGTCGCCGCCGAGTGCCGCCTGGTCGAGGCTGCTGCCTCTGCGGTCGCCCGCGGGTCCGCGCCAGCGGTCTCGGCGCCGGCCTCGGCTGATGCCGCTCCCCTGCCCCCGATGGAGAACGGGACTGCCCGAGGCGCTGAAACCGTTCGCGACATATCGGACTAAATTTGGTACTTGCCGCGCAATATTTGCCCAACGGATTTCCGGCGGTGCGGAGGTAATTACACACACCCGTCCTGGCGAGGTGTTGAAAATCTAACACTGCCGGTTTTTCGACACAATTGCTGCCCTGTAGGTTCGTCGGTCGGGCATCGGCCGGCTTCGCTGCCGAATTTCCGGAAGTATTTTTGATTCGTCATGAATTCTCGTGTGGCCTGTCTCTTGCAGAATGAAGAGTGGAACAATCCGCTATTTCTCAATATGCATCAGAAGCTGCAGACGGCGGCCGCATGATCACTCCATCCGTTGAATCCCGTTACGGCGGGCCACGTGGTGGTGAGTTGCACCCGCCCGCCGCGAGGCGGAATCGAGTGCGCCTGTCTGCCCGCCGCTGGGGCGGAATTCTGGCGCTGGCGCTGCTGGGGCTGACCGGGTCGGCGCCGCAGGCATGGGCCCAACTGGGACAGATGGTGGCGCCGGGGCCGCTGTCGAAGGCGCATGCGACGCTGGAAGGCGCGGCCAACTGCCAGAAGTGCCATACGGCGGGCCGCAAGATTTTGGCCGACCAGTGTCTGGTCTGCCACAAGCCGGTGGGCGAGCGGATCCTGCGCAAGCAGGGCGTACATCGCGATGTCACCATCGACTGCACCAGTTGTCACGTCGAACACAAGGGCCCCGACGCCGACATTCGCCCGTTCAACCTCGAGAAGTTCGATCACGGCCGTGATGCCGGCTTTGCGCTCGAGGGCAAGCATGCGGCGCTGGTGGCCACCTGCGCCAAATGTCACAAGACCCGGTCGTATCTGACGCTCACGCCAACGTGCACGACGTGTCACAAGGACGTACATCTGGGCACGCTGGGGCCCACCTGCCTCACCTGCCACGTGATGACGGTGCCGTTCAAGGACGTCCGGACGCGGTTCGATCACACCAAGGCCGCCTTCGCGCTGACTGGCGCTCACGTGAAAGTGGCGTGCGAGAAGTGCCACGTCAACAAGGTGTACAAAGGCCTCA
>JBAXOX010000110.1:0-10146 GCA_037133015.1 Acidobacteriota bacterium
CGCCCAAAGAGCGCCGTGCCCACCCGACGAGCCCCCGCCCCACACAGGGCGAGGGCGTGGGCGGTCGCAAACGCATGCCGCCGGATCTGACCAGCGGCGTATCGTGGCCAAAAGAGAAACGGCCCGATGGGCGCAATTGCCCACCGGGCCGTTCGTGTCTCTACGCAGGATCGCATCCGTGCGTGTGTGCTGGCGTCTACGGCCGACCCCTGTGTCGGCCCAAACGCCACACCCGAATTTAGTACATGCCGCCCATGCCGCCGTGGCCGCCCTGGGGCATCGCCGCTTCCTTCTTCTCTTCAGGAATGTCGGCCACAATCGCTTCGGTCGTCAGCAACAGCGACGCGATCGAGGAGGCGTTCTGGAGCGCGGAGCGCACGACCTTGGTCGGGTCGATGACGCCGGCCGCCACCAGGTGCTCGTACTTGTCGGTCAACGCGTTGAAGCCGAAGTCGTCCTGGCCGTCACGGACCTTCTGGACCACGATCGAGCCTTCCTGTCCCGCGTTCTGGGCGATCCACCGCAGCGGCTCTTCGACGGCGCGCTTGACGATGTTGATGCCCATCTGCTGGTCGCCGTCGGCCTTGAGGCCGTCGAGCGCGCCAAGCGAGCGAACCAGCGCCACGCCGCCGCCGGGCACGATGCCCTCTTCGACGGCTGCCTTGGTGGCGTGCATCGCATCTTCGACGCGCGCCTTCTTTTCCTTCATCTCGGTCTCGGTGGCCGCGCCGACCTTGATCACTGCGACGCCGCCGACCAGCTTGGCCAGCCGTTCCTGCAGTTTCTCGCGATCGTAGTCCGACGTGGTCTCGTCAATCTGGGCGCGAATCTGCTTGACGCGGCCTTCGATCTTGGCCGATTCGCCGCCGCCCTCGACAATGGTCGTGTTGTCCTTGTCGATGGTGATCTTCTTGGCCTTGCCCATGTCCTCGATCTTGACGTTCTCGAGCTTGATCCCGAGATCCTCGGTGACGGCTTTGCCGCCGGTGAGGGTCGCGATGTCCTCGAGCATGGCCTTGCGGCGGTCGCCGAAGCCCGGCGCCTTCACCGCAGCCACGTGCAGGGTGCCGCGCAGCTTGTTGACCACGAGCGTAGCCAGCGCCTCACCTTCGATGTCTTCCGCGATGATCAGCAACGGCCGACCCAGGCGCGCCACCTGCTCGAGAATCGGCAGGAGGTCCTTCATCGAGCTGATCTTCTTCTCGTGGATGAGAATCATCGGATTCTCGAGCACCACTTCCATCCGCTCCGGGTCCGTCACGAAGTAGGGCGACAGGTAGCCGCGGTCGAACTGCATGCCCTCGACCACTTCGAGCGAGGTCTCGAGGGTCTTGGCCTCTTCGACGGTGATGACGCCGTCTTTGCCGACCTTCTCCATGGCCTCGGCGATGATCTTGCCGATGGTCTCGTCGTTGTTCGCCGAAATGGTCCCGACCTGGGCAATCATGTGGCCCTTGACCGGCTTGGACCGCTTCTTGAGGTCGGCAATGATCGCGTCGACCGCGCGCTCGATGCCCCGCTTGAGGTCCATCGGGTTCGCGCCGGCCGCCACCATCTTCGCGCCTTCGCGGTAGAAGGCCTGCGCCAGCACCGTGGCGGTCGTCGTGCCGTCGCCGGCCACATCCGACGTCTTGCTCGCCACTTCGCGCACCATCTGCGCGCCCATGTTCTCGAGCGGATCGGGCAGCTCGATTTCCTTGGCGACGGTCACGCCGTCCTTGGTAATCAGCGGCGATCCGAATTTCTTGTCGAGGACGACGTTGCGACCCTTGGGACCGAGTGTCACCTTGACGGCGTCGGCCAACTTGTTCACGCCGCGCAGGATGGCCTGACGCGACTGCTCTCCATACTGAATCTGCTTTGCCATTGAAACGCTCCTTAGTGCTTCGACTCGCTACGGCGATTGCGTAGGCGCCCGAAGCGATCGTTTGAATCCTGCTTGCTCAGCACCAGGTCCGGGCTGCGGAAGTTCGTCGCGAACTCACGCATCAAAAGACCTGGACGGGCGAGCCGTCGACTACGCAATCACGCCGAGAACCTCGTCCTCACGCATGATGAGGAACTCCTCGCCATCGAGCTTGATTTCCTGTCCGGAATACTTCCCGAACAGAATCGTGTCGCCGTCCTTGACGTCCAGAGGCAGCCGCTTGCCCTTGTCGTCGATCTTGCCGGCGCCCACGGCAATCACTTTGCCCTGCTGGGGTTTTTCCTTGGCGGAGTCGGGGATGATGATGCCGCCGACAACCTGTTCGCCTTCCTCGATACGCTTGACGATGATGCGGTCGTGAAGTGGCTTAACCTTCATAATGTTGCTGCTCCTGCTACGAATGTGAACCCTGCCTTGGCGCACAGGCCCTCTGTGCGCTGGCACTCACGCTCAACGACTGCCAATTATGACGGGATCGGGACAGGCTGTCAACTCGACGCGGAGGCTGGCACCGAAACAGGAGGACTGCTAAATCATATTGCGGTAGTCGGAATTTGGCGGCCGTCTCGTCCCCAGCCGCGGCGCGCGGCTGCCAGCGCCGGCGCGCCCGGCACTTCCGGCACTTCCGGCACTTCCGCCGTCGCTCCTACGGTCCGAGCGGGGGCAGCCTCCGCTCCGACCCCCACGCTGTCTGGGGCAGCGATCGCGAATCGTCACCGAGTCGCAGGCGTCGCGTCGTCGAGCCGCCGACCCGACAACCGCTCGTACGCCTCGACGTATTTCTCTCGTGTCTTCATCACCACATCGGCCGGGAGCCCAGGCGCCGGCGGCTGCTTGTTCCACCCGAGGCGCTCCAGATAATCCCGCACGAACTGTTTGTCGAAGCTCGGCTGCCCGCCGCCCGGTGTGTAGGTGGCCGACGGCCAGAACCGCGACGAGTCGGGCGTCAGCACTTCGTCGATCAGGATGAGGCGCTCCCGCCCATCGGGCCCCGCGATCGCCCCGAATTCGAACTTCGTGTCGGCGACGATCACGCCGCACGTCTCGGCGTGCGCCGCGCCGCGGCTGTAGACGCGCAGCGACAGATCCTTCAGTTGCTCGAACCACTCGCGGCCCACAAGCGCCACGGTTTCTGCCTCGTTGATGTTGATGTCGTGTCCGCTGTCGGCTTTGGTCGACGGCGTGAAGATCGGCGCCGGCAGGCGGTCCGATTCCACCAGGCCCTTGGGTAGCGCGATGCCGCAGACCGAACCGGACTGCTGATATTCCTTCCATCCCGATCCCGACAAGTAGCCACGGACCACGCATTCGACCGGCATCGGCCGCGTGCGCCGCACCAGCATCGACCGCCCGCGCAACAACTCGGCATGACGGCGCGCCGGCTCCGGGTAGGCGAGCGGATCGGTGGTGATGACGTGATTGGCGACGATGTCGGTCATCAGGCCGAACCAGAAGGCCGACAGTTGGTTGAGTACTTTCCCTTTGTCCGGGATGCCCGACCCCAGGATGTAGTCGAAGG
The DNA here is from genome assembly GCA_037133015.1 of Acidobacteriota bacterium. Lineage (GTDB taxonomy): Bacteria > Acidobacteriota > Vicinamibacteria > Vicinamibacterales > JAKQTR01 > JBAXOX01. Next base: position 3,447 of record JBAXOX010000110.1, read on the forward strand.
CCGAGATCCGGTCGGTCGCCACCATCAGCAGGTCGCCGCCCACTTCGTAGAGGTCCCGCACCTTGCCTCGGCGAAGCGGGGTCAGACCATCAAGGACAGAATCGAGCATCGGCTGCGGCATGGGCACACTTCTCCAGGCTGACGGGCACCGGACAAACAATCACTCCGGGAGTGATTGTTTTGGAATCACTCCCGGAGTGATTCCACGACGACGCCCATGTTACCGGCCGCGGTACGCCCCGCGCAAGAGAGGCGTAACTTGCTGCGGACCATAGACTTGCCGACTTCCTTGTAGTAGAGTTCCGAGCGGATGCGCGCCCGTCTTCGCACGCTGCTCGTTGTCGGACTGGCTGTCGCCCTGCTGGTGTGGTTCTTACGACACGCCGACCTGGCATCGGTGTGGCAAGAATTCCAGGAGGGGCGGGTCGACTTTCTTCTGCTCGCCCTGCTCGCGACCGGTTCCACCTATGTCCTGCGCGCCTTCCGCTGGCAGTACCTCCTCCTGCCGCTGGGTCGACCGCATTTCCTGGTGTGTTTGAAGGCCACCGTCATAGGCTTTGCCGCCTCCACGCTGCTCCCGGCGCGCGCGGGAGAAGTGATTCGCCCCTATCTGCTGGCCAAGCGCGAAGGCTTCAGCCCGACGGCGACATTTGCCTCGGTGGTGATTGAACGCCTCCTCGACATGCTGGCGGTGTTGTTTCTGTTTGCGACCTTCGTCGTGGGGTTTTCCTCCGGGCTGACCACCACCGACCCGGCAATTTATTCGGCGCTCAAGGTGGGCGGCTTGACGGCGTTTGGCGCCACACTGGTGGGTCTGGTGGTGATGATGGGCCTGGCCGGGCATCCGGAACGGCTCGAACGCTGGGCCCTGAAGATCGAAGGCGCGCTCCCGGCCCGGTTGGCCCTGGTGGTGGCCAATCTGGTTCGGGCGTTCGTCGACGGTCTGGCGGTGGTGCGTCAGCCGCGGCGGATGGCGGTGGCGATGCTCCTGTCGTTCCCGCTCTGGCTGTCGATTGCCGCAGGCATTTGGGCGACCAGTCGTGCGTTCCACATCGAGATGTCGTATCCGGCGGCGTTTCTGATGATGACGATTCTTGTGGTTGGCGTCGCGGTGCCGACGCCCGGGGCGGTCGGCGGATTCCACGAGGCCTTTCGCATCGGGGCGACCGTGTTTTTTGCCACGCCCAACGACCGGGCCATTGGCGCGGCCATCGTGCTGCACGCCATGTCGTTTGTGCCGGTGACGATCGCGGGGGCGATTCTGATGGCGAAGGAAGGGCTCAGCTTCAGCAGCGCCAGCGGGCTGGCGGCGAAACCGGCGGAGGATCAGGCCCCGTGAAGTGCGCCTACTGCGGTCACATGGGCGACAAAGTGGTCGACTCGCGCGAGAGCCGCGAAGGCGACGTGATTCGCCGCCGCCGCGAGTGCCTGGAGTGCGGGCGCCGGTTCACCAGTTACGAGCGGGTCGACGAAGTTCCGTACATGGTGATCAAGAAAGACGGGCGGCGCGAGCGGTTCGAGCGGCAGAAGTTGATCGCCGGATTGCTCAAGGCCTGCGAGAAACGGCCCGTGACGGTCTCGGCCCTCGAGGCCATCGCCGACCGGGTCGAGGCCACGCTGCAGGATCGGCCGGAGAAGGAAATTTCCACCGACGAGATCGGCGCCATGTTGATGGGGGAGTTGAAGCTGCTCGACAAGGTGGCCTACGTGCGCTTTGCGTCGGTCTACCGCGACTTCCGTGACATCGGCGAGTTCATGGCGGAACTGAAAGACCTGGTCAGCGGCAAGGAATGATTCCGGGACGGCTGATGGCCTTCGTGCTGGCGCTCGCGGCGGTGCAAGGCGCCGACGCGGAGCGGAGCATCGAGGTGTCTGCGGTGGCGCGTGGCGGCCGCGTGTATGTCTCGTGCGCGTTTGCCGCCAGCACGCTCGACGAGCTCGGCGAGGCGATTCACGCGGGGCTGGCCACCTCGATCACCTACGACGTGGAGCTGCGGCGCCCGGTGTGGTGGTTCGATCGCACGCTGGCGTCGTCGTCGGTGGTGGCCTCGGTGCGGCACGACACGCTCACGGGTCGGTATCAGCTGACGCGGGAGATTGACGGTCGCAACGACGACACCCAGGTGACCGACGATCAGGACGCGGTCAGGAAGTACCTGACGACGTTCGCCAAGCTGCCGCTGTTCACGGCGAGCGATCTCGAAGCCAACGTGGAGTACGTGGTCCGGCTGCAGGTCCGCACACGGCCTCGCGTCCGGTGGTTTGTGTGGCCGTGGGAGCCGAGTGCCGCCACCGGGTCGGCGCGGTTCACCTACATTCCCTGATCCAGAGGAGCAGGGACCCATCATGGCTGAGGCCGGCCGGTCTCACACCTCACTGCGCTTGACGCCGCCGCCTGCGGCGCCGCCCGCCCGGACGCCGGCGCGGCGGCCGATGCGCGACAATCCGTGGCTGGTGATGCTGGGGATTGGGGCCCTGGTCGCGCTGCTGGCCGGCACGATGACGCTGGCGAACCGGTCGAACCGGCTGGCGCCCGACTTCCTCAGCGAGTTCGTGCTCTACGCGCTGTCGGTGGTGGATCTCACCATGCTGGTGGCGCTGGTGTTCGTGCTCGCCCGCAGCGTGATCAAGCTGCTGGTCGAGCAGCGGCGCGCCCTGCCGTTTGCGCGGTTCCGCGCCAAGCTGGTGACGGTCCTGCTGGCGATGACGCTGGTGCCGGCGGTGCTGGTGCTGCTGGTGGGCAGCGAGCTCATCCGGAACAACGTGGACCGCTGGTTCACCGCGCAGATGGACGAGACACTGGAGTCGGCGCAGCGGATTGCCAGCGACTACTATCGCGATCGCCAGCGGCAGGTGAGTGACGAGTCGGCGCATGTCGCGCGGCTGCTGGCCGCGATCGATCTGGGGCAGGCCGACGTGCGCCCGGTGCGCGACGTGGTGGCGCCGGCGGTGAACGATCAGCGCGCCGGGTTGATCGAGGTGTACCGGATGCCGCGCGGACACGAGCCGGTCGGCACGCTGGTGGCCGTGGTGGACGTGGCGTCGCCGAGCTTGCCGGCTGGCGCGATCCGGGGATCGTCGGACCGGCTGGCGATGCGGGCGGCGGCCGATCAACCCGACATCTGGCTGCGCGAACCGCTCGAGAGCGGCGGCGAGCTGATCCGCGCTGCCTCGGCGGTGCGCCGGCCCGACGGCTCGGTCTCGGGTGTCGTGGTGGCGAGCGTGCACCTGACCGGCGACATGGCCGTGCGGGCGCGCCGGATGACGAAGGCCTACGAATCGTACACTCAGCTGCGTGTGCTGCGGCAGCCCCTGACGGGCGTGTACCTCTCGTTTTTCCTGATGGTCACGCTGATGATCCTCGTCGCCGCGACATGGATGGGGCTGTATCTGGCCAAGCGCATCACGCGGCCGGTGCAGGCCTTGGCGGTGGCGGCGCGCGAAATTGGTGCGGGGCATTTCGAGCACCGCGTGGAGCGGGAGACCGCCGACGAGTTCGGATCGCTGGTGGACGCGTTCAACAGCATGGCCGACGAGCTGGCCACCAACCGGCGCCGGCTCGATCGCTCGACGGTGGATCTGGAACAGAAGCACGCCGAGGTCGAAGGCCGACGCCGCTTCACCGAAGCGATTCTCGAACGGGTGGCGACCGGCGTGGTGACGATCGACGGATCCGGCTTCATCACCACGATCAACCCGGCCGCGATCCGGCTGCTGGGGCTGGGCGCGTCGGTGGTGGGGCAGGCCGCGGCGGTGGTCTTCAACGAGCCCGACCTGCAGCCGCTCGCCGTCATCGCGCAGCCGCGCGGCGTGGGCGCCGCCGATCCGCCCGCGCAGGAGTTGTCGCTGACGCGCGAGGGGCGGGACGTGGCGCTGGCGGTGGCGTCCACCCGTCTGCATGGCGAGGATGGCGTGGCGGATGGGCGCGTGCTGGTGGTGGACGACATCACGCCGTTGATTCGCGCGCAGAAAGTGGCCGCGTGGCGGGAAGTCGCCCGCCGCCTGGCGCACGAGATCAAGAACCCCCTTACGCCCATTCAACTCTGCGCGCAGCGTCTGCAGCGGCAGTTCTCGACGGCGCCCGACCAGGTAAAAGCGCTGGTGGACGAGTGCACGACGACGATTGTCGGCGAGGTCGAATCGCTCAAGACGCTGGTCGACGAGTTTTCGCAGTTCGCGCAGATGCCGGCGCCGCGCCGCGAATCCACCGACGTCCACGATCTGCTCAAGCACATTCTGGTGCTCTACGACGGGCTGTTCGAGCGCGTGCGCGTCGATACCCTGTTCGCGCTGGATGTCCCTCGCGTCCGCCTCGATCCGGATCAGATTCGACGTGTGATCATCAATCTGGTCGACAACGCGATCGAGGCCATCAACCAGCAGGGGCAGGTCGTGCTCGAAACCCATCACGTGCCGGGCACCAACCTGGTGCGCCTGGTGGTGGCCGACGACGGTCCGGGCATTGCCCCGGCCGATCGGGAGAAGTTGTTCATGCCGTATTACTCCACCAAGAAGCGGGGCAGCGGCCTCGGGCTGGCGATCGTGCGCCGGATCGTCGCCGAGCACGGCGGGACCATCGAGGTGGCCGAGAACCAGCCGAAGGGCACCCGCTTCACCATCGAACTGCCGTGCGAGCCCGATGGCGCCGGCATCGCGGGGATCGCATGAAGGCGCGGTTGCTGGTGGTCGACGACGAGCCGGGTGTGCGCACGGCGCTGATGGGCGTGTTGCGCGACGAAGGGTACGAGGTCGAGGCCCTCGACAGCGGCGAAGCGTGCCTCGACCGCCTGCTGCGCGCCACCTACGACGTGATTCTGCTCGATATCTGGCTGCCCGGGATTGACGGCCTGTCGACGTTGCAACGTCTGCGCGACCGGCAGGTCGATTCGGCGGTCGTGATGATTTCCGGGCACGGCAACATCGAATCGGCCGTCCGTGCGATCAAGATGGGCGCGTTCGACTTCATCGAGAAGCCGCTGTCGCTCGACAAGACGGTGCTGGTGGTCGCCAATGCCCTCAGGCAGCGGCATCTGGAGGCCGAAAACCGCGTGCTCCGGGCCAAGGTCAGCGAGGAATTGACCATGGTGGGCGAGAGCTACGCGATGACGCAACTGCGCGAGCAGGTGGCGATGGCCGCGCCGACCAACGGGCGGGTGCTGATTCTGGGCGACAACGGCACGGGCAAGGAACTGGTGGCCCGATCGATCCACGCGCTGAGCCGCCGCCGCGGCGGGCCGTTTGTCGAGGTGAACTGCGCGGCGATCCCGGAAGAGCTGATCGAATCGGAGTTGTTCGGCCACATGCGGGGGTCGTTTACCGGGGCGGTCGCGGACCGGCGGGGCAAGTTCGAAACCGCTGACGGCGGGACGATCTTTCTCGACGAAATCGCCGACATGAGCCTGAAGACGCAGGCCAAGGTGCTCCGGGTGCTGCAGGAGCAGGTGATCGAGCCGGTCGGCAGCACCAGCCGCATCAAGGTCGACACGCGCGTGCTGGCCGCGACCAACAAGGATCTGCTCAGCGAAATCAAGGCGGGCCGCTTTCGCGAGGATCTCTACTTCCGCTTGAACGTGATTCCGATCTTCGTGCCGCCGCTGCGCGAACGCGCCGCGGACATTCCGCTGCTGGCCATCCACTTTACGCGGTTGTTCGCCCGCGAGTACGGCCGGCGCCTCAAGACGCTGGACGAAGGCGCGCTGGCCGTGCTGGCGCGCTACGCGTGGCCGGGCAACATCCGCGAACTGCGCAACGTGGTCGAACGTGTGATGATCATGGCGCCCGGCGACGTGATTCGGGCAGAGGATCTGACGTTCCTCGCGCCGTCACCCTCGGCCGCCGCGGTGGTCGAGGCCACCCCGTTGAGGCCGCTGCATACCGCCCGCGACGATTTCGAGCGCGACTACATCCTCAAGACGCTGGCGTCCCTGCAGGGAAACATTTCGCGGACCGCCGACCTGCTGGGCGTCGAGCGCAGCAATCTCTACCGCAAGATGAAAGGTCTGGGGATCGCCCCGGCCCGCCAGGGCGATCGCGACGGCGAAAGTGCGTAGGCTTGTCGTATAATCGCCACACACGTCAGCGCCGCCGACATGACTGATCCGCATTCCACTCCTCCGCCGCCCGCTGCCGATGCCGACGGCGTCGCCGACCGCGATGCGCGGATCGATGAACTGCTGCTCGCCGGGCTCGACCATTATTTTGCGGGCCGGTACCAGGACGCCACCAACGTGTGGGGGCGCGTGCTGTTTTTCGACCGCTCCCACGCCAGGGCCCGGGCCTACATCGAGCGAGCCCGCGGCGCGATGGCCGAGCGCCAGCGCCGCTCGGAGCAGCTCGTGCACGAGGGGGTTGAGGCGTTGAGCCGCGGCGACGAAGGTGTCGCGCGCGAATTGCTCAGCACGGCGGTGGACCAGGGCGGTCCGCACGAGACGGCGCAGACCTATCTCGATCGCCTGGAGCGGCTGTCTGCCGATCGCGCCTCGCAGGTCCGCGAATCGCGGGCCCGACGCCTGCAGACATCGGCGCGGGCGGTGACGTCGCGTTCGCTGCTGGGCACCTCGCGCCGCCCGGTCCGGGCGCTTCCCATTGTCGGGCTGGCGATTGTGGCGGCCGCCGCGATCTTGTTTACCACCTCAAAGGATCCACTCAGACCGTTTCTGGAATTGCAGCGCGCCCGGCCCGCGGTGCTGGCCGCGCCGGC
>JBAXOX010000111.1:0-9874 GCA_037133015.1 Acidobacteriota bacterium
GGCGCGCCATCGTGAACTCGCATTGCGTCGAGAGATCGAGCCGGTGGTAGGCGGTGACCCGATCCGAGTTCTTCGGTCCATAGGTGGGCTGGTAGACCACCAGTCCGGTCGGCCACCAGGCCTGCACCACGCCTGTGACAGGGGTGACCGGCTGGCCAGACGCCCAGACCCACGCCCCGCCCACGCTCCAGTGCGCGCCGAGGCGCGCGGTATCGGCGACCTTGATTTCGTGAGGCCGATCCTCTGACCCCGCAAACGTGGCGGCCTCGAGCGTCGGAAACGTCCGCTCGACCTTGCTCAGCGTGTAGCTGATCCACGCGTTGTTGGCGCTCGACCGCTGACGCAGCAGCAGTTCGACGCCGCGCGCGGTGCCCGATCCGATATGCATGCCGGTCGTGCCGCTGGCCATGGGCGCTCCGGCAATCAACCGCGGCGCGAACATCGTCTCGTCGTTGAGTTCGCGGTAGTACGCCTGCACGTCCGCCACCACGTTCGCCGTCTCGATGCTGCCGCCCCCGAACACCTGCTGCGAGCGGGCCACCGGCACTGTGGTCCCGTCAGCCAGCGTCCAGAACGCACTGTCGCCCCGCACGAAATCCTCGCGCGTGACGCGGTTGGCGAACTGATGATCGACGCTCCATCCGCCATTGAGGCGCACCCGCGACGCCACCTGGATGCTGGCGTTGAGCCGGGGCTCGACGTAGGACGTATTCGTGACGTCGTAGCGTGCCACGCGCACCCCGGGCGACAGCGTGACGCGCGAGGTCGGACGCCAGGCGTCCTGCGCGAAGAAGGTCATCACTCTGGCCGAATCCGCGCGGTTGAGAAACGGCGCCAGTTGCTCGCTGTAGGTGAGGTTGGACCGCCGTGCCGTGATGACTTCGCGGTTGGCGGTGTAGCCGATGTCGAGCGCAGAGATCTCCCCGCCCACCGACAACGCGTGCGAGAAACCGGGCGCGATCAGCGCTTCGAGCCGCACCGTGGTGTCTCGAATATCGGTGGCCTCGCTCGACGCATCATTCCCACCGCGACCCGCCAGCAGCGAGTAATCAATCCCGGAGGCCGGATCCACCAGCGTCGAAGCTCGATCGCGGTGATCGGTATACGTCGAACGCCCGGCGGTGAGCGTCGTCGAGGTCGACGACGACCATTGATGACTCCAGTGACCGCCGACCCCGCGCGAGATCGAGTTCCGCACGTCCGCGCTGTGCGACACGGCGTTGGAGGGCAGGAGCAACTGCCCGGAGATCGGCGCTGTAATCGCGGAGTTGATCCACGCGACGTTGTGGGAACTGTCGAGCACGGTGTTCGCGTCGAATGCCGTCACCGACAACTGGTCCCTGTCGCTCGGCCTCATCAGGAACGTGCCGTTGAGATCGTGGAACAGGTTTTCGACCGGGGCCCGCAGCACTCCGCCGCTGTAGGCGACCGGGAGGCCGCGCGACGCCTGGGCGCCCCCGATATCCATCCAGTTGAATGCCTTGTTGAAGAGTGTTGTCGGATTGGATCGCCGGCCCGCCACCAGCAACGACACCCGGCTGCCGAGCGGGATGCTGACCAGTCCGCCCAGGCCAAACGAGCTCATCTCCACGAATCCTGTGGGTCCGGCCGCGGTCCTCGATTCGCCCGTGAGGCGCAACACTCCAGACAGCCGGCCGCCGTCGCCTGCCTCGTCATTGCTCTTGGCAAACTCTGCCGTCCGGATGCCTTCCATATTGACGGCACTATAGAAACCGAAGAGGTGATCGACGTCGTACAGCGTGATGCCGTCCAGCGTGACGAGCGTCTGGCCGGGGGTGCCTCCCCGGACCATGAGGCCCGACGACGCCTCTTGCGCGGCCTCGACACCCGGCATCAGTTGGACGGCCCGAAACACATCGTTGTGAATCAGGCTGGGGATGCCCTTTGTCTGCCCGGGACGGAACACCCTGGCGTCCGAGTCGCCGAGCGTGCTGGAACTCAAGTCGTCGGCTGCCTCCGGCTTCGCGGCCTCCAGCCGCGCCGTATCGGGATCGGCCAGCGCCGGTGCCGAGGCCGAAGGCTTCGCCGCGGCCGACGAACCAGATCCGGCCTTGGCGGGCGCGGGCTTCGCGGTGTCGAGGTTAAAATCGAGGTCGAGCACCTGCTTGGCGGGCACCACGACCTCCTGCATCACCGAATCAAACCCCGGCGCGCCGGCGCGCATCAGCACGGGCGCCCCGGACGGCATCTTCGGCAGGACGTACCGGCCCGCCGCATCAGTGGTGACGATCGTGGCCGGTTCGTCCACCGCGACCGTGGCGGCTGCGACCGGTCGCCCGCCCGCCGAGCGAACGACGCCGCGCACGTCGTTGAAGGCGGTGACCATGGAGAGAGGCGCCACCGATCGTTCGGCGAGGTCCACCTGCTCGACAAATCGAGTGACCAGCGAGAACTCCCACGCGATCTGCCGGCCGTCCTTCATCACGGCGAGCTTGACGCGACTGCCGGCCGCGACCTCATCGAACACGTAGTGCCCGGCGGCGTCTGTGACGGTTTTTCTCACGGGCGGATCGAGCACAACGGTCGCGCCCTCGATAGGAGCGCCGGTCAGATTCCGCACCACGCCTTCCACCTTGCATTGCGCGGCGGCCTCGCCTGCCAGCGTCAGCGCCACGAACACACTCAGCGTCAGCCTGATCCACATGCTGCAAATACCCCTGGGGAGAAACATCCAGACCAACGCACCCTTCGTCTTGCCGCCGCGCCGGATGGAGCCGCACGCGCACGACCGACTCGCGCCGACGGCCACTGTCGCCGCGAGAGCCGTGTCAATCAAGACACACAGACGCGCAAACTCGACTGGGAGGTCGTTGTCGCCTTCGGTGCAAGGAATACGCCAAACCGTGCCCTGTCTCCGACCCTCACCATCAATCCAAGCGGCAACGGCTGGCCGTGAGGGGAGACGAATCGGATTTGTGTCATTATACGAGAGAACGGTGAGTCGGCTGTCATCTCACGTGGACGCTCCTGTCCCCCAACTGTGACGGGCGATGCTCGGCGGACATTCCAGAATGGAGGAATGGCCAGGCCGGCCTCATCCGTGTGCGGTGGAAGTGCCGCGCAATCAGCCCATTCGACCAGACTAACGGCGCCGGCGCGATCGGCCCGTCTCTTGCAGCGACGACGGGCAATCCCGACTGGCTACCAACCTGGAGAAGACCCCATGATTCGGCTCGCGACGCGCGTGTTTGCTCTGGGCGCACTGATTGCCGGTGTGTCCGTTTCGTCTGCAGCGTGCAAAGGAACGACCGCCGCCGCTTCGACAGCGCCTACGCCGGTGTCCACCACCGAGACCTTTACCGGTTCGCTCACCCAGACGGGTACCAACACCTACACCTTTATCGTGGGGTTGAGCGGCACCGTGAGCATCAGCCTGACCGACGTGCAACCGCTTTCAACCATGGCGATTGGGGTCGGCATCGGATCGTGGAGTGGGACTACCTGCACGTCGATCACCAAGAACGACAACTCGAAGTCCGGCAGCGCGGCATTGAGCGGCACCGCGGCGGCGGGCAGTTACTGCCTGCAGGTGTACGATTCGGGCAATATCCTCGCCGGCACGACGGTCACCTATAGCGTGCAGGTCGTTCACTACTGATCCGGCATTAATCGGCCCGTTTCCTCCGTCTGACTCCCGCCGGTCGCGGGCAGTCCGGGTTCATTTTCGGCGGTACCCGGGCGCGTCCGCTTTCAATCTTTTCGCCTCCCCAGCCCCGGCGAGTTGATCACGCGATGGTCGCGTGATGACCGCCTCTATGTTCGAATGGCGATTGTACTGGTCGTATATCACCATTTCCTGATACCATCTGGGTTCTGAACACCGTTTAGCTATTTTCCGCGAGGAGGAAGACCGACATGGCGCACGAACTGGCTCCGCTGCCCTACGCGTACGATGCTCTCGAACCTGTGATCGATACCATGACGATGCAGGTGCACCATGGCAAGCATCACGCGACGTATGTGACGAATTTGAACGCGACGCTCGAGAAGTACCCCGAGTTGCAGTCCAAGAGCGTGGACGATCTGCTCCGAGGACTGGCGAGCGTGCCCGAAGCCATCCGCACGGCCGTTCGCAACAATGGTGGCGGCGTTGCGAACCACAATTTCTTCTGGACCGTCATGGCGCCCAAGGCCGGCGGCGAACCGTCGGGGCCGCTGGCTGACGCGGTGACGTCCGCATTCGGCAGCTTCGAGGCGTTCAAGGGGGAGTTCAAGAAGGCGGCGCTCGGGCGGTTCGGCAGCGGCTGGGTCTGGCTCATCAACACGGGCGGCAAGGTGAGTATCGAGAGCACGGCGAATCAGGATTCGCCGCTATCGGAAGGCAAGAACCCGATCCTGCTGTTCGATGTGTGGGAACACGCCTACTACCTCAAGTACCAGAATCGCCGCGCCGACTATGTGGATGCCTGGTGGAGCGTGGTCAACTGGAACGCGATCGGGCAGCGCTACTCGCGGTAGGGTGTGCGCGCCGGACGGACGCGAACAGCCAGAGGTACGCAAGAATCCGGCGGTGCCACGCGCAAGACGCAGGCCGGGGCTTTGGCCCCGGCCGACCTTTTATGGGCTGGCGGTCTCTCCGGTGTCGTGTCTACCGATCTTCTTCCCGCAGTTTCCCAATCTCCGCGACAATCTCGGAATGTTCCGGAAACTCCGTCTGCCAGTCGGCGACGAAGACGTACCGAATCGCGCCACGCCGATCGATCAGGAACAGTGCCGGCCGCGCGATGTTCCACGCATCGATGCCGACGCGATGCCACACGCCGTACGCTTTGATGATGTCGCGGCGCTCGTCGACAAGCACGTCAAACGGCAGGCCGGCGTCTTCGACGTAGCGCTTGACCTTGACGGACGGCTGGGCGACCACCGCGACCACGCTCACGCCGAGCGCCGCATACGCGGCTGAGTTGAGGGCCAGGTCGCCGAACCGGCGACGGCAGTTGGGTCACCACGTGCCGCGGTGGAAGCCCAGCAGCAACGGTCCCCGAGACAGCAACTCGCTCAACGACCGCGACTGACCCTTCTGGTTCGGCAACGTAAACGGCGGCGCCTGGCCTCCGATCTTCAGCGTCGTGCTTTCCATAGTGTCTCCGGCGCTCAATCAAGCTAGAAGAGTCTGACGTCGACCAGTTGGCCTTTTTCGACAATGTCGATCTGCGGCGGAATCTCGATGTAGCCGTCGGCGTGCGACATGCTCGTGATGTCGCCCGACGCCTTGAACGCCGGCATCGCCTGGCCATCGACGATCTTCACGGTGTAGAACTGATGCCTGCCGGTGGTCGACACCACGCGCTGGCCGGCCGGAAGCGCGATGGTGCGGGGCGTCCACGCCGGCAAACGGGCCATCGTGCGAAGCGGCGCGATCAGCAGCATGTAGGCGTTCGAGAGGCACGACGTCGGGTAGCCGGGCATCCCGAACACCGGCGTTCCCCCAATCACGCCAAACAGCGTCGGCTTACCCGGCTTGACGGCGATACCGTGGAAGATCACCTCGCCCATCTGTTCGACCACGTCGAGAATCAGATCCCGCTCGCCGACTGAACTCCCGCCGGAAAACAGCACCACGTCTTCCGAGAGGCAGCGCTCGAGCGCGTGCCTCAGATCGGCAATCGAATCGGCCGCGGTCGGCTGGGGCACCGGTAACGCTCCGTGCTGGCGCAGCACGGCACTCAGCGTGAACTTGTTGATGTCGTAGATGTGGCCAGGTTGCAGCGGTGTTCCGGGATCGACCACCTCGTTGCCGGTGGAAAGGATCGCGACGCGTGGCTGCGCGTACACCTCGACGTCGAGCACGCCGAGCGCGGCCAGGGCGCCAATCCGGCTGGGATTGAGCACGTCGCCTGGCGCGAGCACAGGCTGGCCGCTCCGGATGTCGGCGCCTTGTCGCGTGACGTTCTGGCCAGGGTACACGGGGCTGAAGATGCGCACCGTCCCGTCGGCATCCCGTTCGGTGTCCTCGACCATCACGACGCCGTCGGCGCCATCGGGAACCGGCGCGCCGGTCGCGATTTCGGTGCAGTCGCCCTCACCAACCGCTCGGGTCGGTACCTGGCCGGTGAATACCGTTTCGACCACGCGCAGCACCCGCGCGCTATGCGTGCCGGATCCGAACGTGTCAGCTGCCCGCACGGCGTAGCCATCCATCGCGGCGCGCGCAAACGGCGGCACGTCGCTGGTGGCGTGCACAGGACACGCGATCACACGGCCATCGCCCAGATCGATGCGGACGCGCTCGGTTCGCGAAACCGGCCTGATATGTTTCGCGATCAACGCGCGGGCATCGTCGAGCGAGATCGTCTCGCGAATGGGCCGCATCCGGTTGGTGCTCACCTCGACGCCTCTCGCACCAGATGTCCCAGTTCTGGAAGAATCAGCTTGGTCATCGCCATCCGCACCGCGGCCTCCGAGCCTGGAAGCGACAAGATCACTTTGCCCCTGGCCAGGCCGCCGACGGCCCGGCTCATCATGGCGGCCGACCCGATTTCCTGAAAGCTCAGCATCCGGAACAATTCTCCGAACCCGTCGAGGCGCTTGTCGAACAACCCTGTGATGGTCTCGTAGGTCGTGTCGCGGGAGGTGATGCCTGTGCCGCCCGTCGTGATAATCACCTGCACGCCGGGCTTGCTCATCTGTTCGTTGATGGCGGCCAGCACCTCGGCAGGTTCGTCGTGGACGATCTTCCGGCCCGTCACCTGATGTCCACCCGCAAACAGCAGATCGAAAATGGCGCGCCCGCTCGTGTCGGAGGCCTCGGTGCGCGTGTCGCTGATGGTGAGGACGAAACAGTTGGCGACGGCCGGCGAGAGCGCCTTGTGTTCGGTGTGGCTCATCGGTCGATTATACCGGGGCTGACGCGAGGCTGACGACGCCGACGGGGTTCCGCGATGCGGCCCCTCGAACCACGCCGATCAGCGTGCGTTCGCAAAACGTACCGTAAGGGCCGAAACAGGCGTGGGGATGGGGGCCCCCACGCGCGTTCGGTGACGTGCCCCGGAAGGTACGTTTTGCCGGCGTGCGTGAGCGGGGACGCCGCGCGGACACCGCCGGCGCCGCGGGCCATCGACCGGCCCGGTTGGACGGTAGCCCGCTGCAACAGCGCTGCGGTGATGTACGATTCAATCTCCATTCCGGGAGACGCCATGAAACGGATGACTTTTCTCACTGCGCTGCTGGTCGCCGTCAGTCTTTTTGCTCTTTCTGCCGGATCGGCCGACCAGGCGAAGGCCGGGGCCGGGAAGCCGGTCAAGATCGATCCTGCCAGAGCGGCGACACTCGAGCGGCAGGCGGCTGAGAAGCGGCAGAAAGACGCCGAGGCGTGGGTGCAGCGCACGCTGAAGAGGATGACGCTCGACGAGAAGGTCGGCCAGTTGATCGAGTCGTCGATCAACGCCACCTATCTGAGCGCCGACTCCGACGAATATCAGCGGCTCCTACACCTGGTGCGCGATCTCAAGGTCGGCGCGATTCACGTGTTCGGCGGGAGCGAGCCGATGCCGCAGCTGATGCTGAATCCGGTCTGGGGCGGCAGCAGCGGCGCATCGCGCAAGGGCGACCCGTTTGCGGCGGCAGTGATGCTGAACGCGCTGCAGTCGGCATCGGCGGTCCCGCTGCTCACCACGGCAGATTTCGAAGGCGGGGCTGCCTATATCCTGAACGGCGCGACGCGCCTGCCGCGCGCGATGGCGATCGGCGCGACGCGCGACCCGCAACTGGCGTTCAAGGCCGGAGCGGTGTCGGCCACCGAAGCGCGTGCCGTCGGCGTCAACATCGATTTCTACCCGGTGGTGGACGTCAACAACAACCCGCGAAATCCGATCATCAACATCCGTTCCTTCGGCGAAGATCCGGCGCTGGTGTCCGAGATGGCGGTGGCCTACCTCCGAGGCGTTCAGTCGGCCGGAGTCCTGGCCACGGCAAAGCACTTTCCCGGCCACGGCGACACGACGATCGACACGCACCTGGGGCTGGCCGTGATCTCGCACCCGCGCGAACGCCTCGACAAGGTGGAACTGGTGCCGTTCAAGGCGGCCATCGACGCTGGTGTCGACGCCGTGATGTCCGCGCACATCATTCTGCCGGCGCTCGATCCGACTCCCGGCATTCCGGCCACCTTGAGCCGTCCCATCCTCACCGGCCTGCTGCGCGACGAGCTCCGGTTCAAGGGCCTCATCTTCACCGATTCGATGTCGATGGATGCCATCTCGAAGGGTTGGAAACCCGACCAGGCCGCGGCGATGGCGGTGAAGGCCGGCGTCGATTTCGTGCTGCACTCACCCGACGACGACGCGGCGTTCAAGGGGATCAAATCGGCCGTGCAGGCGGGCGAGATCAGCGCGGCGCAGATCGACGCGTCGGTGGAGCGGATTCTGCGGGCCAAGGCGAGGCTTGGCCTCCACGTGAAACGATTGGTGGATGTCGCGGCGATTCCCGAGACGTTCGGCGGGCGGGCGCATGCGGCGGTGGCGCAGCAGATCAACGACCGGGCGCTGACGCTTCTCAAGGACGATCGCAACCAGGTGCCGCTCAAGGCCGGGCGCGAGGCCAACGTCCTGTATCTGTCGGTGCTCGACTATGCGAGCGGGTGGCGCGAGAGTGTGCCGAGCCGCGCCATCATCCCGGAGTTGAAGCAGCGCTGGCCCAATCTCACATCGATTGAGATCACCGACAAGACGACGCCGTCCGAGTACGACCTGGTGCGCGCGCTGGCCAGGCGGGCAGACGCGGTGATCGCGGGCGTCTTCGTCCGCATCGCATCGTCGAGCGGACGCATGGACCTGAGTGCGCCGGAAGTGGCACTGCTCGACGCGATCGCTCCCCAGAACAAGCCGTTCGTCGCCGTGTGCTTCGGCAATCCCTACACCGCGATGGCGCTGTCGAAACTGCCGGCGGTGCTGGTAGGCTACGAATTTTCGGATTTCACCGAGCGGGCCGCGGCGCGGGGCCTGGCAGGGGAGATTCCGATTGGGGGCCAGTTGCCGATCTCGCTGCCGGGTCTGTTTCCGGTGGGCCATGGGCTGACGCGGGCGGCGAAGTAGGCTATACTCGATCGTTCTGGTTGACGTGTGAACGCCTGCCAGTCATCCCCGTGCGCGCCCTTAGCTCAGTTGGATAGAGCGTCTGGCTACGAACCAGGAGGTCGCAAGTTCGAGTCTTGCAGGGCGCACCACTTTTTCACCGCTCGACTGACAAACGACTGACAATTCGTCGCGGCTCGATGTGGCACGGATACTCATCCCTGCTTCCCCCTACTCGCCGACCGCCTTCCCTTCGACAGGCTCAGGACGGCTCGAACCGCCTGTGAGCCGGAGCTGGCGGCGATGCTCCCAGACCCCGGTCGCTGGCGCAACGGAGTTCTCTTCAGGCTGGCAAGCGGGCAGCCTGGCATCCGTTCAACTGCAGGCGAGTTCTCGAAGTGTACGACGGAGTAGAATGGTAGTCGACATGCAAGTCACCATCAGTCTGCCTGAGGACATTTCGATTGCGCTCGCAGGGCAGTGGGATAACGTGGCGCGACGTTCTCTGGAAGCCATTGCCGTTGAGGCCTATCGCACCGGCGCGCTGACCGAAAGCCAGGTCCGCCGTTTGCTGGGGTTCGAGACCCGGTTCCAAGTGCATGTCCTGCTCAAGGAGCACCAAGTACCCCTCCGGTACACGGCGGCGGATTGTGAAGACGATCTGTCGGTGCATCGTCAGCTCGGCATTCTGCACAGCCGATGATCGTCGTCGCCGATAGCGGCCCGCTGCACTACCTCATTCTTTTCGGCCAGATCGAGCTGCTTCATCGTTTCTACGGACAGGCGGTCATCCCTGACGCGGTTGCCCGCGAACTGTGTGCGGCAGCCGCTCCCCCGGCTGT
>JBAXOX010000112.1:0-9699 GCA_037133015.1 Acidobacteriota bacterium
GCCCGACGACGCCACCACCAGGACGAGCAGCAGCGAAAGCGCCAGACGCCGCGCGCACCGGGTGGCTTCCCACCGGCGGGATGACCGCGCTCGACCCGCTGACCGCCGGCTGGTTCGCCGATCTCCGGGATCTCGCGTGGCACCTGATCGTGCCGGTCACCGCGCTTGCGCTGCCGCTGGCGGCGACCATCGAACGCCTGCAGGCGCAGGCGTTGGCCGACGCCCTCCGGGAGCCGTTCGTGACGGCCGCGCGGGCCCGCGGCGTTCCCCTGTCGCGCATTGTCTGGCGCAATGCGCTCAAGCCGTCGCTGCGGTCGGTGACCGCCATTTACGGCGTGATCTTCGGCACGCTGCTCAGCGGATCGTTCGTCGTCGAGATCGTGACGTCGTGGCCCGGACTGGGCCGTCTGATGTTCGATGCGCTGCGGTCGCGCGATTTGTATCTGGTGGCCGGATGCGCGGCGGCCGGCGGGGCGTTTCTGGCGATAGGCGGCCTGATGTCGGATCTCGTCATGGTGGTGGTGGATCCGCGGCTGCGCGGCTCGGTGGAGGCCGGCTCATGAAGCGCGTCGGGTGGGGCGTGCTGGCCGGCGTCGTGCTGATCGCGCTCTTCGCGCCGTGGTTCACCCCGCATGCGCCAGGGGATCGCTTTGCCGACCGGCTCTACGCGCCACCGATGCGGCCTCATGTTTTAGACGCGGACGGGCGTTTTACGGCGCCGTTCGTCTATCCCGTGCGCCTGATCAACCGGCTGGAGCGACGCTACGACGAAGATCGATTGCATCCCGCGACGTTGCGGTGGTTCTCCGGCGGTGTGCTGGTCGAGGTGCCAGGCGACGCCCAATCGCCCTGGCTGCCGCTGGGGGGCGACGGGTCGGGACGCGACGTGTTCGCGCGGCTGGTGTACGGCGCGCGGCTCTCGCTGGGCGTGGCGTTGTTGGCCACGCTTGGCGCCTTGCTCATCGGCACGCTGGTGGGGGGCGCGGCCGGCGCGACTGGCGGCCTGGTGGACGATGGACTGATGCGGCTGTCGGATTTCGTGCTCGTGCTGCCCGCGATGTACGTCGTGCTGGCGCTGCGGGCCGCGATGCCGCTGGTGCTCGCCACACCGGTCATCTTCCTGCTGGTGTCGGGCATCATGGCCGCGGTGGGGTGGCCGCTGGTTGCCCGCGGCGTGCGGACCATCGTCGCCGCGGAGCGCGAACGCGACTACGCGCTGGCGGCGCGCTCGCTCGGCATGGGGCGTGCGCGGCTGCTGGTTCGGCACCTGTTGCCGGCGGCCCGCGGATATCTGGCGACCCAGGCGACGCTGCTGTTGCCAGGGTTCATCCTGGCCGAAGCCACGCTGTCGTACGTGGGTCTCGGGTTTCCCGATCCCGAGGCGAGTTGGGGATCGATGCTTCAAGAGGCGGCGACCGCTGCGGCGATGGCCGATGCGCCCTGGACGCTGGCGCCGGCGTTGGCCATCGTGGCGGTGGTGTGTGCCGCCAACCTCGTCGCGCAGCAACCGCCCCTGGCGGCGGAAGCCGGCATCGCCGCATCGGGTTCGGCCCTTCATCGTTCTCGGTTGGTACGATAATAGGCGCCGGGGATCCCACGCGGCTTTTTCGAAAGGACGTTCCAGTGCGCTCCACGTCGAACGCGGACACACGGCTCGACCCGACGTCGCGGCCCCGGTCCCACGCGCTCGACTTCGCGCCGGGCACCATCCTGACGAATCGCTACCGCATCGTCGCCCGGCTGGGGCGTGGAGGGATGGGCGAGGTCTATCGCGCCGACGATTTGAGGCTGGGACAGTCGGTCGCCCTGAAGTTTTTGCCCGACGTCCTGGCTGACGATCCGGTGGCGCGCGAGATGCTGCTGACCGAGGCGCGGCACGCGCGCGACGTGTCGCATCCGAATGTCTGCCGCGTGTACGACATCGAGGAACTCGACGCCGCGTCATCGGCGCCCCAGGCAGGCCAACCCGCTGACGCGCCGCCGCCCGCGGTCGCGAACCGGCGGCTGTTGTTTCTGACGATGGAGTACATCGACGGGGAGGATCTGGCGAGCCTGCTTCGGCGCATCGGCAAACTGCCTCCCGCCAAGGCGATCGAAGTCGGCCGGCAGTTGTGCGCCGGTCTGGCGGCCGCGCACGACCGCGGCGTGCTGCACCGCGATCTCAAACCTGGCAACGTGATGATCGACGGCATGGGCCGCGCGCGGATCACGGATTTTGGACTCGCCGTCAAACACACCGACTCGGGCGCGCCGGCCGATTTCGCCGGCACGCCGGCCTACATGTCGCCCGAGCGGTTGCGTGGAGCGCCGGCGACCGTGCAGTCCGATCTCTACGCGCTCGGGCTGGTGCTCTACGAGATCTTCACCGGGACGCAGCCGTTTGCCGCCCAGACGCCCGACGACTGGCGGCGCGTGCACGCGGGTTCGGCGCCGCGGCGGCCATCGCTGGTGACGCGCGACGTGGAGCCGGCCGTCGAACGCGTGATCTTGCAGTGTCTCGAGAAAGACCCGGCCCGCAGGCCGCGTTCGGCTTCGCAGGCAGGCGCGATGTTGCCCGGCGGCGACCCGCTGGCGGCGGCCGTCGCGGCTGGCGAGACACCCTCACCGGAAATGGTGGCGGCGGCCGGCAGCGAAGGCACGTTGTCGAGGAGGAAGGCGTGGGGCGCTCTGGCGGCGGCGATCCTCAGCCTCGCGGGCGTGATCGCCCTCTACGGCTGGGTCGAGATGCCGGCGCTCCTTCGATTCAAGGGCAGCCCCGACGTGCTGCGATCCCACGCGCGGGACATTCTCGCCGAGCTCGGGTACCGAGACGATCCGGCCGACAGCGCGTGGTGGTTCTCGGTCGAGCCGGATTATCAACGGTACCTCGTCGGCCTCGAGCCTGCGGCCAGACGCTTCGCTGGCCTGGCCGATGAGCGACCAGGGCCGCTGGCGTTCCACTATCGACAGAGTTCCCAGCATCTGGCGCCGCTGAGTCATGACGGCGTCGTGTCGGCGACCGACCCGGCACCGGTGCAACCGGGCGATGCGCTGGTCTCGACCGACACGTTTGGCAATCTCACCGCGCTTCGGATTGTCCCCGCCCGCCGCGATGCGGAAACGATCCAGAGTCCGTCGTTGACATGGACGGCCCTCTTGACGGCGGCCGGTTTGGAGGCCGCGTCGTTACGTGAGGCGCCGCCCTCGGTGGTGCCGCCGGTGTTTGCGGACGCGCGCGCCGCATGGACAGGAACGTATCGAGCACAGGCCATCCGCGTCGAGGCCGCCGCGTGGCGGGGACGGCCGGTGTTCTTCGCGATGACCGGTCCTTGGACTTCGAACGCGCCGGCGCCGGCGGTTGAGGCGACGCTCGTCGTTCAGCAGATCATCACGGTCCTCTGGATGCTGGTCCTGTTGACCCTGTCGTGGCTGGCCGTGCGGAACGTGAAACTGGGACGCAGCGACCGGCGGGGCGCCCTCCGCGTGGCGGTCTTCATCTTGTGCGTGGCCGCTGTGAGGAAGGTGCTGGCGTGGCACTGGGCCGCCAGCGCCGTCGGCTTGTGGATGGTCGTGCAGACACAATTTGGCGCGCCCCTGTTCTGGGCGCTCGCCGTGTGGGTGTGCTACATCGGGTTCGAGCCCTTCGTGCGGCGGCGATGGCCCAACGCGCTCATCGCGTGGGCACGGATGCTCGACGGGCGGTTGCGAGACCCCTTGGTGGGGCGGTCCGTCCTGGCGGGTGTGATTGGCGGTGCGGCCGTGGCGGGTGTGGTCGCGTTGCCGGAGCTGTTGGGGCGACTGCTCGGGTTGCCGGGCGTGTCGCCATGGATTGCCCACCGGTCACTGAATGCCGCGAACCTCTTCGTCGGTGACTTGCTGGTGGTGTTCGGCGACGGCGTGATTAAGTCGTTCGGCTTGATGGCGGTCGTGCTCGTCGTGCGTCTGGTCCTGCGATCCGACCGAGCCGCGCTGGTTGCGGCCTACCTCGTATCGGTGCTGTCGTCGGTGTCGGACAGCCAGAACGTGGGCCTCGCCTTGGCCGCCGCGGTGCCCGCCGGTGCGATTGTCGTCGTGCTGCTGCGGCGATTCGGCATTGTGGCGGTCTGCGTGATGGTGGTGACCTACGACGTCCTCGCGCAGGCACCGCTCACGCTCGACCCCAATCAATGGTTCGCGTGGCGATCGCTCGCGGCTTTCGCGATGCTGAGTGCGCTCGCCGTTTGGGGATTCCGCAACGTGCTGGGCCGCCAGTCGGCTTTTCCGATCGGCGCGTCGCACGGCGTGCTCGACGACTGAGAGATGCGGTATTCTTGGCGTTTCGGGTCCGCTGCATTCGATTGCGCGGAGCCTGATGACGGGGGACTCCCACATGCCACACTCCGACACTGTCTCCTCCAGCGACTCAGGCGTGAGCCAGGCGATTGTCCTGTGCGGCCTCACCAAGACGTTCGGCACCACCGTCGCGGTGCGCGATCTCGACCTGACGGTGCCCACCGGCGCGCTCTATGGCGTCATCGGTCCCAACGGCGCGGGCAAGACGACCACGATCCGGATGATGCTCTCGATCCTGATGCCGGATCGCGGCTCGCTGTACGTGCTGGGCCGCGCGTCGGCGCTCGACGCGAAAGATCGGATTGGATACCTGCCCGAAGAACGCGGGCTGTACAAGAAGATGCGCGTCGGCGCCTTTCTGGCTTACATGGCGCAGCTCAAGGGCGACAACGGGCTCGACCTGCCCCGTCGCATCAAAGGCTGGCTCGAACGGGTCGGCCTGGGCGATGTCGAGCGGAAACGCTGCGAGGAACTGTCGAAAGGCATGCAGCAGAAGGTGCAGTTTCTGGCGGCCGTGATCCACCGGCCCGACCTGATCATCCTCGACGAGCCGTTCAGTGGTCTCGATCCGGTCAACCAGCGGCTGATCCGCGAACTGGTGCGCGACGAACACCGGCGCGGCGCCACCGTCCTGTTCTCCACGCACGTGATGGTGCATGCCGAGCAACTGTGTGACCACGTCGTGATGATTCATCGCGGGGCCAAGGTGCTCGACGACGGGATTGCGAACATCCGGGCGCGCTTCGATCCGCGCAGCCTGCTGTTCGAACCGCTCGACCCCGGCGCCGACGTGAATGTGCTCGCCGCGTTGCCTGGCGTCGCGGCCTTGCGCCGGGACGGGGCAGGCTGGGAACTGGCGCTGGCCCGGGAAGCCGACCCGGGGGCCGTCATCCGGGCCGTGGCCTCGACACTCACGCCCTCTCGACTCGAGGTGCGACGCCCGACGCTCGAAGATGTGTTTGTCAGCATCGTCACCGCCGACGGCGGCGACGCCGAGACCACCGCGCTGCGGGCGGCGGTTCGGGACGCGAGCCACGCGGAAGGCGAGGTGCGCACGTGAAGAAGATCCTGCGGATCGCTCAGCGCGAATTCCTGGCGACGGCCGGCACCAAGGCCTTCATCCTTGGCATGTTCGTGACGCCGGCGATGATCGCCGTGATGATCTTCGTGATGCCCCGCATGATGCAGAAGGGCGCGCCGAAGGTCGAAGGCGAGGTCGCCGTGATCGACGCCACCGGAACGCTGTCGTCCGGCCTCCAGGCGTACCTGCGCCCCGACGCGATTGCCAGGCGTCGGCAGGACGAGATCCGGAAGATGCAGGACGCGATGCCGCCGGCGCTGCGGGCGGCGGGCGGCGGGTCTGCCGTGTCGCAGGCCGCGGTTGACCAGGCGTTCAAGAACGCGATCGGCGACGCGCCGAGGCTGTCGGTGACTACGCTCGAGCCGGGCGCCGACCTGGAGGGGGCCAAACGTCGATTGGCCGAGGTCCCGTCCAAAGACAAGGCCGGCACCGAGCGGATCGCGCTGGTCGTGGTGCATGCCGACGCCGTGGTGCTGGCGCCGGGCAAGGCGCAGTTTGGCAGCTACGACCTGTTTGTGCGCGGCAAGCTGGACGATCGCGTGGTCGACGAGATTACCGGTGGGATGCGCGACGCGATCATCGAGTCGCGCGTGAGGCTGTCGGGGCTCGACCGCGCGCAGATCGACGCCCTCACGAAGGTGGACCGCGTGCGGTCGCGCACCGTCACCGCCTCGGGCGAGAACGCCACCAACGAAGTGCTGAACCTGCTGATGCCGATGGCGATGATGGGGTTGCTGCTGATGTCGGTGATGATGAGCGGCAGTTACCTGCTTACCACGACGGTCGAAGAGAAGATGAGCCGGGTGGTCGAAGTGCTGTTGTCGGCGGTGTCGCCGATGGAACTGATGGCCGGGAAGATCCTCGGGCAGCTGGCCGTCGGCCTCCTCGTGCTGGCGCTGTACCTCGGGCTGGGCCTGATGGCGCTGATCTCGTTCGCCTCGCTCGGGATGCTCGATCCGATGCTGATCGTCTACCTGCTGGTGTTCTACCTGATCGCGTACGTGTCGGTGGCGGCGTTTATGGCGGCCATCGGATCGGCGGTCAACGAGATGCGCGAGGCCCAGGGCCTGATGATGCCGATGATGATCGTCCTGATGATCCCGTGGTTCCTGTGGATGCCCATCAGCCGCGATCCGAACTCGGTGCTCGCCGTCACGCTCAGCTTCCTGCCGCCGCTGAGCAATTTCGTCATGATGCTGCGCCTCGCCTCGACGACGCCTCCGCCGGTCTGGCAGCCGCTGCTGGCGATCGTGGTGGGCGCGGCGGGGGCGTACGGGTGCGTCTGGTTCGCCTCGAAAGTCTTCCGCATCGGCCTGCTGATGTACGGCAAGCCGCCGTCGATGACCACGCTGGTTCGCTGGGTGAGGACAGGATGATGAACCTGCACGGCATCTACCCGCCCTGCATCACGCCGTTCACGGACGGGCAGATCGACACCGCCGGCCTTGCGCACAACACCGCGCGCTGGATGACGACCGGCCTGCGCGGGTTGCTGGCGCTCGGGTCGAACGGCGAGGCGGCGTTTGTCGACGAAGACGAGTCGGAACGCGTGGTCGCCACGATGCGGGAACACACCCCACGCGATCGCGTGCTGCTGGTGGGCACCGGGCGGCAGTCCACCGCGGCGACGATCGAGGCGACCAGGCGTGCCTCGCGCGCCGGCGCCGACGCGGTGCTGGTGCTGACGCCGTTTTACTTCAAGAGCCAGATGACGCCCGACGCGCTGGTGGATCACTACCGCGCGGTGGCCGATGCCTCGCCGGTGCCCGTTTTGCTCTACAACTTTACGAATGTCACCGGCATCAATCTGGCGCCCGACACGGTCGCGCTGCTGTCGCAGCATCCGAACATCGTCGGGCAGAAGGATTCCAACGGCGATGTCGGCCAGGTGGCCGCGATCGTCGCCAGGGTCGCGGCCGACTTTCCGCTGCTGGTCGGATCGGCCGGCACGCTGTATCCGTCGATGATGGTGGGCGCGTCCGGGGCGATTATCGCCGTGGCCAATGTGGTGCCGGACCTCTGCGTGCGCCTCTACGACCTGGTCCGGGCCGGACGCCACGACGAGGCGCGGATCCTGCAGCGACGGTTGACGCCGCTGGCGGTGGCGGTGACCGGCACCTACGGGATCGCGGGACTGAAGGCCGTGATGCAGATCGCCGGCTACGCCGGGGGCGCGCCCCGCATGCCGCTTCGCCCGGTGAAGCCGGAGGCGGTCGTTGTCCTTCAACGGCTCTACGAGGAACTCGTGTCGGGATCGTAGATGCGCGGCGCGGCCGCCGCGAGCGTGTGGACACGACGCGGCCGGCTGCCGGGTCGGTGCTGTTCGCCTGAGGCGTGCCGTGTGTCGCGTGTCGCGCGTCGCGTGTTGCGTGTGGTGCGTTGCGTGAGGCGTGTCGTGTGCGGCGGGTCCATGTCTGGCCCCGTCGTTCCGACACCTGTGGTCTGCTGATCGAGGCTGCTTGTGATGCCACTTCCCGAGTCTGAACGCATTCTTCTGGGCCCCGGGCCCAGCCTGGTGTCGCCCCGCGTGATGCGGGCGATGGCCGCCCCCGTGTTGAGCCATCTGGATCCCGAGTTGATGGCGATGATGGATCAGATGCGCGATCAACTGCGTCGCGTGTTCCGCGCGCCAGCCGGATCGTTTGCCTGCGCGGTGTCGGGCACCGGCACCTCGGCGATGGAAATGGCGGTCGCCAACCTGGTCGACCACAAGACGCGGGTGCTGTCGGTGGTGGGCGGCTACTTTGCCGACCGGGTCGCCGGGATGTGCCAGCGCTACGGAGGCCAGGTCCGCCGGCTCGAGTACGAGTGGGGGCGGGCAGTGGACCCGGACGCGGTGCGCCGTGCCCTCAGCCAGAACGGGGCGGATGTGGTGACGGTGGTGCACGCCGAGACATCGACCGGTGTGCTCAACCCGATCGAACAGGTCGCCGCCATCGCCCGCGAACACGGCGCGCTGGTGATTGTCGACGCGGTCACCTCGCTGGGCGGCCATCGGCTCGAGGTCGAGCAGTGGGGCATCGGCGCGTGCTACAGCTGCGCGCAGAAGTGCATCGGGGCGCCGTCCGGCATGGCGCCGATCGTCTTTTCGCCCGACGCGCTGGCGCGCCGGGTTGCCTCGCGCAGTTTCTCGTTCGACCTCGGGCTGCTCGAGGACTACTGGGTGCGGCGCAAGTACCATCACACGATCTGCGCGTCTCTGGTGTACGCGCTGCGCGAAGCGCTGTCGATGGTCGAGGAAGAAGGCCTCGAGGCCCGCTGGACTCGTCACCGCGACCACCACACGACGCTCGCCACCGGCCTGGGCGCCATCGGGCTCTCGCTCCTGCCGCCCGAGTCGGATCGTCTCTGGACGCTGAACGCGGTTCGGGTGCCCGACGACATCGACGAAGCCGCCGTTCGCGCGCAGTTGCTCGTGCGCTTCAACATCGAGGTGGGCGCGGGCCTCGGCCCGCTGGCCGGCAAGATCTGGCGCGTGGGACTGATGGGCGCCGGCTCGTCGCCCGCGATCGTCGTACTGCTGCTTGGCGCCCTCGAGTCGGTGCTCCGCGCGCAGCGCCGCGGGTGAAGATGCTTGGTCGTGGGGTCTGACCCCACGCCGGGGGGCGGATGATTCGGAAGCTGTTCACAGGGCTCATCGTGGTGGCGGCGGCCGGGTTCGGCTGCGCGGCCTTCGCGCTGCTGACCCTTCCCGACGTGCGCGTGCTGCGAACCACCAACCCCGCCACCACGGCGTTCATCGAACTGCGCCAACGCGAGGCTGAGAGCGGCGGCAAGAAGCCGCGCCGCCTGCAAACCTGGGTACCCTACGAACGGATCTCGTCGCACCTCAAACGCGCCGTGCTGGTCACCGAAGACGCGGCCTTCTTCCAGCACGACGGCATCGACATCGAGGAACTCAAGAAATCCCTCGAGCTGAACTGGAAAAAGGGCCAGTTCCTGCGCGGGGGCAGCACCATCACCCAGCAACTGGCCAAGAATCTCTACCTGTCGCCCTCGAAGAACCCGGTGCGCAAGTTCCGGGAGTTCCTCATCGCCCGCCGGCTCGAAGCCGAACTGTCCAAACGCCGCATCTTCGAGATTTACCTCAACGTGATCGAATGGGGAGACGGCCTCTACGGCGCCGAAGCCGCCGCCCGTCAATATTTTCGCGTGCCGGCAGCCAGCCTCGGGCCGGAACAATCGGCGATGCTCGCCTCGATGATCTTCAACCCGCGCAAGTACAACCCGGCCCAGCCCACTCCATTTCTCCAGAAACGCCAGCAACTCATCCTCTCCCGGATGGGCACGGTGACACCCCCGCCCGC
>JBAXOX010000113.1:0-9432 GCA_037133015.1 Acidobacteriota bacterium
GCCGGCCTCGCGATGGCCGCCAGAGCCTGCGGCTTGCGGAGCGTGGGCGTCTAGTTCTTCCCCACCCCCAGCCGCAGCATCACCGCCGACACTTCAGACTGGCGCGGGCCTTCAGCCGGGAACTCCGATGGAGGCCAGGGCTTCCCTGGCCTGAGCGCGACCCTGAGTCTGTGGAACGGTCGAAGGCAGCCCCGGCGATCAGGCATAATCCACGGTCATGGGCTTCTCCACCGTCGACTACCTCGTCCTGGTTGCGTATCTGGTCGGCATCACGCTGTTCGGGATGCAGTTCCGCCGGTCGCAACACACCGTGCGCGACTATTTCATCGGCGCGCGCACCACGCACTGGGTCGTCATCAGCCTGTCGATTGTCGCGGCCGAAACCAGCACCCTCACCGTGATCGGCGTGCCGGCGCTGATGTACGCCACCTTCGCCCACCCTGAACAGGGCGGCGCCTACACGTACCTGCAGGTCGTGATGGGCTACATCATTGCGCGGTTCATCGTGGCGGCCCTGTTGATCCCGAGGTACTTCCAGGGCCAACTGATGACGGCGTACGCCCTGCTCGAGACACGGTTCGGCGTCACCGCGAAACACATCGCCGCGTCGCTCTTCCTCATCATGCGGTCGCTCGCCGAAGGCGTGCGTGTGTTTGCCGCCTCCCTGGTGCTGAGCGCCGTGCTGGGGGCGAGCCTCCCCGGTTTGCCCCACCTCTGGCTCTGGTCCGTGCTCATCGTCGGCCTCCTGACGCTGGTGTATACGTTCGAGGGCGGGATCGGCGCGGTGATCTGGACCGACCTGATCCAGCTCGCGATCTACGTCGCCGGGTCGCTGCTGGCGGCGTGGCAGATTCTCGATCTGGTGCCCGGAGGATGGGGCGCGATTGTGGAGGCGGGCCAGGCAGCCAACAAACTTCAGTTCGTCTCGTTCTCGTGGGATTTCACGCTCCCCTTCACGTTCTGGGCCGGCATGCTTGGCGGCACGTTCCTGACCATGGCGAGCCACGGCACCGACCAGTTGCTGGTGCAGCGGATCCTGACGTGCAAGAACCAGCGCGACGGGCAGAAGGCACTCGTGCTCAGCGGGTTCATCGTGCTCTTCCAGTTCGTTCTCTTCCTGACGATCGGGCTGATGCTGTTCGCGTACTACCGGACACACCCGTTGCCGCTCATCACGAGCAACGACGAGATCTTTCCGTCGTTTATCGTGCATACGCTGCCCCACGGGATCTCGGGCCTGGTGATCGCCGCGATATTTGCCGCGGCCATGTCGAATCTCAGTGCGTCGCTCAATTCGCTGGCGTCCACCACCGTGCTCGATTTCTATGCGCCGATGTCTGGGGGTGGCAAGAGCGAAGCGCATCTGTTGAAGGTGTCGCGTTGGGCCACAGCGGGTTGGGGGCTGGTGCTGATTGGGGTGGCGATTCTCGCGCGCCAATGGGGATCGGTGTTTACCGCGGGCCTGACGATCGCCTCGATTGTCTACGGCCCGATGCTCGGGGCGTTTGCGCTCGGCGTGTTCACCACGCGCGCCACGACCCGCGGGCTGGTGGTCGGCATGGCGGTGTCGCTCGGTTCGATGTGGATGGTGTGGTTCAACACGAAGCTGGCGTGGACGTGGTACGTGCTGCTCGGCAGCGCGATCTGCATCAGCGTGGGATATGTCGCCAGCCTGGCGGGGCCGAGGGACGCGGCGACTGACGACCCGAACATCGTGCGCCCGTCACGGCCCGCCGGATCTTCGACGAGCTGAATCGATGGCCGGGCCGCGACTCGAGTCGCGTCAACTCCGCGCCGCGTAGATCAGTCGCTCCACCAGCCTGATGTCGGCCAGCGGTCGTTCGTCGGTCACGTTTTCGAGCGGTCCCTGCTCGTCGTCTTCGAACAGGATCGTCCAGCGCCCTGGATGCGGGTTGGCTTGACACACCGGATTCAGAATGTGGAAGTGGCCCTTTCCGGCGTTCATCCGCGCGGCCATTGTCTCCACGGCCTGGCACGCGGACGCCAGCGTCTCGTTGTCGGCAGGCACGCTTTCGGCCCCATGCAGCAGGATTGCGAGCGGCTTGGCACGCATCTCAATTGGCTCGTCGCTGAAGTACGCGTAGGTCTTTCCCTCGCCGGTCGACTCCAAGACGATCGCGCGGCGGTCTCGTCGGGTGAGCCCGCAGCCTGGCACGGTGGTATGAATGTGGCCGTGGCCGCCGCTGTCGGCGACGCGCTGGACATGCGCCACGAGTTCGTCGCAGGAGACTTCGATCACGCACAGCGCCACCATGATGGATCCTCTCGGGACGCAGTCTAGCGGCCTGCCCGACCGGAACGCCACAGAAATGTCACCAAATCATCGGGCGCAGGCGGCATCGGCTGCCCGTATAATTGCGGCTGGCCTACACGCACAGAAACGAGGCGGTTCACGGTGACACTCCGGCGCCCCCATCCGGAAGACGGCGATTCTCCTGGCGCACGCGGCCCGGTTGTCGAGTCCGACGGGCAGGCGGATCGCTCCGAACGTCGGAGCGACGGGCCTCCCAGCAGGAGGCTGGGCGGCGGCCTGATGGCACTCAGTTCTGCCGCCGTGCTGACGATTTACATGGCCGGTTATCTGCGTACCCGCCCGGCGGCAGACAAGTTGGCGCGAGACGACGATCACCGAAGGCCCGCGCCCACCGTGGCCGCGCTCACCGTTGTGCCGCAGTTGCCCGCCATACGGACCGTGCCTTCGCCGACCGCTCCGGCCAGCGTCTCGTCGAACGCGTCGACAACCGGGGCGTTGATGGTGACGAAAAGCCCGGCAGCAGATCCCGCCTCGAAGCCTGCCGCCACGTCGGCGGGGTCGGGGTCGGGGCCCGCCGCTGCCGTGCCGGCAGCGAAGGCACCAGTGGCTGCCACCAAGGCCGGCGTCGCGGCCGCGAAGCCGTCGGCCCCGCCTGCGAGCGCGGCGACGCCCGCCGTGGCCCAGACCGCGCAGGCCGTCGCGCCGGCGACGACCACCGAGACGTCGAACGCCGCTGCGGCGACCCCGGCCGCCAACGAAGCCGCGCCGGCTCAGCTGGCGGTGCCGCCGCAGCCCCAATACCAGGACGGCACGTTCATCGGTTGGGGCTCGTGCCGGCACGGAGACATCCAGGCGTCGGTCACCATCGAAAGCGGCCGCATCACGGCGGCGGCGATCGAAAAGTGCTGGACGCGCTACTCCTGCTCGTGGGTGTCGCATTTGCCCGGCCAGGTCATCAGCCGGCAGAGCGCCGAAGTCGACTACGTGTCTGGCGCGACGCAGAGCGGCAACGCTTTTTACTATGCGGTCGTCGACGCGCTCGCGAAGGCGAAGCAATGAGTGGCGGCACCGTCGCGTCGGCTCACGTGATGGGCACGATCGTCACGATCGAGGTCGTCGACACGAACAACGATCCCGATGCGGCGCGCTCAGCCTGCGCCGCAACCTGCGCCGACGCCGTCGCCCGGGCGTTCGACTGGTTCCACCGGGTGGAGGCGTGCTGCTCGCGCTTCGATCCGAACAGCGAACTGCGTCAGGCGTGCGACCAGCCTGGCGTGCCCGTCACCGTCAGCGACATGCTGTTCGATCTGGTGGCGTTTGCCGTCGCGGTCGCCGACGCCAGCCATGGCGCCTTCGATCCGACCGTCGGGCAGCGGATGGAATCTCTGGGCTTCGATCGCCACTATCGGAGCGGCCTCACCGCCGGCGCGTACCTCGCCTCCTCAACTCCGGTGAGCTATCGGGATGTGGAACTGGATCGCGGCCGATCGACGATCACGCTGCGTCGGCCGATGGTGCTGGATCTGGGCGCGGTGGCCAAAGGGCTCGCGGTCGATTTGGCGGCGCGCGAACTGGCGTGGTTCGCGGGATTTGCGATCGATGCTGGCGGCGATGTGTGCGTGGCCGGACACAACCAGGCGGGCGACCCCTGGTCGATCGGCATTCGCCATCCGCGTCGCGATCGCGAACTGGTCGACGTGATTCACGTGTCGGCTGGCGCCGTGTGTACATCTGGCGATTACGAACGCGCGGCCGACGACGCGGGCGCCGGCAGCCATCACATCGTCGATCCGCGAACCGATCGGTCGGCGACCGCGGTGGCGAGCGTCACGGTCGTCGCGCCAACGGCCATGTTGGCAGATGCCCTGGCGACAGCGGCGTTTGTCTTGGGCCCGGTCGAGGGTATTGAGTGGCTCGAGCGGCAGGGTGTGGACGGCCTGATCCTGACACCCGCGTTGGAGCGATATTCGACGCGAGGGATGCCAAGCGATGCCAGAGCTTCCGCGGTTTTTCCGATCACCCAAAGGCCAACTGATTGTCATCCTCGCGGCGATGGCAGGTCTGGCCTTGGCGAGCGGCACGCGGTGGCTGGGATGGCCGGGCGTCGCTAGCGCCATTGGGACCGCCGCCGCCATCGACGCCGTCATCCTGAGGGTCAAGCGCGGATCGTGGAACTTGCCCAGCGGCGCGATCCTGACAGGCCTCATCGTTGCGATGGTGCTGGCCGAGCAGGAACCGTGGTACGTCGTGGCGGCCACCTCCGCGCTCGCCATCGGCAGCAAGCACCTGCTGCGCACCCGGTCGGCCAACGTCTTCAACCCGGCGGCCCTCGCCATCGTCATCACGTTTTACGTATTTCATACCGGACAGAGCTGGTGGGGATCGCTGGCGGAGCTACCTCCGGGCTGGATCGCGGTGCTCGTGGTCTGCGGAGTGTTCGTCACCGACCGCGTCAATCGCATGCCCATCGTACTGGTATTCCTCGGCGTGTACTTCTTGCTGTTCGCCGGCGCGTCCTTCGTGGGCGAGCCGCGGACGTTCGTGGAGATCTTCAGACCGCCCGACCTCAACGCCGCGCTGTTCTTTGCGTTTTTCATTCTCACGGATCCGCCCACGTCGTCGGTGCGGTATCCGGATCAACTCGTGTGCGGCACGATCGGGGCGGTGGCGAGCTTTGCCATTTTCGAACTCACCGGCGCGGCGCATTACCTGCTGTCGGGCGTCCTGGTGGCGAATGCCTGGGAAGGCTGGCGCCGGGCGCGCGGGTGGAAGCGGCAGGAGACGATGGGGATCGTCAGGAATGGGCCGTAGGACGCATGCGGGGGCCATCACAGTCGCCGCCACGGCGTTCGAAGACGACACGAGCATCACAAGGCACGCGGTGGTGAACCGACGCATCGCCGTGTTTCGCGAATCGGGCCGCTCGTCGATGATGGAGCGCACCGGGCCTGCTCTGGGTGTGTTGGGCCCGGAATAGCGCTCGCGGCGCGACCGGCTCGAGTGATAATGGGCGCCGGGTCGAACCGGTCCGGGTTGAGGCTGCGATGCGTTTCGGAGGCAAGAGATGCGATTGAGCACGCGCGGGTCGGTGCTGCTGGTGGTGGTGGTTGGCCTGGTCGCATGCGGGTCGTCCCGCACCCGCGACGAGAATCAGATTCGCGAACGGATTGCCTCGATCCGCACCGCCATCGTGGCGAAACAGGCCGAGGGCATCGTACGCTGGGGCACCGACGACTGGACGTTCACCGGGCCCGACGCAACAGCCTACGACAAGACAGCATACCTGGCGCGCACGCAGGCGCTGATGGCGCGCATCGTCAACGTCGATGCGCTCGATACGCACGTGGACCGGATCGATCTGCGGGGCGACACGGCGGACGTGGAGATTACCCAGACCATGGAGCGCCACGAGAGAGACGCGAGCACCGCCAACGTGCTGCACGTGCGGCTGCGCTACCGCGAGCACCACGTCTGGGTGCGGGCAAGCGATGGCTGGCGCGTCAAGTCGGTGAGTTTTATCGGCACACCAGAACGCGAGTTACTGCCGCAGTGACGCCGGGCCGCCGGGGCTTCGCCAGCGTACTGCCCCGCCGCCGTCCTGCTCGATGCCGGCCTTCATGATGAGCCTTGACGAATTCAAACTGCTGATCGTGCTACTCCTGCTCTTTTGCGCCTACACCTGGGTGCTGCGCCAGAGTCTGCGCCACACGGCCGTGATCTTTCTCCTCGCGTGTCTGACGGGGTGGATCGCGCAGGTGCCGCTGGGGCGAGAGCTGAATCTCTACACGCCGAACATCACGATCTATCTCTCCTACGTGAGCGTGGCGGTGATCGTCACCTGGGGAGCCGGCCTCACCACCATCTATGCGGCCCATCTCTGGCTGGCGCGCGTGCTGCGGATTGGCGCTGGGGCTCGGACCATTGCGCTGTCCGGCATTCCGATCCTCGTGGCCCTCGAGTTCGTCGGCTCCAATATCATCCGCATGAAATTGCACGACTATCGGAACTACGCGTCGCTCATGCCGCTGTTGAACAGCATGAACGCGCCGCCGTGGCTGTATGCCTACTACGTGGGTACGGCACTGCTCTTCTTTTATGCGCTGATACGCCTGGGCATTCACACCGAGGATTGGAGCCGGTCCGTGTTCCGCCGGGGCGCCGGTCAGCCGCCGCGGCTCTGACTGAGCTTGCCGCCAGAGCCTGTACGCCAACGTCGCGGAGAGGCCACTGGCCCTTTGCGTCAGGCGGGGCTTCACAAAGTAGCTGGATCCCTGCGTCTGCGGTTCGGTCGACGCCGACCGGAGCAGACCTGCGCACCCCGATGGACACGACGCATCCCCGATGCAGACGTTCCCGGTACCCGGCCCGGTCACCGTTGCGATGATCCGGCCGTCGGCCGGTCGGGCCACCTTCCAGCACGCCGAAAGGCTGTCGACAGGGAAATTGATGGGAACTGCGAGGGAATGGCGATCGCGATGGCCCCGTGCTGCGCCAGTGAGGCGATGGGTGGCGCCGTCTCCTTTGGCTTTGCCGGGAAGAGGTGAATACTACGATATCGTCGGCGTCGGCACCTCGTCTGAGACAGGAGCGTCCATGCATTCTCGCATCCGCCGTCGGTGTGCCATCGTTGTCGGGATAGGCCTCTCCACCGTGCTGCTGGCGGGCAGCGGCCCGCAACGGCCTGCTGGACAGACGGCAGCGCAGCCGGCAGCGCAGCCGACCGACGCCACCGTCGAGCAAACGACGCAGGGGCAGAGGCCGGCGGCAATACTGGTCGCAAGTTTTGACGGCCTTGGCGTCGGATTTGAGGGGCCGTCCGGCTGGTCGGCCGTGCGAAACCCGTCGGACAACAGTTTGGCCGTTGGCCCCGATCACATCGTGCAAACGGTGAATTCGCAGACGGCGATCTTTACGAAGAAGGGCAAGAGGTTCGACACGACAGGCCGCGTGTTGTACGGATCGGTGCCCACCAACAACGTGTTCAAGGGGTTTGGCGGCACCTGCGAGTCGACCAACAACGGCGACGCTGTCGTCCGCTACGACCAACTTGCGAACCGGTGGCTCATCGTGATGCCGATCTTCAGGCGCGCGGCAGCGAGACCGGACCAACCCGGCATGTGGAAGGGCGGCGATGGTACGTTTCTTAGCCCTCCGGGTCGGCCCGGTCAGCCCGGCCCCCCGGCAAGACTGGTAGGTCCGCCGCCTCCTCCTCCACCGCCTCCCGTCCAGCCCGGGCAGGAGTCCGCACGCGGCCCGCGTGGCCAGGCGGGGGCTGTGCCGCGGGGCGCAACCGGACGAGGCGCGGACGGTCCGACAGGTCCGTATGCCATGTGCTACGCGATCAGCACGGGGTCGGATCCGTTCGGTCCCTACTATCGCTACGAATTTCTGAGGCCGTTGTTTCCGGATTACCCACGTCCGGCCCTCTGGCCGGATGGCTACTACGTTCCCACCAGCACGAGCGACAATCGGATCTCGGACACCGTCGCCACCGAGAAGCACGCCTGCGTGGTCGATCGCGCCAAGATGCTCAAGGGCGAACCCGCGACCGAGCAATGCGTCGTCATCAACGACGTGGGCTTTCTGAACAACGCCGATCTCGACGGCATGAACCTGCCGCCCCCCGGCGCGCCCAACATCATGATGGCGACGGGTGGCACCCAACTGACGAAGGTGTTCGACGCGCAGGCGATCGCCGTCTTGCAGTTTCACGTGGACTGGCAGACTCCTGCCAACACCAGGGTGACCTCGGCCGGAACGGTCGCCGTGGCCCCCTACCACTACCTGTGCGACGGGCAACTCACCAGTTGCGTGCCGCAGCCGGGCCTCGAGCGACGCCTCGACGCGCAGGGCGACAAGATCATGTCGCGGCTGGTCTATCGCCGCATCGGCAACCGCGAATCGATTGTGGCCGTGCATTCGGTAGACACGGCGGCTGGCGCCGGCGGCGTGCGCTGGTACGAATTCAGAGTCGACACGGCTCGTGCGGTCAGTCTCTACCAGCAGGGCACGTACGCGCCAGACGGATTCTATCGCTGGATGGCGAGCCCCGCGATCGATCGGTTCGGCAACATCGGCATCGGTTATTCCTTTGGGGGTACGCCGAACTTCGCGGGCCAGCGGTTCGCGGCCCGGCTGCCCGTCGACCCGCCCGGGCAACTCACGCTGCGCGAACGCGTGCTGGTCGAAGGCGAAGCTTCGCAGGACGCGCTGCGCTGGGAAGACTACACGCAGACGGCCATCGACCCGTCGGACGACTGCACGATCTGGTATGTCGGCGACTATCTCAAGAAGGCAGCGACGACGTATTCGACGCGGATTGGCGCGTTTCGGCTGCCTGGCTGCGGCGGCAGCCGTTAAGCCAGGAGCGCGATCACCAGCCCGCAGGATGCGGCTGACTAGAAGTCCGCGTGCTCGGTGCGCCGGATGATCTCGTCCTGCAGGGCCTCGGACAGGTCGCAGAAGTAGTCGCTGTACCCGGCCACGCGGACAATGAGGTCGCGATGCGATCCGGGGTCCGCCTTCGCCTCGCGCAGGGTGTCGGCGCTGACCACGTTGAACTGCAGGTGGTGGCCATCGAGTTTGAAGTACGACCGCACCAGGCTGCGCAGGCTCACAATGCCGGCGTCGCCGGCGAGCAGGCCCGGCGTGAACTTCATATTCAGCAGCGTGCCGCCCGTCTTCACCTGGTCCATCTTCGACGCCGACTTGAGCACCGCCGTCGGGCCGTTGCGGTCTGCACCCTGCACGGGGCTGATGCCCTCCGACACCGGCTGCCCCGCCGCGCGGCCGTCCGCCGAGGCGAGACACACCTCGCCGAAGTAGACGTGGCACGTGGTGGGGAGCATCTCGAGACGGTACGCGCCCCCCTTGGTATTGGGCCGTCCGTCGATGCTGTCGAACAGCATCCGGAAGGTGCGGCTCATCAGCGCGTCGGCATACGCATCGTCGTTGCCATACTTGTGCGTCTTGTTGACAAGCCGCTGGCGCAACGCCTCGTGACCCGCGCAATCGGCGTCGAGCCGCGCGATAAACGAGGGCAACGCGATCTCGTGGGTGTCGAAGACCAGGTCGCTGAGCGCCGACAGCGAATCGGTGAGGGTGCCGATGCCCACGGCCTGAATGAACGTGTTGTTGTAGCGCGCGCCGCCGGCGTT
>JBAXOX010000114.1:0-9427 GCA_037133015.1 Acidobacteriota bacterium
CGTTGAACGAGAAAAAAGTATGGCAGTGCAGGTTGGCGATTTCGGCGGGCGGGGTGGAGGCGGGCGCGGCGCGGCGATGAACAACGTCGTCAACCTGAATCTCGGCGTGCACTTCAGCCGTTCGGATAGTTCGCAGTTGACGGTGTTCCCCGGCTTGCAGGGCGCCAGCCACCGCACCGCCTGGGACGTGCCCTTCAATCTGTCGTTCGGTAAATGGGGATTGATGAACACGCTGTCGGTCACCTTCAACAACAACAGGACCACCACTACCAATGCGTTCGGCGGCGTCACCAACGTCGCGAGCGCGGCGGGCATCGCCGGCGTGTCGACCGACCCGTTCGATTGGGGCGTGCCGACGCTGTCGTTCTCGAGCCTGTCGTCATTGCGCGACGTCAGCCCGTCGCAAGGGCTCAGTCGAACCGTCGGGATCAATGGCTCGATGATGAAGATGAAAGGCGCGCATACGATGCGCTGGGGCGGAAACTTCCAGAGCCTGCTCTCCGAGAATCGCAGCAACGCCAATGCGCGAGGCAGCTTCACCTTCAGCGGCCTCTACACCGGCGGCGGCAACGGCCAGACCGCAGGGCTCGACGTGGCGGACTTCCTGCTGGGCCTGCCTCAACAGGCGGCACTTCAGTACGGCCCCGGCCTGGAGCGTTTCCACGCCCGGTCGTACGCGGGATTCTTTCAGGACGATTGGCGTTTCTCTGGCAGTGTCACCTTCAGTCTCGGCATGCGGTACGAGTATCAGTCCCCCTACACCGAGGCCAGCAACCGGCTGGTGACGCTGGATGTGCCTCCGGATTTTTCCGCAGCGGCCTCGGTGCAGGCCGGCCAGACCGGCCCGTACAGCGGCGTGCTGCCGCTCACGATCCTGCATCCTGACCGCAACAACGTCGCGCCGCGGCTGGGACTGGCGTGGCGGGCGAATCAGAAGACCACGGTGCGCGGCGGGTACGGCATCAACTACGCCTCGGTGCCCTACATGTCGATCGCGCAGAAACTGGCTGGCCAGCCGCCGTTCGCGATCACCAACACCGTGATTGGGGCTGTGTCGACGCCGCTCTCGATGGCGACGGTGTTTGCGGCGCCGCCGCCAGCGACCACCACGACCAATACGTTCGGCGTGGATCCCAACTACCGCATCGGGTACGTCCAGATCTGGAACCTCGACGTCCAGCGCGAGATCAACCGGACGTGGACCGTGGGCGCGACCTACACGGGCACCAAGGGCGCATCGCTCGACCTGCTGCGGGCGCCCAATCGTGGACCGAGCGGCCTGCGCATCGCCAACGTGCAGGCGTTCACGTGGGAATCGTCGGGCAGTACCTCCATCATGAACGCGTGGTCGATGCGGGTGCGCAAGCGGCTGTCGATGGGGCTGTCGGGGGGCGTCACGTACACGCTCTCCAAGTCGATGGACGATGCCTCGTCGATCGGGGGCGGCGGCGCGGTCGTGGCGCAGAACGATCAGAACCTGGCCGCCGAGTGGAGCCGTTCGAGTTTCGATCAGCGGCACCGCGTGTCGGCCGACTTCGCATGGGAACTGCCGTTCGGGGCGAATCGAAAGTGGCTGGCCGGAGAGGGCCTGCTCAACAAGGTGGTCGGAGACTGGATCGTCAACGGCACGATCGCCTACGCGTCGGGGAATCCGTTTACGGCGCGAATCGTCGGCGCCTCATCCGACCTCACGCGCGGCACCAACGGGACCCTGCGGGCCGACTACACCGGCGCCCCCATCAACGTGTCGAATCCGACGATGGCGCTGTTCTTCAACACGGCGGCGTTTGCCTTGCCGGCAGCGGGCACGTTCGGCAACTCGGCGCGCAACCTGATTACGGGCCCGACCAGCACGACGTTCAATGTGTCGATGTCGAAGAGCATGCGGTACGCAGGCAACCGGAGTATTTCGCTGCGCGTTCAGGCGAACAATGTCCTGAACATGCCGCAGTGGGGATCGATTGACACGGTTGTCAATTCACCGACATTTGGCCGGGTCGTCTCGATGCGAGCCATGCGAAGCGTGCAGATCATCACGCGCATCACGTTCTAGAGCGGGCGGCACACCATTATGCGATCGTCACGTTGCTCACCGACCCGTTTGCTCCTGTTGCTGGCCGCCGCCGCGGTGTCCGCCACGACGCTGGGCGCGGCCGCCGGCCAGACCCCGCCGCCCCAGAAGCCGCTGGCCGTCTTCCGGTCGGCCATCGATCTGGTCACCGTCAACGTGGTAGTCCGCGACAAGAACGGCGCGGTGGTCAAGGGCCTGACGCGCGACGATTTCACGGTGATCGAGGACGGCAAGCCACAGGAGGTCGAAACGTTCGACTTCGAAGAAGTGGACGCCACCGACAAGGCTCCGCCCCCGTCGGAGATTCCGACGATTCTCGGCGGGGTGGGCAAGCCGCAGCCCTCGCCGCTGGTGGGACGGCCGAAAGTCGACATGCACGACCGCCGGCTGGTGGTGCTGATGTTCGACCTCGGTTCCATGCAGGCGGAGGACACGCAGCGGGCGTTGGACGCTGCGCGGGAGTACGTGACGAAGAAGGTCGGCGTGGCCGACACGGTCGCCATCGTCACCTATGCGTCGTCGCTCGACGTGGCGCTGGATTTCACGTCGGACAAGAACGCGCTTCTCAATACGATCGACAAGTTGAACGGGGTCGAGGGGTTGGGATTCGAGGAGATGGTGGCCCTCGATCCGGATGCGACCGCCGACGACACCAACGGCGCCTTCGTCGCCGACGACACCGAGTTCAACATGTTCAACACCGACCGGCGACTGCAGGCGCTGCGATCGATGATCGACTCGCTCGCCGGCATTCAGCAGAAGAAGTCGCTGGTCTACTTCAGCAGCGGGATGAATCAGACCGGCATGGACAATCGCGTCGCCATGCGCGGGGTGATCGATCGGGCGGTGCGCACGAACCTGTCGATCTATTCGGCCGACATGCGGGGCCTGCAGGCGGTGGTGCCGGGCGGCGATGCGACCAAAGCCAGTACGCGTGGCGTGTCGGCGTTCAACGGGCGCGCGGTGTCGAATGCCTTCGACTCGATGAGCGCGTCGCAGGATGCGCTGTCGTCGCTGGCCGAAGACACGGGCGGACGGGCGTTCTTCGACCGGAACGACTTCGGCGGGGTGTTCGACCGCGTCATCGCCGACACGTCGGCCTACTACGTGCTCGGCTACAGCAGCACCAACCTGGCGCGCGACGGCCGGTTCCGGCGCGTGCGGATCCGCGCGAAGCGATCGGATCTGAAACTCGAGTACCGCGTCGGCTACTACGCCCAGCGCGATTTCGCCCACTCGAGCAACGACGACCGCGAGCAGTTGCTGATGGAACAGCTCGCCTCCGACCTGTCGGTGACCGACCTGCCTGTCTACGCCTCGTCGGCTTACTTCCGGCTGAAGGGCAATCACTATTACGTCCCGGTGTGGCTGGTGGTGCCAGGGTCGCGAGTGCCGTTCACGAAGGCCGGCGACAAGAGTAAGGCGACACTCGACGTGCTCGGCGTGCTGGTGGACGCGCGGCAGTTTCCGGTGGCCAGAATGCGCGACACCATCAACCTCGCGCTGGGATCGACCGAAAACACCGAGCGCAAGGCGGTGCAGTACGCGACCAGCTTCGAGCTTCCGCCTGGCACGTATCGGCTCAAAGTCGTCGTCCGCGAGAATCAGGGCGGTGCGATGGGCTCCTTCGAAACGTCGCTGGTGGTCCCCGACCTCGACAAGAGCCCCGTGAAAATCAGCTCGGTGGTCCTGGGTTCGAGTCTCGCGAACGTGACGAAGAAGGACGATCGGAACCCGCTGCTTCGCAACGGGCAGCAACTGGTCGCCAACATCGCCCGGGTGATTCCGGCCGACCAGCATCTCTATTTCTATTACGAGATGTACGACCCGGCGCAGGCGCCTGTGTCGGCCGCCACGCCGGCAGGAGGACCTGGCGTCACGCCCGCTTCCCTTGCGGCTTCGGGGGGGCGCCCGGCCGAGCGCCCCGTCAGGGTGCTGTCGAGCATCACGTTCTTCCGTGGCGGCCGCAAAGCGTACGAAACGCCGCTCATCGAGGTGCCCGTGCTGACGTCGGCCGATCGGAAGGCCGCCGCGTTTCAGCTCGACATCCCGGCGTCGGAGTTGCAGCCGGGGCTCTACACGTGCCAGGTTAATATCGTCGATGACGTCGCCGGCACGTTCGCGTTCCCGCGCATGGCGCTCTATATCCGAAAATAGAACAGGCGTGAGACACGGGGAGGCCCCCGATGCTCACGCCCGTCGCTCGCGCCCGTCGCTCGCGCGCGGTGGTCAACCGTCAACCGGCCGTCAGTTCTCGAAGAACCGCCGCATCTTCTCCGTCTTCTTGTTGACCGGCTCTGCGTCGATCGCCCACATCCCGCGGCCGTGGGTGGCAATCACAATCACGTTGTCGCGCGGATGGATGATCAGGTCGTGCACATACGTGGCCGGCAGGTTCGCGCCAAGCGTGTCCCACTTCTTGCCGCCGTCGGTCGTCACATACACACCGGTGTCGGTGCCCACGTACAGGATGTTCCGGTCGATGACGTCTTCGCGAATCACGTTGACGGGCCCGACCGGAATGTTGGCGGCGATGCTGGTCCACGTCTTGCCGAAGTCGGTGGACTTCCACACATAAGGCGTGAAGTCGTCATCGCGCTTGCCGTTCTGCGTCACGTACACCGTGGCCACGTCGAACGCCGACGCGACAATGCGCGAGACCCATTTCTGGTACGGCAGCCCGGCCGTAATCTCGGTCCACGTCTGGCCGCCATCCTTCGTCACGTGCACTCGGCCATCGTCGGTGCCGGCGTAGACCAGGCCGAAGCGCTTGGGCGACTCGGCGAGCGCAAAGATCGTGTGGTACGGAATATCGCCCTTCTCAGACGCCGTGTTGTAGGTCAGGTCCGGGCTGATCGCCTCCCACGTGTCGCCGCGGTCGCGCGATCGCCAGACCTGTTGCATGCCGTGGTAGAGGGTGCTGTTGTTGTGCGGAGAGAGAATCGTGGGCGCCAGCCACTGGCCCCGCAGCGCCGCCTCGTCGGGATAGCGGGCCGGCAAGAGTTGTTTGCTGCGCTCACGCCTCGGCTTGCTGAGGTCGGTGCGCGACAGGGTGCCGTAAAACCCGGACGAATACACGATGTTCGCGTCAGTGGGATCGATCGCGTGGGTCGACCCTTCCCCGCCGGGCGCCTCGTCGAAGGCGGCCGAAGGGATCTTGTCGCGGCCGGCGCTCAGATCCACCACGCCGCGAAAACTGCCATGGTCCTGCGACGAGCCGTAGACCCGAAACGGCGTCGCCATGTCGTACGAGAGATTGAAGAACTGCGTCACCGGCAACGTCAGATGCGAATCCTTCCAGGTCTTGCCGCGATCGTAGGACACCGCGAAGCCCTGGTCGAACACGTTGACGAGGTAGTCGGAGTTGTTCGGGTCGATCCACAAGCCGTGATGATCGCCCCCTGGCGTCTCGAGCGACCTGAACGTCTTGCCGCCGTCGGTCGACACGTTGAGCGCCAGCCCCATGGTGTAGACCGTGTCGGCGTTGCTCGGGTCGACGCGAATCTGGCCGAAGACCCAGCCGTAGGTGTTCGACGTCTTCTCCATGAACATCTTCTGTTCCGGACTGATGAGTCCGCTCACCTGCGTCCAGTGATCACCCTTGTCGTCTGATCGATAGACGGTCGCACCCTTGATGTACCCGGCCGACGGAACGCCATACGGATCGTTCTTCTCCGCCTCGGTAGGCTGCCGCGAGATTTCGTAGTTGTCGACGAGGGCGTAGAGCACGTTCGGCGTCTTCAGGCAGACGTCGATGCCGATGCGGCCGCGATACTTGGCGTCGGGAAGTCCGGCGTTGATGGGTGCCCACGTCTTGCCGCCATCGGTCGTCTTGAAAAGGCCGCTGCTGGCGTAGTCCGGAAAATTGCGCGGGTCGTTCCACTTGTAGCGCACGCGCTGCCACATCGCGGCATACAGCGTGTTGGGGTCGGCCGGGTCCATCACCAGGTCAATCGCCGCCGTCTTGTCGTTGACGAAGAGTACGTTCTGCCAGGTGGCACCGCCATCGGTCGTCTTGTAGACGCCGCGGTCGGCGTTGCTGGTCCACTCGTGACCCGATGCCGCGACGTAGACCGTGTCTGGGCTGGTCGGATGAATCACGATGCGCGGGATCGTGTAGGTATCCGGCAGGCCCATGTGCTTCCAGGTCTTGCCTGCGTCGAGAGACCTGTAGACGCCGATGCCGGCCTGCGAGCTTCGGAAGATGTTCGCTTCGCCGGTGCCAATCCAGACGATGTTCGGATTCGACGGCGCCACCGTCACGTCCCCTATCGTGGTGGCCGGTCCCTGGTCGAATACCGGCTCCCAGGTTGTCGCCTCGTTGGTGGTCTTCCACAAACCGCCGCTCGCGGTGGCGACGTACATCGTGTAGGCCCGACCCTTCGGCGACACGACGGCGATGTCAACCGAACGGCCGCTGACGTTGGTGGGCCCAACCAACTGCCACTTCAGGTCTTTGAAGGGCGACGATGCCTTCATCGCGGCGTGCTGGTCGAACCCTTTGAGCCGCAGTGCGGGGTCGGTGGAGGTCACCCTGGGCGGATTCGGTGCGACCGCCGCCACCTTCGGCTGAGCCTTGGCCGCCTGGGGCACCGGTTTGGCGCTCTGGGCGCTGAGCCAGAGTGGGGCAATGACGACGCTGATGAGGGCACCCGCCGCCACCATCCCGCGAGGCATCCAGCGATTCTGTGCAAACAACATGAATACTTCTCCTGCTACGAAGTGGGGTCAGATCCGAAACTTAACATTTTCCAGAATTCCGTAGCCGCGCGTCACTCAAGAGGCGTTGCTGTCTGCCCGGATGACGAAGGCCATCCACAATTCCTGAGAATGTTAAGTTTCGGATCTGACCCCAGATCAGAACACGTCGAGATCGTGGCCTGACACCACTTGGCCAGCATAACCTTTCCGGACTTCTCCGACTAAGGCCTCGTCGGTCGTGCCCCAGAACAGTTGATGCGTGAGCACCAAGAGGCGTGGCCGGGCGCTGGTCGCGATGACAGCCAACTCCGACGAAGAGGTGTGATACGCCCGGTGATAGCGCTGCCACTCGGCCGGCCGCGTCGCCAATCCGGCCGTCGAATAGACCTCGTGCACGAGGATGTCGCATCCGCCGCAAGCCTCGGCAACACGATTGTCTGGCGCTGTGTCGCCGGAAACCACAATCACCCGGTCCGGAGTCTCAAAGCGATAGCCGAACGCGACCGGCCACGCGCCGTGGCGAACCCGAAACGCCCGGACGGTGACGCGAGCATCCTTGAAGACGACCCCTTCTGTATCCGTCTCGTGGACCTCGACCCTGTAGCCGGCGGGTTTGGCGGGTTCGAGATCCTTGAGGCGGACGTCCACGTCGGCCGTCCACGCCTTGAGCACGTGGTCGGTCATCGCCTGCAGCCCGGGCGGTCCGTAGACGTGTAGCGTCGCGTCGCGCTCAAGCACTGCCGGAGTAAAAATCAGATCCGGGTAACCCGCCGTGTGGTCGGAATGGAGATGAGTGGCGAACCCGATGCGCAATAACTTGACGTCGAGGCCCTTCACGCCCTTTTTGAACGCGGCCGCAGCACGTCGCACCACGCCAGGTCCGAAGTCGACGAGGTAGGGCACGTCGTCAACCACGACGGCCAGCGCCGGTCCCGACCTGTCGGGATCGGCGTTCGGAGTGCCGGTACCGAGCAGTACCAGTTGCGTGCGAGACGTGACCGGTTTCTGAGAACCCGGGCTTCGCCCCTCCTCCGGCAGGCTGATTCTTCCTCCAGAGCGTGTCGTGACACCCCTGTCCGGCGGAAGAGCAGGTCGCGCCTGAGGCACACCGACAACCGCCGCCAGGTTCGCGATCGCCGCAGCGGCGCACGTCACAATAAGCGTGGTGATACGCATCACGGGAAGTCTACATCCGGGAGCCATACCAGAATCTGTTCTAAGACACTGCACAGCTAAGATCGCCGTAGGCATCTGCAAACACCTTCGGCGCGGCCCTCTCCTGCACCGGTGTCGGAGATTCACAATCTCGGAGAATGCTGCGTTTTGGATCTGACCCCATAATTGAACGTTACTGGGGGAATCGGCCCAGGGCCACCAGCAGGGCCAGGCGCGCCTGGCGGCGTTGATCCTCGGCCACCGCCGCCGACGTGTCGGCGTCGAGGGCGGCACGCTGCGCGTCGATCACTTCGAGATTGGTCGACGCCCCGACTTTGAACGACACGTTGACGATGTCCACCACCTCGTGCGCCTGCGTGGCCGCCAGTTTGGCAGCCGTCCAGGCTCGTTCGGCCCGATCGAGCGCGTTCTCGGCCGTCCGTTCGT
Organism: Acidobacteriota bacterium; assembly: GCA_037133015.1. Lineage (GTDB taxonomy): Bacteria > Acidobacteriota > Vicinamibacteria > Vicinamibacterales > JAKQTR01 > JBAXOX01. The sequence goes on from JBAXOX010000114.1 coordinate 8,375, forward strand.
CGGACTTCGCCTGGCGCAACAATCCCTCGCCGGCAATCTGGCTCTCTTTCAGGAGCACTTCGCGCTCGGCGCGCTTTTCCCGACGCGCCGACCCGTCGAACAGCGGCATCGAGGCGGAGACCTGCATGCGCCAGCTCCACGCCGGCTGAATCGCCGTCGTCGGATGGACATACTGCGGCTGGAACAGCCCCGCCACCGACGGCAGCCAGTCCTTCCAGCTGTCGCTCACCACGCGCGCCGCCGCTTGCTCGCGGCCCGCCGCGACCCGCAGGTCGGTTCGCGCCTTGGGCATCGCCGCGACCGCCGCATCGAGCGACGGCGGCACGTCCAGCACCGGATCGTCGCCCGCGCCCACCGGGCCGTCGCCCGCCACCAGCACGCCGAGCGCCTCCTGCGCGCGGTAGAGATCGGCCTTCGCCTGCTCGACCAGCACCTCGATGCTCGACACCGACTGCTGCGCACGCAGTTCGTTCAACCGGCTTCCGGCGCCGCTCTCGCGCCGCTGGCTGGCGAACTGGTAATGGGCCTGCGCCGTGTCGCGGGCGCGCTGGTCGGCATCGAGCACACGCTGGCGCGCGACCACGGCGAGGAAGGCCTGGGCCGTCGCCACCGCAACTTGCCGCCGCACGTCGGCCGCCGCCAACTCGGCCACCTGCCTGTTATCCATCAGTTGCACGCGCAGGGCCCACTGCACCGGCGCGTAGAGCGGGGTCACCAGTGTCGCGCCGACCGCCAGTTGATTCTGCGACGTCGACACGGACGACCCGACCACCGCGCTCCCGCGGTAGGTGGACGCCGACGCGTTCGCGGCCACCTGCGGCAGCGACAACGCGCGCACCTGTCCCAAGAGCGCCTCGGCCCGCAGAATCTCAGCCGCCGCCACCTGACCCGACGGATTGCGCTCGACCGCGCGGGCCACCGCGTCCTTGAAGCTCATCGGCGTCGGCGCCGCCTGCGGTCCGGTGTGCGCACGCAGGGACGGCCCGGCCAGACCAACCAGCGCCGCGGCCACCACGACGACGACACGGGCGTTAATCATGGGCGGCCTCCGTC
>JBAXOX010000115.1:0-9297 GCA_037133015.1 Acidobacteriota bacterium
GCGAAGGTGCCGATCGCGAGTGCCATCGCGGCCGTGGCGAGTACGGAAACGGCCAGGTTGTTACTGCTCAACATGGCATCCTGTCGTGTCTGGGCGATATCGGCGCTCGACCCATGTGGTCTTGGCCTGCAACGTCGCCACGGACCCACGCTTCCGCATCTCTGGGGTTCCGTGCGGTGCTGATGGTGTGCGCACTTCGGCGGCGTGCCGGGTCTGACGTGTCGTGCCCAACCCGCGCGCCGAGTGATGCGTGATTAACGAAAGGTCCATACCTGCGCAAAAAACTGGGAACCCGACGTCGCCGACCCAACCGCCCTTGATACGACACGTCAGGTGTGACACTTATCACTCAGCCGCATGTTACTTCAACCAGCCCGCGCTCCGATCGACAGTGGCAGCGGCCGTGGCGGCGCGGTGGTCACGACGTCTGGGCGGGGCGCGCACGACGTGATTCAGACCGAGGCCGCGCGACGGACGTCGAATAGGATGGATTGATGGGCATTCACCGGGGAGGCGTCATGCTGTCACACATGCGGTGCGTCGTTTCGGGAATTGTGGTGTTCGCACTGGCCGGCGCTGCAGCCGCACAGGGTACGGGCGCCATCGTCAACGGCGAGGTCGCGAACCGGGTCGATCAGTACCTGACCCGCCTCGTGCCGTATGGCTTCTCGGGCGCGGTGCTCGTGGCGAAAAACGGTGAGGTCATCCTGAAGAAGGGGTACGGTCTCGCCGATCGCGACGGAAACGTGCCCTACCGCCCCGACATGGTGTCGTGCATCGGCTCGGTGACCAAGCAGTTCACCGGTGCGGCTATCCTCAAGCTCGAGATGCAGGGCAAGCTGAAGACCAGCGACCCGATCAGCACGTATCTGCCCGGGGTTCCGCCCGACAAGGCTGGCATCACGATCCAGCACCTCATGACGCACACGGCCGGATTCTCGGGAGATCTCGGCGGCATGGACGAGGAGCCAATTGCGCGCGACGCGCTCGTCGCGAAGGTGTTGGCCGCCCCGCTCGCGTCGAAACCCGGGGAGAAATTCGAGTACTCGAACGAGGGCTTCAGCCTGGCCGGCGCGATCGTCGAGCGGGTGTCGGGCAAGGGCTACGAGGCGTACGTTCGCGAGAACCTGTTCCTGCCGGCAGGCATGATGGACACGGGGTACCTGGCGCCGGCGTGGCTGCTCTCGCGGCTGCCAATCGGGTACCGTCCTGACGGCAAGCCGTGGGGCCGCGTCTACCAGAACGGCTGGCTGCCTGACGGCCCCGGCTGGTACCTTCGCGCCAACGGCGGCATCCACTCGTCGCTCGACGATCTGTATCGCTGGCATCTCGCGCTCGCCTCGGACAAGGTCCTGTCGCCCGCCGCGCTTCAGAAGTACCAGGCTGGCGACGTGCCGTCGTTCGGAAACGAACGTTACGGCTATGGCTGGGGCGTGCAGACGACGCGCCGGGGCACGAAGCTCATCACGCACAACGGCGGCAACGGCTTCTTCTTCACCGACGTGCTGCGCTTCGTTGACGAGAAGGTCGTGATCATCGCGATGACGAACCAGCCTGTGATTCCGGCCACGCAGGTCGCGCGTCGGCAGCTCGAGGCGCTCGTCTTCGGCGACCAGCCGGTGGTGGTGCCGCCGGTTGGCATCGCGGTCGCCCGAGACGCCCGGGAGGCGCTCGCCGGCCGGTACGCGCTCGCAACGGGCGGACTCGTCACGGTTCGCGCGACACCGGACGGTTTGGAGGCGGACGCGGACGACCCGACGCTGCTCGGCGCCATCCCGGGACTCACGGCCCCGGGCGGCCGGTTCTCGGCGATGGAAACGAAAACGCTGGCGCTCCTGGACGCCGCCGCGAAGGACGACGTGCGGCCGATCTTCGAGGCGTTCAACGACGAGCGGCCGTTCGATGTTGTCCAAGGCAACCAGCGCCGCTTCTGGGCCGACTGGAGGTCGCAGTTCGGTGAGTTCAAACGGCTCGAACTGCTTGGGACGGCGAGCGTGCAAGGGGACCCCGCCGTCACGGTCCGTCTGCAGTTCGAGCGCGGGGGCCCAACGGTGCAGTTCATCTGGGGTCCGCGCCGACTTGCGGGCTTCCGGATCCTTCCGGCGGCGACTGGGCAGCCAACCGTGTTCGTGGCCGAATCCCCGACGTCGTGGGTGTCGTACAGCTACCGCGCCCCGGCGCTCCTCCGCCTCACGTTCGACAGAAATGGCGGCGTGCAGATCGAAGGACCGAAGGGGAAGTCTGAGGGCAAGAAGCAATAGGAGGTAGAGGCCGAACGTCTCACTTCGCCGGAATCGGCGCGATGGCGTCAGTCAGTACGCCGTCGACTGCCTCGGCTTCTGCTTGACAAGACCGGGAGTAAGTGATTACTTACTTTCATGGTCAAGCGCGATCGCGTGCTCGACGTGGCCCTCCGGCTGTTCGCGGAGCACGGATACGCCGGTACCACCATCGCCAAGATCGAGGCCGCCCTCGGCCTGAGCCCCGGAGCCGGCGGCCTCTTCCGCCACGTCACCTCCAAGCAGGACCTGCTGGAATCGGCTGTCGACCGTGCGCTCACGCGACGTCATCACCCGCCGCCCGGCCCGTTCGCGTCGCCCGCGCAGGCGCTCGCCCGTTCCGTGCTGCACCTGGTGGATGCCGATCCCGCTCTCTGGCGCCTGCTTCTGAGAGAAGGGCGGGTGCTGCCGCTCGATCTCGACGCCCTGTATGCCAGATTGATCCAACCGGCGTTCGACCAGGCGGTGGCCTTCATCAAGGTCAGCGTTGGTGACGGGGCCGACCTCGAAACCCGCGTCGTGGTCGGCATCAGCGCGCTCCTGTACTTGCGGGTCAGCCAGTTCATGTACGGTCGCACGCCCGCCAATGTCAACGAAACCGCGTTCGTCGCGATCGTCGAACGCCTGTTCAGTGAGACGAGTCATGCCCCAAGCCGCCCTGTTCCACGGAAGACCCATCTACCTCCGACACGGCCGGCCAGCCGTCGACGCGCTCGGCGTCCGTGACGGGCGCGTGATCGCGGCCGGTTCGATGGCGGAGGTCCGTGCGGCACTTCCTCCCGACGCCGAGGACGTGCGCTTGCACACGGGCGCCTTGATGCCGGCCTTCATCGACGCGCACCAACACGCGTATCTGGTGGCGGCCGACCCGCATACCGACGCGCTGTATCGGAAGGCGAGTGAGATGGCCGGGTTGCTCGGCGTGATCCGTTCCCTCGCCATCGGGCATGCCGGGCTGCCCCAGTCGAGCGTTGGAACCTGGCGCCGGTTTCACGGGTACGAGCCGCTCCGGCTGCGGGAACTCCGGAGTCCGACGGCGGCGGAACTCGACACGGTGTGCCCCGACATGCCGTTGCACGTCATCACCCGCACGTTCCACGAGTCGGCGGTCAACAGCGCCGGGCTCGATGCCCTGGGTATCGGGCGCACGACGCCCGACCCTCCAGGGGGCCGCATCGTCCGCGACCGGCGGGGACGCCCGACGGGTGTGCTGTTGGAGGCCGTCAGCTTCAGCGCCGAGGTGGCGTCGCGGGCGGCCGAGGATGCCCCAGCCTGGCAGGCCCGCCTCGCGGCACACGCGAAGCGGTTGCTCTCGCACGGCATCACGAGGATCGGGGACGCCGCCGTTCCCGCCCATACGGCGCGCGATTTCGTGATGCGGATGGCGGAATCCGGCGTAGACGTGCACCCGCTGCTCATCGGCCACCGCATCGACGAACCGGTCGTGGTCCCGGGCGGCACCACCAAAGTCCTCGCCGACGGCGGCGAGTACTGCCACCTGTGCATGACGGGCCGCCAGGTGCGCGCGGTCGTCGCCTCTGCGTTCCGGGCCGGTTTCGGTCGTGAAGGGGCGCTCGCGCGGGCCGTGGGTAATCGGGCGGGCTTTCCGCATCGCGAGCGGGACGGACGCTGGCACAGCGGCGTCCGTTTTCCGCACGAGGCGGGCCTCGCGGCTCTGCTGCGCCGCGCGGCCGACGCCGGGGCGTCCGGTGTGGCCGTCCACACGAGTGGCAACGGCTCGGTTGACGCGGTCCTGCGCGCGATGGAAGCTGATCGCGGGCTGCGATCGGCGGCTCCGATCCGAATTGAACATGCCGTGGCCTGCGACCCCGAGTTGGCGGGTCGGATCGCCGCGCTGGGCACGCCGGTGGTCGCCCAGCCCGTGTTTCTGTCGGCGTTCGGCCACGAGCTGAACCTGGTTCCCGTGCCGCGGCCGCTGAAGTTGATGCCCTTCCGGATGCTGGTTGATGCTGGCGTGCAGCTGGTCTTCAGTTCCGACTATCCCGCTGCGGACCTGAGTCCCTGGCAGGGTATCGCCGCCGCCGTCACGCGCTGTGACGCGACAGGGCAGCCCGTCCATCCGGAGGAAGCGGTCGATGTGGCGACGGCGCTCGACGCCTACACGCGGAAGGGCGCGCAAGTCCTGGGATTGCGCGACGTCGGTACGCTTGAGATTGGTACGCAAGCCGACATGACGTGGTGTGATGCCGACCCGTACGCGATCTCGCCCCATGCCTTGGGAGGTATTGCTGTGTTGGCGACCTGGCGGTCGGGTGAACTTCTCCATTCCGCGCCGGGGGGCCGCCGCCCTCTCACGTAGTCTCGCCCAATGGGCGGTCGTCGATGTGCCGCGAGTCACGACAGTCGAGACACGCCACGCCGCTCGGTGCTACGCTTCCAGTGTCATGGCGAGACGCCCCAGAGTCTACGTGGAGACGACAGTTATCAGCTACCTGACCGCGCGCCCATCGCGCAACTTGCGCGTGGCGGCCCATCAGGAGATCACTGTCGACTGGTGGTCTCGGCGTCGCATGAGTTTTGAGCTCTACGTCTCGAGGCTTGTGGTGGATGAGGCCTCCGCTGGAGATGCCGACGCCGCGGCTCGACGGTTGAGCACGCTGGAGGCCATTCCCCGACTCGAATTGACGGAGCCAGTGTCTGCGCTTGCAACTCGACTGGTCGCGCACGCGGGCATCCCTCGCGAGGCGGCAGAGGATGCCGTTCACGTCGCAATAGCCGCCGCCCATGGCATGGACTATCTGCTGACGTGGAACTGCAGGCATATCGCAAACGCCGCAATGCGGAACCGAATCGAGGACGTGTGTGCGTCTTCCGGTTTTGAGGCACCGGTGATCTGCACACCCGAGGAATTGTTGGAGGACTGACCATGGCCCCGTCAGATGATCGCCTGAATGACGATCTTCCAGATCACATCGTGGATGAGATTCGGGACGTCAGATCGGCTCACGCCGCTTCGTTCGGATTCGACATCGCCCGCATCGTGGCAGACATGAAGGCGAAGGATGCCGCGTCTGGGGATCGGCTGGTGTCGCTGCCGCCGAAACCCGTCCGGCACCGGCGAGTGGCCGTCAAAGAGTAGGCGCGAGCGAGCGTCCCACCCAAGGTCACCGGGGTGGCCGTGGTGGCGTTCAAGGCGAAGGTTGGCCTCACCGGAACGACGACTGCCGGATGTCGTAGTGCCGATGCTCAGCCTTCAATAGTCCAGCGGTGGTTGCAGCAATCGTGCCCTTGCATGAGCGTCTTCGAGCGGAGCATGCGCATCTTCGGATTGTATCCCTCGGTGTACCCGTAGTCAGGGTCACAGACGAGAAGGTAGCCGAGGTCGGTGCGCCTGGCCTCCCAGAGACAATGGGTTCCCTGACCTTCGACGAACTCCGGCCCCCGCCTCCGAGCTCAGGACCCCACGCTATTCCGCCCGCTCCACCAGGTACTGCTCGATTCGTCCGTCCGGCAGCACCCTCATCGTCACCTCCACCACGCGGCCACCGCACTTGACGCGAAACCCGCGGAACGTCATGCCACCGCGCAGGTTGGTCGCCGTCTGCACGAATTCAGTCGGAGCGCCCAGCGGCCCCAGACTCGATGCGAAATCGCTCAGCACCTCCGCGGTGAAGTAATCGCTGGCGTTCGCGCTCAGCAGAGACCGATCGATCGTTCCCTTCTGGAGGCCGACGAACATGCTCTTGGCCAGCTCGAGCGCCTTCGTCGCGTCCGGATCCACCGGCTTGAGCGCCGCTGCGATCCGTTGCGCAATGGCGCCTTCCGGGCTGGCAGCTCCGGGGTAGATGTTGCTGAAGACGACGATCGCCGCGCGGTCGTCGGGATAGACGACGTTGGACGTTAGGTATCCCGATACCGCGCCGCCGTGGGAAATCTCGCGACGCCCGCCGGCCGACCCTACTCGTACGCCAAGACCGTATCCAACGGCGACGCCGTTGGTCACGCGGACCTCGGTCTGCATCTCCCGGTACGACGAAGGCTGCAGGAGCGTCTGCTTGATCATCGAGATGTCCCACAGCGCTAGATCATGGGCCGTCATTGCGAGTTGACCGGCCGCGAACAGCCATCCGGAGCCCTCCTTGGGGGTCAGCCTGAGCGGTCCCAGCGCGTTCCGGATGTACCCTGCCGCATCGCCAGACCCGAGCGGGCCGACGTCGATGTCCTTGGCCGATGTCATACCCAGCGGCGTGAAGATACGTTTCTGCAGAAACTCAAACAGCGGCACGCCGCTCGCACGTTCGACAATGAGGCCGGCGATGACGTAGTTGGTGTTGCTGTACTGCCATTTCGTGCCGGGTTCGAAGTCGAGCGGCTTGCGCGCCCAGGTGTCGAGAATGGTCCGGGACGTCGCCGGGCCGCGCATCGCCGTGAAGACGTAGTCCTGCGGGTAGTAGTCCTGGTACCCGGCGGTCATCGACAGCAGCTGGCGGATCGACACCTCGTCGGCTCTGGTCAGGTCCGGCAGCCAGCGGCTCACCTTGTCGTCCAGCGACAGGCGCTTCTCCTCAGCAAGCAGCAGGATAGCTGTGGCCGTGAACTGTTTGCTCACTGAGCCGATGCTGTAGCGCATCAATGGTGTGGCTGGGGTCGGCGGAGCGAGTCTTGCGGATCCGTAGGCTCTCTCATACGCGATGGCGCCGTCCCAGACCACGGCGACCGAGGCGCTCGGCGCGCCGGTGCTCGCCAGCACGGCGGCGACGGCGTCATCGATCTTCGCCTTCTGCGCGGCCGATAGTGTTCCCTGCGCGAGCGCGGTGGGTGCTGCCAAGACGATCGTGCAGATGACGGCCAGGATGATCTTGCGCATGTGTGCCTCCACAGTAGACCGCAAAGAACACCGTGCCTCCGGGCGTTCCCAGCGGCAGGGAGGAAGGACCTTCAGACGGGATTCCCAGGCGGTAATCTACCAGAATGCCAACGCTGACGCGGACGGAAATCTATGCGGAAGGGCGATGTGTAGGGTCGCCGTCACGGCTGATTGGTCGGCAGTGTTGACGACCTGACCCGCGACGATGTTCGAGCGTGCTTGGCATTCGCCGCTGATCGCGAGCGGAAACGTGTCAAGATCTCCGCGTGAAGCTGATCTTCGATGTTCCTCTGGACCTTCGATAGGAGGACACCGTCATGAGGTCTATTGTGATTGCTCTCTGCCTGTCCGTGATTCCCGTCACAAGTGATGCGCTGCCGCGACCGTCTCAGGATTCACTGATGGTCAAGGACGTCCTGAAGGTCTTTGCTGAAGGCACACTCGAACAGCGTCAGTCGATGATCCCGCGTGTACTCGCTGCTGACATGACGAGCAAGTCGACTGCCGTTGCCGCATCGATTGCGGTTTGGAGTGGGGTTTCCCGGACGGCCTGGCGAGCTCTTCCAAAGCTGGCCGCGCGCTACGTGATTTCCACGAGGGTGTCGCCTCGTTCGAGCGCCACGAGAACGTCAGGGAACACGGCAGCGAACCAACGCAGGGTATCGCGCCGGCTTGCATTGCCGATGCGGATCCAGACGATCGCGGGGCCCTGTGTGTTCAGCGTGCGACGCGACCGAAAGTCTTCGTCCTTGCTTACGACGACAGCCTTGGCAGCGTGGGCGTACTCCCAGATGACGCGATCGTCCGTCTCGGCAAACCCGCAGTCGAGGACGTGCTCCGCCTCGTGGCCGTGTTCAGCAATCCAGCGTGCCAACGCGGGCGGAAGCTGGGCATCGATCACGAAGCGCATCTACGCAATCCGGAGGACGGCGTGGTCCGCCTGAGCGGCAGCGAATTCAAGCGCAGCGGTGATGTCTTCTGCTTCGAGGTATGGAAAATCAGCCAGAATCTCGTCGCGGGTAGAGCCCGATGCCAGCAACTCAAGAACGTCCTTGACCCGAATCCGCATGCCGCGAATGCAGGGGCGTCCGCCACACTGTTCCGGTCTGACTGTGACGCGGTGAAGTTGGCTCATCGTTGAAGCTCCCAACCGATCATACCACTGGCTGGCCGACGGGACGCCGTGTCAGGCACGATGCCACGTCCCGCGGACGCGCACCAGGGGCACACAGGGCGCGGAGCAGTACGTCCACCCGCACGGTGGGGTCGGCCGCTTCCATCCTGGCGACAGGTGACGAACTCGACGTCAACCGCTTCGCCAGTTCGGCCGGTTGAACCTTCTGGCGCAATGCCGACGACAAGTCGTGATCGAACCAGCCGATCAGCGTAACGATTCAGCGGGAAACGTAGTGGAGTGACGCGATTGTCACTCCACATTGCTGGTTCCCGCAAGTAGCGGCCAGCGTCTACTGCTTGTCGCCCATGTGTCTCCCAAACTCCGTACTCGTGTCGCGATGACAGCGGTCGTTGTTCCTCGCTGCGCCATTTCGCGTTCATCACCTACGAGAGGGTCAACCTGCTGTCGCCCGAACCTCTTTGCCGCGCTGCATCGTCCGGCGGGGAGGTCGTTCGTGTCAGGCGATGGCGAGCGATTTGTCGAGCGATTCACTCGCTCGGCCGCCATCCTTGAGGGACAATAGGCGCTGGAGGTGCTTCATGGGAGACAAGGGCGGCAAGAAGGACAAGGAAAAGGGCCAGAAGCAGCACGCGGCGCATGACAAGCAGGAGGACAAGAAGAAGCTGGAGAAGCAGCCGAAGAGACACGCATAAGTCCACCGGCTGCGAACGGCCGGTGTCGTTGTCCGGGCTGGCGTCGGTGCGGGCGGCTCGTGAGGCAGGCCGTGGCTTTGATGGACGACGTGCCACGGGAACGGACGTCGGTAGGTCCTGAACCTTCTCCACGGCCGTCGCGCCCCGGCTCCAGCCTGAGCGTGCTTGCCTCCTTCGTCCGAAGCAAGATCCTTGCAAGGTCCGCCTTCGCCGCTACGCGGCTTCGGCCGGACAGCCTTCGCCTGACAACTGGCTCGCCAGCCGAAGCTCACCCGAAGGTGGTGCAAGCAGAGGGGGAGCGAAGGCTGGTGCGGAAGAAAGGATTTGAACCTTCACTCCCTTGCGGGAACAAGCTCCTGA
>JBAXOX010000116.1:0-9241 GCA_037133015.1 Acidobacteriota bacterium
GCCGATCCGCGGCGAGAACTACTCCCGCGCCGAAATCGTGGCTGGTCGCGTCGGGTGTCAACCCCTGGTCCCCGATGGTGAAAACGTCTGGTCTACTATTGCGTGAAAACTGACAGGGTCGATCGCTACGGCTTGCCACTCTCCTCGGTGAGCTGCGGTTGGCAAGCCAGCCACGTGGCGTCAAGTAGTTTTGCCGGTGCTTCATCATCCTGTTCCAGCAGGATAATCCTGACTAGGCGCACGAAACTAAACCCAGAGTTGCGTAACGTGCAAAGAAGAGGAACATATTGCACGCAGCGTAACTATGGGTTACTATTTGTGCATGTTCCGTCCAGCGAAGAAACCGGACTGGGACCTTCTGTTCGAGACAGCGAGCGCCCAGGAGGGCTACTTCACAACCGGGCAAGCAGCCGATGCGGGCTACTCGACTCAGCTGCTGCTCAAGCACATCCGCGCCGGGCGGGTCGTGCGGAGGCGCCGAGGCATCTACCGACTTGTCCACCTCCCCGCAGGTGAGCACGAAGATCTGATCACCGTCTGGCTGTGGTCGGAACGGGCCGGCGTGATCTCGCACCAGACCGCGCTGGCTCTCCATGGGCTGTCGGACGCACTCCCGGCAAACATACATCTGACGCTGCCGCACGCGTGGCGACGTCGCCGGTTCAGGGTTCCAGCCGGCGTCGTGCTCCACCATGCGGACGTGCCACCAGACGACCGCGCCTGGTTCGGCGCGGCGCCAACCACCAACCCTCGGCGCACGCTGAACGACTGCGCCCGCGGGGCCATGGCTCCCGACCTGCTGCGCCAGGCCGCGCGGCAGGCCATTCGCCGTGGACTCGTCGCCAAGACCGAGATTGGCGACGTGGATGAGGCTCTGCGCCCCTTCGGAGGACTCGGCGCATGACGACGCGCACCTATGCCTCGCCCGAGGCTTTCAAGCAGGCGCTCGAGCAGCGCCTCCGCTCGGCGACAACGACCGGCGGCGACTTCGCCCGCAGACGACAGCTCCTGGTGTTCGATCGATTTCTCGCGCGCCTCGTGGCCGTGCTTGGCGACGCGGCCATGCTCAAGGGCGGCCTCGTGCTCGAGCTTCGCCTCGAGCGTGCGCGCACCACGAAGGACATCGACCTGCGGCTAACGGGCTCGCCCGACGACATACTCGCCAAGCTGCAGGAGGCCGGCCGGCGCAACCTTGGCGACTTCATGACCTTGGAGATTGGCCCCGACCACGACCACCCAGAGATCCAGAACGATGGGATGCAGTATGAAGGGCTTCGGTTCCGCGCCGAATGTAGGCTTGCCGGAAAGGTGTACGGCCAGCCCTTCGGAGTCGACGTCGCATTCGGCGATCCGATCCTCGGTGAGCCCGACGTCGTGGTGGCGGAAGACGTCCTGGCGTTCGCCGGCATCGCGCCACCCCACCTGCGACTCTACCCCGTCGTCACCCACGTCGCCGAGAAACTGCACGCGTACACGATGCCTCGCTCGCGCCCGAACTCGCGGGTGAAAGACCTTCCCGACCTCGCGCTGCTCGCGACGGCGCAGGCGGTCGACGCCAAGCACCTGCGCACGGCGCTCGAGCAGACCTTCTCATTCCGCAAGACCCACCCGCTGCCGATATCGGTGCCCGTGCCGCCGCCAGCGTGGGAGAGCCCGTACGCGGCGATGGCGCGGGAAGATCAGCTTGCCTGGGCCACACTGCCGGACGTCACGGAGGCGGTGCAGTCCTTCCTCGACCCGCTGCTCGAAGGCGGTCTCGACGCAACATGGAACCCCACTACCTGGGGTTGGGGGGCTCATGAGCGCCGACGTTGAATCCTGCTGCCGGGCGATCTCGCCTCTCCCATTCGGAAGAGAACGGAGACTGGCAGCCTGACCGCCGTCTCCAACATGTCTCTACGGCCGCCGCCCGCAGGCCGAGCCAGCGTGCCCTTGGCCACGGCCCCGGAACTCGACGATCGGCGCCTTCGCCCATCCTGCCGGCGGGCCATTGCCGTTCGGTGTGGGAGACCGGACTCGCCATGCTCGCGGCATCGGCGAGCCGCTCGATCCAGAGGGGCGACTCGCGAACCTGATGAGCGACTCAATCGCTCCGCGCCTGCTACCGGAGATCGAGATTCTCCCGTGGCGAGGCGTTCGACGAGCAGCCAATGCCGGGCTTCGACTCGGAAGCGTTGGACCTCCGGGCGGCTTCCGAGTGGTTCGCCCCAGTTCGTGCGCTGTCACTCCGCGCTCCAGAGACCCTTCGGATGTTGACCAGGCACCAAGGCCGCCCGTTGCACGCAAACGGGGCCCCCGGAAAACGCGAGATTCCGGCGACCGGCCGCACGTGATCAATAGTATGTTCTGTGACGATGAACGCGCGCTCCACCGGACGGGTGCTCGCCATTCTTGCAGTGCTGGCAGTCGGAGCAGACAGCGGATGTGCGCTCCGCGTCAGCAGCGGGGCCGGACCCGCTCCAACCACCACGGTCACGCTGCCTCTGGAGCCGTACTTCAGAGACCTCAAGACGGTGACGGTCTCGACGGGGATCGGCCCCCTCGTGCTCCTGCTGGACACAGGAGGGGGGACCACACTCATCACGCCGCGAGTCGCCATCCGGATTGGATGCCGCCCATTCGGACGCGACGTGGGCCACCGCATGACCGGCGAACAGGTCGAGTTCGAGCGCTGCGATGCGCTCGATGTCTCCGTCGGAGACTGGCGCCGCCGGATCCAACCGGTTGGCGTCTTCGACGTGAACGCGCTGTTGCCGGCCGAACTGCCGAGGCTCGACGGCGTGCTCGCACTCGACGCATTTCTGGGACAGGTCATCACCATCGACTGGCTGTCGGGATCCGTCCGCGTGCATGCCGACTCGGAGGCAGAACCCGCGCTGCGGGGCCACGGCGTACCCGTCCGCATTGCCACGGGGGACAACGGCCGCTTCTGCTCGGTGTTCGTGCCGGTCGCTGCCGCGAGAGGCCGCCTGTGGTTCCTGCTGGATAGCGGCAACATCCGGGGCACGTTGCTGGCGCGCCACGTCGTGGGCCAGAACCTGCTCGAGATCGGGCCCGCGGGTGAGGTGATGCTGACCGTCGGGAGCCGGCCGTCAATCTCGATGCGCGCGGACGCGGCGGATCTGGTGATCGATGGAACCGTCGGCACGGCCTGGCTCATGCTGGAGCCGGTCACGCTCGACCTTCGCGCCGTTCCGGCACGAGTACCCTGACACTGAGAAGGATCGGATGCCCATGTGCCTGAGATCATTCATGGAGGCCTCATGACCCTCTTCGACTGGGCGTTCATCCTGCTGTTTCTCTCGACGGTTTCGTACCTTGTGAGAAGTGGCTGGGCCGCGATTCGCATGACGCCGGAGCTTGCGAAGAAGCGGCTTCGACGGCTGGGAATCATCTGGGTCGCCTATTGGGCGGTGCTCATCGCCGTGTCGCTTCTCTCAGATCGCCGAATCCTGAAGCCCGGAGAGGACTACTGCTCCGATGACTGGTGCATGTCGGTGACGGGTGTGTCGGATGGCGGGACGCCAGCCGGCGCGATCGCGACGGCTGCGTTTCGTCTGTCAAGCCGGGCCCGCGCGATCTCCCAGCGCGAGAAGTTCGTGGCCGCATACGCCATCACCCGCGATGGACAGCGGCTTCCGGCGCACAGCGACACGTCGCAGCCGCCGTTTGACTCACTGTTGGGACCGCTGGCGACGGTCACCACGCGTCGTGAGTTCCCGGGCGCGAAGGCGGCCGACATCCGCGCCATCGAGATTACGCGTGAGGGAGGCCTCAACGTCCCCGGGTGCTGCATCATTGGCGACGACACCAGCTTCTTGCACAAGAGGATGTGGTTCGTGCTGGTGCCTGGGACGCCATGAACGGACTCGCCCCACGAGCGCAACGTCCACACACTATAGCCGCGCGTCGACTAGCTCAGTGGCCCATCAGCGCGGGCGCACGAGATCGGCGGCAAACCTGAACGCGTCCTGAAACGGGACAGGACCTCCGTTGCCCGTCGTCTTCGGAGTCCAGTTCAGATCGTGGCCATGACCCGGGTAGATGTGCACGGTGAGGTTGGTTCGTCCCGCCGCTCGAAACGCCCCTTCCGTCTCACGCACTCCCTCGACGCGAGCCATCTCGGCCGCGTTCACGATGCCATCGGCGTCGGTGTCAATTGTGGCGAACGGCATCCGGGTGGCGAGGGATGGATCCTGCGTCGCCGCAGCGTCGTACTCCGCCTTGGTGAGCGTGCCGTCGTCGGCGGCGGGTATCAACTTCCGCACGTTACGCCACGGCCCGATGGAATTCTGCCAGACGACGGTGTTATGGGGGGCGTCAGCCTGATAACTCTTCAGGACAACGCCGACGCGGGCTGCCACCTCGCCCCGTTCAACCGAGCGCTGGAGCGAGGGAACACCAAGCGCGCAATGAAGGACCCCGAGGACGACGAACCCCGCGCCCGCGAGCGGACACCCAATAACCCCCATTCGCCGCTTGTCCATCACACCTCCGGAGTGGGGCAGGGCCGGTTCATCGGTTTCTCCAACGCACTTCAAACAGGGACGGTCGGTGGCACGTCCACAACATGACGGCGCGGTTGGGGTCGCCGGCGCAATCGAGGACATGAGCGCACCGTGTTCTCTCATGTCCCCGACAGTAGATCTCCTCGACGCCTGCAACAACCGCCGGTCGGCATGCGGCGTATCCGACCGGTCGACGGTCATGCACGCCGGTGAATGGCGCACAGGAATCCTGATCGTGGCCATCGGCGTCCTACGACCTATGGCCCGATGCGCGTCCTGGTGCCGGGGTGTCCACCTCGCCGTGGAGATGCGTGTCGTGAGGATTCCGGGCAGAGCGGCCGGTCGGGGTTTCACAGCGAACATGAGGAGCAGGCGATGCGAATAGCGAAGAGCGACATTCCCGTCAGGATCAACGCGCCAGGTGCGGTGGCTCGACAACAGGGGAATTTCGGCGACGCCACAGGCTACGGGACCATGGGCGGCGAGTATTTTTCTCTCGGCGCCGGCGCCGATATCGCACCGCTGCTCAAGGGACTGGAGGGCGACCTCTGCCAGTCTCCGCACTGGGGCTACCTGCTGACGGGAGGCCTGACCGTCACGTACGCCGACGCCACCGAGGAACTGGTCCGCGGTGGCGATCTGTTCTACTGGCCACCGGGACACACTGTGAAAGTGGGTGAAGATGCCGAGGTCATTCTCTTTAGCCCGCAGCACGAGCACAGCCACGTGATCGACCACATGCTGCGCAAGATGGCTGGCTGACGCGGGAGGTCGCGGTCTCGGGCGTGGCCCTGGCGCCGTTGCGCGTGTGGCGTGGCGATGATCGCCGCGGCGCCGGAGCGGCCGCCGGGTCCGCTATCGGCTTCGGCGACACGTGGCCAGCGTTCGTCGATGTCAGAACCGACGCATTGCGCGGGAGCGCGGGCCTGGCGACCCCGCGTTCCCTCCCGCCGCGCTTGACGCCGGTCTACGGCGCTGTCCCCGCCCTCTTCGCCTGCCTCAGGATCTTCGTGAGTCGGTAGCGTCCCCAGAATTCGTACCGTGTGAGCGACGTGGAGACGAGGAGTTGCTGTAAGCCGGGGAGTCTCCCGACGCAGTGGATCAGCTGGTATGTGAGGGCGAGGAAACCCAGCAGGATGACCGAGTCAAACGTGACACGGATCCACCAAGCGAGTGGGCCGGCGGCGGCGAGGGCGGAGCTTCCCGGCAGCGCCGCCTAGGCTTGATCCGGCGGTGTCAACTGGTCGATGCAACGTTACCAGCAAACACCTCTGATGGTTTCATCCAACCCAACGTCTGCCGCGGTCGGGTATTGAGCTGTCGAGTAACAGCGTCGAGGTCGGTTCGGCTATAAGCGCTGAGATCGGCGCGCTTCGGGAAGTACTGCCGGAGCAGGCCATTGGTATTCTCGTTGCTCCCACGTTGCCAGGGACTGTGGGGATCGCAGATACGCCGTGTTCAACGTGATTGCCGGCGTGCTCGACCTAGTCAGCGGTGATATCACGGGCGAGACCTCGCGGTACATCGAGGAGTTCTACGACGACACCGTGGTCGCGGCGCTCTCGCTCGGTGCGCACGGCGATCAGAATCCGATCTTCTTCCGGCAGACGTACGACCTCCGCGAGTTCCGCATCAAGGACTACGCGAAGCGCGGCGAAGACATCAGCAACGCGATGCCGCCGCCAGGCGGCGCGGGGCTCGACCGGAACGACCCCACCGTTGCGAAGCTGATGAACCAGCAGAAGCGGATGTTACTCACAATGGGGCAGATGCTGGGAGAAGAGGTGCTTCACGCCATGCGGGGCGCGAGCGACACCCGGGAGCTGTCGGACGTCGGGATCTACGCGAACCACAAGACGGTCACGTGCCCGGGGCGCAAACGGACCGATGTCGGCCGCAGCGGCGTCGCCGGCACCTACACGGACGCCGACCCGATCGACATCCGGCTGGGTGTGCTCGTGCTGGGCGACGTAGCGATCGCGCAGGTGAACGCGATTCCCTACGCGGCGATTGGCCTGCGGCTCAAGAAGGAATCACCCTACGCGAGGACCATGCTGACGGCGCGGGCGAACGGCATGTCGAGGGCCGGCTATGTACCGGACGACGCGTCGTACTCCCACCAGATCTTCTCGGTGCTGAATTCGCCAGTCAAACCGGGTTGTGCCGAGACGGCGATCGTCGATGGCATCCTCGAACTGCTGCCGCGGCTCGTCTACTGAGCGGGCCGTGTCTCGGCGTCCGAAGTGTCCCCGCAGGGTAGCCGGGGCGCAGAACCGGGTGGCATGAGGGGCGTTCAGTGAACCCGCAGGACGGACGAACGAACCGAACCCCCTCGCATGGATCCTATCAACAGGAGCACGCAACTGTGAAACCCCGCAGAGATGGCGACGCTCAAGGGCCTGCTTCTCACTTCGCCCGGAACGGCCAGGATAACCGCGAGGTGCATTCATCGGCGTCGTACCAGAGGTGGGGCCAGCCAGCCTGCCCGCCGTCTCCAATATGTCTCCACGACCGGGGGAAAATCCTGAGGACTGGCGGGGACTGCCGCGCACAACTTGACGCCTGTAACTGCCTGAGACCCGAACCCTTAGAGCCAGAAGTCGCGTGCCATCAACCACTTAGAGAAACGCGTGATTAGGGTTCGAATCCCTCTCTCTCCGCCAATTTCATCGCGCATCTGTCATGTATCCACTGGCAGACGTGGCGCGAGCGCTCGGCCTGCTCGACCGGTTGGCTGCTGGACGCGATCCACGAGCGCATACGGCCGTTGACGGGCTACCGTCCGGGCACCAACCAGACGCTGGGCGAACTGGTCTGGCGCTCGCGGCTGGGCATTTAGAGGACATCACCGGTAGCCAAACAGCGGTGGGAACGCGATTACCACCAGTGCCGCCCACGCGAAGTAGACGGGCAGATAGGCGATCTGCCATCGCTCCAGAACGGCAAACGAGTTTCGGTGACGCAGGAAGCCCGCATAGAGCCAGGCCGACCACGTCAGGTTGCCCAGCAGAATCAGATTCTCGCCAAGAGCCGCCACCCGGTTCGGGGTGAAACCAAACTCAGAGATGCGGGAGGCGATCGCCGCCAGCGCCACCCCGTCGACCACCAGCGCGCTAACCACCAGCAGCAGTTGCAGGCCATCGAACAAGTCTGGCGGGGCCTGCGGGTCGCGCGCCGAAGCGGCGTAGAGCACCAACCCCACGACCACCGCGAGCAGCAGATCGAATCCGATCAGGAGCTCCCGCTTGACGTTGATGGGGTTGCCCGTCCACGCCATCGTCGCGAGAAACACGAGCAGGAGCAGCGTGAACAGCGGCGTGAACAGCCTGGTCAGCACCGGCGCCATGTTCTCGATGACACTCTTCTTCGCCTCCACGAGCCAGGAGGCGATGATGACTGCCCCCATCGCCCCGCACGGGAGCAGCCAGGGTCCGATGAACCAGTCGGGTTTCATCCCGATGGCCAGGAACATCATCGCGGTGAAGCCGGTGAGCACGCCCCCACCGAGCGCGATGAGCACGTAATAGATCGCCAGCTCGCCCGAGAACCGGACGAAGTTCATGCGCCCACCGTGGACGAACCAGCGCCCGCCGAGGTACGCGACGCCCACGGCCATCCAGAGGGCGATGGGCAGGTGCAGAATGGTCAGCACCTGGGTGTTGCTGCCCTTGGGGAAGGGAAACAGGTTGGCGAACACCGCCCCGGCCGCGAAGGGCAGCGCGAGCCAGAGGGCGCTCGCACAGCTCAGTCCGCGCTTCCACACGAAGTACACCGTGAGCAGCGGCAAGACGAACAGGCTGAAGTTCCGAAAATAGAACGCCGGCGGTTGCTCATTGGGATTGAGGTGATGACCGAATAACTCCGGCACCTTGATGGCCAACGCCGCGGCGACCGCGAGGCTCAAGACGACCAGCGCCTCGGCGCGTCCGGTGGGGGCCGACTCCTCGGCAGCGTCTGGGGCCACGACCAGCTGCTTCCACAGCCGCTCCGAGTGTTCGCGCGCAAACTCGCGTGACAGCGCGTCGAGGCTGCCCATGCGTTTGACCGCAACCAAGAACGCTTCGTCCCCCGTCAGGCCCGATTCGATGAGCGCCACCAGTTGGTCGCGCAGGTGTCCCTCGAGTTCCTCCACGTCAGGACCGTGAAGGGCCTGCCGGCGACTGACGTAGGCGCGCCACTGCGCGATTTGTTGTTCGAGTGGCAGATCGGCGAAGGTCGTCATGCGGTACACGCCTCCATCCAGATGCCCCGCAGGGTGCCGTCTACGGCCAGCCATTGCCGCCGCTGGGCTGCGAGCAGCGTCCGGCCTTGCCTCGTGAGTCGGTAGTACTTTCGCCTGCGGCCGTTCTCAGACGCCGACCACTTCGCCGCGACATGGCCTTGGCGCTCGAGCCGGTGCAGCACGGGATAGAGCATGCCGTCGGTCCACTGCAGGTGTCCGCCAGACAACTCGGCCACCCGCTTGATGATCGCGTAGCCGTAACTGTCGCCTTCGGCCAGGATGGCGAGCACGAGCGGCGTGGCAGACGCCGCAACCAGATCCTTGCTCATGTCCATACGTAGACGTACTATACATCGCAGTTCTAGGTATATCAACGACCTGGGGACCCACCTCCGCCAGCGTACAGGCGCGGCGGACGTTCCCGGCCTCTACGCATGTGTCCGTACCACGGCCGAGATGAAGGATCTGACAGCCGAGGTCGGCACGGGCAATGTCGGCATGGTCCTCGACA
>JBAXOX010000117.1:0-8515 GCA_037133015.1 Acidobacteriota bacterium
GACCATCCGCGACTCGCTCAGGGTGGGCGCTGGAGAATGTGGTGCGCCCGACAGGATTCGAACCTGTGGCCTACGGCTCCGGAGGCCGTCGCTCTATCCAGCTGAGCTACGGGCGCACGAATCCCCATACTACCACATTGGAATTGGCGCACCGGCCTCCCGCCTCGCCCCGCCCTCTCGCCCCGCCCGACATACGCCGGCGACGGCAGCAGGCTCCGCACCGACGGCTCGCCGCTGCGCGCGCCCGACCCGACGACCTCGCGTACCGCGGCCGGTTCGATCCGTTATAGACTCACATTCGTGGCCACCACCGACCAGCAGAAGAGCCTTCCCGAGGCCCATGGCACCATCCCGGTTCCGCTGACAGCCGGGTTCTGGCGCAAGCTCTTTGCCTTCGCGGGCCCCGGCTATCTGGTGGCCGTCGGCTACATGGATCCCGGCAACTGGGCCACCGACCTGGCCGGCGGCGCGCAGTTCGGCTACCAGTTGCTCAGCGTCGTGATGATCTCGAACCTGATGGCGATCCTGCTGCAGTCGCTGGCCGCGCGACTCGGCATCGCCACCGGCCTCGATCTGGCTCAGGCCTGCCGCGCGTACTACTCCAAGCCGGCGGCCATCGGGCTCTGGATTCTCGCCGAGATCGCCATCGCCGCCTGCGACCTGGCCGAAGTGATCGGGGCCGCCATCGCCCTCCATCTGTTGTTCGGCCTGCCGATGGCCTGGGGCGTGGTGCTCACCTCGTTCGACGTGCTCTTCCTGCTCGTGGTGCAGCAGCATCGGTTCCGCGTCCTCGAAGGCGTCGTGGTCACCCTGATTCTCGGCATGGCGGGCGCCTTCGCCATCGAAATCTGGCTCTCGAAGCCCGATTTCTCGGCGGCGCTCCAGGGGTTCGTGCCGACCCTGGAGATCCTTCGCAACCCCAGCATGCTCTACATCGCCATCGGCATCCTCGGCGCCACCGTGATGCCGCACAATCTCTATCTGCACTCGTCGATCGTGCAGACGCGCCAGTACGGCGACACGCAGGAGGCCAGAACCGAAGCCATCCGGTTCGCCACGATCGATTCGACGTTCGCCCTGTCGACGGCGCTGTTCATCAACGCGGCCATTCTGGTGGTGGCGGCCGCCACCTTTCACGGCACCGGGCACGAGTCGGTGGCCGACATCGGCGACGCATACAAGCTGCTCGCGCCGCTGCTGGGCACGTCGATGGCGAGCACGCTGTTCGCGCTCGCGCTGTTGTTCTCGGGGCAGAACTCCACCCTGACGGGGACCCTGGCCGGCCAGATCGTGATGGAGGGGTTTCTCAACATCCGTCTGCGGCCGTGGCTGCGGCGGCTCATCACGCGGCTGATCGCGATTGTCCCCGCGTTGATCGCGGTGCTGATCTACGGCGATCGAGGGTCGGGGGCGTTGCTGATTCTGAGCCAGGTGATCTTGAGCCTGCAGTTGCCGTTCGCGGTATTTCCGCTCGTCGCGTTTACCACGAACCGCACCCTGATGGGACCCTACGTCGCGCCCCGATGGATGCGCACGCTGGCGTGGCCCGTGGCCATCGTGATTGCCGTGCTCAATGCCTGGCTGCTCGTGCAAGTGGCCGGCGACTGGATGAAATAGAGGCCCCCGATGTACACGCACATCCTGATTGCGATCGAACACTCGGCGGCGGACCGCACGATTCTGGACCACATCCAGCCGCTGGCCCGCATGTGCGGGGCGAGACTGCTGCTGGTCCACGTGGCCGACGGCTGGGTGGCTCGTGCCTACGACGACCTCAAACTCCGCGAGTCGAAAGAGATCGTCGACGACCGCGCGTACCTCGAGTCGTTGCGCGCCGAATTGACGGCGGCCGGATTTGCCGTCGAGGCGAGGGTGGCGATGGGCGATCCGGCAACCCAGATCGTCCGTATCGCCGAGTCGGCCGGCGTCGATCTGGTGGCGATGGCCACGCACGGTCACCGGTTCCTCAAAGACATGTTCCTGGGCGCGACGGTCGACAAGGTCCGGCACGCCCTCAAACTGCCCGTGCTGCTGCTCCAGGCTCCGCCCGCCGTCGACCACTGACGCGTGGGCCGTCGGGAACATTGGTGGCGGGTTCGCCGTCTGCTACCAGTAGACTGCGAGGTCCTGGATGAGACGTGTGACCAAATCCCGGCTGGTGATAGGCGTGGTGGCCATCGGCGTGCTAGTCGTGGGGATCGGCGCGTGGATGGCGCTTCGTGGCGCCAGCACCACGATCGATGCCGGGCGCACCGTCGCCATCGAACGAGGCGACCTCGCCAAGTCGGTCGTGGCGACCGGCCGCATCGAGCCGATTGCCAAGGTCGAGATCAAGTCGAAGGCCAACGGCATCGTCAAGGAGCTCCTGGTCGACGTCGGGGCGAGGGTGAAGGTCGGCCAGGTGCTGGTGGAACTCGATCGCGACAACCTGGCCGCGCGATTGCGCGAGGCGCGTGCCGCGCTGGGCGGGGCCCAGGCGAGCCTCACCGCCGCTGGTGCCGAGCACGAGAAGAACAAAGTCGAGGCCGAGGGGCCCGACGTCCCGTTCGCGCGGCGCAATGTCGAACGGGCCGACCGCTTGTTCAAGGACGCGCTCCTCTCGCAGCAGCAGGTGGAGGACGCGCGAAGCCTGCTCGACCAGGCGGTCAACCGACAGTTGGCCGCGAAGACCCAGTTGGGCGTGGCCCTGGCGCGCGTGGCTCAGGCCCGGGCAGCCGTGGCCGCGGCTCAGGCCGCGCTCGACCGCGCCGAAGAGGAATACAACAACGCCACGATCCGGTCGCCGATTGACGGCATGGTGCTCGCCAGGCCCGTCGAGATTGGCAGCCCGGTGTCCTCGATTCTCAACCTCGGCGCCAACGGCACGCTGGTGATGGTTCTGGGCGACATCAGCCGCGTCTACGTGAGAGGCAACGTCGACGAAGCCGACATCGGCGCGGTGAGAATGGGCCAGGCGGCGCGCATCAAGGTCGAGACGTTCCGCGACAAGCCGTTCGAGGGCAAGATCACGCAAATCTCGCCGATGGGCACCGACAAGGACAACGTGGTGTCATTCGAAGTCAAAGTGTCGATCGACAACTCGGCGGGCGAACTGCTGGCCAACATGACCGCCAACGCCGAAATCATCCTCGAGCAGTATCGGAACACCCTCATCGTTCCCGAAGCCGCCGTCATCTACGACAACAAGCGCAACGCCTCGGTGGACGTCGTCGCGCCCGGGTCGAAGACCGGCAAGGAGCGGCGGCCGATCAAGGTCGGCGTCAGCAACGGCACGAAGACGCAGGTGTTGAGCGGTCTGACCGAAGGCCAGAAGGTCGTCCTTCAGTAGTCAGCGCCGTTCGGCGCGACGATCGATGTCTGACCAGGGCTGGCTGCGAGAGCCCGAACTATATGGTGTTTCTCCGAGACCTCATCACGCAGACGCTCTCGAACCTGCGAGCCAACAAGCTTCGCAGTTTCCTGACGATGTTCGGCATCGTGTGGGGTGTGATTTCGATTCTCATCCTCTCGGCGGTGGGCGAAGGGTTCGGCCGTGGCAATCAGAAGGTACTCGCCGAACTGGGCAGGAACATCGTCATCATCCGGAACGGTCGCACCAGTCTGCAGGCGGGCGGTGAGCGATCGGGTCAGCTGGTGCGGCTCACCATCGACGATGTGCGCGCGCTTCAGGCCGAGTCGAAGCTGCTCGACGCCATCAGCCCGGAGTTGATGCGCGGTGGGTTGAAGGCGAAAAGCGGGTTCAATTCGAGCTCGGTGCAGGTGAGCGGCGTCTGGCCGATCTTCCAGTATCTGCGGACGCTCGAGGTCGATCGCGGCCGGCCCATCAGTGAGGAAGACTGCCGCGAGGCGCGCCGGGTCGCCGTGATCGGATTCGACGCGGCGAAGCAGTTGTTCGCGGACCGCGATCCGGTGGGCAGCCAGATCACGCTGGGCGGGCTGCCGTACACCGTGATCGGCCGGGTTCGCAAGAAGGAGCAGGACTCGAACTACACGGGCCAGGACGACCAGCGGCTGTTTCTGCCGTACGAGACGACCCGAAAGGACTTTCCGCTGGCGGGGCAGTTGAATACGCCCGATCATCTTTCCGCCATCATCGCGGGCCCGAAGCCCGAGGTGACGACGATGATTCGCGACATCATGGACCGCGAAAAGAACGTGCGGCTGTTCTTCGGCCTCCATGCCCGCGGTCCGGTGGAGCAGGAAGTTCGCGACATTCTGTCGAAGCGCCACGGCTTCGATCCCCAGGATCCTGAGGCGATCAGCTTCTGGAACACGGCGGTCGAATCCGTGATGTTCGCGAAGATGATCGAGGGCATGGATCGGTTCTTCCTTGCCGTGAGCATCGTCACGCTGCTGCTCGGCGGTATCGGCGTGATGAACATCATGCTGGTGGCGGTGAGGGAGCGGACGCGCGAGATCGGCGTGCGCAAGGCCATCGGCGCGACGGCGCGAAGCATCCAGTGGCAGTTCTTCGCCGAGGGCATCCTGCTCACCGGCCTGAGCGGCGTGATTGGATACGTGGCAGGAGCGGGCCTGTGCGCGCTGGTGAACCTGGCGCCGATGCCCGCGCGATTCAGCGGCATGATCATCACGTGGCAGATCAATGTGTTCGCCGTGGTCATGCTGATGGCGATTGGCGTCGCCGCCTCGACGTATCCGGCCCGTCGCGCGGCGCTGCTGCCCCCGATCGAGGCGTTGCGGTACGAGGCATAGGATGCTGCTGAACGAAGTCTTTTCGGAGGCGTGGCATTCGCTGGTGGCCCACCGGTTCCGGGCGGGTTTGACCATGCTCGGCATCGCGTGGGGCATCGTCACGGTCGCCTCGCTGATGGCGTACGGCAACGGGTTTCATAACGCGCTCATTTATGGCTTCAGCAACGCCTTCACCACGGGAGTTGCCGTTATCTACGGCGGCCAGACCAGCATGCAGGCGGGCGGTGAACGGGCGGGCCAGCGCGTCTTCCTGAAGATCGAGGACGTCGAGCCGGTTCGCCAGCTTGGACTGGTGAAGTCGGTGAGCCCCGAGATCTTCGAGTCGATGCCGTTGAGCGTTGGCAACCGGCAGACCACGGCCGGCGTGCGTGGCGTCGCGCCGGAGTACGGCGAGATGCGGTCTGAGCGCCCGTCGGATGGCCGATTCATCAACGCCGAAGACGTCGAGCGGCGCCGCCGAGTCGCTTTTCTCGGCACCGACGTCGCGCAGAAACTGTTCGGCAACAGTCCGTCGGTCGGCCAGATGGTGCGGATTCGCGGCGTGTCGTTCGAGGTGGTGGGCGTGCTGGCGGACAAGGCCCAATTGTCGAACTATTTTTATCCGGACAAGCTCAGCGTCTTCATCCCGTACACGTCCACCGAACAGATCTTCCATCAGGATTATCTCGACACCCTCGTGGTTCAGACCATCGCGCCGTCGTTCCACGAGGCGGCGATGCGGCAGGTGCGCGGCGTGCTGGCCGAGCGGCATCGGTTCGATGCGCGCGACGAGCGAGCCTTGCAGATCAACGACAGCGCGCAGGCCCGAGAGATGGTCGGCACCATGGCCGCCGGCCTCAAGCTGATCCTGATGTTCATCGGGTCGCTGACGCTGATGATCGGCGGCGTCGGCGTGATGAATATCATGCTGGTGTCGGTCACCGAGCGGACGCGGGAGATCGGCGTGCGCATGGCGCTGGGCGCCCGCCGCCGCCACGTGCTGCTGCAGTTTGTGCTCGAAGCGCTGGTGATTACCGGGATGGGCGGTGTGGCGGGAGTGGTGCTGACGCTGATCCTGGTGAGCGTGGCCGGCGTCCAGCCCTTCCTGGCGGACCTGATTGGCGACCCGTCGCGCGGGACTGATATCCGCCTGGTGTTGACCCCCGACGTGTTGATCGCGACCACGGCGATCCTGATGCTGACCGGTGTGCTCAGCGGCCTGTGGCCCGCCCTACGAGCCGCCCGCCTCGATCCGATCGAAGCGCTGCGCTACGAGTGAGCGCTGAAGTCCCCTCTGCCCGAATCAGGATGCCTTGAACGTCGGCGACCGCCCGTGTTCCGGCGCGACGGTCCTGGTCGGCAATCGTACAGACCGGACCGGCGCGAGGGCGCCGGTCGGCAATGGCGGGAAGTTTAAAAGAGGAGGAAGAGAGTGGAGAGGCAAGTGGGTCAGACCAGCCCCTCCGAAGCGCCAGCGTGTGGAGGCCACCACAACACAGGCAATCAAACTAACGAACTGTCAGCCACTACCCATGCAATCGGACTGCCAGGGGTATTTCTTGAATGGCTCACCGACGATTTCCAACGAATTGGTGAATTTCGGCCCAATTCGGCCTCATCAGCCGTCGGAGTTCTGACAGTCTTCTCCTGTAGCCTGTCAGCCCGGTGACACACGGCTGTGTCCACCGCGCACATTTTGCGCTGCCTCCGCACACGATCGCCGAGGCGTCGTGGGCGGCCGACCGTGCCCAGCGGGCCTATTTCTTTGGCGCCGGCGGCTTCGCAGCAGACAGCGTTTCAACCTGGGCGACCCACGCGCGTGGTCCGAGCGCGGCCAGTCGACCGACCTCCGCCGCCGCTGTCACCAGTGTGCGCATCGCCGGGATGATGGCCAGTTCGACGTCGGCCCTGGACTTGGCGGCCTGCTGGATCTGCGACAAGGCGCGGTCGCGCCAGTCGGCGGCGGGCGCGACGCCCGATGTCAGGTACGACAGCGCCTCGAGGCCCAACACCCCCATCCCGGCAAGATCGGCGGCCAGGCCAGTGGCTTCCTGCAGCACGGGCGCCTGGTCGGCCAGCCGATCGATGGCCGGCCGGATGTCGCGGAACTGCTGGAATGCCCCGATCAGTTCCTGCCGCTGAACCCGGAATCTTGGCGCATCGGCCACCAGTTGGTCCACGCCAAGCCGCAGCATCAGGGCCACCGCGCTGTCTGGCCGCGCCGCGTCCACCAGTTTCGTGAGGGGCGTCTGCTGGGTGGCCGGCGTCACCCGTCCCCGCAGGTACCCTTTGACCGGTTCCACGGCGGCCGCCAACACGGCCAGCGGCGCAATGGCGTGCGTGCCCGCCATCCGGCGCAGCATCACCGGCGTCATGCTTTCGTGACGAAGACCGAGGTTTTCGAGCTGAATCGACACGCTCGCCAGACGGCGGTACATGTCGTTGACGTCGCGAACGGTGGCCGGCGACCAGAAGCGTTCGGCGATCGCCGCGGTGCGTGGCCAGATCCGCGAGTCGATGGTGTCGGGCGTCACCCATTCCGCCCACATGCACGCCTCGCCGCCGAGCACGCGCGCGGCTTCTTCTGGCGTCAAACCGTGACCCACAGGCAGTGGGTCCACCAGATAGTGGTCCGTGGTCTTGTAACCCAGGTCGATGTAGTAGCCGTTCGACAAAATGCCCGCGTACCCGTGACGCGCGCTGTCTGCCAGCGACGCCTGGCCGCGCCACGACTGCACGACGGCGGTCTTGGGCAGGTCCGGGTGCAGGATCTCGTCCCAGCCCACCATCCGCTTCCCGTACTTCGTCAGGATCTTCGTGAGACGCTGATTGAAGTAGGCCTGGAGCGCGTGCGCGTCCGCCAGTTGGTGGCTGGCCATGAAGGACTTGATGGCGGGATTGGCGTTCCAGTGCTTCCCGTTGTTCTCGTCGCCCCCGATGTGCATGTACACGTCGGGGAACAGGCCAGCCATCTCGCCGTAGAAGGTGTCGAGAAACGTATAGACCTCTTCGCGCGTCGGGTCGAACGCCGCGTCGAACACGCCCCATCTGCGCTCGATCTGGTAGGGGCCCGGAGCGCTTGCCAGCTCCGGGTGCCCGACCAGCCAGCTGGTGACGTGACCCGGCATGTCGAACTCGGGCACCACGCGGATGCCCCGATCCGCGGCGTAGACGACGAGGTCGCGAATCTGTTCCTGCGTGAAGAACTGGCCGTCCGATCCCATCTGATGCAGCTTCGGGAATGCTGTGCTCTCGATGCGGAAGCCCTGATCCTCGGTCAGATGCAGATGCAACACGTTGAGCTTGACGGCGGCCATGCCGTCCAGGTTGCGCTTGATGACCTCGACCGGCATGAAGTGACGGCCCACATCGATCAAGAGGCCGCGCCAGGGAAACCGAGGGGCATCGTCCACCGTCACGGCCGGCAGGTAATAGCCGGTGCGGTCGCCCGCGACCAGTTGCAACAGCGTTTCGAATCCCCGCAGAACGCCCACCGTGGTGGCTGCCTTCAGCGTGGCGCGCGTGGCGTCGATGGCGAGCGTGTACGCCTCGTCCTGCTCGAGGCCGGGCACCGCGCCGCCGGGCCCGCCGCACTCGATGACCAGCGTGGCTGCCGCCGCGCTGGCCGCCAGGCCTCGCGGAAACTCCAGTCCGGTGCGCCGCTCCAGCCGCCGCAGCGCCCGATCGAGCCCGGCCAGCAGGCGCGGATCGGACGACGAGGTCACCGCTGCCGCAAATCCCGCCTGCACGGGAAGGCGTCCGGTTCCGAACGTGATGGACTTGGGCACGGGCATGAGGGCGTGAGACACCGGCGGCGTCGCTC
>JBAXOX010000118.1:0-8466 GCA_037133015.1 Acidobacteriota bacterium
CCGCCTCCGCCTCCGCCTTGGCTCCGGCCATCACCGAGATGTCGCCCTCGAACCCGAACTCGACTTTCGCGAACCCGGCCAGCCAGCCTTCGGTGGCGACGCCGACCTCGACTTTGTCGCACGAGAACTTGATCGAGAAGATTTCCAGATCCACGTCGAGCCCGTGCGCCTTGAGCGACGCCGGGCAGCTCGGGATCGGTTTTTCGTCCTGACCGTCAGGGTCGCCGACATCGGCCAGGGGAATGTACTGTCCGGAGGCGTACACCGAGTGGACGCTGGACAGCAGCGAATTATAGGCCGCCCCTTCCTCCCGCTTGATGTGGAGAATGGCCAGCTCGTGCCAGCCTGGGTCCGAGAGGTTGGCGGCCAGGCCGGTGAGGCGCTGATATTTGGCACTCCATTCCTCCCGTTTCGCACCCTCGAGGCGCCTGGCGATCTCGTGCATGCGGTCCACGTACTCGTTGTAGATCGGTACCCGGTTCTTCGACGTATCCTTACCGCTCTGGGCGAGCTCGCGCACCTTCTGTTGGACATCCTGGCCCTCGGCCAGAGCCTGCTCACGAGCTTTCTTCTCCACCCGCCGCGTAATCTCGACCAGCGCCGTCATCTCCGCGTCCCGGTAGCTGGCGAAACCCGTGATGATGGCCAGGATGCGCTCAGCGCGACTCTTGCCCAGAGAGTCGGGCCGTTGCTTGAGCTGCCTGCGGAGTTCGCCGGCGCGCGCCAGCAGGTCGCGACTGACTGGCGACCACTTCGCCGTCCGGCGGCGCAGCATCTGGTCGAAACCGTGGACCTCAGCGGAATTCGCCGGGTGGTGGATCGCCGGGAGGTTTGTACCGAGTCCCGCTGAGAGGTCGTATGCCTGATTGATCGGACGACGCAGGCGTTTGTTGAGCGATTCCACGGGCACATCGGCTGGGCTCTTGGGATTGGCTGGAGTG
Source organism: Acidobacteriota bacterium (assembly GCA_037133015.1). GTDB lineage: Bacteria > Acidobacteriota > Vicinamibacteria > Vicinamibacterales > JAKQTR01 > JBAXOX01. The sequence goes on from JBAXOX010000118.1 coordinate 942, forward strand.
CCCTGGTCGGCAGCCGCCTCGGCTTTGCTGGCGGCCGACTCGGTCTGGCCACGCGACCGGAACACCCCGAAGTAGAGGACGCGCTTGGCTTCGTCCGGTTTGCCGAGTTCGGCCATGGCAAGTGCCAGGTTCTTCGATGCCTCCGACAACAGCGGCGCCAGTTCCATCGCTTTGCGCAGCGGAGGCTCGGCGTCCGCCCAGCGCTTGAGGAGCAGCAGTGCGTACCCGCGATTATTCAGCGCGATGGCGCGGCCGTTGATGCCCATCGGTGAGGGCAGCGCTCCGGGCATCCGATCGGCGGCATCCAGCAGGGCCAGCGCCTCCTGCGGCATCCCCATCCGAGCCAGCAGTCCCGCGAGGCTGACGAGGATGGCCGGATCCTTCGGCGCTTTCTCCTGAGCCAGAAGCATGGCCGTGAGTGCCGCCGTCGGCCGGCCGTCCGCAACGGCGGCCGCAGCGACGCCCTGCAGGCTCCTCACACTTCTGGCCATAGGACTGGTCGCCAGCGCGGCCCGCTGCGCAGCCGTCGTGTCCTTCTCGCGGCGCGCTCTGGCGGCCGACAACGCCTGCGCCAGTGTGACGGGCCCGGACGCTCCAAGATCCCCGGGAATTGCGGACGCCAGCGCAATCATTTCCTGAAGGTCGTCCGTGATGTTGTGCGTCCCGGTATCCGACAGCGCGCGGACGATGGCGGTCCGGCCAGACGGGGCTGCTCGGCCCGCCGTCCTGGTTGCGACCGGCGACTGGCCGTAACACGGCGAGATCCATCCTCCGAGGGCCAGGCCCATCCCAAACGCCGCGACAAGCGGCACGGCTGCTATTGGTCGTGTGTCCAACATGCGTGTGCGCATACGTCCACGTCTCGGTGCAACGGGCCCGTGGGCATCTGCCCGCCCGGCCCTCGAGTAAGAAGCCGCGTCCGCACCGCGCTCCATCTTGCAGCGGCGGTCAACGCCACGCGGGTGAGGAAACAGCGCGGCCCCAGCCCCGCGCCGCGTGCCGACAGTAGTGCCGCAGCCCGGGGCGTGTCAACGATTCGTCGGGTCGCCCAATCCCTGGCGCCGCGATCAGCGCGTCCGCTCCGCCTTACCAATAACGGTAGGCACTGCCGATCGAGTTGGCCTGCGCATTGAAGTTGGTCCTGTAGGTGGACATCATCGCGCTGCTCATGCTCATGTACGCGTTGTGCCGGCGGTTCTGCTCGGCCATCATGTCGGCCACCGACCTCTTGCCCGCCACCGCCGTCACCGCCCCGGTCCCGGCCGGCGCCGATGCGGGCAGCAGGGCCTTCACCCCGTCGGCCCAGGCCGCACGATACTTGGCCTTTTCGGCTTCGGGCAGCGAGCCCCAGTTGAGGCGCATCTGGGCGACAAAGAGCGGCATCCCGGCAATCTGCTTCTTGAGGTCGTCGGGCATCTGCGCATACTTGCTGGTGAGCGCGGCCGCCCAGTCGTTCTTCAGCTTCTCGTCCGGGACGTCGCCGCGCTGGCCCGACACCTCGCCCACCATGAGAAACAGCGCCTCGAGAAAAGCATCAGACGTCTGACGGGTGAGGGGCGGCGCGCCGGGTGCCAGGACCTTGTGCGACGACTCATACACCGCAAGCGCCCAGACGGCCATCGGTTCGTTGGGCTGCTTGCGCATCGACTCGAGCACCTGCGGCTCGTAGTTCGCGCGGACCACAGCCAGTTGTTGCCGGTCGGCCTTCGACAGCTCAACCTGCAGCGCGACGACGTTGACGATGGCGTCCATGTCGTCTTTCTTCCGCTTGGTCCAGGTGTCGATCGAGTACTTGCGCAGCACATCGACCTGATCGTTGGTGAGCCGCACGTCGAACGCCCACTCGAAGAACTCGGCGAATCGTCCGATCATCTCTTCGGTCAGCGGGGGAGGTCCCGGCATCAGCACCGGGGCCTGTGCGTGAGGGAGAGCCGGGGCAACCAGCATGATCAGGACGCTGAGGCAGAGAACCTGGACCTTCATGATGACTCCTGTGTGAATGTCGTGTCCGTGCCGCCGGTCTTGAGGTGATCGAAGCGCGATGTGGCCGGCACGTGGTCCTGGGGTGGGCCGCGGCCGTGCCGACTGCGCTTGCCGTTCCATTACTCGGTGCCCGCCAGGTCGAAGCCCGCCTCTTCGAAATGCCGATCGAAGGCGAAGGCGACGTCGATGCCGCGCTGGCGCATCACCTCGAAGCTTGTGGCGTCTACCAGGCTCAACTCGCGCCGGTTGGCCGAAATCAGCGCGGACACGGCCTTCTCGTGCAGGTCGCGTGCGACCCATTCGATGTCCACCACCGGCAGAAGCTGGTCGGCGAGCACGCGGACCGCCGCGGTGCCGAGTCGGCGCTGCGCGAGCGCATAGGTTTCCACCAGCACATAGTTGCTCGACGTGATCGGGACGTCGGTGTCGAGCAATCGCGTCCAGATCTGGCGCGCCTCTTCGTGCCTCGCTTCGTCGGCGTCGAGCAGCGCGAGCAGCGCCGAGGTGTCGAGAAACACGCTCATCGCTTCCAGGCCTCAGCCAGGTAGTCGTCGTGGCGGGTCCCCAGGTCGGGCACGCCCGACCGGAATCGTCCCACGGCCGCCAAGGCGCGGGCCTTTGTGCCGGTCCGGCCTGAGGTCCCTCGTTCGCGGAGAATCACGTCGACCCCGTCGCGCACCAGGTCGGCCATCGAGCGGTGCTCCGTCGCGGCGAGCGAGCGGAGTTCACGAGCCTGAACTTCGGTGAGTAGAATCTGAGTGCGAATCATGGCTACACCATAACACATCTCGTAAGCGTAATGATGTAACTCTGATTACAGTGATAGGGAGGCAATCCGGGACCGGTACCTGAGGCTCGCGGAGCGCCTCGAAGCCGTACGCAAAAGGAGGTGCGACGTCGCGCGCCCGCGTGCACCGCCCCGGGGTGGTGCAGCGCGTGATGCGTCGCCGTTGTTCAGCGCGTGATGCGAATGTTGTCGAGGCCGACAGGATTTGCGCAGCAGGGTGCCGCCGGATTCGTGAGTCGAATCTGCAGGGCGTCGATCGCGAGCGATACGTGAGGGTTGGGAACGGTGGCGAATTTGCCAAACGTGTTGCCCTGGACTCCCGAGAGCGTGAACAGGACGGCGCCCTTGGCGAGACCGGCGATGTCGTACGGGATCTTCGTGGTGCTTGAATAGATCTCAACCGAGACCAACCCGAACGTGCCGCCCGTCGCGGTCAACCGAATCTCACCCGTGGTGGTCGTGCCGCCCGGCGACATGAACTGGATGAATGGCGCGGGATGACCGTATGACGTCGACACCTGCCAGCTTGCCGATGTGCTGGCGATGGTGAGGCCGCAGGCGGACACGGTGGCGAATGCCGATCCGTTGACGCGCAAGTCGTCGAAGCCGATGACGCAGGGCCCCGGATCGGCTGGTGCCTGCGACGACACGGTTTCTGTGGAAGCCGACGGCGACGAGGTGTTGGGTGACGAGACCGTTGGCGATGACGCGGTGGGGGCGGATGGCGCCGGCGAGGAACCCGTACAGCCGACCATGACGATCATGAACAGGATGGGCAGGACGACAATTCGAAGGGATCGCATGGTTCACCTCTCTGTTGTGGGGGGAGGGATCCTCATCGTGCGTCGTTTCGAGAACGCGGTCAAGTCGAGCGGCGCCGCCGTGCCCGTTCGCTTACGGCTTTCGGCCCATCATCAGGTGCGCGGGGCCAGGGAGCGCGACGCGAGTCACGTCCCGGAATCCCGCCTCCGTCATCCACGCTCGGTACTCATCCTCCGCGTAACTCGCCCCGTTGTCGGTGCCCACCAGCATGTTCAACGAGAACAACGCGGCCGATTTGGGCGCCGTCTTCGTCGAGTCGAGAATGAAATCCTGTACGACAATGCGGCCCCCGCTCCGGAGCGCCCCGATCGCCCGTGTCAGAAGATCGCGGTTCTCGTCGGCGCCGAGCATGTGGCAGATGGCCGAAATGAAGACCAGATCGTAACCCGAGCCGAACCGGTCGCGACGCAGGTCGCCCGCGCGGGTCGTCACGCGTGCACCGACGCCCGCGTCGGCGATGTAGCGCTGGGTGAGCGGCAGGACGGCTTCCAGATCGACGACCTCGGCACGAAGTCCCTCGTGCGCCTTGGCGAACGCGATCGAGTACGCGCCGGACCCGCCGCCCACGTCGAGCATTCGAGACACCGTCGACGCATCCACGGCGTCCACGACGGCCCGCGCCCGCTCGGACGCGTTCCGATGCATCGCCGCGATGAACCAATGGGTCCAGTCTTGCTTGCGGTCCGAAGGTTGGCACGTCCCCGATTGCACGCAGGCGGTGAGCGTGGACCAGCGCTGCCACAGGGCCACCTGGTGCATCATCGCCGGACGAGCATTGTCCGTGCTGCCGGCTGTGAAAAACCGCCTCGATACAGGCGTCACGCTGAACGTGTCGGCCGACTTGGTGAGCAGGCCGAGCGCCGTCACCGCGTTCAGCAGCATCTCGGTTGCTCGCGGATCGGTTGAGAGCGCCGCGGAAACCTGTGCGGCCGTGGCGCCTTCTCCAACGGCGGAAAACAGATCGAGCTCAATCGCCGTCAAGACGACGCGGCTCTCCTGGAAGCCGCGAATCGTCTGCGCCATATCATCGGGCATGATGCCGGCGGCGTCTCGCGCCCGCATCCCGGCGAGGTACTTGTCGCGATTGGTGCGGATTTCGGTCTCGAGCGCCGAGGCGTCCGTGTTGATGAGCCGCGCCACGGGCCGGCCGTTCACGAAGTGGCTCTCCACCAGTTCCGGCACATCCTCGGGCGTCACACCCGAATACCAGACGCCTTCGGGATAGACGATGAGGTTCGGGCCGCGTTCGCAAAGGCCCAGAGACCCGCAGGTGGTGAGCTGCACCTGATTCACCAATCCGCGGGCGGCAATTGCCTTTCGGAGCGCGTCGATCGTAAGCGCGGAACCGCGAGCCGAACACGACGGCGCACCTTCGGGCTTCTGTTGATCGCAGGCGAACACGTGCAGACGGAATGGTTCCATCGCGGGCCTCTGTTCTTATCTTGCGTACTAAACGGGGTCGGCGTTACTTGGAGAACTTTTCGACGATCCACTGGGCCACGTGCGGCATCATGATCGGGTTGTACTCGATCGCGCAATGCTCGCCGAGGCCGAGCAGCCAGAGATCGCCCACCTTCGCGGCCTCGTAGGTGGACGTCATGTCGGCGACGGTGTTGCCGGGATCGCGCGTGCCGTTGGCCACGAGCAGCGGCCCGTTAATCAGCTTCTGTCCGGGTTTCGCATCGGGGACCAACGAGTTCTTCTCGCCCAGGTGCAGCCCCGCGCACATGGCCACCACCGACGTGATGCGCGGATCGTTTCGCAGGGCCACGCGCAACGAGGCGCCTCCGCCATAGCTCGCCCCGTAGAAGCTGATGCGCTTAGGATCGATCGCCCCGTGCGTCAGGTAGTACTCCAGAAGCGCGAAATGGGCGTCCGACTTGGGATCTCTCTCCCATTGCCGACTCTCGCCGAAGCCGGGCAAATCGAAGGTGGCGACGGCCAGTCCCTTGGCGAGCATGTCCTGGACGGCGCGGTAGTGGTTCGCCTTGTACTGGTCGACGCCTCCGCTCCAGATGACCAGCGGCGGCTTCTCGATGCCCAAGGGCTTGTGCAGATACGTGGTGAGTACGCCGTCTTTGAACGGCACCTTCACCACCTCTAGTGGCGCGTCGAACAGCTTGCCGCCTTTTTGATACGCGCGCAGCTGCTGCTCGTAGTCCCGGGCTTCCTCGGCGTTGGTGACCCGCGGGAACCAGCCGATCGCGTAGTAGGCGACCGCCGTCATGTAGGCGTCGAGGGCGGCTCGCCGCGGTCCTCGCTTGGCAAGCACGTCGCCGCGGTTCTCGTAGTACTCGCCCAGGACGCGCCACTCGTAGACCCAGGATCCGGGGGCCTCGCCCTCCTGCTTGGTGATCCGCTGAATCGTCTGGCGCACGACGTCCTCGTCGGCCCCGCGGTAGATGAAGGCTCGTATGCGGCGCTCTTCGAGTAACGCCTTCCCGTCTTTGACATTCGTCGTGTTCTGGGAGGTCTGGGCCAAGCTAATGGATGCGGCCAGCAGTGAAAGCAGTGAGAACAGTGGCACGGCCACCCAGACCGCCACAGATCCGCGGACTGCTCGCGCGAGGGACTGGTTGAGAAGAGACATGGCTGCGATCCTTTCCATGGACGGGGGAGACGACCGGCGGAGTAAGGACGTCGATGTCGCCCGTGAAGCGCGGGGCGCCGTGGAAGGCCAGGGCGGACGCGCCGACGATCAGGACCTCAACGTTGTGGGCGATCAACGAGTCGAAGAACTCGTTGAAGTCGGGCGCCAGTTCCATGGTGCTGCCTCCGCAGGAATTCGACAGCCGCCAGACGCTCCTCAACGGGCCGGGTCAGCCAGTATCGACGCGCCTCGCCCGCCGTCGCGTGTGCTGCGGCACTCGTCACACGGACCACCCGCTGAAGCCTGAATTCCACAACGGCAGTATACCGCGACGGCGGTTGACCAGACGCGGTGGCTGTGCGGTACCAACGTCGCGCAACGTCGTGGGCGCGTCAGGGACCTTCGTCACGGGCTAGGGCGACTGCCTCGACCTGGCACGGATGACCGCGGCGTTCCGAAGCCGCATCGCGCGCCACCGGCTCCAAGCGGCTGCACGCGCTGCGGTGAATCAACTCCGGCTTGAGCACGCTGCGCCATTGGCGTATAGTAAGTCAACGCGGTTTGTCGAGACTCCGCTGTTCACGGCGGCGCTCAAGCGTCTCCTTGACGACGAACCATACCGCCGGCTCCAGGTGGCGCTCATGTTGCGGCCCGAGCAGGGGCCGGTGATTTCCGGTGCGGCCGGACTGCGCAAGCTGCCATGGGCCGGGCCAGGCATTGGCAAACGCGGCGGACTCAGGGTCATCTACTACTGGGCGCCAGCGGAGGCGGCCTTTTACATGTTGTATGTCTACAGCAAGCACGAGCAGGGCGATCTGACCCCGGCCCAGGTCCGGGTGCTTTGCGGCCTCGTGAAGGAGGAGTTCAAATGAAGGACGCGGCATTTCAGGAGTTGTTGTCGAGCGTTCGACAGGCTGGTCGGATTCGTCGCGGTACCCTCAAACCGTCCCGGACGACGGTGTTCGACCCGGCCGACGTGCGGGAGGTTCGGACGAAACTGAAGGTGTCGCAGCCGGAGTTTGCGCTCATGATTGGCGTGAGCGTGGCGACTTTGCGCAACTGGGAGCAGGGCCGTCGCGTGCCGGACGGTCCGGCCCTGGCGTTGCTGCGAGTGGCCGCGAAGAATCCCAAGGCCGTGGCTGAGGCCCTCCACGTCGTGGGCAAGCGGAGTGCGGCCTGACCAGTGACTGAAGCAGGTAAACCAACCGCGACAGGGCCTGCCATGAGCGGGTGCCCTTCGACTCGCCCGGCATGAGGCGGCCGGGCTCGCTCAGGACACCATTCGACTCGCGACAGGGCCTGCCATGAGCGGGTGCCCTTCGACTCGCCCGGCATGAGGCGGC
>JBAXOX010000119.1:0-7976 GCA_037133015.1 Acidobacteriota bacterium
GATCCAAAACTTAACATTCTCCGGAGAATGTTAAGTTTTGGATCTGACCCCAAAAAGAATCAGGCGGTGAGGTCGGATTCGACCTTGGTGCGGCAGTCGGGGCAGATGCCGTGGCTGAACGTGGCTTCGGTGTGGTTGCGGACGTAGACCTCAATTTGCTCCCAATAGCCGCTGTCGTTCCTCACCTTCTTACACCACGCGCAGATCGGGAGCAGGCCGTGCAGCGTTTTGATGGCCGCCAGCGCCTCTTCGACGCGGCTGGTCAATTCGCGCTCGCGCCGCGCGTGCTCGCGTAGCCGCCAGTAGAACCCGCCAATCAGCGAGGCCCCCACGACCCAGACACACAGGCCGTAGAACCACCACGTCTGGTAGTAATGCGGCCGTTTCTCGAACGCCACCGACGCACCCGTCTTGTTCCAGACGCCGTCGGCGTTGGCGGCCATCACGCGGAACACGTACTTGCCGGGCCCCAGATTGACGAACGTCGCTTCGCGCCTGTTGCCCGCGTTGTGCCAGGCGGTGGAGTCGAGGCCGTCGAGTATGTACTTGAATTGAATGCGGTCTGGGGTGATGAAACTGGCGGCGCCGTAGGTCACCCGGATTTCGTCTTCGCCGGCCGGGAGCGTGATCGGCTCGCCGAGGTCCCACCGCCGGTCGCGGGTCTCCAACTTCTCGACGCTCACGGGAGGCACGCTGGTGTTGAGCCACAATCGGCCGGGCTCGATCACCGCCGCGCCGGCCGAGGTCGAGAACCAGAGCTTACCGTCAGAGGTGCGCCAACCCGACGGCTGCACCGCGCCGTTGCATTCGGCCTCCTTGGCCCCGGCATCACTGCCCAGCACCATCGACGTCACCTGTGTGGCGGTGCCATCGGCGACCGCGTTCAACTCTTTCTTCGACACACGGGCCACGCCGACGTTCGAGCTCATCCAGAAATTGCCCGCGCCATCGTCCAGTATTCTGAAGACCGTATTGCTGAACAATCCGTGGGCCGGATCGATCGTCGTGAAGACACCGTTCTTGTAGCGGCTGATGCCGTGATCGGTTCCAATCCACAGCACCCCCTCGGCGTCTTCGTGAATATCGAGAATCTGTCCCCCCGTCGATCCGCGCGGTTGATCGAAGGTCTCGAACCGCCGGCCGTCGTATTTCAGCAGGCCGCCGCCATCGGTGCCGATCCACACATCGCCGGACCGGGACGCGAGTATGGCCCAGGCCGGCGCCGTCGAAGCCCCGTCCTTCTTGGTGTATCGAAGCCATGCGCCGCCGTGAAGCCGCGAGATGCCGCTCGGGGTCCCGACCCACACGCTCCCCCCGGCATCAATCGCGATGGCCGCGACCGGCTCGTGTGGCCGACCGGCGACCGGCCCCACGCCGGTAAACCTGTTGCCGACGAGTTTGGCGAGACCCGCCGTCGTCCCCACCCAGATGGCGCCGTCTGGTGCCTCGGCCAGCGAACGGATGAATTTGCTCGGCAGCCCGTCCTTCGTCGAATAATGGACGATCCGGCCTTGGGTGAGTCGGTCCAGGCCGGCGTCAACAAACCCGATCCACACGCTCCGATCCCGCGACTCCATCACGCAGGCGACATTTTCGCCTGCGAGGCCGTCGAGCCGGTCCATCAGCACGATGGACGAATTGCGGAGCCGGTTCAACCCGCCGAACATCGTCCCGAGCCACAGGCTCCCTTCGCGGTCGACCAGCAGTGAGACCACCGTGTCGTCGGAAAGACCCGTCTTCGACGTGAGCGACTCAAGCCGGTCGCCCACGAGCCGGAAGACACCGGCGACGGTTCCGATCCAGAGGGCGTCGTTTTCGTCGCGAGCCAGCGCTCGCACGGTGATGTGACGCAACCCGGCCGCATTGGTGGGCACCGCAATTCGGCCCTGCCGATAGACCGCCAGCCCCGTCATCGTCCCGATCCAGACGCCGCCGTCTCCCGTCGGGAGCAACGCGAAGATGCTGTCGTGCGGAAGTCCCTGCTTGGTGGTGTAGACGGTGACCTTCCCGTCCTGCAGACGTGCCAGCCCCGCCATCGTGGCAATCCAGGCGGAATCGGCTCCATCGGGCAGCACGGCCGTGAGCCGCGCGTCCGGAAGGCCGTTCTTCGCGGTGAAGGTGGTCACCGTGTTGCCGACGATGCGATGCACGCCGTTGTCGCTCAACACCCAGAGCGCACCGTTGGCGAGCGTCAGTGCCCGCACGCCGACTTCGGCGCCCCCGAGGCGCGGCGTGACATCTTCGAACCGCACGCCGTCGTAACGAACCAGGTGCCGGCTGGTCCCGATCCAGAGTCCGCCCGCAGGGTCGGCCAGTAGCGATCGGACGTCGCTGCTGCCCAACTCCTTCGTCGTCACCAGATTGAAGACCTCCATCCGGGCCCCGTCAAATCGGACCAGCCCTTCTTCGGTGGCCAGCCAGAGATATCCGTCCCGTGTCTGCGCGATGGCGTAGACGGCCTGCTGCGGCAATCCAAGTTTCTTGCCCCACGCGTCATGAATGTACTGATGAAGCGCCCTGGCCGGATCGAGGGCGACCGCGGGCGGCGGGGCGGCCAGCGCCATCAGGAACGCCAGCGTGGCAAGGCGAACAGCCCGAACTGGGTCGCAGCGGGTCATGGCGGCATCCGTGCGTTGGCGGCTTCGTGGCGTGAGAAACCGCAGTATATCGCACGACGGCCGCGCCCTCGGTCGCCATATAATCGAACTCATCGTGCAGACACGCTCCCGCCTATCAAGGAGAACAACTATCGTGCTCAACATCAGTCGGCGGATCGCCGGAATCGGATTGCTGGCTCTGGCCTGTGTGGCGGCGGCCGAACGCCCTCCCGTCACCAGGGCCGCTGCCGCCACCGACACGATCAGGATTCCGTTCGAATCCTACACGCTCGCCAACGGACTGACCGTCATCTTGTCGGTCGATCGCACCACCCCGACCGTCGCGGTCAATGTCTGGTATCACGTCGGCTCGAAGAACGAAGTGCCGGGACGAACCGGGTTCGCCCATCTGTTCGAACACGTGATGTTCACCGGGTCCGGCCACGTGCCGTACGGCCTGCAGGACAAGATGACCGAAGGGGTCGGCGGCAGCAACAACGGCACCACGTCGAATGATCGGACGACCTACTACGAGACTATCCCGTCCAACTATCTGGAATCGGCGCTGTGGATCGAAGCCGACCGCATGGGGTTTCTGCTCGACAAGCTGGATCTGGTCAAGCTGAACGCCCAGCGCGACATCGTCAAGAATGAGCGCCGGCAGAGCCTTGATAACCAGCCGTACGGTCTGGCGTTCGAGGTCCTCGCCCACGCCACGTATCCGGAGTCGCACCCGTACTCCTGGGACGTCATCGGGAGCATGGCCGACCTGTCGGCCGCTTCGGAGGAAGACGTCAAGGGTTTCTTCCGCCTCTACTACGCGCCCAATAACGCCTTTCTGGCGATTGCGGGCGACTTCGATCCGGGGCAGGCCAAAGCGTGGGTCGCGAAGTACTTCGGCGACATTCCCCGGGGAAAGGCTGTGACGCGGCCCGCCGTCAGTCCGGTTCGCCTCGCCGGCGATCAGCACCTGGTCTTCGAGGACAATGTGCAGGTGCCTCGTCTCTACCTCCAGTGGCCCACGGTTGGGGAGAAGAACGACGATCAGTACGCGCTTGATGTGATGGGCGCCATTTTGTCCGGGCCCAGAACCGCACGGCTGAACAAGGCGCTGGTCTTCGACAAGCCGTTGGCGGCCTCGGTGATGGCGTCGCAAAGCTCGAACGAAGACGTCGGCGAATTCGTCGTGATGATCACCCCTCGTCCGGGCAACGCCCTGACCGAGATCGAAGCACAGGTGGATGGCCTCATCGCCACGTTTAAGAAGGACGGCCCGACCGCCGAGGAAATCAAGCGAGCGGCGGCGGGACTCGAACTCTCGTACTTGAGAGGGCTGGAATCGAATCTCGGCAAAGCGATGACGCTCTGCGACGGAGCCGGGTTCCACGGTGATGCCGGCTACTTCAAGGCTCAATATCAGAAGTACCTCACCGTGACGGCGGCCGACGTGACGCGCGTCGCCAACACGTATCTGACCACCGGCCGGGTCGTGCTGAGCGTGGTGCCGACAGGGAAGGCCGACCAGGCGGCGAGGCCCAACCAGAGCAAGAAGGTCACGGCCGACAATCTGCCGCACGCGGAGGTGCAGAAATGAACTCGACACACTCTCGATTCGCGCGGACGTGGCTCGCGGTCGCCACGCTCCTGATGGTGCCGGTGGCATTGGCGCCCGTCGCGGCGCAACAGACGGCCACCAAGCCGGCGCCCGCCAAGCCCGCTGCGTCTGCGCCGGCCCAGACCACTCCGGCTCCTGCGGCGCCTGCGAAGTCGGCCGCCACGCTCGATCGCACGAAGATGCCGCCGATCGGCAAGACCCCCATCCTGCGCGTGCCGACCTGGACGAAGACGACGCTGGCCAATGGCGCCGAACTCATCGTCTCGGAGCGACACGAACTCCCGCTCGTGTCGTTTTCGTTGAATATCCTCGGCGGGTCGGCCCAGGACGAAGCCGCCGCTCGACGCGGCCTCGCGGGGTTGACGGCGGCGATGCTCAGCGAGGGCACGAAGACGCGCGACGGCGAGGCCCTGTCGAACGCCATGCAGATGCTGGGAGCATCCGTGTCGGCGAACATCGGAACCGAGTCGGGCTCGCTGAGCTTTGTCTCGACCAGCGGCAAGTTCGCGCCCATGCTCGACCTGCTCGCCGACATGCTGCTCAACTCGACGTTTCCGCAGGACGCGCTGGAGCGCCTTCGCGCGCAGCGCCTGGTCAGCCTGACGCAGGCACGTTCGCAGCCGGGCTCGATCGCACGCAACGTGTTCCCGATGACGATCTACGGTTCGGGCCATCCGTACGGCTCGGTGGTCACCACAGAGACGCTCAACGCCATTACGCGCGACGATGTCGTGGCGCTGCACCGGGCGTACTTCCAGCCGGGCCGCGCGGTCCTCGTCGTGACAGGCGATGTGGCCGCGGCGACGGTGAAGGCCACCGTCGAAAAGGCGCTGGCGGCGTGGCCGGCGGGCGGGTCGAAACCGGTGTTCGCCTATCCGGCGTTGCCCAAACCGGCAGCCACCACGATCTACCTGGTGGACAAACCCGGCGCGGCGCAGTCGACGTTCGCGATCGGGCTACCTGGGCCAGCGCGCGACACGAAGGACTACTATGCGATCCACGTGATGAACATGATGCTGGGCGGATTCTTCCAGTCGCGGTTGAACGCCAACATCCGCGAGGAAAAAGGACTCAGCTACGGGGTCAGTTCGTCGTTCGCGTTCGGCCGCGGTCCCGGCGCGTTCCGCGCAGGCGGCGACATCGTCTCGGCGAAATCCGACGTCGCGCTGGTCGAGTTCATCAAGGAGTTGAAGGGCATTGGCGGGGCGCGTCCGGTGACAGACGAGGAACTGAAGACGGCCAAGGACGCCCTGGTGCAGAGCCTGCCCGAACGGTTCTCGTCGGTGAGCAGCGTCAACGCGTCGATCCGGACGCTGGCCACCGACGGCTTGCCCGAGACGTACTACCAGCAGTTTGGCGCGGCGGTGTCGGCGGTGACGACGGCCGACGTGACGCGCGTGGCCAGACAGTACGTCGACCTCGATCATCTGGCGATTGTGATCGTCGGCGATCGGGCCACCATCGAAGGCCCGTTAAAGGCGACCGGCGTCGCGCCGATCGTCAACCTGGATCTCGACGGAAAAGTCGTCGCGGGAAAGTAGCCGCTCCTGCTGGCGGGGCGGTTGCTCCCAGCACGGGAGAAGCCGCCCCGGCCCGCCTTTTCCACGGCCGCACCGCGAACCACCGCAGAGATCGTCCGCCGAGATCGTCCGGTTGGCGGGGTGCGCGGGCCGTGGTAACCTTCGAAACGCATGAATCGACTCCTGTTAGCGGCGCTGTGCGCGGTCGCATTCGCCGCGTCACCCGCACTTGCGCGGCAGGCCCCGCCGCCGGTCCCCGGGGTGCCCGGCATCACGTCCAACCTCCAGTGGCGCGTCGAGCGCATCGGGGAGAATCACTGGAAACTGATTGGCGACGTCGAGGTCGAAAAAGACAATCTCAAGATCTCGGCCGACGAGATGGAGATTTTCACCGACAAGGATCTGCTCACCGCCAAGGGCAACGTCACGTTGACGACGCTGACGGAGCGCATTTCGGCGGAATCACTCGAATTCAACATCAAGACCAAACTCGGGACGTTTTACCACGCCTCCGGCAGTTCGCAGATTGAGGACAATCCCAAGAAGCGCAAGAACCAGTTCGGAGCGCAGGAGACGCAGGTTCTGTTCTACGGCGAGATGATCGAGAAGATCGGCTATCGAAAGTACCGCATCACGAAGGGCGGCTTCACCACGTGCGTGCAGGCCAATCCTCGGTGGATGATGACGTCGAGTTCCGTGGTGGTCAACGTCAACCACTACGCGATGCTGAAGAACGCGGTCATCAAGGTGAAGGGCGTACCCGTGCTGTACCTGCCGGTGGTCTACTACCCGATCAACAAGGAAGATCGCGCGACCGGCTTTCTGCTCCCGATGTACGGCACGTCGTCTCTGCGCGGGCACACGCTCAGCAACGCGTTCTTCTTCGCGCTTGGCCGAAGCCAGGACGCCACGGCGATGTACGACTATTTTTCGAAGACCGGGTACGGCTACGGCGGTGAATTCCGGCGCGTGGCCACGGGCGGGTCGAACGCCAACCTGCGCTTCTATCGCCTGAACGAACACCCGATTACCTACAACGATCCCGTCACGGGAGCGGAGCGGTCGCAGGCGGGCCGGCAGAGTTATCAGCTGAACGGGTCGATGATCCAGAACCTGCCGTTCGGGTTGAAGGCCCGTGCGCAGGGGAGCTATTTTTCGAGCGCGACGGTCCAGCAGACCTACAGCACCAACGTGCTGACCGCCACCTACAACACCCGGGGTGCCAGTGGGGGCGTCAGCGGCACGTGGGGGTCGTACGGCGCCGGCGTCAGCCTGGACCGCAACGAGACCTTCTACAGCAGTTCGTATTCCATCGTGTCGGGGAATACCCCGAGCCTGTCGTTCTCGCGCAAGGAACAACCGCTGTTTGGCACGCCGGTCTACTTCAACCTGGGCAGCACCTACGCCAACATCGTCTACCAGAGCGTGTCCACCAGCGCGGACGGGACGCGCACGCCCTACGACACGGGCCTGGGGCGCTTCGACTTCACGCCCCGCATCCGTTTTCCGTTCACGAAGTGGCCGTTCTTTACGATCAATTCGACGCTCACCTGGTTCTTCACGCGGTGGAACCAAAGCCTCGATGCCTCAGGGGCGCGAATCCTGACGCCGGTGGACCGCCGCTATTTCAACCTGGGCGCCCAGTTCACCGGTCCGGTCTTCAACAAGGTGTGGAACACGCCCGGGGGTCGCTACGCCGAGAAGATCAAGCACGCGGTTGAGCCGTGGTTCAATGTGCAGCGGGTGACGGCGGTCGACAACATTGCCCAGATTCCAAAGCTCACGTACTGGGACACGATTATCGGCGGCACCACCCAGGTGCAGTTCGGCCTCAACAATCGCTTCTACGCGAAGAGGTTGCTGAACGGCGTGGCTGCCCAGAGCAAGCAGATCTTCAGCGTGGGCCTCAGGCAGACCTACTACACCGATGCGCGAGCGGCGGCGGTCGATCCGGCCTATCAATCCAATCTGTATCTGCCGGCCACTCGCCCCCAGAAGATGTCGCCGATCGCCCTCGACGCCAATGTGTCGCCCACAGATAGCCTGAGCGCTTCGTTCCGCACCGAATACAACACGTACCTCAGCACGTATCTCTCGTTCAGCGCGTCGGGCAACTACCGAGCCGGCGACTGGCTCGTCACGTCTACGGGGTGGAGCAAAAGGAACTACAGCATCGGTGGCCTGGGACTCTCGTCTATCAACCACTACCTCAATCACGACACGTCGGTGAGCGTGAATCAGGGC
>JBAXOX010000120.1:0-7846 GCA_037133015.1 Acidobacteriota bacterium
CCGGCCGCACCAGACAGAGCGTTCAAGTTGGACCTGACGTCCTCATCACGCGAGGTGGAGCCGACCCAGGCGAGCGACTGGCGCGCCAATGGGCGGACACCACAACGCGAGGGCGGCGGCAGGGGCGGGAAGGTCTTTGGTTCGGTGGGATTCTTTCGCGCATCCATATCCCTAGGTTAACATAACATACATTATCGGACGTTGTGGTAATGCCGCGTATTTCCCCCCTGTGCACGCACTGTTGATGCTTTTCTGACTTTGTTCTGGCGATAACCCTAACCAGCCTCGCCAGGGCTATTCATTCCACGCCTGTGGTATCGTGCTGACACGCCATGCCCCGACTCATCGACCGGTACATCATCCGCAGTATCATCAGCCCGTTCCTGATCTCGCTGCTCGTCTTTACCTTCATCCTCATCATCCCGTTTCTCGTCGATCTCGCCGAAAAACTCATCGCCAAGGGCGTCGCCGGCCGAACCATCCTTCAACTGATGGTGACGCTGCTCCCGCAAGCCCTCTCCGTCACGATCCCAATGGCCCTGCTGGTCGCCATCCTTGTCGGCCTCGGTCGTTTTTCTGCCGACCGCGAATGGG
The DNA here is from genome assembly GCA_037133015.1 of Acidobacteriota bacterium. GTDB lineage: Bacteria > Acidobacteriota > Vicinamibacteria > Vicinamibacterales > JAKQTR01 > JBAXOX01. The sequence continues at coordinate 595 of JBAXOX010000120.1, forward strand.
TCGCCGTCCAGGCCTGCGGCGTCAGCATCTTTCGCGCGGCACGTCCCGTCGTCCTGGTCGCACTCGCCGGGTGGGCCGCCACCTCCTGGGTGATCATCGAGGCACTCCCGGACGCCAACCAGATGTTCAGGGAGATCACGCTTCGCATCGTCGCCCAGCGAACCGAAAGCGAAGTCCGGCCTCGGGTCTTCTTCGACGATTTCCCGAATCGGATCCTCTACGTGCGCGATGTCCCGGGCGATGGCTCAGGCTGGCGGGACGTGTTCCTGGCCGACACCACCGTCGCCGCGAATCCGGTGGTCTATGTCGCCGCCAGGGGGCGGCTGTTGATCGACCGGCAGCGTCGCACCGTCGAGCTGGTGCTGGAGGACGGCACCCGGCATACCAGCAAGACGAACGCGCCGGACCAATACGACGTGTTCCGGTTCGACCAGTTGATTCTGTCGCTCGACCCGGAGACCGTGTTTCCGATGGCCGGACCGCAAAAAGGCGATCCGGAGATGACCATCGCCGAGTTACGCCAGCGGGTCGTTGATCTGCAGAGCCAGGGCCTGTCACCGCACCCGGCTGTGATGGCCATCCAGCGGAAATTCTCGATTCCGGTGGCCTGCCTGGTCTTCGCGCTGATGGGCGTGGCCTTGGGGCTGACCACCAGGCGTGATGGAAAACTGGCCGGCTTCGTCCTCGGAATTGGCGTGATCTTTGTCTACTATCTGCTGCTGACCACCGCGCAGTCTGCCGTGAAGGGCAAACTGCTGGCTGCCGAAATCGCCCCGTGGGTGCCAAATCTGGTGCTGGGAGCGGTTGCCATCCTCGTGCTCCTGGCGCGGGGTTCGGCGCTGCTGCGCTGGAGAAAGCTGGTCGGACGAGCGACACGATTGGGCGGACGTGTCGCGTCCCTCAAATGGCTGGCTGCCCTTTTTACGCGTCGTCCTCAGGCCGACGATACCGGCGTGTGGGTGCCCCGATCCAGACGGTCCGCGCGGGCCTGGGTGCCGACCGGGGCGACCATCCTCGACGCGTATGTGGGGAGGATGTACCTGGGCGTGTTCACGCTGACGTTTACATCGCTGGTGGCCTTGTTCTACATCTCGACGTTCATCGAATTGTCCGAGAAGCTGTTCAAGGGCCTCGCCACCATGCAGATGCTTCTGGATTATCTGTACTGGGCGACGCCACAGTTTGTCTATTTCTGCATTCCCCTTGCCGTGCTGATCGGCGGCCTGGTCACCATCGGTCTGCTCACCCGGAGCAGCGAGTTGATCGTCATGCGGGCGTGCGGCATCAGCCTCTACCGGTCGGCCGTGCCGCTGGCGCTGTTTGCGCTGCTGGCCGGCGGGGTGCTGTTCGCCCTCGAGGAGCAGGTGCTGGTGGCCTCCAACAAGCAGGCGGACGCGCTGCTGCGCACCATTCGAACCGGCTCGGCCCGCAGTTTCGATGCCGGCAGCCGCAAATGGCTCGTGGCTGGCAACGGCGACATTTACAATTACGTGGATTTCGACGCGACTCGTTCGCAGTTGACCGCGCTGTCGGTCTTCCGGTTTTCCGCACAGGCCTGGCGGCTGCAGAGCCGCGCGTTCTATCAACAGGCCGTCTTCGGCGGCACCGCCACCGGGCGGGAAGACATCGTCGGATGGGACGGCAAGGCTGGGTGGAGCCGCGAATTCGACCGGCGCGCCGAAGAGCGCAGTTTCCGGCCTCTGACCGCGGCCCGCTTCCAGATGGAGCCGCCCCAGTATTTCGTCACCGAACCGATTGACGCCGATCGCATGACGTACGGCCAGCTCAAGAGCTATATCGCGGAGATGCGCACCATCGGGTTCAACGTGGTGAAGTACGAGGTCGCGCTGCACCGCAAAGTCTCGTTCCCGTGGGTCACGCTGATCATGACGCTGATTGCGGTGCCGTTTGCCGTGACCACGGGCCGGCGCGGCGCGATGTACGGCATCGGGCTGGCCATCGTGCTGGCGGTGCTCTATCGCATTGCCGACAGCGTCTTCGGCGCGCTCGGCAGCGGCGGTGTGATGGTTCCGATGCTCGCGGCCTGGTCGGCCAATATTCTGTTCGCCGCCGTGGCGCTCTACTTGCTGTTGACGGTCCGGACCTGAGCCTCTGGCACGGTCGCCAGAGCCTCGATCCAGATCGTCCCCTGGTCTCCGGGTTGCCCGTTGACCGTGTCAATCACGAACAACAGCGCACCGATGTCGCGGCGATCGAGCGCCACCGACTCCCCTGTTCCCGCCACGCGCATCTCAGCCAGCGGAATCGCGACGACGCGTGATGCGACATCGGCGTAGACCGAACGAACGCGCCGGCGGTCGCCGGAACCATTCTTGAGCCGCAACTGCACCGAGACCCTCATCGGCCGGGTCGCGCGGATACGAAACCGCAGCTGATCGGCGCGCCCGAGCGCGTCCACCACCGAGGTCGCCATCGCGGCAAACGCGCTGCCCGCTCCCCCGCTCCCCAACCGGAATCGCCACTGGGTCTCTCGGCTGGCGCCGGCGTCGGCAGGCTCTGTCACGGTGCCCGATGAAGACGGGTCGTGTTCGACCTGCCAGTCAGGGGCCGATGGATACGGCACGGCCCTCTGAGCGGTCGTGTCGTCGCCCGAGGAGGCCGGGCCGGGCAGGCCGATGTAAATCGGGTTACTGAGAATCCAGGGCATCGCGTCCGCGCCAGCCAGACGCGCTTCGACACGGAACACGCCGGGCCGGTCGGTGGCGTAGCGAAGCGTCTGCGCGTGCTCTTCCTGCACCACGCGCCCGTCTTTCAAGAGCGCGATCGTGGCGCCCGGCGGCAGATTCGCCGAGGCGCGCAGCATCACGCCGGGCCCGATCGCCATCCTGCCTCCTTGTCGGACCGTCGAGGTCGATGACCAGGCCATAAACGACAAGGTGGCCGGCGAGGCCAGTCCCGATAGCACCGTCGACACGCTCCCGCGTTTGAGGGCCGACACGACCGCCTGGGCGTCGGCGACCGCGTCTCCGCTGGGTGCTCCGTCGAGTTCGACATTCAAACAGAACGCTCCGAAGACGGCCTGGTAGCCTGGAAAGGGCAGATACAGCCGTTCGACGTCCGGGTCGCCCTTGCCCCGCAAGCCCAACCGGGCATGCGCATCGCTGCCGGCCAGCGCCACGACCGGCCGCTGCGAGGTCAGCAGATCCCAGTGCTGCAGGAGCGCCTGCGGCCGCGTGAATCGCGAGACGAGCGTTTCGGCCGGTCTGGCCGCGTACTGGACGAGGATCGGGAAAACCCGCCACGCTGGCATCGCTCGCCACTGGGTATCGCCGTTGAGCCATTCGATGCCATCGACCGGCGCGTCCCACGCGGCCCACGCGAGCGCCTCGCGGCCGGAATCCGGGTGGGCGGCGACGCCAAACCCGCCAAATCGCGCGACGTCTTCGACCACATCCCTCGCTTCGCCGGCCAGTCTGTAGGGTGGCCGCCCGAGGCCGATGGCCACGTAGTGGCCCTGGCTCGTACTGATTTCGGTGGCGTCAATCAGCAGCACCTTTCCGAAATACCGAGGCGCCATGGGTGTCCGAAACGCATCGCCGTGGTCGGTGACAATCACGAAGTTGAGCCCCGCACGGCTGGCGGCGGCGGCAATCTGCTCGGCGGTTCCGGTGCCATCGGACGCGACGGAGTGCACGTGGTACGCGCCGCGTACCACCGCCGGCGTTGGCGTCGAGGGCAGCGCGACGGCGGTGGGCGGAAGGGTCAACAGCAACCATGCCACCCACCCGCCGAGCACCGCCGGCACAACGATGGCGAGACGTTTCACTCTCGATGTCATTCTCTTCCCTACCGGCGCGGGTGGAACTGATCGTAGATCGTGCGCATCCGGGATTCGAGCACGTGGGTATAAATCTGGGTGGTCGACAGATCGGCGTGGCCCAGCATCATCTGGATCGCGCGAAGGTCGGCCCCCCGGTCGAGCAGGTGCGTCGCGAACGAATGCCTCAGCACGTGGGGACTCACCCGCGGCTGCAGGCCGGCCAGGCGTGCATAGCCCTTGAGGATCTTCCAGAACCCGACCCGGCTCAACGGACCGCCGCGCGCGTTGAGAAACAGGCGTGGCGTGGGACGCGCCTGCGCCAGTTGCGGACGGCCCTCCTGCTGGTACCGCTTGACCCATCGGGCCGCCTCGTCGCCAATCGGGACCACACGCTGCTTGCCGCCCTTGCCCACGCAGCTGAGATATCCCGCGGCCAACTGGATGTCGGAGGCCCGCAGGCCGACCAGTTCCGACACCCGCAGGCCCGTCGCGTACAGCAGCTCGATCAGCGCCTTGTCGCGCAATCCGGCTGGCTTTGACGGATCCGGCACCGCCAGCAGGCGGTCCACCTCTTCGCGGCTCAGACACGAAGGCAGCGACGGCCACGGCCGCGCGGCGCGCAGTTCGTCGGCCGGGCTGGCGTCGAGGCGACGCTCATGGACGAGGTAGCGATAGAATCCCCGGACGCTGGCCACCAGCCGGGCGGCGGACCTGGGTGCCAGGCCGCCCGACAGCAGGTCGCGGACCAGTCGCTCCAGATCCTGCCGGGTGAGGGCGACCAGTTCGACACCGGCCGTGCCGGCAAACGCCGCCAGTTTTGACAGGTCGCGAGCGTAGTTTTCGACGCTGTTGTCGGCCAGACGGCGCTCGACCCGGAGGTAGTCGAGGTACTCGTCAAACATCCTGTCGGGTGGGGTCGCTGGCGTTTCGGGGGGCGGTGGCCGTTTGACACCCGTACGTGCCGGAGCTAGTATCGGCCTTTGCCGTTTATCCGTTACGGAGTGTCGTGTCATGCCGCTTCAATCCAAGTGGCAGCAGTTGCCAACCGAGGCCATCAATCCAGCGAGCCTGGCCATCGACAAGCTGGAGCCTGCCGGGATCATCGATGTGATGCTCGGCGAAGATCGCAAGATGCTGGCCGCCGTGGCGCGCGAACGCGAGCGCATCGCCCTGGCTGTCGACATTATCACTCAGGCGCTTCACAAAGGGGGGCGCCTTGTCTTTGTCGGCGCCGGCACCAGCGGCCGACTGGGCATCCTCGAGGCTGCGGAAATGCCTCCGACCTTCGGGACCTCACCCGACATGGTGCAGGCCGTGATGGCGGGCGGCAAGGCGGCGTTTCTCAGGCCGCGCGAGGGCGCTGACGATCAATACGAAGAGGGCGCGCGCACCGTCGCGCGGCTCCACCCCACCAAGCGCGACGCCTTCGTCGGGGTGTCGGCGTCCGGCATGACGCCGTTCGTTCGCGGTGGTCTTGCGGCCGCACGTCGGGCGGGCGCACGGATCATCTTCGTCACGTGCGATCCCGCCACCGAACTTCAGACCTTCGTCGATATCACCATTGCCCTGGGCGTGGGCCCGGAAGTGATCGCCGGTTCGACCCGGCTCAAGGCGGCGAGCGCGACCAAACTCGTGCTGAACATGTTGTCGACGGCGGCCATGGTGCGCATCGGCAAGACGTACGGCAACCTGATGGTTGACGTGCAGTCGACGTCAGAGAAGCTGAAGGATCGAGCCAGGCGCATCGTGGGAATCGTGACGGGCCTCGACCAGACGGGCGCCGAAAAGATTCTGAAGCGCGCCCATTGGAATGCCAAAGCCGCCATCGTGATGGAGAAGACGGGCCTGCCGTACGCCAAGGCGATGTCGCGCCTTCGACGCGCCAGGGGCATGATGCGCGACGCCCTCCACGAAGATATCGAGGGCCGGCTGCGCACACTGCTCAAGTCCAGCGGCCCGCCAGTCGACGAGGCGTGACGCAGATGGCTGCGCCGTCTGCGCCCTTCCAAGTGGCCCGCCACATTATTGCCAAGGCGATTGCCTCGCGCGTCTACCCTGCCGCCGTCGTCGAAGTCGGCACCTCCGACGCCGTCGTGTGGACCGAGGCGTTCGGCGCGTTCACCTACGACGCCGGCGCGCCGCGGGCTACCCTCGAGACGGTGTTCGACCTCGCTTCGCTCACCAAAGTCGTGGCCACCGCCTCGGTGGCCATGCGGCTGGTGGAAACCGGCGCCGTGCGCCTCGACGCGCCCGTCGGTACCTGGGTCTCGGGATGGAACAGCGAGGCCCTGAGGGCCATCACGCTTCGCGACCTGCTCGGGCACTGCGCGGGCCTGCCGGAATGGGCTCCGCTCTCGAACACCTGCGCAAATCGAGCCGAAGCGCTCACCGCCATCAGTCGGTGCGAGCGGGCCTACGCTCCGCGCTTCACCTCGCGCTACAGCGACCTTGGATTCATCGTGCTGGGAGCGGCCCTCGAGGCGGCTGGCCGGGCGCCACTCGACGTCTCCTGGGAACGCATCGCCGTTCAGCTTCGCCCCGCTTCCGGCCCCTTCGATTTGATGTTTCGGCCGCCGGACCAATGGTGCGACCGAATCGCGCCAACCCGGGTCGATGCGGGCCGCGGTTACCCGCTGGTCGGGGAGGTCGATGACGACAACGCCCATCTGCTCGGGGATGTGGCGGGCCACGCCGGGTTGTTCGGAACGGCCGGGGCGCTGGGCCGCTTCGCCCGGGCGGTGATGACGTCGCTCCAGGGAGAGGCGGGCGTGCTGGCACGTCCCGACACGATGCGCACGTTTGTCACGCCGACCACAATTCTGGGCAGTTCGCGCGCGCTGGCCTGGGACACGATGCGGCCAACGTCTTCGTGCGGAGACCGCATGTCGCCGGCCGCCTTCGGACACACCGGGTTCACCGGCACGTCGCTGTGGATCGACCCCCAGCGCCAGCTCTACGTCGTGTTGCTGACCAACCGCGTGCATCCGCATGCGGGCCCCGCCGAGCCGATCCAGCAGGTGAGGCGGGCGGTGCATGACGCGGTCATTGATGCCTGGAACGTGCGCTAAGTCCTTCGACGCACCCATACTGGAACGGCGTTGTGCCCTCAGGACGGTGTGGTGAGGGAGCCGTGGCTGACGTTGCGGACGCTGACGATACGTCGCGATCGTTGCGACTCGACGGACTCAATGACGCGCCAGGTTGGTGACCGAGGCGTGGCTCAGCCGGGACCCCGTCCGCCGCGAACCGGTGGCATCTGGACGCCAACGCCTGGCCCACGGCCTCCGGGCTGCCCTCCCGGTCCCCCGCGCCCGCCCGGCTGGCTGGCGCCCCCGCGGCCCGCCCCGGCCGGGTGCATCAGTGCGCTTTTCCCTGCGCGGCCACGGCAGCGGCCTTGGCCGCAGCGGCCGCGGCATCGCCAAGGTAGTAGTGGCGGATGGGCTTCAATGCCGCATCCAGTTCGTACACCTG
>JBAXOX010000121.1:0-7656 GCA_037133015.1 Acidobacteriota bacterium
CTGGCGCCTCGATTGGGACGGCTTCCATGACGGCGTCTGATTCGATCCGCTTCCGGCGCTGGCTGAGCGGGTTCTCGCGCAGACCCGCCAGATTCTCGCGCTCCAAGAGAAATCCGAGAGGCAATCTCCGGAAGATCCGCTGACATAGTCAAAGCCCCGCTGCCGATGCGACCGCTGTCAGAATCGAGACTCGGCATCGGCAAACCAAGCCTGCGCGCGGGCGATTTTGGATGCGGCGACATCGCGTCTGACCACGGCGCTACCCCTCCGTTCCGACCGGCGAACCAGACGACCTGAGACGGGCCAGCGCGGCGCCGTGCATGCGGCGGGCAAACGGCGCCCAATCCCACCAATCAATCATGGCGTGCCGGCGGAAGTCGGCCCACGTATACCGCTTGCGCTCGAATATGACGATGCCATCGCGCGCAATCTCGAAGCGCAACAACGGTGGCGCAGTGTTCATGTGAACCAAATCAACGACGCGCCGGGTCGCACGCTCCAGCGCAACACCCAGGAGTGCGGGCAATTCCGCGCCCGGATCAGTCAGGACCCCAATGTCGAGATCGCGCGGTTTGCGAGTGGCCTGCCGCGCCGTCGACCCGAACACAACCGCCAGCGCCACGCCCGGCGTGCGCTCAACCAGTTCGCGAATCGCCGAAACGGCTACGCGATCGCCTGACGAGGCGGATGGAACGTCGGACGCCATGGGGAGATTGTAGCCGGGATAGGGAGTGATGGCTTAGTACTTCGACTCGCAATTACGGCCACGATCGGCTTCCGGCGCACGTGGCGGGTGTTGCTCGCTCAGACGAAGTCCTGCGGGCACAAATACGTTGCGACATTGGTGCGTCGAAGGACTTAGAATCGGTCCGTGTCGGCCAGTCGCTCCCGCGCCACCACTTTGAGCAGGTACCTCAAGCCGCTTTTCGAGGCGGCGGTGCGGACGCGCGGCGACGATTACGTCGCACGCCGCCGTGTAATCATCTACGCTTGGACAAACACCTCCATCCTCGCCGTCGCCCGCGGGACCGCAGATTACCAAGTGCGGCTGACGCGCGACGCGCCCAATCTCGACGGAATGCACATGTCGTGCACCTGTCCTTACTACCGGGATTCTGGCTCGTGCAAACACATGTGGGCGTTCGCACGCACGGTTGAGGCGGATGCGAGATGGGACGCCTCCTGGAATCGACCGAACCCCGATATCGACCTGGATTCGGCAGCCCTGGAAATGCTGGATGGCCACGATGAAGATGGTGACGAGGGTTTCGACTTCGACTTCGACTCCGACACTGGCGACCTCGGCACCGTTGCTGCCGACGCGGATGAGGATGACGGTGACACCGACTTCAGACCCGTCGTCGCCCCTCCCGCCGCTGGTCTCGCCAAGCGGTCCGCACTGGCGCAATCATCTCGATCACAGCTGACGGCCGCGGAGCGCCGCAGAGTCAGCGAACGAATGAAGCAGTACTGGGCGCTGCGTCGAGCCGCCGAAGGCCGGCCCACTGCTGCGCTGGGAGCCACATTCGCCACCAAGGTTCCGAAACCTCAAAAGCCCAAACCAGACGCGGATGCCACAGCCGCGAAAGCCGCGCGTCAGCGCCTCGAACGATTGAAACAACCACTTCACATCGAGGCACTCGCTCGGCGCCAACACGGACCTCTCGCGCACGAGGACGACGCCCAGACCGAACGCATCTTCATCATCGACGCCACAGCTGCGCGCCAATACCGCCAACTGTGCGTCCACGTGGCCACACGAACGCGTATCGGCCAGGATGGGTGGTCCGCTCCCGTGCCATGCCGGTTGTCGGCCGACAGTCTCGCGACCGTTAGCGACGCGGACGAACGGGATACGCTGGCTTTACTGATTGGTGTCAGCGCCGGGGCAGCGTCCTACAGCTACTACGGACCTCCCGCCACGTCGATCCCGTTTGGGGTTGCGAGCACGCCACATATCGTGCCAGAGCAGTGGCACACCATACTGCTCCCCCGGCTGTTCGCGACGCGCCGATGTTTTCTATTCGATGTCGCACACAGCGACCGATACCAGCAACTACAGTGGGACGAGCGACCTTGGGCCATCTCACTTGAACTCGCGCTCGACAAGCCAGGGGACAGCCAGAAATATGCGTTGACTGGGCGGCTCTCGCGCCAGTTTGATGCAGCGGCTGGGCCAATGCCGCCCGCGGCGATCGCACCGGTGGCTCTCGCGCCCGCGGAGATGGCGCCTTCGTCGGAAACCGCCGAGACACTCTCCGGCGTCGCGCCCATGACCACGGCGCTGCAAGTGCACCAACCGGTTGAGTCGAGTATTCCGGCGACCGCGCCCTCGCTGGTGCTTGGCAGCGGACTGATCTTCCACGAGGACACGGTCTCGCCGGTCACCGGCGCGGGCTTGGCTTGGCTCACCGACCTACGCACGAACGGCCGCCTCCGTTTTCCGGCTGGTCACGTCGATCAGTTGCTCGGAACGCTGCTGGAACTTCCGTCAGCCCCGCCCGTCTCGGTGCCAAGCGAGCTGCATTTCGATACGGTTCGCGCGCAGCCGACGCCCGTCCTGACACTGCGACCTTCCCGTTACGCCGACGGCAGATTTCACGCGACTCTCGCGTTCGACTACGACGGTGTGCGTGTTGCGCGTGCCGACGAGCGGTCGGCGATGTATCAGCCCAGCCCGCGCCGGCTCATCGTCCGAAACGAAGAAGCGGAACAGAGGGCCGAGCGGGCGCTCGAGGAACACCGCCTGAAACTGCAGCGCGTCGGCGGCCCGCCAGGCTCCGTGCGCATCGACGTGCCGCGCAAACGTGTGCCTTCGCTTGTGCGCGATCTCGCGCCTTTCGGTTGGCGCATCGAAGTCGAAGGCAAGGCGTACCGCGTCGCACACGAGACTACGGTGGACGTGCAGTCGGGAATCGATTGGTTTGAGATCGGCGGAATGGTGAACTTCGACGGCGTGTCGATGGCGCTTCCGGAACTTCTGGCGGCCGTCACGCGCGGCGAGAATGCGGTCGTCCTCTCCGACGGCTCAATCGGCATCGTTCCGGACGCCTGGAAGGCCCAGTACGGAGCGCTTGCGACGTTTACGCACGCGGAACACGGCGGTCGTCTACGCGTCAAGATGTCGCAATTGAGCTTGGTGGACGCGCTGCTCACGACGAAACCGGCCGTGTCGTGGGACACTAAATCTCAGCACCTTCGAGAACGGCTTCGTGGATTTCACGGTATCGTGCCGGCCGACGCGTCGGCGACGTTCATTGGCGTTCTTCGCGACTACCAGCGTCAAGGCCTTGCGTGGCTCCGCTTCCTGGCGGAATTGGGACTGGGCGGATGCCTGGCCGACGACATGGGCCTTGGCAAGACGGTGATGGTGCTGGCGCTGCTCGACGCGCAGCGCGGCAGCGGCCCGTCGCTGGTCGTGGTGCCGAGGTCGGTGTTGTTCAACTGGCGAAGCGAAGCGGCGCGGTTTACGCCACAGTTGCGCGTGCTGGACTACTCGGGCACCGATCGGAACGCTCTCGACGAGGCGCACCTGAAGCAAGCGGATCTCGTGCTGACCACCTATGGCACACTGCGACGCGACGTGACGCGACTGGCCGACCTTGCGCTCAATTACGTCATTCTCGACGAAGCGCAAGCGATCAAGAATGCCGCAACGGTGTCGGCCAAAGCCGTGCGACTGTTGAATGCGCGGCACCGACTGGCGCTGAGCGGCACCCCCATCGAGAATCACGTCGGCGAGTTGTGGAGCCTGTTCGAATTTCTCAACCCGGGCCTGCTGGGATCTGCCCACCGCGGGCTGGTGAGTCGAGCGCGGGCCGGAGATCGGTCCGCGTTGGAGACGCTGCGCCAGGGCCTTCGGCCCTACATCCTGCGACGCACCAAGTCGCAGGTGGCTGCAGAACTTCCGTCGCGCAGCGAAGACACCATCGTATGCGAACTCGATGCGTTCGATCGTCTGCGTTACGACGAGTTGCGCGACCATTACCGCGCCGCCATTCTTGGACTGGTCGATCGTCAGGGGGTGACGCGATCGCGCTTCCAGGTGCTCGAAGCGCTGCTGCGACTGCGTCAGGCGTCGTGTCATCCCGGCCTGATCGATACAAAGCGCCAGAACGATTCGAGCGCCAAAGTGGAGGCGCTCGTGGAAAGGCTCGACGAAGTGGTGGCCGAAGGACACAAGGCGCTCGTGTTTTCGCAGTTCACCGGCCTGCTCGCGCTGGTGAAGCCTGTTCTACAAGAACGCGGCATTGTGTTCGAGTATCTGGATGGCAAGACGAAGGACCGAGACGCGCGGGTGCATCGGTTTCAGACCGATCCCTCCTGCGCGGCGTTTCTGATCAGCCTGAAGGCGGGTGGACTTGGCCTCAACCTGACGGCGGCAGAGTACGTGTTTCTGCTCGACCCCTGGTGGAACCCTGCCGTCGAGGCGCAGGCGATCGATCGCGCGCACCGAATCGGGCAGGAGAAGCCGGTCTTCGCCTACCGATTGATTGCCAAGGACACGGTCGAAGAACGGATTCTCGAACTGCAGGCCCGCAAGCGAGCCGTGGCCGACGCGATTATCACGGCCGACAACAGTGCGCTCGGCGACCTGACGCGCCAGGACCTCGAACTGTTGCTCAGTTGAGCGCGGCGCGATAAATCAGTCCGGGAGTGTTTGTGCCAACGCGAATGTCGCGCCACCGGCGTCCGCTCTCCGCGCCCGGCGCCCAGGCACACTCCCGATCGGGCCCGGCCGGCGTAACGGATGAAGCGAAGGGCCGGAATCCGCCCGCGCTGGACATCGGGCCTGCGTCCGAAGGGCCATCCGTCCGCTTGCCGTAACAGAACCATGAGCCAATTGGCGGCCCGATGGCACCGTTCATGAGTTGGCACAAACACTCCCGGACTAATTATTTTCCCCAGCAATGGCCGACTATTTTATAGCCTGACAAAAGATAGTCTTGACTATTTTATTGCACGCACAATAATAGTCGCATGCAGCAGCGCCCGCCCTACCTCCGCATCTGGAGTGCCCTCGCCTCTGAAAAGGCCATGATCTTCCTCTCTGGACCTCGCCAGGCAGGTAAAACCACGTTGGCAGGGCTCGTCGCGGAGCAGTTCCGGAACCACACCTACTGCAACTGGGACATTCCAAGCGACCAGGCCCAACTGATCCAAAACCCCACGTTCTTCACCGGATTGCCGAGACAGGACGCGTCAGTTCCGTTGGTGGTGTTCGACGAGATTCACAAGTATCGAAACTGGAAGAACTACCTCAAGGGCGCATACGACGAGTTTCGCAACGACTACAAGTTCCTCGTGACCGGAAGCGGGCGACTGGATCTTTACCAGAAGGGCGGCGATTCACTGGCCGGCCGATACCTCCAGTTCCAGATTTGGCCCCTGACGATTAGCGAACTAGGCAGGGCGAACCGGGAGATGGACGCGTTTCTCCGCGACCCGCTCGTTGTCTCGCTCGATCGCCAGGAAGAGTTGGCGGCAACGTGGGAACAGCTCGAGACGCTCAGCGGCTTTCCGGAGCCGTACCTGAACGGACGCATTTCGTCGTACCGCCGCTGGTCTGCGACCTACGGCCAACGGATCGTCCGCGAGGATATTCGCGACGCGACCGGCATTCGTTCCGTGGCCGACGTCGAGACACTCTTCAATCTTTTACCGTCCAGGGTTGGCAACCCGTTGTCACTGCCTTCGCTCGCACGCGACCTGAGACTCGCATACACCACCGTTCAGAGCTGGCTGAGCATCATCGAGCGCTTCTATCTGACGTTCTCCCTGACAACCTGGACGGAACGCATCGCGCGTGCCATTCAGAAGGAGCGCAAGGTCTACCTCTTTGATGTGCCGCGGGTGAAAGATCCGGCCGCCCGATTCGAAAATCAGGTCGCACTCGAATTGTGGCGGGCCGTGAGTTGCTGGAACGCGATGGGGGCTGGAGAGTTCTCGGTGCACTTCGTCAGAAACAAGGAACATCAGGAAGTGGACTTCCTGGTGGCCAACGACCGCGAGCCCGTGCTGCTGGTGGAGGCCAAGCTGGCCGACGAACGGCCAACCGAAGCCTTGCTGAAGATCCAACGAGCCCTGCAGATCCCCGCGGTACAACTCGTGCGGAACGCGCGGGCCTACCGGACGTACACCAATGACTCGCTTCCGGTGGTCGTCGCCCCGGCGTGCTGCTGGCTGGCCGGGCTGCCGATGTAACAATCACTCCCGGAGTGAGGCAAACCACTCCGGGAGTGATTGTGCCAATGCCAGAGCCATGCCGCACCGGCATCGGCACCTACACCGCGCCGCACAGGGCCGTCCTTTCCTTTATGGGCGATGATGTGGGTCTCCGGAATGCTGTCGCCACCGACCCTCGTTCCTGCTGACTCGGGGTCGTCTTGCGATGGCACAAACACTCCCGGACTGATTACGTCCCACGTTCTGCTACCATATAATATCTTTTGGTAGTAAACGACACCAAGGGGGGAGCACGATGGCCCAGGTTCAGCTGGCGACTCGAATCGATGAACGAGTCAAAGGGGCGGTCGAGAAGATCTGCAGAGTCCGCGGACAAAAGATGAATCATTTCATCGAAGAGGCCCTGCTCGACAAACTCGAAGAACTCGAGGATCTCGAAGATCTAAAGGACCTGCGCAAAGAACCCACGCGGCCCTTCAAAGCCGTTCTTCGCGATCTCAAGCTCAATGGCCTCCTATAAAGTCGAGATCACGGCGTCGGCCGAACGATCTCTGGCCAAACTGCCCAAAGCCGACAGACTTCGGGTCGCTCGCGCGATTGTGGGGCTCGCAACAGTCTCGCGCCCAGGCGGATGCCGGAAGCTCAAAGGGCACGAGGACGCGTATCGGATACGGGTCGGGATGTACAGGGTGATCTACACCATCGACGATCGGCGCATTGTGGTTGTTATTCTCAAGCTTGGCAATCGCAAGCAGATATACAGCTAGGCCTGGCCATGAACGTCTGCCCGTCGACGGGATCTTGTGCGTGCCAGTAGACCGGTATCTTGGGTCGCTTCGTCCCGACGCCGCACTATAGAAGGTGGAACCCGCGAAGCCAATAATCACTCCGGGGTGATTACAAAATTGGCAAGCCGCGACTATTCGAAGTCGGAGGGCGAATCGGACGCTCCGCCGCCCATCTCTTCTTCCATCGCCTGTTCGATGTCGCCGCCCATGTCCTCGCCCATCTCCTGGCCCATCTTCTTCATCATCCGAGCGACACTTTGCGGGTCGTTCTCGTCGAGGCCTGAAAACGCGGATGGATCGGCCAGCGATTCCATGCGCGCCTCGTCGGACTTGGGCGAGGAGAAGCGCGACCAGAGGCGCTCGATGTCGGCGCTACCGCAGTGCTTGCAGCGCACGTCGGCCTCACGCGCACGGCTCAGCACGAGTGCGGACATCTTCTTGCGGCAGGCGCGGCACTGATATTCGAAAATGGGCATGACGACCACCTGTACCTGTTCCCCGGGTCTGAAGACCCAGGGGTCCATCTTGAAATAACCAGGTCAGAAGCCCTCTGCTGCCAAACGACCTAATAGCTCTGAGGACCCCTGAGGCCAACGAATTCCTTGGGCCTAAAGACCCTGGCTCCATCTAAAAGCGGTAGCCCTCCGGGCTCCATCGAAGAGCAGAAGACCCTATCTCCATC
>JBAXOX010000122.1:0-7499 GCA_037133015.1 Acidobacteriota bacterium
CGAGCAGTGGGGGATCGACGAGCAGTTCGAGCAGTGGGGGATCGACGAGCAGTTCGAGCAGTGGGGGATCGACGAGCAGTTCTAGTGGCAGCGGTTCTGGCAGCAGTTCGAGTAGCAGCAGTTCGAGCGGCGGCAGCCCCGCGTTCGCAGGACCCGGCAGTGGTGGCCCTGGCACAGGCGCGGTGAGCGGGACGACGCTCACCTACAACGGCGCGTCCTACTCGATCGTCGACGGCAAGGTGACGTTCCCGGATTGCTCGATGTATATCGCGCTGGGGAATGGCATGTTGTTGTCGGCCGGCCAGGCGCCCGGATGCACGCCAGCCGGCGGGTCGGGCAGCAGCGGGAGTTCGAGCGGCGGCGGATCGACGAGCACATCGAGCGGTGGGTCCAGCAGCTCCAGCAGCAGTTCCAGCAGTGGCGGATCGACGAGCAGCTCGAGTGGGGGAACCTCCGGCGGTGCCAGTTCGAGCAGCGGTGGCGCCACGTTTGCGGGTCCGCGCACTGGCGGCCCCGGCACCGGCGCGGTAAGCGGGACGACGCTCACTTACAACGGATCGACGTTTACCATTGTGGATGGCAAGGTGACGTTCCCGGATTGCAGCTGGTATATCGCGCTGGGCAACGGCATGTTGCTGTCGGCCGGCCAGGCGCCCGGGTGCACGCCAGCCGGCGGGTCGGGCAGCAGCGGGAGTTCGAGTGGTGGATCCAGCAGCTCGAGCAGCAGTTCCAGCAGTGGCGGATCGACGAGCAGCTCGAGTGGCGGTTCCGGCAGCAGCTCAAGCGGCGGGGGATCGACCAGCAGCTCAAGTGGCAGCGGAGGATCGACAAGCAGCTCGAGTGGCGGCGGTTCGAGCAGCGGCGGCGCCACGTTTGCGGGTCCCCGCACTGGCGGGCCAGGCACGGGCGCAGTGAGCGGGACGACGCTCACCTACAACGGGTCCACGTTCACGATTGTAGATGGCAAGGTGACGTTCCCGGATTGCTCGATGTATATCGCGCTGGGGAACGGGATGCTGCTGAGCGCCGGCCAGGCGCCCGGGTGCACGCCAGCTGGCGGGTCGAGCAGCAGCGGGAGTTCGAGCGGGGGCACGTCCAGCGGTGGCACTTCGAGCAGCGGCGGATCGACGAGCAGTTCGAGTGGCGGTTCCAGCAGCGGTTCGGGCAGCAGCTCAAGCGGTGGCAGTTCGAGCGGGGGTACATCCAGCGGTGGCAGTGCGAGCAGCGGCGCCGCGCCGTCGTTCGCGGGCCCGGGCACCGGCGGACCGCCCACCGGCGTACTCAACGGCACCACCCTCACCTACAACGGGACGACCTACGCCGTCGTCAACGGCAAGGTGATGTTCCCCGATTGTTCTACCGCGATCGTGCTCAACAGCGGCTTCCTGATTCCGGCGGGTCCGGCCTCAGGCTGCGTGCCTGGCGGTGGTTAATCGGCGGGATGGAGCCTCCGGCGCGTGCCGGCGTTGAGACGTCGATGGCCAATCGACCGGGAGGCGGGTGTGGGCCTTCGGCGATCTAGGCGTGCACGCCCGGCGCTTCGTGGCCGGTTCGCTGCACATACTCCACGTAGGAGCCAGGGTAGAGGTGAGGGTGCGTGTCGTGGCCGCTCTCGCCACCCAGTTCGAGCACGCGGTTGCTGAGCCCGCGAAGAAACGTCCGGTCGTGCGAGACAAACAGCATCGTGCCCTCGAATTGCGACAGCGCCTCGACCAGCATCTCCTTGGTGGCCAGATCGAGGTGATTGGTCGGCTCGTCGAGCACGAGAAAATTGGGCGGGTCGAGCAGCATCCGCGCCATCACCAGCCTCGTCTTCTCCCCGCCTGACAAGGCCCTGATTTTCTTGTCGATCTCGTCTCCGGAAAACTGGAACGCGCCGGCCAGGTTCTTGAGCGCGCCGATGGATTCGTGCGGAAAGTCCTTCTGCAGCTGCTCTTCGATCGTCAGATCCGGGTCGAGGATGTCGAGCGCGGCCTGCGCGAAATAGCCCATTTTGAGACTCGCACCCAGGCGAATGCTGCCCGCGTCGGCGTCGAGCACCCCGGCCACCATCTTCAGCAGCGTCGTCTTGCCCGCGCCGTTGCGCCCCATCACCGACCACCGTTCGCCGCGCCGAATGATCATGTTGAGGTCGTCGTAGATCGCGTGGCGTCCGTAGGCTTTCGAGACGTGCTCGAGGGTGACGACCAGATCGCCCGAGCGCGCCGGCTGCCGAAAGTCGAAGCGCACGATCTTTCTTTTCTTCGGCAGCTCGATCTTTTCGATCTTGTCGAGCGCCTTCACCCGGCTTTGCACCTGCGCCGCCTTGGCCGCGTGCGCGGAGAACCGTTCGATAAACCGCCGCTCCTTGGCCAGCATCGCCTGCTGTCGGGCATACGCGGCCTCCCGATTGGTCTCGCGGATGGCCCGCTCCCTGGCGTAGAAGTCGTAGTTGCCCGAATAGACGGTGATCTCGCCGTCGTCGATCTCCGCGATCTTCGAGACCACACGGTTCATGAACTCGCGATCGTGCGACGTCATCAGCAGCGCGCCAGGCCGCGAAGTCAGAAAGGCTTCGAGCCAGATGATCGATTCGATGTCGAGATGATTGGTCGGCTCGTCCATCAGGAGGATATCGGGGTTGCCGAGCAGGACCCGCGCCATCGCCACGCGCATCTTCCAGCCGCCCGAGAGCGCTCCGACGTCGCCGTCAATCCGCTCGTCGTCGAACCCCAGTCCATGCAGCACTTCCCGGGCCCGGGCTTCGAGCGCGTAGCCGCCGAGGTGGTCGTATTCCTCCTGGACTTCGCCAAAACGGGCAAGGATCTCGTCCATCCTGCTCGCCTGTGCCGGATCGCCCATGGCGTCCTGCAGGGCTTCGAGTTCGTGGTGCAATTCGCCGGCCCGGCCGCTGCCGGCGATGGTCTCGTCGAGCACCGAACGGCCCGACATCTCTTCGATGTCCTGCCGGAAGTACCCGATGGTCATGCGCCTGGGCACCGTCAAGTCGCCTTCGTCGGGCGTTTCTTCGCCGACGATCATCCGGAACAGCGTCGTCTTGCCGGAGCCGTTCGGACCGACCAGGCCGACTTTTTCGCCCGCGTTGATCTGGAACGACGCTTCAACGAAGAGAATCTGCCGACCGTACTGTTTGCCGATGTTGGAAAACGAAATCATGGAGTGGGAGCATTGTGACAGAAAACCTGCCGACCGCGCCGTGTTCCGCGCCGGGCAGGGGCGTCGGACCGGGCCGCCGGCGGACGGTTACGGCTGGAACACGTCTCGGTTCAGGGCGTCCTTCAGGCGGGTGAACTGGGCGGTGAGATCCGGCAGACCGGCGCGCACGGCCGCCAAATCGCCGCGTCGTGCGGATTGTTCGAGGTCGGCCGCCACGCTGCGCATGGCGTTGGCGCCCATATTGGCCGCCGCGCCTTTGATGGAATGGGCCAGGCGTTGAGTCGCGGGCACATCGCGCTTGTCGAGGTGGACGTTGAGCGCGGCGAACTGCTGGGGGAAGTCCGACAAAAACGCGGTCGCCACGGTGCGGACCAGGTCTTCGTCATCCATCAGCCGCTCCAGCAGATCCGCCTTGTCGAAGACCGTCATCTCGGCGGAGGCGGCGGCCGCCGGCGCCGGCCCCGCCCCGGCACCCTCCGCGGCCGTGTGCGGCCCTGGCGCGTGGGGGAGCCACTTGTCGAGAGCCTGAGCGAGCGCCGCCGGCGACACCGGTTTGGTCACATAGTCGTTCATGCCGGCGGCCATACAGCGTTCGCGATCGCCCTGCATCGCGTGGGCCGTCATCGCGATAATCGGCACGGCGCGCTGCGGCCCCTCGGCCTGGCGAATCTGGCGCGTGGCCTCGAGGCCGTCCACCTCGGGCATCTGCACGTCCATCAGCACCAGATCGTAGGGCAGTGTCTCCAGCGCCCGCACCGCCTCGGCCCCGTCGCCCACCGCATCGGCGCGCAGGCCCAGCTTCTTGAGAATGCCGAGCGCCACGAGTTGATTGGTGGCGTTGTCCTCGGCGAGCAGAATGCGGGCGCGTCGAGTGGACAAGTCGACCTGGGCTGAGGCGCCGGTGCGGTCCATGACGGGACGGGCGCGAACCCCTCCACTCGCGACAGTCGCCTCTGCGCCCTCCATGCCGTGCGAGGTCCCGGCAGGGCGCATGGACTCCTCGGAGGCGTCCACCATGACGAGTGACAACAACGCCCTGAGTTCGTATTGCCTGATGGGCTTGGTCGTGCGCGCCGCGAATCCGATCTCCTCAGCGCGCGTTGCGCTTCGATGACCAAGAGAGGTCAGCATCACCATTCGCGTGGCGGCGAGCCGCGGGTTCGACTTGATGGCGCGGCCGAGGGCCTCGCCGTCCATGCCCGGCATCTGCATGTCGATAATGGCCACGGCAAACGGGTCCTGGTCGTCGGCTGCCGCGACCATCGCCGCGAGTGCCGCCGGCCCGTCGGCCGCGTCCGCGGGGCGCATCTGCCATGACGCCAGCTGCTGCGTCAGGATTTCTCGGCTCGTGGCGTTGTCGTCGACGATGAGGCCGCGTACGCCGCGCAGTGGATCAGAGGACGGGCGATCGGTGTCGTGCGTCAACGGTGGTTGGACACCAAACGCCGCGGTGAACCAGAATTCCGATCCGCGGCCGGGCTCGCTCAAGACGCCAATGGCTCCGCCCATCATCTCAGCCAGCCGTTTTGAGATCGCCAGTCCTAGCCCGGTGCCCCCGTACTTGCGCGTGGTCGACGCATCGACTTGCGTGAACGAGTCGAACAACAGGTCGAGCTTGTCGGCGGGTACGCCGATACCGGTGTCTTTGACCGCAAAACGCAGGACGACCCGCTCGCCGTCGGTCTCGGCGACCGACACGCGAATCGTGATTTCGCCGGCCGCCGTGAACTTGACGGCGTTGCCCGTCAGGTTTAGCAGGATCTGACGAAGACGTCCAGGGTCGCCTCGCAGCCTGTCCGGCACGGTGGGATCGGTCGCGCAGATCAATTCGAGTCGCTTCTCGTGCGCCCGCATTGCCAACGCCGAAGCGAAATCGTCGAGCACGGCGTGCAACTCGAAGTCGAGCACTTCCAGTTCGACCTTGTTCGCCTCGATCTTGGAGAAGTCGAGGATGTCGTTGATCAGGCTCAGCAGCGACTCGGCGCTCCCGCGCACGACATCGGCATAGTGCCGCTGTTCGGGATTCAGGTCGGTGTCCAAGAGCAGGCCCGTCATGCCGATGACGCCGTTCATCGGCGTTCGGATCTCGTGGCTCATGTTGGCGAGGAACTCGCTCTTGGCGGCGCTGGCCAATTCGGCTGAAACCGCCATTTCGTTGGCCTTGGCCGTCGCCCACTCGAGTTGGCAGTTTGTTTCGTTGAGTTCCTGTTCGGCCCGCACGCGCTCGGTCACGTCCTGGATGATGGCGTGCAGGATGTCGCGTCCGCCGAACCGAATCGTACTCAAGCCCACGATCACGTCGCGGACAATTCCGTTCGCCAAACGGTGTTGGAGCTGAAACCGAGCCGTCGCTCCTGCCAGGGCTGGTCCGACCGCCTGCTTGGCCTCCTCCTGGAGGACATCAATGTCGGTCATGCGCATCGACAACAGCCGATCCCGCGGATAGCCGTAGAAGGCGACCGCCGCGTCATTGGCATCGATGATCGCTCCCTGGGCGGGATCAATCAGCAGCATGATCGCGGCGTTATGCATGAACTGGTTGCGATACGACTCCTCGCTCTGTTGCAAGGCCGCCGTCCGTTCGGTGACGAGGCGCTCAAGTTCCTCCCGTCGGCGACGCACAAGGCCAACGGCCGTTGCGAGCGCGCCGGACAGCAGCAGGCCGGCTGTCGCGGCCACGGGCAAGGCCCAATCCGGCCGCAGACGCCGGAATCCTGGACCCTCATACGCGGTGATGAAGAAGACCTGGCCGAAGGCAAAGGTAGGACGACCGATCGCGAGTGCAGGCTGAAACGTGGGATCGGCTTCCCGGGACCGGGCCAGAAATTGCCGTCCACCAGTCGCCTGCAGCACCGCAAGATCGAAGGTCACCGAACTATCCGGTACCCCGACTTGCAACAGGTCCCGAAGCTTCAGCGTGGCGATCGCGAAACCCCGCAAGGCCTTGGGTTCCCGCGAATCGAAGACCGGCCGGAAGATCAGCATCGCCCCCTCGCCGTCCTTGTCGTGCGGCAAGGTCGTCGGCGCCACGAACGTGGGGAGGTGCGTGCGGGCGGCTTCTGCCATGGCGGCGCGGTGTGAGGGCGTTGCGCCGACGTCGTATCCAAGCATGCCTTGGTTTCCAGCCAACGGCTGGCTGCGGGCAATCGGGTAGAACACCTCACGCCCGTCTGCCGAGATCCGGACACGATGCGCATCCTCCTGCCAGATCTCGAAGCTTGGCGATCCACTCGCCCGCTTGCTGTCTTCAAAGCGTCGGCGTTCGGTCGCGGGCACCGCCGGCGCCCACTGCCACGTCAGCACCGCACTGTCTCGAGACAGGAACCGGGTCAGCCGCGAGAACTCCAGATCGTCAGTCGAGGAACTGGTCTCGCAGAAACTCGCAAACCCTTCCAGTTCGATGTCGCGGGCTGTCCGCAATTCGTCAGCCACGTCGTCGGTGCGCGTGGCGGAGAGCTGCCAGAATGCCTCGATCCGATTGCGGACCTCGGCGCGGTGGACGGTGCCGGCCCAGTAGGCCGTCAACACCAGGCAGACGCCGGCGGTGGTGACCGCTTCCAGCTGCCGGAGCCAGAAGGGCACTGGACCGGCAAACCTGGCGCGCTTCACGAGCAGGGCCGACGCCACCCACAGTATGGCGGCCAGCGCGATTCCCGCCAGCGCCGGAGGCCAGCCAGATTGGGCGAGGACGCGAATGGTCGAGGTGGGGGCGAAGTCCATCGCCACGACAACCGCCGTGGTGCCAGTCCGGCGACCGGTCAATGGAACGAGCGCGGTGATCCGGGCTTGCGCGCCTTCGCCAATCGGACCTTCGACCGTGGCGATACCATCGGAGAAGACTCGCCGGTAGTCCGCGACAAGGCGGGCCGGTGCCACGTCCGCGGCAGGCGTACCCGGGGCCAAGGCCGCATTACTATCGACGTAAACGAACACGGTGCCGTCGGGCCGCTGGCCCAACAGCAAAACGGACTGGCATTGGGGCACGGCGGATTGAACGATGGCGAAATTGTGTGTCAATCGCGGGTGCCAGGGATTCTTCAGGTCAGCCGAGCTCCCCTCCAGCGTCTGGATGCGTTCAAGGGTAAGCGCCTCGGCGGCCAGCCGGGCGTGGCGCAGCATGTCTGTGCGGATGTCGCGGTCGGCGTCGACGATGGTCGCCCACGTGAGGAGCGCGCCGACAACCAGCGCCAGGCAGCCGGCCCAGCCGAGCAGTCGGCTCTGGCTCGGCGAGGGAAGGGGTGTCTGCATGTGTTGCATGACCGGTGACCGCCCTTCGCGACCAACACCGTGCGTCGAGCATCCGAAGGATCGAATGCCTCGCGCTCACCAGTCACTCGCGAATT
>JBAXOX010000123.1:0-7231 GCA_037133015.1 Acidobacteriota bacterium
GCGCGAGCGTCCGACAACCGATGATCGATTGACCTGCGAGCCGCACGCACACCGGGACGGGCGCACGCATCCGGTCCTGCCGCCCAACTTCGCTCTTGACTGGTTATTCGGTGACGCTCAAGATCAAGGCGTCTGCAGGCGGTCACGGCGATCATCGCGATCACCGCGATCAGCGCGATCAGCGCGATCAGCGCGATCAGAAGTGGGAGGAATATGGCGCGCACACACGTCGTACGGGTCGGGGTGATGACACTGCTCATGGTGGTGATGGCGGCGCTCGTCTTCGCGCAGGGCCAACCGGTGCGGGTCTACGTGTTCACCGCGGAATCGCGGTTCGTCAACGACGAAGCCCAGGACCGCCTCGACTCGGTCCAGGACCTGATCAAGGCCCTCAGAACCAAGGACCGAGAAGTCCTGCTGGTCACCAACCGCGCCGACGCCGAAATGACCGTGGAAGTGCTGGGCAGAGCCCTGGTCTCCGGGGGCTTCCGATCATCGTTTCAGGACTACACCTCCGGGCGGCACAGGGGGAATCGTGATCCGAAGGCCACCATCTGGGCGGCCATCACGGTCGGCGACGTATCCACCGAACTGTCCGCCGATTGCGGCACCGTGCTCTTTGCCGTATGGAGCGAAGCGGCCAGAAACATGGCGAGCGACGTGGTCCGATGGATGATCGAGAACCAGCGACTGTTCGATGTGCCGCCCACCACCGACCCGCCGGCGAAAAACGTCGGGCCCCCGCCGGCACCGGCCGCACCCGACCGGGAACTCTTTAATTCGGGAAACACGTACGCGGTGGCCAACCGGCCGACGGCCCCGGCGACCTTTACCCTCTCGCGACCGCATCTGGTCGTGATGATCAGCACGTATCACTGGAACGATGGCCGCGGCACCAGCGCCGGCGCCATCTCGCTGGTCGATTCGATTGGACAGATCTACGGTCCCTGGCAAGCCACCGGATCTGCGGGACAGGGCGGGGTCCCCAACGCCAACTGGACGTGCACGCCGAACGTCGAAATTCCCGCGGGCACGTACACGATCGTGGATTCCGAGGCGGCGACCTGGTCGCAGAATGCCGAATCAGGAGGACGCGGGATGGCGGTCGTCAAGGGATCCCCGGTCGGCTCGACGCGATAGGGATCGCATCGCTCGCAGCGGGGACGGCAGGATGTGGCCCGCCCCCGCGAACCGCACGCCCGCGCAGATGGGGCCTCCCGGCTTCAACCCGTTCCGGGAAGGTGCGCGAGTCGCCCCCTCAGCTCTGCAACTGCCTGGTGATGATTCTGACGGTTCGCACCGGTAAGTCGTCTCCGTAGTTCCGGAGCCGCTCGACGAAGCTGGCGGTCACCTGGTAGCCGCGGCTCACCAGCAGCAAGCCGTCGGGCAACCGGACGTCGTCGGCCAGTACCATGCCCTCACGAACCGCCGCCAGCGGCACTTCGCGCAGATCGCGCGGGCGGACGGCCTCGCCGTAGAGGCCGGCAAGCGCCTCGAGTATCTCCGGGGCGTAGTAATGGCGCCGGCCCCGCATGATCTCGATCGCGGACGGGGGTTGGTGGCCCTGGGCCTCGAGCGCATCGAAGTCCAGCACCACGCGGAGCAACTGCACCCCACCATCGATCACCGGATCAACGGCCCTGAGCGCGCCAGGCGGGCCGCCCGCGCCCACTTCCCCCAGCGTCTGCAGAATGCCGCGCACGTCCTCCAGGCGAGGAATATTGGCCAGCAGCCGATCCGTGATCGCGGGCAGTCGGTGCACCATCACGGCTTCGGCTTCCGAGAGGGGCTGGCCGCTCTGGACCTTCTCCGCCGTGTCGCCGGGAAGCGCGATGCTCCCCAGTTGCGACAGCATCGCGGCGACTTCGACCTGCCAGCGCTCGCGCAATTCGAGGCGGGCGGCCAATTCGGTCACGTACCGCTTGAGTTTCATCGCGCGGCCAAACAACACCGGATTGGTCAGCGAGAGCACCTCGACCAGCGTCCGGATGCTCCCGTGCAAGGTCTGTTCGAGCAGCACGCGCTCGGCCGTGATGAGACGATACTGCGCGATCGCCGCCTCGAAGGCGGCCAGCAGCCGAACCGGCGGGCACGGCTTGGTCAGAAAACGGAAGATCTGCCCGTCGTTGATGGCCGCGATGGCCGACGGGACATCGGCGTGTCCGGTCAGCAACATGCGAACCGAGTCGGGCGCCAACGTCTTGGCGTACGCCAGAAACGTCCCGCCATCCATCCCGGGCATTCGCATGTCCGACAGCACCACCGCGAACGTTTTGCCCTCGCGAATGGCGGCGAGCCCCTCTTCCCCGCTGTGGGCCGCGGTCACCTCGTATCGGCGACGCAAATGCAGCGCGAGCCCCAGGATGACATTGGGTTCATCGTCGACACACAGTACCGCGACCTTGTCGTCTGCCATTCGAATCCCTCATTCGCCAGCCCCTGGCGATCACGCAGTACTCGCGACGAACTTCGCCACCTCTCTCGACGCCATCTCCCGCCAGTCGGTCATCCGCTCGCCGACCCCAATCCGATCGAGATACCCCTGATCGAGCCAGACAGGCTGCGGCTGGTCCGATCCGGCGGCCAGCAGTTCGCGCGCCAGCCCATCGGCGATGTACGCCCCGGTCAGCAGGGCCATCTCGCTGGTATCCACCTTCCAGGGCGTGTGATGATAGGCGACCGCCTCGACCACGGAGTACTGCAGGCCCCACAGCCCGAGCAGGTAGGCGCCCACCTCGGCGTGGGTCACGCCGGAGATGGTCGCCTCGGCCTCGTACAGCGAGCATCCGGACCGTTGCGCCTCGAGGGTGGCCCGATCCATGTGCTCGGGCATGCCGACCACCAGCACCAGCTTGCCGATGTCGTGCAGCAGTCCGACGACGAAGGCGTCTTCCTTCATCCGCTTGTCGGCGAACAGCCCCGCGGCGATCTGGCCGACCAGCACGCCGTGCTTGTGGAGCGCCTCCACCTCGTGGACGCGAGGGCCGGGCACCCCTCGGCTCTGCTGAAACAGTTCCACCGCAAGCGTGATGCGCTGGATCGTGTCGAATCCGAGATAGGCGACCGCCTCCTCGACGTCGACAATCGATCGGTACAGACGAAAAAATGCGGAGTTGACCAGTTGAAGGACTTTCGCGCAGATGGCGATATCCTGTTTCAAGATGAACGCGACCTGGGCCGCCGACCCGTCCTGCTGCTCCACCGCCGCCCGAATCTGGTGGTAGACCTGCGGCATCGACGGCAGGTGTCCCACGCGGCCCACCAGCCGCTTGATCCGCGCGTCCTGGATGAGCAGGTGCAGGTTGCACGACCGCTCGATCACGTTCTCGAGCAACCCGTGTTCGCTCGGCTTCGAGAGAAACTGATGAGCGACGCCGGCCGCCATCATGGCGGTCTCCCGCTCGGCGTGGCCCGACAGCACGATGCGAATCACCTGCGGATGCTGCTGCTGCACCAGTTGCAGCAACGTCGCCCCGTCCATGTGCGGCATCCGGAGATCGGTGACGATCACGTCGATCGGTTCGCGCGCCAGCACCTCGAGCGCGGCTTCGCCGCCGCCGACAAACACCATGTCCCACCGATGCCGCTGCCTGCGCAACCGGTGACGCAGACCGTCCAGCACGCTCGGGTCATCGTCGACAAACAGGATTCGACGTAACGGGACGGGGGGGCTGGCGCTGACCGGTCCCGCCGGCTCGCTGGGGCTCGCTTCCATCGACCATCCTTCTTCTCGCCCGTCTTTGGTCTGATCCGACCTGGCCGGTGCCACGCGGCGATTGGACGCACCCGCCGTGCGCCCGAGGGGCCCCGCCCACGCGAAGGCTCAGCCAGTGAGGATAGCACCTCAGGCGCGCGGCCGTCGCACTCAAGTGATGGGCTCAAGTTATGGGCCGGATGGCCGATGATCGATACGGACGTGGTGGATCGACGCCGATGCCCATGATCCTTCCCGGACACGCCGGCGAGTCGGCACGAGGCTGCCCATGAGCGCAAGCGACCCCTCCACCGTCGGTCGCCTGAGCGGCGCCATCACGCTGATGCGTCTCGGCTCGCTTGGCGAGGCACGTGAGGTGGTCAGCGCGCTGAGTGTGACCACGGCCAGCGACGAGGCGACGTGCGCGGCACAACTGCTGGAACTGATCGACAGTCTTGCGGGCCAGGCGCAGGCAAAGGCTTCCGCCCTTGCCGCGATGCAGGCCGCGTTATGGGACCTCAGGTCGGCGCAAGAGAGCCTGCGCGCGCACGACGCGCGCTTCCGCACCACGCTCGAGAGCCTGGGCGACGGGCTCATCTCGACCGATACACACGGCCGCGTCGAATTCATCAACGCCGTCGCGTCGCGCCTGACGGGCTGGACGGCCACCGAGGCGATCGGGCAGCCGATTGCCGGCGTCTTTCGCCTCATCGACAGCCTCTCGCGGGCCGACGCCCCCAATCCGACCTGGCACGCGCTCCAGGGCGGCACGACCACCGGGCTCAGCGACCCCAAGTTGCTGATTGCCCGTGACGGTGCCGAGCGGCAGGTGGCCGACAATTGCGCGCCGATCCGTGACAACGATGGGTGTATCGTGGGCGCGGTGCTGGCGTTCCGCGACGTGACCGCGGAGCGCCGCCGTCACGACCAGCTTCTGGAAAGCGAAATTCGCTTTCGCACCCTCTTTGACAGCGCGGCCGAGGGCATCCTGGTCGCCGATCAGGAGACGTCTGCGTTCTTGTATGCCAACAAGACGTGGTGCGAGATGTTCGGGTTTCGCGCCGATGAAATCGTGGGGCTTCGCGCGCCCGATATTCATCCCAGCGCGGAGTTACCGAAAGTGCTTGGCGCGCTCGGGACCGAGCATCAAGGACAGAAGCGATCGGCCACCAGTGTCGCGTGCCTCCGGAAGGATGGCTCGGTCTTCTTTGCGGACATTGTCATGACGTCGGTCCAGCTGGATGGCCGTCCCTGCAGCATCGGCTTCTTCGCCGACGTCTCCGAGCGTCAGGCGTACGAGCAGCGGCTCGAATCGGAGCGCGCGCTGCGCGGGCACATGGAGGTCGAGCTTCGGCAGGCCCAGAAGCTGGAGGCCGTCGGCCAGCTCGCCTCCGGGATTGCTCACGAGATCAATACGCCGGCGCAGTACGTTGGCGACAGCATCCACTTTCTCAAGGACATCCTCGGCGACCTGCTCGGCCTGATCGTCACCTATCGCGAGTCGATCGCTCAGCTGACCCAGGATCCGGAACACCAGGAAATTGCCCGGCAGCTTCGCGAAGCCGAAGAGGCGGCCGACCTCGCGTACATCCAGGAGACGGTGCCCTCGGCACTCGACTCGGCCATCGACGGCATCTCGCGAATCGCGAACATCGTCAACGCGATGAAAGAATTCGCCCATCCTGACCGCAGCGAGAAGAGCCCGACCGACCTGAACCGGGCGCTGCAGAACACGCTGGTCATCGCCCGTAACGAGTACAAATACGTCGCGAACGTCGAGACGGTGTTCGGGGATCTGCCGCAGGTGGTGTGTCACGTCGGCGATCTCAACCAGGTGTTCCTCAACCTGCTGGTCAATGCCGCGCACGCCATTGCCGATGCGGGCGGATCGCGCGCGTCGCTGGGGCGTATCCACGTGCAGACAGGCTGCGACGGCAACACGGTGCGCATCGACATCGCCGACACCGGCTGCGGCATCCCGGAGAACATCAGGACGCGGGTGTTCGAGCCGTTTTTCACCACCAAAGCCGTGGGGCGCGGCAGCGGCCAGGGCCTGGCCGTCGCCCGTTCGATTGTCGTGGACAAGCACGGGGGCATGCTGACCTTTGCCACCGAAGTCGGCAAAGGCACCACCTTCACGATTCGGCTTCCGGTTGACGGCGGATCGGCGCACGCGAAGATCGAGGCGTAGCCGGGTCCCGGCAGCCTCGCGCACACCACCACCGCACGGCCCTCCGACACCGCTGGCGGCGCCCTCGCCAACTCGACGCGGGCGTGATGCGCCAACGCCTTGACATCGATTGTTCGGTAATGCTAGAAATATAGATATGACATCAGCCGCGCTCGACCCCATCGCCCGCTACGCCGACATGCTCTCGGCCATGGGCACCGAACCCCGCCTGCGGATCATGCGGCTGCTGCTCTCCGCCCATCCCGGCGGGCTGGTGGTTGGCGAGATCCAGGACGAACTGGGCATCGCCGGGTCAACGCTGTCCCACCACCTCGACAAGTTGAGGAATGAAGCGCTGGTCACCGTCCAACGGGAAGGCACCTTCCTCAGGTACTCGGCCAACGCCGACGCCCTCAAGGACCTGCTCGCCTTTCTCTACGCCGAATGCTGCTCGCGCAACAAAGCGGTCGCGCCCGCGTCCATCACCAAGCTCTGCACACGATGCTAGCGTGCAAAGCGATTTCCTGGAGGAGTGTGCCATGTCGGACATCAAGAACGTTGTCAAAGAGAAATACGGTCAGGCGGCCTTGCGCGTGGTGACGGGACTGGGTCCCGCGACGTGGGCGCCAGGGTGCTGTTCGTCCACGCCTGGATCGGTCGACCCGATCACCGCCAACCTCTACGATCGGACGCAGACCGACGGCCTGCCGGCCGACGCGGTGCTGGCCTCGCTGGGCTGCGGGAATCCGACCGCACTCGCCACACTCACCCCCGGCGACGTGGTCCTCGATCTCGGATCCGGCGGCGGCATCGACGTGTTGCTCTCGGCCAAACGGGTTGGCCCGACCGGCAAGGCGTACGGCCTCGACATGACCGACGAGATGCTCGGCCTGGCACGCGAGAATCAGCGGAAATCGGGCGTCGAGAACGTGGAGTTTCTCAAGGGCGAAATCGAGCACATCCCGTTGCCCGACAACTCGGTCGACGTCATCATCTCCAATTGCGTGATCAATCTGTCGGCCGACAAGAGCCGCGTGATGGCGGAAGCGTTCCGCGTGCTGAAGCCGGGCGGCCGCTTCGCCGTGTCGGATGTGGTGGTGCGCGGCACCATCCCGGCGGAAATCCGTCGCAACGTCGAATTGTGGATTGGCTGTCTGTCCGGGGCGCTCGAGCAGGGCGACTACATCACCGGGTTGACCCGCGCCGGGTTCGAGAACGTCTCAATTGAACCCACTCGCGAGTATAAGGCCAGCGATGCCAGGGAGTTTTTGTCGGGCCACGGCTTCGACGTGGACGCCATCGCGCCACTGGTGGACGGGCGGTTCTTCAGCGGATTCATTCGGGCGCGTAAACCGGCCGGGGCTTAG
>JBAXOX010000124.1:0-6861 GCA_037133015.1 Acidobacteriota bacterium
GAGCGTCTCCATCAACTGCTTGAGGTTGTCGGGAATGTCGGGGTTGCTGCCCACGATTTGCTGGAGGGTCCGCTCCGCCACGCCCCCCATCAAGAATTTGACCGGTAGCGCGAGCACGGTTTGCACCACCGCGCCGATGATGCCCGCCATCAGGCCGACGGTGGCCCCGTCGCCGATCGTGATGGCCTGCGGCGCATTCGACTGCAGTACGTAGGCCGCCACCATCCCGCCGCCGATCACCCACATACAGCAGCAGAGATTGCCTGCGCTGATGAAGGGCAGCGCCGAGAACACCCCGAGAAACAGACCGCCCCACACGGCCGGCATCAGCATCGAGTTGCTCTTCATGGACTGACTCCCTCGTTCGGGATTCGGGGTTCGATCCCCCGAATCCCTAATCCCGACCGGGCCTAGTCGTAATACTCCGCTCCCAGGTGCGTGATGAGTTCCTCACCCTTGAGGAATCGCAGCGTGTTCTTCAGCTTCATCGACTGAATGAACAGGTCGTGCTCGGGGTAGAGGCCGGGCGCGTGCATCGGGCTCTTGAAGTAGAACGACAGCCACTCCTGGATGCCGCCCCAGCCGGCTCGTCCCGCCAGATCGAGGAACATCACCAGGTCGAGCACGATTGGCGCGGCCAGAATGCTGTCGCGGCAGAGGAAGTTGATCTTCAACTGCATCTTGTAGCCGAGCCAGCCGAAGATGTCGATGTTGTCCCAGCCCTCTTTGTTGTCGCCGCGCGGCGGATAGTAGTTGATGCGGACCAGATGGCAGATGTCCTTGTAGAGGTCCGGATACAGGTCGGGCTGGAGGATGTAGTCGAGCACCGACTTCTTGCTCTCTTCCTTCGTCTTGAAAGACTCGGGATCGTCGAGCACCTCGCCGTCGCGGTTGCCCAGAATGTTGGTGGAATACCAGCCTTCCACGCCGAGCAGGCGCGCTTTCAACCCGGGCGCAATCACGGTCTTGATCAGCGTCTGGCCGGTCTTGAAGTCCTTGCCGACCACCGGCACCTGGTTGCGTTGCGCCAATTCCAGCATCGCCGGGATGTCGGCCGTGAGATTGGGCGCGCCGTTCGCGTACGGCACCCGTTCCATCAGCGCGGCGTAGGCATAGATCATCGACGACGGGATGGTGGGGTCGTTGGCTTCGAGCGCTTTTTCGAACGTCTCGACCGACTGGTGCGCCGACGACTCGGTCATGAAAATCTCGGTGCTGCCGCACCAGACCATCACCAGGCGGTCCAGGTTGTTGTTCTTCTTGAACGCGCGGATGTCTTCGCGGACCTGCTCGGCCAACTCACGCTTGTTCTTGCCCTTCTTGACGTTGGGGCCGTCGAGCCGTTTGACGTACTGGCGATCGAAGACGGCCTTCCAGGGCTTGATGGCCTCGAGCCCAGGCCGCACCTGGTCGAGCAGTTTGTCTTCGAGAACACCGGCCGTCTTGGCGGCCTCGTAGCAGTTGTCCTCGAAAATATCCCATCCGCCGAACACGATATCGTCGAGGCCGGCCAGCGGCACGAAATCCTTGACGAGCGGCGCACGGCCTTCGGTTCGTTTACCGAGCCTGATGGTGCCCATCTGGGTCATCGACCCGATGGGTTTGGCTATGCCATTGCGGATGGCCAGGACGCCGGCGATGAACGTGGTGCTGACGGCGCCGAGGCCGACCAGCATCACGCCAAGTTTTCCAGAAGCTGGAGCAATCGTAATTGGCTTTTTCACAACCGCAAACTATATCACGTGGGGAATCGAGAACCGGATTTCGCCCGGCGCGCCCGGCCGAAATCCCTCAACAAAAATCATCCCCTCGCGTTCGGCCAACACCCGGACGGGCCTGCATCCAGCCTGCTCGACAAAGCGGACCAATTCCTGGGCGGCCAGGCCTGGGGTTCCGGTCCTGCGCTCGAAGCCCCATCGCGCGGCAATACCCCGCGGCACGCGTTGAATGGCCAGAATTCGACCTCCAGGGCGAACGACGCGAACCACATTCGTCAATCTGCCCTGCCGGGCCGAGGCTCCCGCACCCTGGAGTGGATTCGCGTCCACAAAGGCCAGGTCGAACGACGCCGGATCGTAGGGCCAGGTGGTTTCGGATTCGACCGTCACCTCCACCAGCACGCCCTGCCTGGCAGCCGCGTCTTCGAGCGCCGCCTTCGCCGCCGCCGTATCGACGATGGCACAGGCATGACCGGTGAGGCCGACCTTCGACGAAGCCAGAGCGAACACGCGTGGATCGCCGGTTCCAACCTGGATGATCCGCTCTCCCATCCGAACACCGGCCATGTCGACCGCCAGATCGACGGGTCCGCGCGAACGGCGAAAACGAAAAAGAGATTTCATGGCGGCATCCATCTTACCTTCGGCGAGGGTTCGGCAGCGGGCGCCTCGCCCAACCACCGCGGCCCCGGCGGGCCGACACGGAGCAGGCGGTCTGGCACAGGGGGCGGCCCCGACCGACCGGGGACAAACTGACACAGGGAAAACGGGCCGATGCAGAGGAGGCGGTCTGGCACCGGGGGGCGGACCCGACCGAGATGCGACGGCGGAACGGCGAGCGCACGTAATTGGCGGGCATCGGCTGTCGACCCGCAAGTTTGGGCACCGATCGGCCGAAAAGAGCTTTGCCGGGCTCGTGAGCCAGACGGCAGAACCTTTGGGTTGAGGAGCGTTGCGTCATGATCGATGGATTCCTGGTCGCCGTCACGGTTGCTTCATTGACCATGGCTGCCACCATGTCGGTGATTGCGTGGCGCGCACTCCGACTGAACCGCCGCCAGCACACCGAACCGACGGTCCCCACATCCTGCGCCTCGTGGCAAACCGAAGAATCCTCGACAGAGCAGGAGTGGGCGGCTATGTCGCCTGGTGCCCACGCGACTGGAACGCCCGACGATGGCTTTGGCCGCCTCGCTTCGCCAGCCACCTCGACCGGCGACGAGCACGCGTCACGGTCCGATGTCGAAACCGGACGATCCGACGCGCGACGTTCTGCCGTTCACGCCGAGGCTCCCGCGCGCGGGACGAGGCGACTGGCGGTGGCGAGCGGTTCGGTCGCGTTGGTGGTGATGGTCGCGGTCGGTTCGGCCGTCGTGATGGGTGGGCAGCAACGCCCTGTGGCACCCGAATCGAAGCAGGCGGCAGGTGCCGGCTCGTCACTTGAGTTGATGTCGCTGGATTCGGCGCGAGACGGCGACCGCGTGACCATCCGCGGCCTGGTCAAGAATCCGTTGACGGGACATCGAGTCGATGGTCTCCAGGCCGTCGCGTTTCTCTTCGACCGGCGCGGCCAGTACATCGGCGCCACCTCGGCCGTGGTGGCGCAAGGCGCGCTGGCCCCCGGCGCGGAGTCGCCGTTCGAAGTGCCGCTGGCGGCTGGCGGTCTCCAGGTCGGTCGCTACCGGCTGAGCTTCCGGGTCGCCGACACACCGGTGCCGCACGTTGATCGGCGAAGCGATGTGGCGGGGAATCCCGAACCTGCTCGATAGAGAGGCGTCGGTCTCCTGATAGAATCCTCGGCGATGTCTGTGCTGCTGATTGCCGTCGGCCTCGCCATTCTTGGAAGCGTGGGTGGCATCGCGCTCGGTGCCCTGCTGCTGCTGTTTCCGGCGTCAGCACGCGCCAAGCTGGTTCCGTGGCTCGTCAGCTACGCGGTCGGCACGCTGCTCGGCGTGGCCCTGCTGGACGTGCTGCCTGAGGCGCTGCGAACGCTTCCGTCGACGCCGGTGTTCGGGACGCTGCTGGGCGGCATCCTGATCTTCTTCATCCTCGAAAAACTCGTATTGTGGCATCACTGCCACCAAGACCACTGCGAGTCCCACGATGCGGCGGCGCCGTTGATTCTGATCGGCCACGGTGTCCACAACCTGATCGACGGAGCGATGATTGCCGCCGCGACCTACGTGGCGATTCCACTGGGCGTCACCACGGCGCTGGCCGTCGCCGCACACGAAATTCCCCAGCAGGTGGGCGACTTCGCCATCCTCCTCCACGCAGGCTACTCCCGGACCAGGGCCCTCTGGCTCAACGTGCTGTCGGGAACTGCAGCCTCGATCGGCGTGCTGGCGGCGTATCTGGCGATCGATCGACTGCCCCATCTGCTGCCGTACTTCCTGCCCATCGCGGCGTCGAGTTTCCTGTACATCGCCATGTCGGATCTGATTCCCAGTCTGCACCGCGGCCCGCTCGATAGCGGCGCGGTTCGTCAGGTGTTCCTGGTCGGAGCCGGCATTCTGACGGTTGTCCTGCTGTAGGTCTGAAGCCGGATCTGCCGGGTCTGAAGACCCAGCCTTCATCTGGCGCGATCCACCCTGAAGAGCCAGCCTCCATCTGGCGCTGTCCTCCCTTGTCTCCCCGAGAGGTCGGACGCGAGAGACAAATCCCGAAATCCGGGGCTATTTCAGCCAAATTCCAGTGGTTCGCATTGGCACGCCCTTTGTAAAAGGAGAAGCGGGCGCGCCTCCTGGCTGCCCGGCCTGTTCGGTGTCGTCGCCGCAGCGGGTTCCGGCACGCGTGGAGGCCTCTCGCCCCAGGAAGGAACTCGAGTGTTAAAACCTCTTCGCCACATCGCAACAGGTCTGATGCTGGTCGCGCTGGTCGCGTCTCCATCCTTCGCACAGGACGCTCGCAAAGACCTCGAGGTGTTCAAGGACCTGTCGGACGCGGTCCTCGGGTATGTGCGATTCACGATTTTCGACGACGTCAGCGCGTCGGTCGATCAAGGGATGGTCACACTGGTCGGCAAAGTCACGATGCCGTTCAAACGGGCCGACATCGAAGATCGCGTCGCGAGGGTCAAAGGCGTCAAACGCGTCGACAACATGATCGCGGTCCTGCCGGTTTCAGTCGAGGACGACCGGCTTCGGTACGTGATCGCGCGAGCGATCTACGGCAACTCGGCGTTCTGGCAGTACGCGACGATGAGCAATCCGCCGATCCACG
Organism: Acidobacteriota bacterium; assembly: GCA_037133015.1. GTDB lineage: Bacteria > Acidobacteriota > Vicinamibacteria > Vicinamibacterales > JAKQTR01 > JBAXOX01. The sequence continues at coordinate 4,941 of JBAXOX010000124.1, forward strand.
TGCTCGTGGAGCACGGGCGGGTGACGCTGTCGGGTGTCATCAACAACGAGGTCGAGCGGATGCTCGCCCGATCGCTGGCCACCGGATTCGGCGAGTTCTCGGTGACGAGCGAACTGAAAACGGACGCCGAAATCAGGAATGCGCTGGAGAAGATCGGGATGTGAGAATTTTCTCGAGGCGAATCTCGTCCCTCACTTCGATGCCCGCAAAACCCAGATTGTCGGGCGGCGGATTGTGAGGGACGAGCGCCCCCACCACCACCTCGGTGAGTTGATAGCCCCGCCGCTGATAGAAGTACAACGACGGCACGTTGTCGTTGCTGGTGCAGAACACGACTCTGGGCAGGCCAAGACGGCGCGCAAGCAGTTCGACCTCGGCCACCAGATACCCCCCGACTCCCGATCGTTGCCACATCGTGTCGGTCGCCAACGCGACGATCTGCAGTCCATCGCCCCGCAGCCTGTAGGCAAGCGCTCCACCCAGCTCGTTCTTCATCACCGCGACCAGCGCCGGGGCGTCGTCGAGCGCGAGCAAGCTGCCAAATGCGACGAATTTCGAGCGGCCAAAGGTGCGCCGAAACAAGTCCATCACCGCCGACCGGTCATCGTCGATGGCCTCACGCACCATCACCGGCGGCAGATCGAGCCGGCCGCGGCACCCGCACACCACCTGGAGCCTGGCGTCCTGCCAGTCGACGGCCTTGCCGCACCGCCCACAGCGCAGCACCGTGGGCTGGGCTCCGAACCCGAATTGCGTTCCCATCGCCTCTCCTCCGCCGTTGCCGGCGACCTGTCGACTACAGTTGCGGCAACACGATATCGAACACGGTTTCCAGCCCTTCCTGACTTCGCACCGTGACGCGGCCTGCGTGACGCTCGACGATGGCCTTGACGATGGAGAGTCCCAGGCCACTGCCCCGCCGATCGCCTGCCCGCGAGGTGTCGGCCTTGTAGAACCGGTCGAACACGTGTTCGAGATGCTCGGCCGGAATCCCTTCGCCGGTGTCGCGGACCGACAGCACGGCGCCGTCGGGACGAGCCACGGCCCCAAGGTCGATGCTGCCGCCCGATCCGGTGTGCCGCAGCGCGTTGGCCGCGAGATTCTGAAGCGCCTGCTCCATCCGCACCGGATCGACATGGACCGTCATCAACGGCGGGTCGATGCGGCACGTCAGCGTCACGCCCTTGAGATCGGCGTCGCGTCGGTGGCGTTGGGTCACACGGCGAAACAATTCCTCGACCGGAATCGTGGTGCGAGCCAGGACCCCGCCTCCCGCTTCGAGCCGCGCCAGATCCATCAGGTCGCCGATCAGGCGTTCGAGCCGCGCGGTTTCCTCGCGGACAATCCCGAGGTACCGATGGCGCGTGTCGGCGTTGAGATCCAGTTCCGCCATCGCCAGCGTTTCGAGGTAGCCGCGAATCGCGGTGAGCGGCGTCATCAGTTCGTGAGACACATCGGCCAGCAGTTGGCGGCGCTCGTGATCGGCCGCCCTCAGAGCCTCGGCACGAACGTTCAGGTCGCCGGCCATGCGGTTAAACGCACGTGCCACGGCCGCAATTTCGTCGCCCCCGGTCTCGGGTGCACGGGCGGTCGCCTCGCCGGTGCCGAAACGCCGGGCGGTCTCCTCAAGTTGGCCGAGTCGCTTGTGTGCTGGCCTGAAAATGAACACGCTCGCCAGCATCGTTCCGACGACCACGAGGAGGGTTGCGATGGCCAACCCGACCGGCGCGACCTGACGAATCACCACGGCCAGAGGCGCGTTGGGCGGAACCAGCACCATCGCCCTGACGCGGCCCTGGACGACGACCGGATAAAACGCGGTTGGCCGACGCATCCCTCGTCCGCCGCCGGCGTCGAGACCCGGGCCTGGTCCGACCCCGCCTCCCCTCCCTCGTCCGCCACCGGCGTCGAAGCCCGGGCC
>JBAXOX010000125.1:0-6846 GCA_037133015.1 Acidobacteriota bacterium
CGCATCTTCGCCGCCAGCGGTCGCCGGGCGGGCGGTGTTCGGAATTGGCGATGGCCGCCCGGTTGGCGGTCTCGTTCGGTCTCCGCGTCTGTGCCTCCGCGTCTGTGCGCTTGCGTCCGAATGCCCTCGGATTACATAATGCGCACACACAGATTGCGATGCCTGCCAGATTCCATGTCGCGGCCCGACCCGGCCGCTCGCTCGTCGGCGTCGTCCTGCTGCTGGTCCTGTGCTGGCCGGCCGCGGCCGGAGCTCAGTCGCCCCAGCCGAAGGCTGGCGCGGGGCTCTTTCGCTGGGGCTGCGACCCGGAGGGCGGCGCGCCGTACGTCGAAGCCGACCCGTCGGATCCCAGCAAGGTCGTCGGCTACGAAGTCGACCTCGCGAAGCTGATCGCCGCCAGCTTCGGGCTCGTGCCCGAGTTCGTGCCTGTGCAGTTCGCCTCGATCGACGCGTCGGTCCGGCGAGGCGATTTCGTGATCGGTTTGTGCGGGATGGAGGATTCGCCCGCTCGCCGCGGGGCGCTCTCGGCCACGGTGCCGTACTACGCGTTTCGGGAAGTGCTCACCGTGCGTGTCGCCGATCGCGACACCTATCGCACCCTCGCCCAGTTGCGCGGCCATCGTGTCGGCACCCTGGGCGGATCGACCGCCTACGACATGCTGCTGAAGGCGCAGGCCGAACTCGGCGTGGTGCCCGTGTCGTACGACGACGACGTCCATCCGTATAGCGATCTGGCCCTGGGCCGGCTCGACGCGGTGCTCCTCGATCATGTGATCGCCGATCGCGCGCTGCGGCGCGAGAAGGGGCTTGCGACCGTGCCCGACGCGGTGGCGGTCGGCTACTACGTGGGTGTGCTGGCGAAAGACAATGCCGCGACGCGCGACCGGGTTGATGCGATCCTGCGCGGGGCGATGCGCGACGGTTCGCTCGAAGCCCTGTTCCGCCGCTGGGGCCTCTGGAACGACGATCAGCCCAAGCTGCATGCCTGGGTCCTCGCGGGAGGGGACGTCACGACCGGCGCAGCCACTGCGCCGGTTCCGCTGGGCGACCGCCAGGCGGAGGCTCCGCCCTCGTCGCCCGGGGGTTCCGTGCCGCTGGGCGGTGTGGCGGCAGTGGTCAGGTATCTGCCGTCGCTGCTCAGCGCGGCGGTTGTCACCATCCTGCTGTCGTGCCTGTCGATGGTGCTCGCCGTCACCGCCGGCATCCTCATTGCGAGCGGCCGTGTGTACGGCGGCCCGATCACCCGCGCGATCTTCACCGCCTACGTCGAACTCATCCGCGGCACGCCCGTGCTGCTGCAACTGTTCGTGCTCTACTACGGGCTGGCGTCGTTTGTCAGGCTGCCGGCCTTCGTCGCGGCGCTGCTGGGTCTTGGGCTGAACTACGCCGCATACGAAAGCGAGATCTATCGGTCGGCGTTGCTGGCGGTGCCCAAAGGACAGCTCGAGGCCGCCCGCGTGCTGGGCCTGAGCGAACGCCAGGTGTTTCGCCTCGTGCGAGGCCCGCAGGCGCTTCGGCTGGCGCTGGCGCCGATGACCAACGACTTCGTGGCGCTGCTCAAGGATTCCTCCCTCGTGTCGGTGCTGACCGTCGTCGAACTCACCAAGCAGACGTCGATCTTCGCCGCGAACATTGGCAGCTGGGTGGTTCCCGGGGCGCTCTGCGCCGGCATGTACCTGGCGATGTCGCTCCCGCTGTCGCGGATGGCGCGAAACCTGGAGGCCAAGTGGCAAGCCCCGACCTCGTAGCGCCGGCCCTGTTGCGGGCAAGGGACGTACGGCTGACGCGCGGGACCCGGGAGGTCTTGCGCGGCGTCGAAGTGGATGTGTCGTCCGGCGAGTTCGTGGCGTTGATGGGCCTGTCGGGCGGTGGCAAGACGACCTTTCTGCGCGCGGTGGCGGGCCTCGAGCCGTTCGACCGCGGAGAGCTGGTGATCGACGGGGTGTGCCTTCCGCCCGGTGGCCCCCCCCCGCCGCCGATTCTCGGCGCGTTGCGGCGCAAGGTCGGCATGGTGTTTCAGTTCCACTTTCTGTTCGAACACATGTCCGCGTTGCAGAACGTCTGGCTGGCGCCGGTGCACGCGCACGGCGTTGACCGCCGCGCGGCGGAGCAGCGGGCGCAGCAGTTGCTCGATCAAATGGGTGTTGGTGCGAGAGCCTCGGCCCTGCCGCGGGAGTTGTCGGGCGGAGAAGCGCAGCGCGTGGCCATCGCCCGCGCCCTGGCGGTCGATCCACCCTTGCTGCTGATGGACGAGCCGACCGCATCACTCGATCCGGCGCGCCGCGGCGAACTGGGCGGCACGCTCAACGACCTCACCGCCGGCGGGCGCACGCTGCTGGTCGCCACGCACGACGACGACTTCGTGCGCGACTATGCCGATCGGGTCGTCGTGATGGCGGAGGGCCGCGTGGTCGAGCAGGGCGATCCGCGGCAGGTGCTCACCAACCCGCAGCATCCCGCCACCCAGCAATTGCTGCGTCAGGCCAACGCCCGGCGAACAGGAAAGAAGGCATCGTGACCGCAGCCGTTCACCCGCCACACGACCGCTGGGCTGGCAACCCCTACCGAGAGGCGCTCGGAGATCGAGACGTGCTCGCCGCGCTCGGCGACACGCCAGGACGCATCCGCGCGATCGTCGAGCGGATGACCCCGGCGCAGTGGGCGCTCTCCTACGCGCCCGGCAAATGGACCGTCGCGCAACTGCTGCTGCACCTGGCGCAGACCGAACTGGCGTTTGCCGCGCGATTGCGACTGGCGCTCACCACCGACCGCTACGTGGTCCAGCCGTTCGAACAGGACGACTGGCTGCGCCGTGAGCCGCCGATGGGCAGCCTCGAGGCGCTGCAGGCATACACCGGGTTCCGGCAGTTCAATCTGCCGCTGTTCCGGAGCCTCACCGCAGAGGAGTGGGCGCGCGTGATCCACCATCCCGAGCGGGGCGAGATGCGGGTCGGTTGGATTCTGGAACTGCTGGCAGGCCACGACCTCAATCATCTCCAGCACATCGAGCGTGTCCAGACAATGCCGCGCGGATGACGATACGGGCGCGGACGCTGACGCCACTGGGAGTGGGAGTACAGACATGACGACATCATCGACCCATCGCCGCATCCTGCTGAGTGCCTGCCTGGTCGTGCTGATGGCTGTTGCCTCGGCGTACGCGCAGACCCCGCCGCAGTCAGCGCCGTTTCAGCCGACACCGGGCCAGGCCGGCAAAGACGTGATTTGGCTGCCCACCGCGCAGACGCTGGTCGACAAGATGCTCGACATGGGAAAGGTGACAGCGCGGGACGTCGTCATCGACCTCGGTTCGGGCGACGGCCGAACCGTGATTACCGCCGCGGTTCGCGGGGCGCGGGCCTACGGCATCGAATACAACCCCGACATGGTCGAGTTGTCCCGGCGCGCGGCGGCGGCCGCCGGCGTGGGCGACCGGGCGACATTCGAGAAGGCCGATTTGTTCGAGAGCGACTTTTCGAAGGCCACCGTCATCACGATGTTCCTGCTGCCCGACATCAACCTGCAGCTGCGCCCGAAGATTCTCGATCTCAAGCCTGGCACTCGCATCGTGTCGAATTCGTTCACCATGGGCGACTGGACCGCCGACGATTCGGCGACCGTGGATCGGGAGTGCACGACGTACTGCACGGCGTATCTCTGGATTGTGCCTGCGAACGTCGCCGGCACATGGCAATCCGCACAGGGGGCGCTGACGCTCACGCAACAGTTTCAAGCCGTAGCCGGGTCGCTGTCGAATGGAGCGGCGTCCACCCCGGTGGCCGGCGGCAAGCTCGTCGGCGATCAGATTAGCTTCAGCGTGGGCGGCGCGCTCTACAAAGGGCGGGTCAGCGGCGACGCAATCGAGGGAACCATCTCGGTGGACGGCAAGACGGAAAAATGGAGCGCGGCGCGGACGGGCAAGTAGGAAGCTGTCGTGCTTTCGGCGACCCCTGGGTTGCCTTGCCACGAACACCGTCGAGGGGCGACAAACTCAGGGCTCAGGCGCTGTCCGCCACGCTCCAGATCTGTCCTGCCGCTGGGCGTCGCCTTGGCGGATTTTCGCCGGCGGCCAACGCCAGCTCAAGCCGTTCGGCCATCAATTCGTCGAGCGTCTGCGGGCGCCGACCCGCTTCCCGCTGTGCGTCTTCGCGTAACGCCTGCTCGAGCAGCGCCCCCCCAAATCGCACTGTCGATGGCACAGGTCTCGGCATGTCGAGGACGATGCTCATATGTTTATCCCCTGACGTGAGGCACTCCGATGGGGGGCCGAAGAGCTCGCGCAGCTGGAGCTATTGCAGGACACGTGCCGGTGGCCGACTCGGGATTCCTTAGGGAATCAGCGGATCCTGATCGGGGCGTGGCAAAAACCTCAACGTTGGCTTTCCTTTTACGTGGCAAAAATTACCTATCCGTGTAGGACGTACCGGAGGGCGGCGAGCCCCGAAACTCGGCAACAGAAACTCGGCAAATCGCGGCTGGCCCCCATCACCGGAGCTAAAATGGGGCCGCCATCGCCGATGCCCGTCTGTCATTGACGCCAGATTGTGGGGGATCTTATGAACGTCCGTCCATCGCGTCTCGGGACGCTCGCCATCCTCGTACCGGTCTTGTTCCTGCTATCGGGACAGGTGGCCCGCGCTCAAAGCGCCGCCGAATTGGCCGCGCTGGACAAAGAGGCGATCGACCTGATGGAAAAGGCCGTCAGGCAGAGCGTCTCGAAGACCGGCGTGCAGGTCATCGTGGTTGGGTCGTCGGTGAAGGGCAACTACAACGGCCCGCTCGCCGGGGGGCTTTCCGATCACGACATGAGGGTCGTCCTCGGCGGGGAGACCGACCGGTCGGCGGCGAGGCTCTGGAAGCAGTTCCAGACGACGCTGAAAGAGAACATCGAGGATCTCGGTCTCGCCAAGCGCTTGAGCCCGGAACAGATTCAGAAGCTCATCAACAGCACCAACGTGTATCCGCCGTCCCAGCTTGTGTCGGCGGTGGCGGATGCCGAGGACGCGGTGAGCTTGTTCCAGAGGCTCGGATCGAACCCGAACCTGGGAGGCGCGGTGCCCGAGGGCTATTGGGGGCCGGGTTCCAAGTCGTATCTCCACTACTACGAAGACAAGGCCGGCAAGCTCTTCTACGCAGATCCCGCGACGGGCCGCGTGATGACCGGAGCCGCCGACCTTACGCACTTGACGGAAGGCCTGGAGAGGTTGACCACCGGGGGTGAGGTGAACAGGGGCCTGCAGTGCCTGGAGAAGGCCCTCGACGAACTCGGGAACGGCAACGTGGACAAGGCCGTCAAGCAGGCGAAGCGATTGCAGGAGGCGCTCAAGAAGGCCCGAGGTCTCGAAAATCTTGCCGAGGGTGGCACGGCGTATCTCAATGAGCTCGCCGGAGGCGCGGTCAAGGATCCCGAGAAGATTCGTTCGCTTCTCGCACGGGCCGAACAGGAACTGACCGCGATCGGTCGGCTGGCTGTGGAATCCGATGTCGACATGAAGAATCTGCTGCGCGGCGTCCTCGGCTCCGAGGCGAGAGGCATGGGGAAGGTGAGCCAGCTGTTCAGTAGATACGCCGGCCAGCTGTCGTTGTCGGAATTTCTCCTCGCGGTGCAGGTCTACATGAACTACACCACGCTCAGGGATGCCTCCAACCTCAGCCCGGCCGAATTCAACGGGGCCGTGCTCAACACGTCCAGCAAGCAGCTGGCCTGGTTGAGCGGACTGGCTCCGGGCCTGACGATGGAGATCGCCGACGCGGTGCTCGAGATCATCAAGTCGAACGCCTACACGACCGTCACGGCGTTCCAGGACTGCGTCGATTTGGCCTCGGGCGTCCATTCGGTCCCGGGGCGCGCGGAAGCCAACAAGGGCTGGACCCTCGACCAGATGGCGACCAAGTTCCCCGATACGCCCGACGGCAACGCGGGGCTGTCCACCTTCATCGCTTTCCAGGCCTCGCAGGCGTCGCTCCGGCTGGAGAACAACGTCTGGGTGGAAGACAAGACCCTCAGCGCCGCCCTGTTCAGCAAGTGCTACGCGCCGATCGTCAGGTTGTGGAAACAGAACCGGCTCGCCCGCATCACCGCCTTCAACGCCCTGTTTGTCGAGTTCGACAAACAGGTGTCAGCCAGCCGGGCGCTGCTCAATATGCAGCCAGGCAGCCCCGTTCCGATGAAGGAGCAGGGGGGACTGGCCGCCACCGTGACCTTCGAGGCGTCGTCGACATTGAACGCGGCGAAGGCGAACGAGTTGCTCGAGAAGATGAACGCCATCCTCACGTTCCTCGAGGGCGGCAAGGCCACACAACTCGTGTTCTCGACGACCATCGACACGTTGGTTGTGGATGGTAAAGAGGTCGATTCGAACCGCAATCAGTCCTTGAAGAAACAACTCGTGTACACGGCGCCTGCCGACCACAAGGCGACGCTGACCCGGGAGCCGAGCTTTACGGCCACCGTGGTGAGCGACGACATCCCGCCGAACTGGGTGGTGAAGGAGAATGGCTTCGTCAGGGTATTCCCCACATCGTCGGCCACCATCCCGTTCAGCGTCGTGAAAGATGCGACGGTGGTCAAGGGGACCGTGTCGATCGTCGGACCAGCCAGCGTCAAGGTCGGCGACAATGTCGCGCTCTCGGCGGTGGTCAAGTTCACCGGGGCTCCGCCGACCGAGAGCCTCCGCTACCGATGGACCGAAGAGACCGGCGGGCTCAGGCTGTCGAGCGCGGGGCCCTTCCAAAGCCTCAATACGAGCCAGCCCACGACCTACACGGTTCGCGTCGATGCGTTCGTCGTCGTGGACAGCAAGGAAGTGCCCATCGGAACGGCCCGGCACACGCTGCGGGTCGAGG
>JBAXOX010000126.1:0-6783 GCA_037133015.1 Acidobacteriota bacterium
GCCGCCTGTTGCGTTGCCCGCGACCAATCCGCTCGGGACCACCTTCGTCGATGGATGCGGCGGCGGCGCCGCCGCCCTGCCGGCTGGCACGGGCGCCGCGCCGCGCGTCGCCATCATCGAATCGGCTCCTACGCCTGGCTGCCTGCCCGGCGTTGCGAACCAGACCGCCGCTGTGATGACGAGGACGGCCACCGCGAAGCCAGCAGCCCACGCCGCGCGGGGCCACCCACTGCCAGATTCACCGCCCTGGCGTTCGATCCGCGCGAGGACCGAGGCGCGCATCGACGGTGGAGCGTCGACTCGCGTCATGTCCCGCGCGACCGCATCGATCACCAGATCGATTGAGTCCGGCCCGTGTTCGCGGCTGCCCGCGAATCCCGAGTTCCGAACCCCGAATCCCGAATTCCGCGGCGCGTCAGCCATCTCATCCCCAATCCCGACCAATCCCCAATCCCTATCCGCGTCCCCTACGCACTTCGATACCCCAACGCACTCAGCTTGTTCTTCAGTTGGCGTCTCGACTCTGCCATCCGCCACTTGACCGTGCCGACGGGAATCTTCAGCATGGCCGCAATCTCTTCGTAGGTGTGTTCGCCCGTTGTGGTCAACAACAGCACGTCGCGCAGCTTGGGAGACAAGCCCGTGATGAGCCGTTTCACGTGCGCGCCGACCTCCGACTCGATGAGCCCTTGCTCCTGCCCGCGCGACCGGTCCGGGAACTCCCACTCGGTGCCCTCGGCTGGCGAGACGAACCGGCGCAGCATGGTCTTGAGGCTGCGACGCCGCGTGAGCGCCTTGCGCCACGCGATCGACAGGAGCCACGTCTTGAAACTGGCCTGCTCTCGGAAGCCGGCAAGATGCCGAAACGCGGCCACCAATGCCTCCTGCGCCACGTCTTCGGCGTCCTCGGGGGACCCGAGCGCCGCGAGGGCTGCCCGGAACGCCGAGCTCCGGTGCCGGTCGACGAGTTCTCCGAACGCGGCGTGGTCGCCCCGCCGGGCCCGCTCGACCAGTTCCGCATCGCTCACACCAGAAGTAGACACAGGCCGTCCGTGGTTGGTTGGGTGGAATGTACAGTACACTGACTTGTCCACCCGCCCCGGAGTCGGGCCGGCCGTGGCGTCGTCGTGTGTCGCACTGCGGCTCGGACCCTGTGCAATCACAGCCTGTGAACCGTGTCAGGGCCGGAAGGCAGCAGCACTAAGCGGATCCTGTGATGTGCCGCAGGACAACCCGGGCCGCAGTGGGGCGCACGACACACGCCTGGAGTGAATCTGACTCGGGCACCTGAACGGGCGCGGCGACTCGCGCCGCTGCGGCAGTCATGAAGATTTGGGGCTGGCGCCGCCTCGGGTCGCGCCTCGCGCTCTGCACGTGTTTCGCATGTCCTACGAAGTAATTGCCCGGAAGTGGCGACCCAAGACGCTCGACGCGGTGGTCGGGCAGCGCGCCGTCACGCAGACCCTTCGCAACGCGATGGCGAACAACCGCGTGGCGCAGGCCTTTGTGTTTGCCGGGCCGCGCGGCGTCGGCAAGACCACGACGGCCCGCATCCTGGCGCGGATGCTCAACTGCGTCAACGGCCCGACCGCCGACCCGTGTGGCGACTGCGATCCGTGCCGTGAGATTGCCGAAGGCCGCGACATGGACGTGCTCGAGATCGACGCGGCCACGCACACCGGCGTCGACAACGTTCGCGAGGTGATCATCTCGGGGCTGGCCATCATGCCGGTCCGCGATCGCCACAAGGTATTCATCATCGACGAGGTCCACCAACTCTCGCCCTCGTCGTTCAACGCCCTGCTCAAGTCGGTCGAAGAGCCGCCGCGGCACGTGACGTTCATCATGGCGACCACGCTGCTCGACAAGATTCCCGAGACGATTACGTCGCGCTCGCAGGTGTTCGAGTTCAAGACCATTTCGAGCCGGAACATCGGCGACCAGTTGAAGATGATCGCGACGTCGGAGGGCATCACCGTGTCCGACCAGGCGCTTGCGCTGGTGGCGCGCGCGGCCGAAGGCAGCATGCGGGACGCCCAGACCGCCTTCGATCAGGTGCTGGCCTTCTCCGGCACCACCGTGGGCGTCGACGATGTCGCGTTGGTGCTGGGCCTGGTGGGGCGCGACTTGCTGTTCGACGTGCTGACGGCGGTCGCCGACGAAAACGGCGCCGGGGCGTTCGAACTGGCGGGCCGGGCGGTGGAGGCCGGGTACGACCTCAAGCTGCTCTGCCGAGAACTGTCCCGTCTGGTGCGGGACCTGCTGGTGCTGTCGATCGACGAAGGGCGATTCGCCGATCAGGATATTGCGCCCGAGCAGGATCACGATCGGCTCAAGGCGCTGCTGCCGCGGTTTTCGCGCGAGGATCTGCTGCGGGCCTTCGATGTCGTCACGCGCGCCGAGATCGACATCCGGAACGCCGCCGAGCCGCGCTATCACCTCGAGATGGCGCTGCTGCGCTGGATTCACCTGCGCAAACTGACGCCGCTCACCGATGTGATCGATCAGCTGCAGGGCCGATCGCCCGCGGCTCCATCGCCTCCGCGTGCGCCGGCCGCGCCGACGCCGTTCCAGCGTTCGCCTTCGTCGCGCCCCCCGTCGACGGCGCCTGCACCGGTGCCACCGGGCCCGGGGTCGGCCTCCTCGGCGGCTGTCGCCCGTCGGGTCGCGAAAGAGCCGGTGCGGCCTTCCGCCGCCGCGTCAGTCGCCCCGTCTGCGCCGCCTCCCGCCGCGATCGCGTTGCCCGACCCGGAACCCGCCTCGGTGGCAGGTCCGGCCGGTAGCGGCGGCAAAGATCGGGACCTCTATTTCGAAGAAATTCGAAAGGCGCGCGCGGCCTTCCACGGATCGGTGATCGCCCAGGCGCAGCGGATCGATTTCGAGTCGGACAAAATCGTCTTCATGTTTTCCGCAGACCAGACCTTTCTGGCCGAGCAGGTGTGGCAGAACAAGGACTACCTCGAGAAGACCGCGTTGCAGGTGGTGGGCCGCAGGCTCGCGGTGTCGGCGGACCTGGCGAAAGGGGACCGGCCGGCCGGCGCGGGCCGTGGCGCGGCGGCGGGCGCCGGGACATCGAAACCAGGAGCCGACTTGAAGGCCGAGGCCGAAAAGAGCCCGGTGGTACAGGCGCTGTTCGGGATTTTCGCGGCCGAGATTACAGATGTGACGGAGCTCGAAAAGAAGTCATGAACATCCAGAACATGATGAAGCAGGCGCAGCGGATGCAGGAGCAGATGCAGCGCCAGATGGCCGAGATGCGGATCGAAGCCACCGCCGGCGGCGGCATGGTGACCGTCGTGGTCAATGGCCTCAAGCAGGTCCAGTCGCTCAAGCTGGATCCCGAAGTGGTCAATAAAGACGATGTCGAGATGCTGCAAGATTTGATTCTCGCCGCCATCAACGACGCCTCCCGGAAAGCCGACGAGGCGATGTCTACCCAGTTGGGCGGCATGATGGGCGGGATGAAGATCCCGGGATTGTCCTGAGGCCGCGCGCCGCATGTCCCAACCAGAACCCCTGACGCGCCTGATCGACCAGTTGCAGCGGCTTCCCGGCATTGGCCGCAAGAGCGCGCAGCGCCTGGCATTTCACGTCCTGAAGAGCACGCGAGAGGATGCCGGCCGTCTGGCCGACGCCATCCGGGACGTCAAGGACCGCGTCAGCTATTGCACCGCGTGCAACAACGTCACCGACACCGATCCGTGTCCGCTGTGCACCGACGCGTCGCGCAACACGCGCCTCATCTGCGTGGTGGAAGAGCCGCAGAACGTCCTGGTGATCGAACGGGCCCGCGACTACAACGGCGTGTACCACGTGCTGATGGGGGCGCTCTCGCCGCTGCAGGGCGTGGGGCCTGGCGACCTGCGCATCAAGAGCCTGCTGGCGCGCGTCGACGCCGGCGGCGTCGACGAGATCATCCTGGCCACCAATCCCAACGTCGAGGGCGAGGCGACCGCCATCTACCTGGCGCGGTTGCTCAAGCCGCTGGGCGTGCGGGTGACCAGGATTGCGATGGGCGTCCCGGTTGGCAGCGACCTCGAGTACGCCGACGACGTCACGATGCACAAGGCGATGGAAGGGCGCCGGGAGGTCTAGGATGCTCCCGCTGGCCTTTCAGTTTCCCGCCGCGGTGGCCCTGGTGGCGGGTGGCCTCGTCACCTGCCTGGCCGGCTACCGGCTGTTCCGGTACGTGCTCGGCGCCTACGGCTTCCTGCTGGGCGCGCTGGTGGCCAGTTCGATGGTCGGTACGGCCAACACGTGGTCGCTGGTGGCGGCCGCGGCGGCCGGCGGTGCGGTGGGCGCCCTGATTCTGGTGGCCGGGTACTTCGTCGGCGTCGCGCTGGTCGGGGCTGGCACCGCGGCGTTTCTGCTCAATGCCATCTACACGCCGCTTCGCGGCGATCCGCCGTGGGTGCTCGTGATCGTGGTGGCTGCGGCTGGAGCCTTCGTCGCTATCTGGTTTCAGCGCCAGGTGATTGTCGCCGCCACCGCGTTTGGCGGCGCCTGGACCGCGATGGTGGGGGCGACGGCCTTGATGGCGGGCAAAGGCGCCAGGGCGGCGTCCGCCTCGACCGATGTCTGGGTGGTCTATCCCAATGCCGGCGTCTCGCCGGCGCTCTGGTTGTACGGCGCGTGGCTCGCGCTCAGCCTGGTCGGGACGTACGTCCAGCTTCACTCCGCCGGCAGGAAGAAGCGCAAGTAGCACCGCGTCAGGTTAGCCGATCGCCTTCTTCCGGAATTGCCGCAACCCGAGCCACAAGAAGACGCCGTTGAACAGCAGCAGGCCTCCAAAGACCGCGTAGCCTGACAGGTGCGGGAACTGAGGCACCAACGCGCTGCGGAAGCCCTCGCTCGCGTAGACGAACGGGTTCAGCAGGACCAGTTTCTGCAGGATCGGAAACGAGGCGAGCGCGCTCCACGGGTAATAGGTGCAGCCGAAGAATATCATCGGTCCGACGATCAGGCTGAACATGATCCCGATCTGCGCCTGTCCGAGCGAGCAGCCCAGCGTGAGGCCGATGGCCGCCGCCAGCACGGCCACCAGCACCGCGAGGACGACCAGTTCGAGGGGTTGCGCGAAGCTGATCTGCACGCCGGTCCCGAGAATCAGCCAGGCCGTTGGGATCACCACCCCGCCCGCGATGAGCGCCTGGATACTGCCGGCGACGACCTTCTCGATGGCGACCCATTCGATTTCCATCGGCGCCAGCAGGCGATCCTCGATCTCGCGGGTGAATTGAAAATCCGCAATCATCGGAAACGCGACGGCTTGCAGGCCCGACAACAGCATGCTGATCGCGATGATGCCCGGCAGGAGCAGGCTCTTGTAACTTTCCGGCATCATGCCGCTGGTGGTCATCACGCGACCGAAGACGAACACGAAGAGCATCGGTTGCACGAGGTTCTGCAGCAGCAGTGGCAGGAAGTTGCGCCGGGCCACGCGCCCGTCCCGGCTGAGCATCGCGAGAAACGCCTGAAGGTTCACTGGCGCAAGCTCCTTCCGGTGTGGTGCAGGAACAAATTCTCGAGGCTCGGTTCAAAGATGTGCACGTCGCGAATCGTCGTGCCAGCCGCCGCAACCGCGGTGACGATGTGCGGGATGAGCGTGCCGCCGCGGTCCGCGTACAGATCGACGCCTCCCTCCGGAGTGCGTTGCACTTCGGTGACGCCCTGGATCTGCGCGAGGCTGGCGCTGAGGCCGTCGCTCATCGTGTCGACCTGGAGCCGCACGACGAAGCCGCCCGGCACCGACCGCTTGAGTTGATCGGGCGTTCCCGTGGCGATCACGCGGCCGTGATCGACGATGGCGAGGCGGTGGCACAGCGCGTCGGCTTCGTCCATGTTGTGCGTGGTGAGCATGACGGTCTGGCCGCGCCGATTGAAATCGCGAATCAGCTCCCAGAGCAGCAGGCGCGTCTGCGGGTCGAGGCCCGTGCTCGGCTCGTCGAGAAACAGAATCTGCGGGTTGTGCATCAGCGCGCGGGCAATCGACAGGCGCTGCATCATGCCGCCCGAGAAACCGGTGACGAGGCTGTCGGCGCGATCGCCCAACTGGAAGCGGTCCAGCAGTTCTGTCGCGCGGGAGTGGCGTTGGGCTGGCGGCATGCCGAAGTACGCCGCGTGGTAGGTGAGCATTTCGCGGGCGGTGAGCGCGAAATCGAGGTTCGGCTTTTGCGGCACCACGCCAATCAGGCGCTTCACACTCACCCGTTCGCGCCACACGTCGAGGCCGCCAATCCACGCACCGCCGGAGGTCGGGCGGATACGCGTGGTGAGAATGCCGACCGTGGTTGATTTGCCGGCACCATTCGGGCCGAGCAGGCCAAACACTTCGCCCGGTCGGACGTCGAGCGAGACATCGTCGAGAGCGACGACCTCGAACTTCTTCTTCTCGGGCCGCTTGAAAAACTTCACGCCGGTCATCGGGCCGCCGCGGACCTGGGCCGCCGCGGGTGGTGGCGACGTGTAGACCTTCCGCAGGTGTTCGATCCGGATGCCAACGTCCATTCGGCGAGTCTATCAAATTGAGGTACGCGGCTTGCGGGGGCACTGCCTTTGCAGAGTGACGATGCTAGAATCGGAACCTCCAGGAATCGCGGGGTCGCCATCCTGGAATTTCCTCCGAAATACGAGAGGAGAGTCTCGCATGACCGAAGACCAGACCGCTCTGGAGTTCAAAAATGTCAATCGGCGGCTCGATTCAATCGAGCAGATTTTGCCAACTCTCGCGACCAAGGACGACCTGAAGGGGTTCGCGACCAAGGACGACCTGAAGGGGTTCGC
>JBAXOX010000127.1:0-6765 GCA_037133015.1 Acidobacteriota bacterium
CCCCCTTGCGTTTTCGCCGACCAATACCGACATCAGGACCGGGGGGCCAGTCTGAGTTTCCGCGGGCCCGGGAACGAATGGCCGTAGCCTCGCTTGAGGTACTTATACACCCGCTTGGGTAGAATACGCGGATATCCAGGCACCGGGCCCTGACAGCCCGAACATGGTCGAATGCGCCATATGGCGTCGACGATTGGCGCTGACCGCGTTGACCGACCATCGACCGACCGTGGTCCACCCTTCGTGGAGCGCCGCTCAGCCGCTGCGGTGCCAGATCGGGAGGCGCGATCGAAAATAGGATCGTGCTATTCTCAAACGCACGGACCTCTGGCGTGCCTGTCGAGGCGGCCGGCCACGGTGGGCGGCCGAGTTGACGACTGGTCCGACCAACACCGGCCTCGGGCCGGTTCGTGACGGTACGACATGAAACGAGGTTGATCCGTGGCCACTACCGCCAAACAGATGCTGGTTGCCGGTTCGGAAGTATTCTCCGTCGCCCCCGAGACGACGGTCTTCGACGCGCTTCGCCTGATGGCCGAGAAGGACATCGGCGCGGTGGTCGTCGTGTCGAAGGGCGCGTTGGCTGGCATCTTCACCGAGCGCGACTACGCCCGCAAGGTCGTGCTGGTGGGCAGGGCGTCGAAGGATCTGCGGGTGTCGGAAATCATGTCGACCGACGTGGTGACGATCGACCCGAGTTGGACCACCGATCGGTGCATGGCGTTGATGGACGAGCGGCGCATCCGGCATCTGCCGGTGTTGGAGGACGGAAGGGTGTTGGGTGTGGTGTCGATTCGGGCTGTGGTGTCGGCCATCGTCGCCGAACAGCGGTACACGATTCACCACCTCGAGAAGTACATCGCGTCGGGCGCATAGGGGCGCCATCTATCGCGTCCGGATCCGACACGGGCAGGCGGTGCGACACGGGGGTCGCGGCCCCAGCGCGTGGCATCGCAACGGCCGGGGGGCGGCGGGACGCGGGCCAGACCGGTACGCGGGTCAGAGCAGGACGCGGGTCAGAGCACCGATCAGAACACGAAGTTGCGGCGGATGACGGTTTGGTCGCCAGAGTGAATCGGCATCAGGTCGCCCGGCCGCGGCGTAAACATCTTGCCTGCCAGCGTCGGCCAACCCGCACTGCGATCGAGCACGGCCACGGTGATGCGATCCCGATTTTTGAGCATCAACGCGATGGTGACGCCAGAGGCCGGCGCGTTCCCGTACTCAAGTGTCCACCGATCGTCGCTCGGCTGGATTCCTGCGGCGCCCATCCCGACATCGCGACCGTTGATTCGCGCTTCGAGCACTGCCGCCCCGCTCAACCAAATCGACAATGCATGACCCTCGGCCGACGGAGTGACGCGCACACTCAACGATCGTCCCTGTTCCGCCGCTTCGCCACCTGGAACCGCAACGGCCGCAGGGAGTTTTACGTCCGCAAGGTCGGTTCGCTGATGAAAGTAGCCCGGCGTGCCTTCCGGGGCTGAGGCCGGCAGTAACACAGCGGGACGGCCCGACGCCGGTTTATCTCCAAGAAACTGCCGCAGCCAGGGATTCACCTCCGGCGTTCGCGACACCCAGTAGGCTTCGCGCTTGTCGGCATCCACCGCATACACGACGTTGACCGATCGTGGCTGCGCGTCGGAGTACCTCGTGGTGGCCATTCCGTATCCGAAACAGACCACCGCTGCCAGCAGCGCAGCGCACGCCGGCCACACGCGGGTCTTGTCGGCCACCAGTTCGCCCTGGGGCGCCAGCGCGAACAGCGAGAACATAGTGAGCACACCAAGGCCCGCGCCGCTTTCCGGCGTCAGGCCCAGCGACTGAAACAGCATCAAGGCCAGCGGCCACAGGATAAGTGTTGATGGGAGGCCGAGCGCGCAGATGACGACGGTGCGTGTGGTGCTGATTGCGGCGTGCGCATCAATGGCCGAGGGCAGCAGAGTCACCGCGATCAGGCTGGCCAGAAGGGGCCAGAGAAACACGTAACTTCCTCCAGGAATGACGGTCCACGACGCCACGCTCGTGACGACGAGACACAACAACAGGCCGGACAGCGCCAGCGTCTGCGCGGCAAAGACGCGCCTGAGCATTGCGTAGGCGAACACGCCGGCACCGACGATCGTCATCACCAACGCGAGCGCGTACGGTCCACTCATCAGCAGATCGCCGGGACTCAGCCAGCGGGCGTGGACCCATCCGACCGCGCGGCTGAAGTAGAACGCCCACAGTCCAGCGAGGCCAACCATAAGGGCCCACATCACCAGCGCCAGCAGCAGCCCTCCTTCGCTCGTATTCAGCCGGCGCAGGGCGGACACGACCACCCAGACGAACGCGATCACCGCAAGCACGGCAAGCGGCCGCACCCACACCGTGGAGTAGCGGACGACCGTGCGGATCACGGGCAGCGCGAAGTACACCGCATCGCGCTCTTTGAGGCTGGCCAGATCCATCGCGCCAAAACGCCGCATCAGCGCGAGCGCCGCCACGCCGTGATGTTGCAGGCTCCCCGGGTCGAGCGCGGCTGCCGAGTCGCTCGGCGTGTGATACGCACGCCAGTTGCCGATGTACGCGAAGTTGAGTCCGACAATGCCAAGCCGGCGGAACACCGAAAAATCCGTGTCGTTCGGCAGGCGTTTGTAGATCTCGTAGGTCAGCGACGAACCCGTGGCTCTGGGCACGACCGCGGCCCACTCGCGAACGACGGCGCCGTTGTTCTCGCCCGTCTCGAACATCATGGACGGACCATTCGTGCCGCGCGCCTCCAGGTTGACGGCGACGGCTACGTCTTTGGCCCAGGGATGATCGCGAACGAACGCCTCGGCGCCGAGCAATCCCAATTCTTCTGCGTCGGTGAACAGGATGATGATGTCGTTCTGCAACTGCGGCACGGCGGTGAGCGCTCGCAACGCCTCCAGCATCGCGGCCAGGCCCGCCCCATCGTCGGCTGCGCCCGGCGAAGCGGGAACCGAATCGTAGTGTGAGGCCACGAGGATCGCACCAGTGCTGTTGGTGCCCTTGATCCGAACGAGCAGATTCTCCACAGTCGCGGCGCGGGCTCCGCCCGCCTCGAGGCGAACGACCGTCGTCTTCTGGCGCTCGACGTTCAGTTTGAGCGATTGAAGCGTCGCGATCAGGTAGTCGCGAACGCGCGTGTGGTCGGCCGACCCGATTGGGTGGGGGCGCTGGGCGATGTCGGCCACCAGGGCCATGGCCCGCTCGGCCGAAAACTCGGCCGCTGGCGCAGTGGCCGGTACAGGAGCGGGTGGGCCGCCCATCGTGAGCGCGGCGAATGTGGATCCGACAAGCAGGAGGAGCGCGATGACCGACGAAGCGCTCGGGCCGGAACGTTGGCGAGTATAGCGCGGTCGCGAGAACGCCATCGATCCTCCTTGCTGGCGCCGGGTCTGAAGGCCCGGCCTACATTCCGAGCTTTTTTAGTTCCGCTTGGATGCCTGTGAACTCTTTCTTCAGGTCGGCGAAACGCTCGTACGCGTCGCGGCCTGGCTTCTGGTCGGCCTCGCCAATCATGCGGGCGATATTCGACAACTGGTCGATCAGCATCGGCTGAGGATAGACGATGCTGGAGGTGACGACGCGGTTGTAGAGATCCTGAAGCGTTCTGGCCTTCGCGGGATCGGCCTTCGCCTTGTCTCGTGCCTCGGCGATCCGCGTCGCCAGCGCCCTGGCCGCGGCGACGGCGTCGCGCAGTTCGAGGCCGAGATCGAGTTGCGCCTGCAGGTCGGCTTGTGTGACGCCGTCTGCCGACACGCGCGGATCGATCTTGACCTCGAGGGTTCGCGACTGCGTCCACTCACCCACCGACAGCTTCACCGTGTAGCTGCCCGGAACGACCAGCGGGCCGCCCGCGCTTCCGCCACCACCCTCACCCGCTGCGGCGCCAGGTGCGTTCGCCGTCGGCCCGCCGTACCGAAAATCCCAAAGGACCCGGCTGTGCCACTCGCGCTTCGGCAACACGCTTGCCGCGCCGCGTCGGCGGCCCGTTGCCGGCGCGGCCGGGGTCGCGTCGCCCGAGGGCCGCGTGCTCGTCATGCTTCGCACGAGCCCACCCTTGGCGTCGAGGATGTCGATCTGCACGTCGCCGGACGGCTCGCCCGCGAGGTAATAGTCGAGATAGACACCTGGCGGCGGGTACTCGGGCTGATCGGCTCGTCCGCCCGATGCGGGATATCGCATCCGATAGGCGTCGCGCGGCTGAAACAGATACGCCTCGCTCGTCATGATGGCTTTATGCCTTCCAGCCAACTGATGGAGAGGCGTCACGTTATCCATGATCCAGAGCCCTCGGCCCATCGTCGAGAGCACGAGGTCTTTGTGGTGCACCTTGATATCGGTGACCGGCGTGCTCGGCAGGTTCATCTGGAACGTCTGCCAGTGGCCGCCGTTATCGAACGAGAGGAACATGCCGAACTCGGTGCCCGCGTACAGCAACCCTTCCTGGCTCGGGTCCTCGCGAACCACGCGAGTCGGGTGGTCGATCGGGATGCCGTTCTTGCCATCGGTCAGCTTGGTCCACGTGGCGCCGTAGTCGGTGGTCGCGTAGATGTAGGGCTGCAGATCGTGCTCGCGCAAGTATCGATACACCGCAATGTAGGCGGAACCTTTCCGGTGCGGCGAGTCCTCGATCGTCTGCACGCGGCCCCCTGACGGCAGGTCCTTCGGCGTAACCTTGGTCCACGTTTTTCCGTTGTCGCGCGAGACGTGCACGGGGCCATCGTTGGCGCCCACCCAGAGCACGCCCGGTTCGAGGCGCGACTCCACCATGGCGTAGATGCTGCTGTACACCTCTTCGCCCGTGATGTCGCGCGTGATGGGCGCGCCCGGTGTCACCTGCTTGTCGGGTTCGTTGGCGGTGAGGTCGGGGCTGACGGTCTCCCACGTCTTGCCATCGTCTGTGGAGCGATGCAGGACGTGCGAGGCCTGATAGACGACCTTGGGATCGTGCGGCGACAGGTAGACGACAGTCTGACGCGGGAAGCGGTACTTGATGGTCTTTGGATTGTTGCCGTACCGATTCTGCGGGTACACCCAATAGTGTTGTTCCTGGCCCGTGACGACGCTGTAGCGTCCCAGTTCGCCCTTGCAGGAACCGAAGATCACTTTGCCATCGGGCCGCGGCCAGACCTGGCCGGTCTCGCAGCCCGCGGTCTCGCCCCAGATTTGGGTCGGCGCGTCGAGCGCCCACGACACCGGCGGCAGGCTCGGCACCACGGGCGTTCCGTTGGTGTAGTCCTGCTGAGGTGCGTAGAGCCGGTATGGGAATTGTTCGTCCACCGCCACCATGTAGAACTCGCCGGTCGGCTGATTCATGTTGGTCGACCAGCTTCGGCCGCCATCCAGCGTAACGTTGGCGCCACCGTCGTTGCTCTGAATCGCGATGTTCGGGTTGTCGGGATTGAACCAGATTCCGTGGTTGTCGCCGTGCGGATTGGGCACGACGCCGAAATTCCGGCCTCCATCAATCGACTTCCACAGGTTCAGTTCGTTAATCCAGACCTCGTTTTCGTTCTTCGGGTTCACATCGACGTAGTGAAAGTAGAAGGGCCTGGCGCGAAGCCGCTGACTGTTGTTGACGAGCGCCCAGGTGGCACCCGCATCACCGCTCCGGTAGAGACCGCCCTCGATGCCCGGCGCCTCGACCATCGCGTACACGACGGAGGGTTTGCTCCGCGCCACGTCGATATCAATCTTGCCGATAAGTATCTGCGGCAGTCCCGCGGACAATTTGAACCAGGTCGCGCCGCCATCGATCGATTTGTAGATGCCGCCCTCGGTGGCCGATCCGCCGCTGATGATGTCCCAGCCCTTGCGGAAGGCGCGATACATCCCGACGTAAAGTTCATTGGGATTCGACGGGTTGATGGCGATGACGCGCGCGCCGGTTTCGCGATTGACGAAGAACACCCGTGTCCACGACTTGCCGCCGTCGGTAGTCTTGAACACTCCCCGCTCGTCGTTGGGGCCGAACGGAGATCCGAGGGCCGCCACCCACACGACGTCGGGGTTGGTGGGATGAATGACGACGGAGCCGATCTGGCCGGCGTTGCGGAGCGCCACGAGCTTCCAGGTTCTTCCGGCGTCGATCGATTTATACACGCCGCGGCCGATGATCACGTTGCTGCGAATTGCCGCGCTGCCGGTGCCGACCCAGACGATGTCCGGATTCGATTCGGACACGGCGATCGCGCCAATCGATCCGGTGTCTATCTGGCCGTCGCTGACTGGCTCCCACTGGATACCGCAGGTGGTGGTCTTCCAGACGCCGCCGCCGGTGGCGCCCATGTAGAACGTGCAGGGCTGCTGACGAATGCCGGCGATCGCGGTGACGCGGCCGCCCCGACTCGGTCCGACCGATCTGAATCGCAACCCCTGATACATCGCGGGATTGACGACGACGTTGGGATCTTCGAGGGGCGCTTGCGGTGGCGCGGCAGCCTGGCGGCTGACGCCCGCGACCTTCTCCGCACCGGCGCCCGCGAGAAGTGCGACGCCGACGACGGCCATCAAGCCGAATGAATACATCCAACGGGAACCGGAGACGCGTGCGGGCATGCATCAACCTCTATGAAGGGCAATCGGAATCGGTCAGTTGCGGGGAGTATAGCAAACGGACGTTGGCTGGCAGCGGCGTGGCTGGCCGGAGTGCGCTTCCCCGCCACTCTCCGACACTTCCCACAACGGAGCGTGACGCAGCAGCGTCGGAGGCCGGAGTGCGCTTCCCCGCCGCGGCCCCGCTCACACAAG
>JBAXOX010000128.1:0-6759 GCA_037133015.1 Acidobacteriota bacterium
CCGGGTTGGGCGCTTGGCTCAGCGGTAGAGCACCGCCTTCACACGGCGGGGGTCACTGGTTCGAATCCAGTAGCGCCCACCAACTTTCGCCTTCCAGCTTGCAACGAACTTGCAACGGAGACCAGAAAGGGCACCTTCGCGGTGCCTTTTCTGTTTCTGGTCAGGTGCCGAACGGCCCGACACATGGACCGTCGGTGTTGGA
The DNA here is from genome assembly GCA_037133015.1 of Acidobacteriota bacterium. Lineage (GTDB taxonomy): Bacteria > Acidobacteriota > Vicinamibacteria > Vicinamibacterales > JAKQTR01 > JBAXOX01. The sequence goes on from JBAXOX010000128.1 coordinate 203, forward strand.
GATCGCGGAGCATCCCGCTGATCAGCGCAGGGTGGCCAGACATCGGTCTCGAACAGGCAGTCGTCTGTGCAGCCCGTCGTCGCGGAACCGTCAGGACTTCACTTGACCGGTCGGTACCGCGTTTCGGTTTTCGAGCCGTTGGTTCCGGTAGAGGTCACCAGCACATCTGCGCCATCTTTGCGAAATGTCACAACCCGATCCTTGCCCTCACTTTCGGGGGCCATCGCGGAGACCGCCTTCAACGTCAGCTTGTCTCCAGAGACTGAATAGGTTCCATATTGCCCATAGACTCCCTGGTATCGCCCTTGCCAGTCTTCCTTGGTCCATTGAGCCTGCGGCGTTGTGATCTGTGGACGCCCCTTGGGAATGGTCAGCGTCATGTAGAAACCATCTGCCGTGTAGGTATAGCGTGAGACACCAGGCTGGATACCGTCAGCGCGGGTTGCCGGTGGAGTTTCCTTTCCATCCACCGTGCGGGAAACGGACTCCCACGTTCCGACCAGAGGATTCTGAGCGAACGCAGGGACGGCTGATACGGCAACGGCGAGGAACACGACTGCGAGGACGAGTCTGCGCATGGGGCTCTCCCTGATTCCGCCGGGTTGACGCGAAGGTTGTGGATGAGGTGCGGAATATACTTCGACCCGGCCGCCGATGTCCAGACACGTCGGCAGGTAGCTTCGGCAGGCAGGTGACAAGAGGCCATTGATCCGCGAGTCGAAACCGACCGCCGCGCCCTCGCTACGTCAACCGCCACGGCGGCCGCCCTGTGCTCAGGCGAGCCTTTCGGGAGTCCGAACCGTGAGTGGACCTTGCGTGTCCCCCGTATTGAGCGTTGAAGCCGGCTCGAACAGGAGGACGTGTCCGGGTCGGATCTGAATCAGGGCCTGTTCTACCAACGGAAGTAACGGCCGCAGGTCGTCGATATCGTTACTCGACGCCACCATGATCACGACGGCGATCCGAAGCCCGGTGTGGTTCTGCTGATACTGAACCCCCTGGTCGACCGTCAGGAAGACGTCGAACGCCCCGTCGGCAGCGCGAAGTAGCGCGCCGTTCTTGACTCCAGCCCACCCGCATCGTGAACCGTCCGGGCCTCGTGGCCACGCAGTTCGCGCTTCAGCCGCTTCGGGACACACTCATCGAGCAGCAGGCGCATGCGCCACGACCTGCTTCATGTGCTCAAGCACTCCCAGAGCCAAGGCGCGATCGACCGACGGACAATCGTCAAGAAACTCCCCCAGGGGCCGGTCGTGTTCGAGATAGTCGAGCATGGCTCGCACCGGCACTCTGGTGCCCACGAACACAGGCGTCCCGCCCAGGGTTTCGGGATCCGAATGCACACCAGGCATCTGCTCGTCCATGGTTCACCTCGCTCACATCGGTCAGTTCGAGCATACGCCTCTCATCCGGTTCAATCGATTCTGGTGTGGCTAACTTCATAGTCGTGTCACACCCATTCCCCGCGTCCAGTGCGGTGGGCAACCCCGGCTGCGCCCGCGTGGCATTCCCAAGCGAACGATGGCGTGGTTTCGCCGGAGCCAAGGAGACGCCCGATGAACGCCGGTGACGCGGTCGGTCCCTACCGCATCGTCTCCGCGCTGGGCGCCGGCGGCATGGGCGACGTCTATCGGGCGCGCGACACGCGGCTGCCTGTTGTTTTCTGACGCCACATCGTCTACGCTTTCGGAACATCCACTCTCTTACTGGGCCGTTGGTTCACTCTTGGAGGATTTCCCCATGCGCGGACTCCCGCTCCTCATCGTCGGCGCCGTCGTCGTGGCGACCACGCTTCCAGCGCCCGTCTTCGGCCAAGGTTCCAAGGCGGCGGATGCCGACGCCACCGCCACCATCACCAAGTTCTATAGCGAACTGATCAAGGTTGACTTGACGAATGACCCGAAGGTCACGGTGCCGTTCTACGAGAAGCTCTATGCCGATGACATGGCGAGTGGGTCGAGCCGGGGCACGTGGGACACCAAGCAATCATTGCTGGCTGATCTCAAGGACACGAAGAACAACAAGACGACCAGTGAGAGCAACAGCGGCCTGAAAGTCCGAGTGTCCGGTGATGTCGCGGTCGCCACCTACACGATCACCTACGACTCTCTCATCAAGGGTGAGCACTACGCTCGGACCGTGATCTGCACGGACGTGTTCCAGCAACGGAATGCTGCGTGGAAGATGATCACCAGCCACTGTTCTCAAGCCGCCAAGTGAGGCGGGCGCGAGTCGGGCGCAGGTGCGGCCTTCGCCAACCGGACCAAAGGGCCACCATCGGGGTGGCCCTCGGCGTGTACGCCTGAATACCACGGCACGACGCGGCCGAACTGCCCCTGGTGGAGGTGTTGTCGACGGGCGGATCACAGTCGCGGACTTCTCACGCCGTCCGGCCGCCTGGCCGCTGCTCCGGTCGAGTCCGCCCGGCTTCCCCCGCCGGCAGCCAGGACAAACCGGGCGTCATCCCGCGTGCGCCGGGGCGCCCCGCGGACTCCATAATTGGTCATCAGCAGATCGTCGGTTCAAGTCCGACCGCCGGCTCCAGTTTCATCCAGCTGAACCAATGACATACAGGTGCCTCGATATCCGCCCTTAGGCGGCTGCATGTCCGGCGGAATCCTCTCACTCACCCCGCTGACGTGTCGCACGTTGCATCGCATCAGCCAATCGGGCGCCCCTGACGGCCGCGACCCGCCGGAGACGCGAGGCCGACCGGCGGTGCGCACCACAGGACGGCGCCCTTTCACCGGTGCTAGACTGGCGCACCGACGAGGTCCGCCCGTTCGTACCGCGGGCGGCCGCTCGGGGTTGGCCGATGACCCGCCTGGGATTACGCACATGAGAACGTCCCTCTTGCTCGTCACGCTCGGCGTCTCCCTCGCGGCGACCGCGGCTCCCCACGCCCGGCAGCAGGCGCCTGTCCAGATCGCGTCAGCCAGCCCGGCGCCGGCAGGCGCCGTGTACCCCACGGCCGAGTGGGAACGGCATTCGCAGGCGGGATGGTCGCAGCCGCTACTGAAGGCCGCCCGCGACTACATGGCGGCTCGCCAGACGTCGGCGGTCATGATCGTCCAGGGCGGCCGCGTGGTCGATCAGTGGGGCGACACCACCCGGAAGATCAACATGCGTTCGGCGCGCAAGAGCATGCTCAGCGCGCTGTATGGGATCCATGTGGCCGAAGGGCATATCGATCTGGGCAGGACGATGGGCGAACTGGGCATCGACGACAACGAGCCGTCGCTCACGGACATCGAGAAGCAGGCCACGATCCTGGACTTGTTGCGCGCCCGGTCCGGCGTCTACCACCCGGCGGCATACGAAACGCCCGGGATGAAGGCCGCGCGCCCGAAGCGATCGTCGCAACTGCCGGGGACCGCCTACTACTACAACAATTGGGATTTCAACGCGCTCGGCACGATCTTCGAGAAACTCACCGGGAAGAAGATCTTCGAAGAGTTCGAAGCCCGCATCGCAGGGCCGATCGGCATGCAGGACTTTCGCGCCTCCGACGGCAAGTACGAAACCGCGGCCGATTCCATCCATGCGGCGTATCCGTTCCGGATGACGGCGCGGGACATGGCGCGCTTCGGTTACCTCTACCTGCGCGGCGGCCGGTGGGGAGAGCGCCAGGTGGTTCCTGCCGAATGGGTCCGGCGAAGCACGACGCCGTACACGACAGACCTGGAGCCTCCCTACCCGGGGTACGGATTCCTGTGGTGGGTCAACGACACCGGATTTGCGGCACACGGGTTAGGCGGACACGTCATCCACGTCGTGCCGTCCCGAGACCTGGTGATCGTCCACCGTGTTGCCAACGACGACGACACTGCAATCCAGGTGGCGTACCAGGACATCGACGTGATGATCCGTCTCATCATCGCCGCTGCGCCGAAGTAGGCAGGCGAGGCGACCACCCGGAGAGCCCGCCGCCGTCCGGCCCAAGCCGCCGGCCGAGAGGTGTGTGGTGTTCGAGTACGCCATCGAATCGTTGGGCCATCTCCCGCGCATCACAGGGGATCGATTCGGCCGGGTGCCCCAGACTTTGCGTAGCCGAGCGTCTGCCCGGGAAGCGCTCGGGTTAATTTGGGTTTGTGCGGGCGTCGCAGGGGTCGCAAGAGATCGCTGCTGATCAATCGGCCGTCAGTGCAGACGAGGTCTGACCGCGACAGATCGCTGTTTCGACACGCCTGTTAGCCGGAGGGTTGTCTGCCTTCGCTTGAGCTCTGTTCGATCGCGAGCGACGGCGAGATCCCGCCGAAGCTTCGCACCGGTTCACCGCGACCCTTCGACAGGCTCAGGGTCGTCCCGAGCGTCGCTGAGGGACGAAGCGTAGGCGGATAAGTTCGAATCTGACCTGAGGAGCCACTTCTCCATCGGTCCGCTCGCCCCGCACCGGGTGGCTCCGCAATCTCGCCGAAGCTATCCCAGCCGCCGAGAGGAGTCTCCGTTCTATCGGGTGGCGACGAAGCCGACGAGGGCCCCGGCCGCGCCGCCTCCATAGAAGCCGATGAAGCCGGCTTCGGGATGCGCTATCGCCCCGACGATCACCGCGCCGCCGACCGCACCCACGATCGCGCCGAACCACACAGGGAGTTCGAACGACCCATCGTCGCATCGCTGCATCAACGTATCTTCCCGCCCGCGGAGACGGCGCGGGAAGCAGGGCCGTCAACGGTACAAATCGACGCCGTACCGCTGGCACATCGCGTCGAAGTACTCCTCGTCGGTCATCGGGCGGCCGTTCTCGACCCACTCTTCGTCGGTGGTCTCCTGCCGCCCCTTCACAAGGACGCGGGCATCTTCCCCGACCAGATACCGGAGTTGCGGGTGCTCGGTCGTCACGGCGTGCTCGATGACCTCGGCGACCGCCGCCGGCAACGTCGGTTGCTGGAGTTGCTTCTGGTAGAACATCCAGAGCCTGCGCGCGTGATCGGCGTACAACGCTGACAGCGGGTTCGGAGGAGCCGACTCACGCGCCTGTTGGCCCTTGGCAAAGATGGGTGTGAGGATCACACCTGGCTCGATGATCGCGACGCGGATATTGAAGGCGCGGACCTCCTGGGCGAGGATTTCGCTGGCGGCTTCGAGAGCGTGCTTGGATGCGGAATAGTGACCGTGCGCGGCGTACGCCACGCGTCCGGCGACCGACGAGACATTGACAATCGTTCCGGCGCGCTGCGCCCGCATCGTCGGGAGTACCGCCTGGATGAGCCGAATGGCCCCGAAGTAGTTCGTCTCGAAGGCCTGCTTGGCCCTCGCCAGCGGGACTTCTTCAATCGACGCACCGCCGCCGATCCCGGCGTTGTTCACCAGGACGTCGATGCGCCCGGCTTGTCGCGTCACCTCGCCGACGCCGCGGCGCACCGAGTCGTCGTCGGTGACGTCGAGCGTCACTGGGGTGATAGGAAGCCGCTCGTCGGCGACCGCGCGAGTGAGTTCGATCGCCGTTTCGGGATGACGCACACCTGCGTACACCGCGTCTCCCTTGCGCGCGAAGTGCAGGGCGGTGGCAAGCCCGATGCCAGTGCTGCTTCCCGTGATGAGGACGACACGCATAGTGACTCCCGTTCTCAATGAGGCCGACGCTCGGCAGAAGACGTCGTGTTCTTACGCCGACCCGGCAACGGCAAGAGCGGAGTGACGATTCGTCACTCCACCCTCACGAAGGGCCCGCCAATGGCGGCCACGATGCTGACCGCGTGCTGATGCGAGAATCTCCCTCAACCGACGCGCTGACGAGGTGACGATGACACCGGAACCGGCAGCGCCTTGACCTCGCCACACTGTCCAGTCACCAGCCTCCGGTGGTAGTCGATCTGCCCGAGGTGGTAGGAAAGATGGGTCGCCATGTGGAGCAGCGCGAGGCCGGTCGGCAGCGTCTCACCCGCCAGCTGTACTGGAAATGGCTTCCCCAGATCTCCGTCGGTGAGCGTTGCAAAGCCTTGCGCGACAGCGTGCCGAGCGGCGTCGCATTCGGCCAGAAGGTCCGCACGCGACACGTCACGTCGGCTGAATTCCAAGTCGCGCTCCCGGACATATCGGGTACCGCCGAACTGAGCGCCCACGAAGTGCCGCAGGTTGCCGCACAGATGCAGCACCAGCGTGCCAGCCGCGTTCTTGATCCCGGGAGGCATCTCCCAGATCTGTGATTCAAGGGGATAGGCCGTCAGTTCGTCGCTCAACGTCGATGCATCCCGACTGATGACTCGGTGCAAGTACTCGATGTTCATGTTCATCCTGTCCATGACACCCATCTTACGCCACCACTCCACGCCGACCTATTGCCAACAAACCGGCGTTGACAAGGGCCTGTGACAAAGGCGTTGACCTGTTGTTGACGAGGGCGTTGACGTTGCGTTGGGCAAGGCGTTCCGGTACACTCGCGGTGCCCCCCTTTGTCCCCTCTGGTGGCCTCTGATTCGTTCTCCGTCTATCTGGCCCAGGTGCGCGCGAGCGGTGTTCCTGACTGGGCGGGAGTTACTGGGACGGCCAGCCGTCGCCGAGGAGTTGTCTCAATGAGCGACGCGTCCCCCCCGTTTTTCTCGAGTAGCGCCGCA
>JBAXOX010000129.1:0-6719 GCA_037133015.1 Acidobacteriota bacterium
GGCAGGTAACCTGGGCTCGGGCGCGCAAGACCCCGATCCCGATTTCGTGGAGCACAGCAATGACAGATGCCCTTGGGATGATTGAGTGCCGGTCCTTCCCGGCGGTGGTGGAAGCAGCCGATGCGGCGGTGAAGGCCGCAAAGGTGGAACTGGTCTCCTACGAGAAGACCGGCGGCGGATACGTGTCGATCATCGTCCGAGGCGATGTTGCCGCCGTGAAGGCGGCGATGGACGCGGGGCAGGTAGCCGCGGCTCGCGTGGGCGAGGTCGTCACCGTTCACACCATCGCGCGGCCGCACACCAATGTGGATGTGGTGATGCCGCTCGGTCGGGCCGATCAGGCCAAGGACTAGCCGGGAGCGGGATACGGATTGGGGCCTGGAAAATGGCGGTGAGGCCTTGGGGGACGCGAATAGGGATTGGTATCAACACCCACGCGACCCACTCAGACCCCCGACACCCTGGCCCGATCCAGTCTGCCGGCCTTCCACTTCGCGCCCGAAGTGTGGGGCGGGGCCACCGAGGCGCAGTCAACGAAAGCTGAGAGGCACATGCAACTCTGCAAGGTTGTAGGCACGGTCGTCGCGACGCGCAAGGAGCAGACGCTTGAGGGGCTGAAGATGCTGCTCGTGCGCCAGGTCGACACCGACGCCAAGGAGACCGGGGGATTTGTCGTGGCCGCCGACGCGGTCGGCGCCGGCCCCGGAGAGTACGTGCTGGTTGCGTCGGGCAGCTCCGCGCGCCAAACGCAGGCGACCAACAACCGGCCCGTCGATGCCGTCATCATGGCCATTGTCGATATGTGGGACATCGGACGCGAGACCAAGTACAAGAAATAGCCGCTGCGGGCCTGAACGGCTGGACGGCTGGACGGCTGGCGACGTGAAACGATGACGCGACTGAGCGACCAGGACATCGAGACCATCGCGCAGACGATTGCGGCCGGTCTTTCGGACGGCGCCGCCGAACCGAGTGCCGGGAGCCTGCGCGCGCATCGCGACGGCAACGCAAAATCTGCGGGCGTCCATTCCGAGACCTCGTCATCCACGTCCCGCCTAGGCTTGTTCGCAACAGTCGACGAGGCTGCCCGGGCCGCACACGCGGCTCAGCCGGCCTTTGCCGCGCTCCCGCTGGCGACCCGCGCCTCGATCATTGCCGCCATCCGCAACACGATGCGGGCCGGCGGCGATGCGCTGGCGAAATCGGCACACGAAGAAACCGGCCTGGGTCGATACGAAGACAAGGTCGTCAAGAACCGGCTCGTCACCGAACGGACACCAGGGATTGAGGATCTCTCGCCCAGCGCCGTCACCGGCGATCACGGGCTGACGCTAATCGAACCGGCGCCCTTCGGCGTGATCGGCGCCATCACCCCGTCCACCAATCCCACCTCCACCATCATCTGCAACGCCATCGGCATGCTGGCCGCTGGAAACAGCGTTGTGTTCTGCGTGCACCCGCTGGCGAAACGCTGTTCGATGGAGACGGTAGCCCTGCTCAACGAGGCCATTACGAGTGCGGGCGGACCGCCCAATGTCGTCACCGGCATCTCGAATCCGTCGATCGAGGCGGCTCAAGAGGTGATGCATCATCCGCTGATTCGCCTGCTCGTTGTCACAGGCGGCGGGGCCGTCGTCAAGGCCGCGATGGCCAGCGGCAAGCGCGCCATCTGTGCCGGCCCCGGCAATCCGCCGGCGATCGTGGACGAGACCGCGCATCTCGACAAAGCCGGCCGCGACATCGTGCTCGGCGCCTCGACCGACAACAACATCATTTGCGTGGACGAAAAAGAAGTTCTGGTCGTCGATCGCGTCGCCGACGAACTGATCAAGGCGATGCAGGCCGCGGGTGCGGCGCTCGTCGATCGGAGCCGACTGGCCGCCCTCGAGAATCTGATTTTCGCGAAACACCCTGGGCCGCGCGGCCATGCGGCGATGAATCACGATCTGATCGGCAAGAACGCCTCCGTGATTTTGAAACGCCTCGGCATGAACGTCCCGGACTCGACGCGGCTTGGCATTGTGGAGGTCGGCGAAGATCACCCGCTGCTCTGGAGCGAGCAGATGATGCCGATTCTGCCGGTCTGCCGGGTTGCCGATGCCGACCGCGCCATCACGATGGCGATCGAGATGGAAGGCGGGAACCGCCACACCGCGGTGATGCACTCGACCAATCTCGATCGGCTGAGCCGGATGGCGAGAGCGTGCGACTGCAGCATTTTCGTCAAGAACGGGCGCTCGCAAGCGGGCCTCGGCCTTGACGGCGAAGGGTACTGCTCGTTCACGATTGCGAGCCCGACCGGCGAGGGCCTCACCGGGCCGCGATCGTTTTCGCGCTGGCGCCGGTGCGTGATGGTCGATCACTTCAGGATTACGTGATGAAGAAACACCCGGCGATTGCCATAGTCGAGTTCAGCGACATTCCCACCGGGATGTTCGCCACCGACGCGATGCTCAAAGTCGCGCCGATCGCGTTTGTCAAGTGCGGCACGGTGAGCCACGGCCGCTATTTGACGCTGGTGGGCGGCACGACGGCGTCGGTCGAGGAATCGCTGCGCGAGGGGTTGTTCCACGGCGGGCCAAGCGTGCTCGACCACCTGCTGCTCGCCGACATTCACCCGCGGGTCTACGAAGCCATGCTCGGGTGGAGAAAGCCCGGTTCGGCAGGCGCGCTGGCGATCATCGAAACCGATACGGTCGCCACCAACGTGCGGGCGGCCGAGGCGGCGCTCAAGGGCACGCCTGTAGACCTGCTCGAGATCCGGCTGGCCGACACGGGGCTTTCGGGCAAAGGCGTCAGCATCTACCAAGGCACGCTGCCCGACATCGAGGCGGCTATCGACCTGGCGACCCGCCACCTCGGCGAGACGGGCACGCCGCTGCGACATCGCATCATTTCGTCTCCGCACGAGGCGCTGGTCCGGCAGATCGAAACCAGCACGTGGTTTGGCTCGCAGACGAAACTGGATCTCGAAGGGGAGACGGCGTCGTAATGTTGCTTGGACGAGTGATTGGGACGGTTGTGATGTGCGTCGCGTACGACGGGCTGGCCGGCGTGCCGATGCTTGTCGTTCAACCCCTCGACAAGCGCGGGGCCCCCAAAGGCACGCCCATCGTTGCCGCAGATTCCACGCGAATGGCGGGGCCCGACGAGATGGTCTACTACGAGGGCGGACGCGAAGCCGCGCTTGCGCTTGACCCGTCGTTTGTTCCCATTGACCACACGATTATCGGCATCGTCGACCGACTGCACATCGTGCCCGGGAGTTCGGCATGATTCTCGGCCGCGTCATCGGCGATATCACGTCGACCATCAATCACCCGTTCTACGACGCGCAGAAAATCCTGCTCGTCGAACGCACGGATCCCTCCGGTGCGCCGATGCCGGACTATCTGGTCGCGATCGACACGGTCGGTGCCGGGCCGGGCCAGCGTGTGCTCGTCCTCGACGAGGGCACCGGCGCCCGCCAGATTGTCATCTCCAAGGACGCCCCGATCCGCTCCGTCATCGTCGGCATCATCGACGCGGTCGAACAAGACTGACGACGACGGCGTGGCCGAGGTGCTGCGGCGCTTCGCTCCGCGTCCCCGGGCAGTACGATTGCAACATGCCTCCACGCTCTGACTTGGTTGTTCCGCGTCGCCCGGGTGCCGCGGCGCTTCGCTCCGCGTCCCCGCTCACACAAGCCGGCAAAACGAACCTTGCCGGGAAAAGTCGCCGGTCTTACGTGTGCGCTATTCGCGCAGCCCGTCTTGGCCCTCACGGTTCGTTTTGCAGACTTCGCCCATCGACTCCGCTCCGGGCTGGCTGTCGGCTTGGTTCGAGGGGACGCTTCGCGAATCGCCGCTGCACCCCCCACCGCTGCTGAAGCCTCACGCAGCGGGCACTGGTCCGTCGTATCATAGGCGCGTGAAATCAAAGCTTGCCCGGTTCGCCTGGTTCGTTCTCGGCTACAACGTGCTGGTCATCGCCTGGGGTGCGTACGTGCGCGCGACCGGTTCGGGGGCCGGTTGCGGCGCGCACTGGCCGCTCTGCAACGGCGAAGTGATTCCGCGGGCGCCGAGCACCGAGATGCTCGTCGAGTTCTCGCACCGCGTCACGAGCGGCCTCGCGCTGGTGGCCGTTGTCGCGCTGCTCGTCTGGACGTTTCGGGCTTGCGAGAAGGGCCACCCGGCCCGTCGCGGTGCCGTATTGTCGATGACGTTCATGTTGACCGAGGCCGCCCTGGGCGCTGGTCTCGTGCTGTTTCGATTGGTGGCCGGCGATCCGAGCGTCGCGCACGCGGTCGCCATGGCGGCGCATCTGGCCAACACGTTTCTGCTGTTGGCATCTCTCGCGCTGACCGCGCACTGGGCAGCGGGTGGCGCGGACGTGAGTCTCGCTCTCGCCGGTCGTGGGCGATTGGTGGGTACGTTGGCGGCCGGGCTTGTTGGGTTATTGCTCGTCGGGAAGAGCGGGGCGATTGCCGCGTTCGGCGACATGCTCGCGCCGGCGCGGTCGTTAGCCGAAGGCGTGACGGCTGATTTTTCGCCGGCCACGAGCCTGCTCATGCGGCTGCGCGTGCTGCATCCGGCGTTGGCGATGGTTGTGGCTGGAATGCTTGCGTTCGGCGTGGCCCGCGTGCCGCTGGCGTTCAGCACGCCGACGGGACGAATCGCGAGCCGCGCCGTGGCTGGGCTCGCGGCTGCCGAAGTCTGCGCCGGGTTCTTGAATCTATGGCTGCTGGCGCCGGTGGGGATGCAGTTGGTCCATCTGGTGATGGCCGATCTGTTGTGGATTGCGCTCGTCCTGCTGGCCGCGTCGGCGCTCGCCACGAGCCAGACGAAACACGAACTGGCCGAGCGATCCGGGGTCTGCTTGCCCTGAGCGAAGTCGAAGGGAAGACCCCGGGCGCCATCAGGCAGGAATCCCTTCGCCCTGAGCAGCGTCGAAGGGAAGACCCCGGGGTTTCGGTCAGTTGTTCATCAGGATCAGTTCGACGGAGATGTCGTGTTCGTCCATCTTGAACGGACAGAGCACGCGCCTGACGTCGGAGACGTACTTCGTGTAGAAGTCCCCGATCGAGACGGTCGGGATCGAGATGGCCCAGGGATGCCCCGAGTCGGTCATCTTGGTGCGCAGCGCACCCGCGATCATGTTCGTAATTTCGCCAATCGCGTCGGGCATCTCGCCGTTCACTTCGGCCGGCGGCATGCCGAGCAGGCTCCCCGCAATCACCTTGGCCGCTTCGGTCGTGCTGTAAAACACGACCACGCCCGACTCGCTCCCCGCGAAACTGACCGTTCCCACGACGTTCGACTTGGGCCTCACCGACTCGCCCTCGACAGGGGTGCCGGGTTCGAGGGGCCGCATCACCATCATCTCGAACACTTCCAGAGCCGACTCGATCAATAAATCCAGCGCCTTTTTCTGTACGCTATGCATGACGACCTCGCGCGGGAAGAATCAATGAGCCAGGACGGCTTCGATCTTCTCTCTCATCGTGTCCGGAGTGAAGGGTTTCACCACGTAATTGGTGACCCCAGCCCGCAGCGCTTCGACGATATCGTCCTTGGCGGCGTTGGTCGTCACCATCAGAACGGGCAGTTTCGTGTGTTTCTCGTCGCTCCGGACCGACCGGATGAACTCAATTCCCGTCATTTCTGGCATGTTCCAGTCGGTGATGATCATGTCGACCTGGTTGGCCGCCAGCCGTTCCATGCCTTCGCGGCCGTTCCCGGCTTCCACGATGTCCTGGTACCCGAGTTTGTTCAGCGTATTGATCAAGATCCGCCGCATCGTCGAAGAGTCGTCGACAACCAGAAATTTCATGGCACGCCATCCCTTCAGGCCGTCCTTGGCCTGCACAATGTTTCGCCATAGGCAATCGGCGCCACGGGTCGAAACATGAACACCGCAAACGAGGGCGGCATTCCAGGGAGGCCCATTCAAGAATCGGACCACTGCGGACGGCCGGTGTAGAATGGCTCGTCCGACCTTCGCGCGCCCTTCGTCGGACGTCTTGACGCATGCTTGCCAAGAGGAGACCGCATGACCGCCGACCCGACCGGATCGTGGACGATTCCCGACGATCAACTCGCCAGGGTGAACCGCTGGACACTGGTCGCAGGCGTGGTGCGCGGCACCGTGCACACGGTCAACAACATTCTCCAAACCATTGGTGGACAAGCCGAATTGCTCAGCCAGCGTCCGAATCTCGACGATGACATCCGGCAACGGCTGGATCGGGTCGCGGCCCAAACCTGGCGGGCGGCGGAATTGATGCGGGACCTCTCGTCGCTCGGGCGCGACAGCCACGACACGGCCACCCGCGCCGATCTGCAGAAGGCCGTCGCGCAGGCGCTCTCGCTGCGGCAGTACAACTTCTCGAGGGCGCAAATTACGACAGAGATGGTCGGTGCCGCGACAGGGTCGTGCCTCGGGGCGATCGGTCCCCAGGCCCTGATGCTGGCGATTCTCAACGTCATCCTCAACGCCGAGCAGGCGCTGGCAGGCCAGGCGGGTGCAAAAATTTTGGTGGAAGTGACGCGGCGAGACCGGTGGGCGGTGATCGTCCTGGCCGACAATGGGCCTGGCGTGCCCGCCGAGGACCGCGAGAGGATCTTTGACCCGTTTTTTACGACCGGCCGCGAAGGAGCCACGCTGGGGCTTGGGCTGGCGGTGGCGCGGCAACTGGTGGAAGCGCACGGCGGGCACCTTGTGCTCGCCGGCGATTCGGC
>JBAXOX010000130.1:0-6710 GCA_037133015.1 Acidobacteriota bacterium
CCCTCGCCGAAGTCGAGTCGCACCTTGCGAGCGCGATCCACCTGGCAGAGCTTGGACTACTTGCGGGACCCGCCCGAGACGACGTAGACGTCCCGGCCCACTCAGGTCATGAAGCCGCCCCCGAGAACGCGCGAGCCCATCACATCGGGTGCCAGCCGGCGCTCTCGTTCTCCGGGCGTCTCGCCGACTGGATCGCCGAGATCCGCGCCGCCCGCGAACGCGGCGACACCGTGCTCTTTGTAGCCGCCACCCCAGGCCGCGCCGAGCGCATCGTTGAGGTCCTGGCCGACTACGAGTTGCGCGGCACCCAGATCGATCACGCTGAAGCGACGTTCTCCGCGCAGGTTCTCGTCACAACGGGTGTGCTCTCGCGCGGATTCCGCCTGCCATCCGCCAACCTGCAAATCTACGCCGAGACGGACCTGTTCGAAGAGGAACATCGCGCGCAGGACCGCGCCCGCCGCTCCGCGACGAAGGCCTTTCTCTCCGATCTGCGCGACCTCAAGGTCGGCGATCTGGTCGTCCACGTCGACAACGGCATCGGCGAATTCGTCGGCCTCAAGCAACTCAATGTCAGCTCCGGTTTCGCGAGTGCCGGAACGGCCGCGCCGGCGGGTTCCGAGGAGTACCTCGAACTTCGGTACGCGGGCGACGACAAGTTGTTCGTTCCAACGTCGCGCCTGGATCTGATTCAGAAGTTCACCGGCGGCTCACGCCCCGCGCTCGATCGCCTCGGCGGCACCAGTTGGGAAAAGGCCAAGACGCGCGTCAAGAAGGCGATGCGCGACATGGCCGAGGAGTTGCTCAAGCTCTACGCCTCGCGCAAGGCCATCACGGGCCACATCTTCAGCCCCGATACGCACTGGCAGGAGGAGTTCGAAGGCGCGTTTCCATTCACGCTGACGCCCGATCAACAAGGCGCCATCGAGGACATCAAGCGCGATATGGAATCGCCGACGCCGATGGACCGCCTGCTGTGTGGCGATGTCGGTTACGGCAAGACCGAAGTCGCGATGCGCGCGGCATTCAAGGCCGTGATGGACGGCAAGCAGGTCGCGTTTCTCGCGCCGACGACCGTCCTCGCGTTCCAGCACCTCAAGACGCTGGGCGAACGCTTCGGCGGATTCCCGGTCCGCATCGACATGGTCAGCCGCTTCCGCACGAAGCAGGAACAGAAGGTCACGCTCGGCGATCTGGCCGAAGGCAAAGTGGACATCATCGTCGGCACCCACCGCCTGCTCTCAAAGGACGTCGTCTTCAAAGACCTCGGCCTTCTGGTGGTGGATGAGGAACAGCGCTTTGGCGTCGGGCACAAGGAAAAGATCAAGCAACTCCGCAAGCGCGTGGATGTTTTGACGATGACCGCGACGCCGATTCCCAGGACGCTGAACATGTCGCTGGTGGGCATTCGCGACATGTCCATCATTGAGACGCCGCCCAAAGACCGCCTCGCCATCCAGACGAACGTCGTCAAGTTCGATCAGCACGTCATCGCCCGCGCCATTCGCAGCGAACTTGCGCGCGGCGGGCAGGTGTACTTTGTCCACAACCGCGTGGAATCAATCTTCTCGATAGGGAATCTGCTCACGCGACTGGTGCCCGAAGCACGTGTCGTCGTGGGTCACGGTCAGATGGGCGAGCACGAACTCGAGAAGGCGATGATTGATTTCGTTGCCAAGCGATTCGATATCCTCCTCGCAACGACCATCGTCGAAAACGGTCTCGATATCCCGAACGTCAACACGATCATCATCAACCGCGCCGACCGCTACGGCTTATCGCAGTTGTATCAATTGCGAGGTCGAGTCGGGCGATCGGATCGCGCAGCGTACGCCTATCTGCTCGTTCCGCCAGACTTGTCGCTCTCGCCCGTGGCGAAGAAGCGGTTGGCGGCAATTCGCGAGTTCAGCGACCTGGGCAGCGGATTCCGCGTGGCGGCGCTCGACCTCGAGATTCGCGGTGCAGGCAATTTGCTAGGTGGCGAACAGAGCGGTCACATTGAGGCCGTGGGCTTCGAGATGTACATGAAGCTGCTCGAGCAGGCCGTGCGTGAACTCAAGGGCGAAGAAATTGACGACGACATACGGGCGACGGTGAATTTGGGGATCGACGTCCGGATCGAGGCGAGCTACGTGCCCGATATGGCGCAGAGGCTTGTCGTGTATCGGAAGGTGGCTGCCGCGCGGAGTGAGCAGGAGATTGGCGAGATTCTCGACGAGGTTCGCGACCGTTATGGCGCATTGCCCGAGTCGATACTGAACCTTGCGGAGTACGGCCGCATCAGGGTGATGGCCGACAGGCTGGGCCTCGAATCGGTAGACCGTCAGGGTGAATTCGTCGTGTTCAAGTTCCGCGACAACGCAGGATCGCGCGCACCGGATCCGCAGCGGATTCTCGGACTCGTGTCGCGCCGACCGGACATCACGCTGTTGCCGCCCTCGTCACTTCGGCTGAGCCTCGCGGGTAGCGTGCGCGGTTCGGCCGGCCGGCCCACGGTTGGCGACCGGGGAGCCTCGACCCGAACAGGGGACGTGGTTCCGAAGTCTCCTGCGCATCAGTTTGTCCGCAGTGGCCACGAAGCATGGCGTGTGTCGGGAGCGACGCCTTCCGACTCATCCCGCGCCGCCGCAGGTGCCCCCAGGTCCGCGCCTCCGCCTTCATCCCGGGACGGCAGATTGCCGGGCAAGTGGCAGACAGCTGGCGGCAAGGCGCCCGCCCCATCCTGGTGGACCGCCCGCGCGACGGCGGGTTCGGTCGAACCTGGTTTCACGAAGCAGGAAATTCTGAAGGCGCCGAGCGAGAATCCGCGGGCCGAGGGCGGCATTTTCGACCGCGTCAGCGGCCTGCTGGGCCACTTACTGCAGTAGCGGACGCGCGCAGAACTCTGCGGCGAGTCGTCTCACCTGACCCGCGAGATAGAGCGGCAGCGACAACACTTCCACCGATCGGGACGAACGCCCGGGCATCCTCAGCACCTCGACGCCAGGTTTTCCCTGATACAAACGGATCGCCCGCGCCCGTTTCTTCTCGTCGAGGAATTGAAACACCGACCGCAAGGCGCCTCCATGTGTGGCCTTCACCTCAACAGGCAGCACTTCGCCTCCCTCGCTCACGACGTAGTCCACCTCGGCGTTGGTGCTTCGTGCCTCCCGGTGCCAATAGAACAACGGCACATCCTGAAACGGTGGTCCAGACGCCATCAACTCCTGACCCACGAACTGCTCAGCCAGCGCGCCTTCATGCACTGTCATCACGTCGATGGCCGGGATTAGACCCAATCCGCACACCTGATTCACCAGGCCCACGTCCATGAACAGGGCCTTGAAGTGTTTGTCGTTGGCCTCGGCCCCAAGCGGGATACCGTTGGATGACGAATGGTGAACAAGATGCACCGTCCGGCTTCTCGCAAGAAGATCGAGTGCCGCGCGCACCTCAACCGCCCGACGGTCCGGATAGACGCCGACATACTTAACCTTCCTCCCGACGTTCTGCGCCACGTAGCGATACGCGCGACGAAGGACATCCTGTTGTCCCCGAGTGCCATACTTCGAAAAATCATCCTGCATCGTCGCGACAACCGAGTATTGAACGCGTTGGACGTCAACCAGCGGTGCCCGTTCCACGTACGCGTCGACCGCAGCCGGCATGCCGCCCACGAGAAGGTATTGCCGCAGCGTCTCACCAAGCCGCCTGTCGACGGCTTCGGCGATCGTGTCACCGAGGTGGAAGGTACAAAGCAGGTCGGCAAGCGCGTCGCCCTCGCTTGCGCGGACGAACTCCTCGAACGAAAGCGGGTAGAGAAAGCCATATTCAATGCGGCCGACCGGCATCGAGTGCGCGAAGTCTCGCAGGGCGAAATCAAGCAGCGACCCGGCGGCGACCACGTGAAGGTCGGGAAGAAGCTCGGCGAAGTAGCGCAAGGCGGCCAACGCGCGTGGACAGGCCTGAATTTCGTCGAGGAACAGCAGGTGACTGCCCGGGACCAAACGTTCTCGTTTGAGCAGGGACAATTCCTGCAGCAACTTAACCGGATCCGGTTCGTCGAACAGCGAATGGAGGTGATGCTCGCGCTCGAGGTCCACTGTGACGACACCGTCGAACGACGATCGACCCCAATGTTCAACGAGATGGGTCTTGCCAACCTGTCTGGCGCCACGCAGAATCAGAGGTTTACGGCCGGGCCTGTCGCGCCATCCGGTTAGATAATTAGCGACAACCCTGCTAAACACGGATTGTATTTTAGCTATGAAACCTGTCTTTTTACAATCCTTATTTAGCATCACTGCCGCTATTTTGCGCCGCGATGCCATTCGCCGCCATGCCGACTAGCCACGAACCACCCGGGTTCGTCATAAGCTACAGATAGAACGAGGGTTGTGGCCTGGCACGCATCCCTTGCTACAATGGGGAGTATCTTGAAGTCGACGTGATAATAACTCCCGGAGTGATTGTTTTGATGACCAAGTCTTTCGTTGCTGTTGCGGCTGCCGTCTTGATCGTATTGCCGTTGGCTGCCGCCGCGCAGACGACGTCGAAGCCTCCGGCAAAACCGGCGGCGCCGGCGACACAGGTGCCGGCGACCAAGGTCCCGGCCCCAGGGCCCACGACCACCGGCACACCGGCGGTCTCCCCAGCCACGACGCCACCCACCACGCCGACCACCACGCCGACGGTCGCGTCGGGGGCCGCTGCACCGGCTTCCGCTACGGCCGTTGCCGCGCCGCAGACGATGCTGCTCGAGCAGATTCTCGTGAAGGTGAATGGCGACATCATCACCAAGACCGAACTCGAAGCGCGTCAGGTTGATGCTCTTCGCCGACGAGGCCAGCAACTGAGCGACGAGCAGCTCAAGAAAGCCATCACCGACTCCACCCCCGACATTCTGGTGGACGCGGTTGACGAGTTGCTTCTGATGCAGCGCGGCAAGGAACTCGGCTACAAGGTGACCGAGGAGCAGTACAAGCGCGTGCTCGAGAACATTCGCAAAGAGAACAAGCTCGATTCCGACGAAGCGTTTGCGGCCGCCCTCAAGCAGGAAGGCCTCGACATGTCGGTGCTGCGCAAGAATCTCGAGCGGCAGCTCATCATCAACCAGGTGCAGCAGGTCGAGGTGATGGGCAAGCTCGGCTTGAACGAAGAAGAAGCCCGGCGCTACTACGAGGAGCACAAGAAGGATTTCACGACGCCTGCGGCCATCACGCTACGCGAACTCGTTCTGAACGTGCCCACTGACGGCAAGAACGTCGGCGTGGCCAGGGACGAAGAGACGCGGAAAAAGGCCGATGGCGTCCTTGCGCGCATCAAAGCTGGCGAGGCGTTCGACAAGCTTGTTACCGAGTTGTCGGATTCACCGTCGAAGGCGAACGGCGGCCTGGTTGGGCCCATCCAGCCCGACGAATTGGCGCCCGACGTCCGGAAGCTGATTGATCCGCTCAAGCCTGGGCAGACGACGGCCGTCTATCGAACGCCGAAGGGCTACGGGATCTTCAAGCTCGAGACCGCAACGAAGGCGGAAGTGAAGCCGTTCGAGCAGGCGCGCGAAGAGGTGGGCAACAAGGTGTACGAGGCGAAGCGGCGCGCCGAGTTCGACAAGTACATTCGCCGGCTCCGCGGCGAAGGCATCATCGAGTGGAAGAACGAGGAGATGCAGAAGCTGTGGATCACGAGGACCTCGGCCCCGACCGTTGAGCCGAAGAATCCGGGGCTGTAGCGCCAACGTTCATTTCAACCGCGTCGTTCCCGCGACCTGTTCTCTTCGGATCGTTGAATGTTCGACCCAGTGGGTGAAATAAAATCCGAGGAACTGATTGCCGAGACCGGCATCATCGTTCCCGAACTAGTCGTTCCCAACGACTCGCCGTGGTTCGCCATCTGGACGCGCAGCCGCGCAGAAAAATCCGTCGCCGAGCAGTTGGAGCGGAAGCAGATCGAAGTGTTTCTGCCGACCATCCAGCGGTGGAGCCGTTGGAAAGACCGCAAGAAGATGGTCGACTGGCCGCTGTTTCCCGGCTATTGCTTTGCGCGATTCGACCGGCGGGCGACGCTCGACGTGCGCACGTGCGTTGGCGTCGCGACCATCATCTCGTTTGATGGCGAACTGGCCCCGATTCCCAACAGCGAAATCGCGGCCATCCAGCGCGTTGTCGGGTGCGACCTGCTATTCGACCCGTGCCCGCTTCTGCACGAGGGAGACACCGTCGAGGTGATTCACGGCCCACTCAAAGGCATCACCGGACGGCTGATTCGCAAGGGTCCGAAGTCGGAGTTGCTGGTTGGCATCACGATGATCAACCGGGCCCTCAAGGTGTCGCTCGACGCCGCAGACGTGCGGAAGTACTGAGATGGCTCCGACGTGGGCGAGGACTCTACCCTGGAGGCAGCGTCTGGTGGCCAGCCTGGCGGACGGCTTCCGCAGCGGCCCCTCGAACCGAGCCGACAGCGACGCGCTAACACCGTCATACTGCATCAGCTCGCAAAATGCGACGAAAGGGCCAGGACTGGCTGCGCGAATAGCGCAACCGTCAGACCGGTGACGGATCCCGATAGGCGCCTTTTGCCGGTCCCTCGGCAAGCTCAGGACCGCCCCGAGCAGCGTCGAGGGGCGGCGAGTGTGAGCGAGGACGCGGAGGAACCGCCGACCAGCCGGGTCGCCGTCGGCCGAGTCTCTCTTGCTCCACCCATCGGCATCGCCCCGATGGCCGGGATGACCG
>JBAXOX010000131.1:0-6684 GCA_037133015.1 Acidobacteriota bacterium
AGGCGGGCCGCCAGGCGGCAATCGCGCCGGCGTTGGCCGATTTCGCCCCGGGGCCGGTATCATAGGCGTTTGCGCGATGTGCGGCCTTGTCGGCCTGCGCACGAACCGGAGTGACCAGGCGCTTGTCCCTTTCAGGAGGATGTTGATGATTCGTCGCACGAAGCGGCTGTCGAATCGCTCGTTCGTGGTTCTAATCATGTGCGTAGGGTCCGCGCTGGCCTTGGGCGCCCAAGGCCCGTCAGCCTACGCCCCAGTCGTCGTGACGGCGACCGATTACGCGAAAGCGGAGAGATTCCTGAGCGCGACGGTGGCGCCGCTCGTGGTGGGGGGATCGGTCTCGCCGAATTGGCTTTCCGACGAGCGGTTCTGGTACCGCAGCGTCACCATCGACGGCGCAGAATTCGTCCTCGTCGATCCGGTGAAGCGCACACGTAAACCCCTGTTCGATCACGCGAAAGTCGCGGCAGCGCTGACGGCAGCGACAGGCGTGGAAGTCTCGGCGAGCCAGCTCCCGTTCCAGAGTCTTGAGTTGTCGGCCGACGGCAAGTCGATCTCGTTCGACGCAGAAAAGCGCCGCTGGTCCTGCGACGCGGCAAGCGCCAAATGCACGGCGACTGGCGAGGCCGCCGGCGGCCGGGGAGCCGGAGCGCTGAGCCAGGCGTCCGGACGGGAAGGGCGCGGCCAGGCCGACGGCCGCGGGGGACGAGGCGGAAGCGGAGTGGCAGGCGTCAGGTCGCCGGACGGCAAGCGCGCGGTCTTTATCCGCGATTGGAACCTGTGGGTGCGCGACGTGGCCACCAATCAGGAGACGCCGCTCACCACGGACGGCGTCAAGAATTTCGGCTACGCGACCGACAACGCCGGCTGGGCCACCAGCGACCGCGCCATCGTCTTGTGGTCGCCCGATTCCAGGAAGGTGGCCACGTTCCAGCAGGACGAACGCGAGGTCGGCGACATGTACCTCGTCGACACGAAGGTCGGCCATCCAACGCTCAAGTCATGGAAATACCCGCTTCCCGGGGACAAGACCGTCGCGATGCTGCAGCGCGTCATCATCGACGTGGACGCCGCGCGGGTCATCCGGCTTCAGATGCCGCCCGACTACCATCGCGCCACCCTTGGCGACAACGTCAGCCTCAACGACATGACGTGGAGCCCGGACGCCGCGCAGTTCGCCTTTGTGTCCACGTCGCGCGATCACAAGCAGGCGACGTTTCGCGTGGCCGACGCCGCGACGGGGTCTGTGCGCACGGTCTTCGAAGAAACGGTGCCGACGCACTTCGAGTCGATCGCCGGCTGGCGCGTTCTGTGGCCCACCAACGAGGTGATCTGGTCCTCACAGCGGGACGACTGGGGCCAGCTCTACCTGTACGATCTGGTCGGCGGAACGCTCAAGAACGCCATCACGAGCGGAGAAGGTCCGGTCACCCAGATCACGCGCGTCGACGAAAAGACGCGAACGATTTGGTACACGGCGCTCGGGCGCGAAAAGGGCCAGGACCCGTATTTCCGCCATCTGTACCACATCGGACTGGACGGCAAGAATCTCGTGTCGGTGACGCCTGACGATGGCGACCACGACGTGCAGGTGTCGCCGTCAGGCCGTTTCGCGATCGACACGTATTCGAAACCGGACGTCCCGCCCGTCGTCGCGCTTCGAGACGGCGCCGGAAAGATCGTGATGCCGCTCGAGAAGGCCGACATATCGAGACTGCTTGCCGTCGGTTGGACACCGCCGATGCCCATCACGATGAAAGCGGCCGATGGCAAGACCGACATCTACGGATTGCTGTTCCGGCCCACGACGTTCGATCCGAACAAGAAGTACCCCATCGTCAACAACGCCTATCCGGGACCGCAGTCTGGCAGTACCGGTTCGCGATCGTTTGCCTCAGCGCGATCGGACCGGCAGGCGCTGGCTGAACTCGGCTTCATCGTCGTCACCATCGACGGCCGGGGCACCCCGAACCGATCGAAGTCGTTCCACGACGCTTACTACGGCGCGATGGGCAGCAACAACACCTTGCCGGATCAGGCCGCGGGCATGAAGGAACTTGGCCGCAGGTTCCCGTGGATTGATCTGTCGCGCGCCGGTATCTGGGGGCATTCGGGCGGGGGGTTCATCGCAGCCGACGCGATGTTCCGCTACCCGGAGTTCTTCAAAGTGGGCATCGCGGAATCGGGCAACCACGATCAGCGGAATTACGAAGACGACTGGGGCGAACGATACCAGGGCCTGCTGGTGAAGAATCCGGACGGCACCGACAACTACGTCTTCGAATCCAACCAGTTCATGGCGAAGAACCTGAGGGGCAAGTTGTTGCTCGCGCACGGCATGATGGACAACAACGTCCCGCCCTCCAACACGATGCTGGTGGTCGAGGCCCTCATCAAGGCCAACAGGGATTTCGATCTCTTGGTGTTCCCGAATCAGGCTCACGGCTATGGCGATCAGTCGGCGTACATGATGCGCCGGCGGTGGGACTATTTCGTCACCTGGTTGCTCGGAGCGCGGGCGCCGCATGAGTATCCGATGGAGGCCGCGCCGGTAATCAGACACTAACGGTAGAACACCTTGTTTTTGTTCGGGAGCCATATTATGCGTAACTGTCGATCGTGTCGCCTCGCCGCATTCGCGTCGGTCGTCCTGGCTTTCCTCGCGTCGTTCGCGTCGTTGGCGCTGGCGCAGCCCGGCAGGCGGGCCATTACGCTCGACGACCTGCATAAGATCCGCGCCGTTGGCGATCCCCAGCGATCACCCGACGGCAAGTGGGTGGCTTATACGGTGGCCACCTTCGACGTCGAGAAGGACAAGCGCGACTCCGACATCTGGATGGCGAGTTGGGATGGTGCGCAGCAGATTCGGGTCACCTTCACGGCCGACAGCGGCGAGAGTTCGCCGCGCTGGAGCCCCGACGGACGGTATCTCTCGTTTCTGGCGAGCCGCGGCAACGAGGAAGAGAAGAAGCGCGGAGCCCAGTTGTGGCTGATCGACAGAGCCGGCGGCGAGGCGCAGAAGCTCACCGACGTCAAGGGTGGCGTCGGCGATTACGCGTGGTCCCCGGACGGCAAGCGGATCGCGTTCGTCTCGAGTGACCTCGATCCGAGGGATGAGCCGGAACAGATGGAGGGCTGGAAGCGCAAGACGGCGCCGCCCATCGTCATCGACCGGTATCACTTCAAGCAGGACCGCGAGGGTTACCTTCAGAAGCTGTACTCGCACATCTGGGTGTTCGACGTCGCCGCGAAGAAGGCCGAGCAGGTCACCAAGGGCACCGCCGACGACAGTTCGCCTGCGTGGTCGCCGGACGGATCCCGTCTGGCCTTCGTGGGCCGTCGCGATCCTGCCGCGGACCGTAACGAAAACTCCGATGTGTTCGTCGTGGATGCGAGGGCAGGAGCCGAACCGACGAAGCTGACGACATTTGTCGGGACCAATTCGGGACGTCCGGCCTGGAGCCCCGACGGACAGTGGATTGCGTACCTGCAGGGCGAGGAAGCGAAATATTCCGCCTACCAGCAGAGCACGGTCGCGGTGGTCGCCGCCAGGGGCGGCCCGGCGAAGCTGTTGGCGAGCGCGCTCGATCGCCCGGTGACGGGACCGCTGGTCTGGACGCCCGATGGCAAGGCGCTGCTGTTCGAGGTGGCCGACGACCGCGCGACGTACATCGGGAGCGCCACCGTGGCCGGCGGCCCTGTCGACAAGATCACGACCGGTCGCCGTGTGGTGTCGGGGCTGTCGAGGGGAACCGACGGCGCGCTGACGCTGCTGTGCGGCACGGCAGCCGAGATCGCGGAAGTCTGCGTCGCCGAGAACGGAGCCTTTCGCAAGCTGACGCACCAGAACGCCGCGCTGCTCGCCGAGCTCAAGCTGGCCACGACTGAAGATTTCACGTCCAGGAGCAAAGACGGCACCGTCGTCAACAGCCTGATGGTCAAGCCGGCGTCGTTTGAAGCCGGGAAGAAGTACCCGCTGCTGCTCTACATCCATGGCGGTCCGAACGGACAGGACGAGCACGCGTTCAGCTTCGACCGCGAGTTCTTCGCGGCCAACGGGTACGTCGTGCTCGCGGTCAACTATCGGGGCAGCCACGGCCGGGGCGGCGTGTTCCAGAAGGCCATCTTCGCCGACTGGGGCAACAAGGAAGTCGTGGATTTGCTGGGCGCGGTCGACCAGGCGATTGCGGCAGGCGTGGCTGATCCGGAACGGCTGTGTATCGGCGGATGGAGTTACGGCGGCATCCTGACCGATTACACGATCGCCACCGACACCCGGTTCAAGGCGGCGGTGAGCGGGGCAGGCAGCGCGCTCCAGCTTTCGATGTACGGCAGCGACCAGTACATCGTGCAGTACGAGCGGGAGATTGGCGTGCCGTGGAAGAGCCAGGATGTCTGGTTGAAGATCTCGTATCCGTTTTTCCACGCCGATCGGATCAAGACGCCGACGCTGTTCATGGGCGGAGAGAAGGATTTCAACGTCCCGATCATCGGCGGCGAGCAGATGTATCAGGCCCTCAAGAGCCAGGGTGTCGACACGCAGTTGGTCGTGTATCCCGGACAGTTCCACGGCATCAGCACGCCGAGTTACCAGCGCGACAGACTGCAGCGCTATCTGGCGTGGTACGACAAGTACGTGAAGGCCGCAAAGTAGTCGCGATGGCTCGAACGGTCGAGAGGCGCTCGGTCCTGACGGCCCGTGTGGCGCCGCCGGTTCGGCCGGCGCGTA
This sequence comes from Acidobacteriota bacterium, assembly GCA_037133015.1. GTDB lineage: Bacteria > Acidobacteriota > Vicinamibacteria > Vicinamibacterales > JAKQTR01 > JBAXOX01. Next base: position 4,727 of record JBAXOX010000131.1, read on the forward strand.
AACGGACCGTCAGGGCGCCGACGGTCCCCGGGGAATCACTGGAAGCGTGATCCGGGAAGGATGCTTCGGATCCAGATAGACGGTGTTCTCGGCCACTCGCGTTCGGCGGTTGTTGTTGAGCGGTTCGCCGGTGTTGGGATTGATGTCGAAGCGTGGGAAATTGCTGCTCGAGATGTCGAGGCGAATCCGATGGCCGCGCGCGAACAACAGCGATGTCGGGTACATCTCGATCGTGAATTCGTAAGGCTGTCCGGGCTTGAGCCATTCGGCCTTTCCGAATCCGGAGCGGTATCGCGCCCGCACGATGCTGTCGGCGATATTGAGGTCCACCCCGCCAGGGAAGTCCTTGCTGGGCGGGTAGACGTCTATCAACTTCGCCGTGAAATCGGTGTCGAGGCCGTTCGACGCGGCCCACAACGTGACGACCAGCCGGCCAGTGACCTCGACGTCGGCCGCCAGGGGCGGCGTCTGGAACACGAGGACGTCATTCCTGGCCGACAGCGGCTTGGTGTCTGAACACAACCAGAAATCCGACCGGCACCGCTGGTCCGCCGCTCCCTGGAACATCAGTTCCCCTTGAGACGAGACATTCCCGCCGAGCGTGGGGACCGGGTGCTGAGGGTCGAACGCGTAGGTGATGGGCGTGTCGTCGGAGGGCGATTCGGGCGAGAGCACCCCGTTGGCGTGCAAGTAGTAGGGAGTCGGAGCGGTCCTCGCCAGCGGCCATTCCTGCTCGTCGCGCCAGTGCCCGCCCACGAAAATGCGGCCCTCCGGCGTTTTGTGCGCGTCGCCGCCGCCCATCACGTAAATGCGCACGGGCGGTTCCCGGTCCACGCCGTTGTCGGTGTTCTTCAACCAGCGATCAAACCACCGCAAGTGAAACGCCTGCAAATCGAGCGCGGCGTCGGGCGTGAATTGCGCGTCGCCGGCGTAACTGCGGTTTTCGGCACTGTGAATCCACGGCCCGACAATCAGCCGCTGCAGGCTCTTCTTGGTCTTCCGGAGTTGGACGTAATTGAGATTTGCGACCGACGTTCCCCACGAGTCGTACCAGCCGGTGGTGTGATATTCGGGAACATCCTTGTACTCGGCGAGGTGATCGACAACGCTTGAGCCTGCGTTGATCCAGAAGTCGTCGTAATCCCCGTGACTCATCGCTTCGACCAGCCACGATTCGTAGTCGGGAGCGAACTTGAGCGGGGTCGTGCCTGGGCGAAGCGGAAGCGCTCGCGCAAATTCACGAACGCGATTCCCCATGTCCACCAGCGCGGCAACCGCTGCCGGATCGGACACCGCTCGCGCCGCGGCCGGTCCGGCATTCTCGGTGCCGGTGGCATTTCCCAGGGTCAACACCCAGTTGAAGAAACGGAGTTCGAAGGCACCGTTGTGACGAACGCCGTACCGCCCGAAGTTCGACATCGCGTTGCGCGGAACCATCGCTGTGACGAACGGGGCGTTGGCGATCGCCAGCGCGTGCTGCGTCGCGCCGCCGTAAGAGGTGCCCATCGTGCCGATGGTTCCGTTCGACCACGACTGAGCGCCAAGCCATGCCGCTGTGTCGAAGCCGTCGTTCGGATCGTCCCGAATCGGAACCCAGTGGCCCTCCGACTTGTAGCGGCCTCGAACATCCTGCGCCACCACCACGTAGCCGCGCGGCACGAAGTAGTCGGCGGTCGTCTTTCCGCGGGCCTTGTTGTAGGGCGTGCGTTCCAACAGAATCGGGAACTTCCCGTCGACGGGCACCCCGTTCCGGGCGGGCCGATAGATGTCGGTCCCGAGACGAATGCCGTCTCGCATGGGAACCATCACGTCTTTGGTGATGGCAATGTCGTCCCGCGCGTTGGCCTGTGCGGCGACCGCACTCTGGTTGGTCTTGGCGGCGACCGCGCTCTGGTTGGTCTGAGCGGCGACCGCGCTCTGGTTGGTCTGAGCGGCGACCGCGCTCTGGTTGGTCTGAG
>JBAXOX010000132.1:0-6641 GCA_037133015.1 Acidobacteriota bacterium
CGCCCCATGCACGCACCGCGCCTTCGGTACGGTACGCTGGTGCCCGGCTTCTTGGGCGCGCCAGCGGTGGGCCGGCCGATTTCCTGAAGAAAGATCGAGGGAGCGTGACACGTGGGTGAGGCGGTATCCGGCGCGCCTGGGGCGACACGACGCACGGCCGCCGGCTGGCTCGCTGCGATCGGCCAGCACCGCCGCGCCGTGCTCTGGACGCTGGTCGGCGTGGGCGTGGGCCTTCGCGTGCTGCTGGTGTGGGGCTGTCCGCTGCCGTTCGGGTACGTGTACGACTATTACCACGAGTCGATCGAGTTGTTCTACGCGAAGGGCCGCCTGCCGATCGCCACCGACTGCTGGCAGTGTTACCATCCGCCGCTGTACTACGTGCTTGGTGTCGGGTTCTACGCGGTGGGCCGCTGGCTGGCCACCGCCGGCGCCGACGTGTCGGTGTGGGGATTGCGGGCGCTCAGTGTGATGCCGCTGCTGGCCGGAGCCGTCACGTCGGTCTACAGCTACCGCCTGGTCCGTTTCGTGCTGCGCGACCGCGGCCTGGCCGCCGTCGGCGCGGGCATCATCGCCGCATTTCCCTGCCTGTTCATCAGTTCGTACGCGCCAGAGTCCGACATCCTGGTGGCCGCCGCCATGGCGGCGCTGCTGTTCTATCTGACGCGCGAGTTCGTCCAGCCGGGCCTCCATACCTGGAAGCACGCGGTGCTGCTCGGCGTGCTGGCGGGCCTGGCGGCCTCTGCCAAATACAGCGGCCTGATTGGCCTCGGCACCGCCGGATCGCTCTACGCCTGGCGCCTGCTGGCCGGGCCCGACCGCGCACGGGTCGTGCGACACGGCGTGATCGTGCTGCTGGTGTGTGTCGTGGTGGGCTCGTATCGCTATGTGGACAACGCGAAGCGATTCGGCAACCCGCTCTACGCCAACGGCACCGCCGGCGAGGCGTTTTCCGCGGATCGCCAGTTCTACCGGGACCAGTACGAGTTCTTCACCTTCCGCCTGGGCGACCTGTTCGTGCTCGCGCGCCCCGGCGCACCGGCCGGGCAACTGACGACCCTGCCCGTGTACTACAGCGTGTGGACCAGCCTCTACGCGATGGGCTGGGGCGACATGAGTTTCTTTTCGACCAAGGGGCGCATCGGCGATGATGCGGCGCCGTACCCGTCGAAGCAGATCCCGCCGTGGCTGACCGAGTCGGTCCTGGTGCTGGGACTGGTGCCCACCGCGCTGGCGCTTCCCGGCTTGCTGCTCACGCTTCGCCGCCGGCTCTACGCGCCGCTGCTGGTGATGCTGCTGCTCACGCTCGGGTCGTATCTGCCGTGGGTGGTGGCGCAGCAGGAATGGGCGCTCAAGACCAAGTACATCGTCTTTCTGCTGCCGATCTATGTGATCTACGCGATGGTGGGGTTGCAGTGGATGCGGCGGAAGTGGCCCGCGGTGGCGGCGGCGGCGACCCTCGCCGCGCTGATGGCGCTGGTGGCGGCGTCGCACCTCTACCTCTACGCGTTTTCGGTCGGACACCTCTAACCACTCAGCACGCGTGAGCCCCGTACGTGGCTTGGGCGCGGGACACGCGCATCACGAGCGAAGCATGGGCGCGAGGCGGGTGCGCGGTGGCCGTCGCGCGAGCGCGGCGTGAGCGCGAGGCGGGCTCGGCGTGAGAGCGGCGCGGCCGCGATGGCCGATCCGCCGGAGAACACGTGTGCGCTGGCGTTCAGGCCTCACGCAGCGCTATAGTGAACCCCTATGGGACGTTCCGTTCGCATCGTGATCGGCGGCTTGGTGATCGGCCTCCTCATCGTCTGGTTCATCATGAGCCAGATCGGCGGGCCTCCCCAGAAGATGGAAGACCCCACCAATCCGACGTACGGCGGCGCGAGGACGGTCCAGGAGCCGAAGTAGACCCGCGCCGCGCCTCGGTCGGGTGCTACTTGCTCGTCTTGGCCGCCGGCTTGGCGAACTGCGCCGGGTTGATGACCGGGTTGAGTGTGATGGCCGAGAATGTCTGGTCCCACACCGCGTCCCAGGTAGACACCTTGACGGCATACGGCAGCGTCACGCCCGCCACCGACCTGTAGTCGGCGTAGTCGATTTGCGCCGAGAGCCTGCCCAACGCGGTCGTAAAGCGCACGACGCGACGAACCAGCAGCCCCGACATCTTGTCAACCGAGAGCAGTTCGGTCACCGCGGGTGCCGGGCGTCCCGACATCACGATGACGTCGCGTCCGTCGATCTTGTCGTAGGCGCGCGCCGCGAGGCCCTGGTAGCGCTCCTTGAGGTGCATCGCGAATCCGAGATCGGCCGACAGCCCGATCACCGCGGCTTCGACGCCTTCGAGTTCGCGAATCCGATCACCGCTCTGCAACCACGCGATGTGGCCGTCGAACGCCCGAACTGTTGGCTGCGCGCCTTCGATGGCGAGCCGGCACTGCCCGGCCACCGTGTCCTCCACGGCGAAGGGCGAGGCCTGACCCATCCGGTTGGTGATCGTGCCCTTGGCGGCACGGGCCGTGAGTTTCTGCAGCACCTCGGAGCCGCCCATGGCCAGAATCAACTTGTCGGTGATCTGATCGATGGTCTCGACCGGAGTCCGCGCCCGCTGCGGCGGCGGCGCGGGGGCCTGGCCCGGCGCGGCCGGCGCGGATGCGGATGCCGAGGGTGGCGCGTTTGGCGCCTGCGGTGGGCGCGCGGCGGTTTGCGCCGCGATCTGCGCAGCGGTGAACGTCTCGGCCAGTTGCGGAATGGCGTTCGGCTGGTGGCGCCCCTGATGGCAGGTGGCGCACGTCACTTCGGGTTCTCCCTTGAAGTTCTGCGCGTTGATGTTTCGCGTCATCGCGATCATGTCGCGCGCCGTCTTCTTGTTGGTGCGATCGTCTTTCTCGAACGCAAATTCGCCGGCCTCGTTTCGAACGTGGCAGAACGTGCAGTTGGCGCCGAGGGCCGCCTCCATGTAGACCATGGTGTCGTGCAGTTGAGCGGCTGGCACGTCCTTCAAGGCCAGGATGTTCATAAACTTCTCGGGTGCCAGCGGGCCGGCCGGGGCGGCTGGCGTCTGCGGGGCGGGCGATGCGGCGGGCACTCGCGCAGTACTCGGCTGGGCGTACGCTGTGTCTGACGCGGCCGGATTCAGGGCCATCACGGCGACCAGACACGCGGTCGCATACGTCAACGATCGAAACATCACCACTCCTCTTGCGTCGTGCCCGACGCTATGCACCGGTATGGCCGAATCCGCCTTCGCCGCGGTCCGTGGTCGGCAGCGCGTCTCTGTGATCCCAAATCGCGTGGGCCACGCGCGCCAGGACCAGCTGGGCGATGCGCATCCCCGGCGTCACGGTAAACGTCGCCTCGCCATGGTTGATCAGAATCACTTTCACTTCGCCGCGGTAATCGCTGTCGATGGTCCCCGGTGCGTTGAGCACGGTGACGCCATGCTTGGCCGCCAGGCCCGAGCGCGGCCGCACCTGCGCCTCGTAGCCGCTGGGCACCGCCATCGCGAAGCCGCACGCCACGAGCCTGAACTGGCCATGAGGGATCTCGATGGCCGTGTCGATGGCGGCTTCGAGATCCATGCCGGCGGCGCCGGCCGACTGGTAGACCGGAAGCGCGACGCCGGGTCGAAGCGGGGTAATGGGAACGCCGATGTCGTCTGGAATGTGCACGCTCCGATCAGACCACAGGTGCACCGGATTGGAAAGCCAAGACGTGGCGGTCCGACGCGCCTCGCCAAACGCCGCCTCGGCGTACCCGTAAAAGCGACAGTTGACAATATGACAGTAACTGTCTATATTAAGCGGCGTGGACGACGAGCGCGGGCGATTCGGCATCGACGAACTGGCGGACCTGGGAGGCGTCTCCCGCCGCACCGTGCGGTATTACGTGCAGGAAGGATTGTTGCCGGCGCCGCTGGGCGTAGGTCGGGGCCGGCACTACGACCAGTCGCATCTCGACCGCCTGCTGCGCGTCAAGGCCGCGCAACAGGCGGGGCACTGCCTCGACGACATCCGCACCCGATCGACGCACGGTGTGGCCCGGTTCGCGCCGGCTCCCGCCTCGCCGCGTCCGATCCCGCGCAGCACGTGGCGGCGCCTCGACGTGGCGCCGGGCGTCCAACTGCACATCGCGCACGACATCAACATGCCGGCCGCACGCCGGTTGGACGAACTGGTGGAGTGGTGCCGCCTGCACCTGTCTCCGATCACGAAAGGCGAGGAGTAGCATGAGCCCGTCACTCTCATCACATCGCGACGCGCCGTCGGGCCTGATGGTGTCGGGCAGCGGCCAATCGATTCCCCTCGATCACGTTCGCGTCGAGGCGCACGTCGTCGATGTCTGCGCGCGCGTCACGGTGCACCAGTGCTACCGGAATCGCGAGACCGTCCCGCTCGAGGTGGTGTACGTCTTTCCGGTCGACGAGGGCGCGGCGGTCTGCGGTTTCGAGGCGGTCGTAGACGGCGTTCGGTACGTCGGCCGGGCGACGGAGCGCGACGAGGCGTTCGCACGCTACGACGATGCGCTGGAGGCCGGGCACGGGGGATTCCTCCTTGATGAAGAACGCGCGGATGTGTTTACCGCGAGTCTTGGCAACATGATGCCCGGTTCCGAGGTCGTGCTGTCGATCACGTACGTGACGGAACTGGCGGCCGAAGGCGCCGCCGCGCGATTCACCCTGCCCACCACGATGTCGCCGCGGTACGCGCCCGCCGCCGATCGGGTCGGGGTCGGGCCGGTGCCGGTCGACACCCTCAATCCGCCGGTGGTCTTCGAGGCGCCGTACGCCTTCACGTTCGACATGGATGTCGTCATGGGCGGCGCGATTCGGGGGATTCAGTCGCCGTCGCACCCGATCGAGGTGGAGCAGGACGGCGTTCGGGCGCGCGTGCGGCTCGCGCAGCGGAGCGCGCCGATGGATCGCGATCTGGTGATCGTGGTGGCGGCCGACGGTCTCGACACGCCGCATGCGACGGTGGAACGCGGCGCGCAGGGCGAGGCGGTGCTGCTGTCGTTCGTGCCGCGCATGGACACATCCGCGCAGCCGGCCGAAGTCGTCTTCGTCATCGATCGGTCCGGATCGATGGAAGGCACCTCCATTGCCGAAGTGCGCAATGCGCTTCAGTTATGCCTGCGGTCGATCTCCGGCGGCTCCCGGTTCAACATCGTCAGTTTCGGCAACACCTTCGAATCGCTCTTCCCGGCGAGCCGGCCGTACGACGAGGCATCGATGCGGGAGGCGGCGGCTTTCGTCTCGACGATCGCTGCCAACATGGGCGGCACCGAACTGCTGCCGGCGCTGCAGTCCGTCGTGTCGCAGGCGCAGATCGCCGGGCTGGCCAAACAGGTGCTCGTGCTCACCGACGGCGAGGTGACCAACACCGACGCGGTGATCGACCTGGTGGGGCGGCATCGGGCTGTCGCGCGGTTCTTCACCTTCGGAATCGGCGCGGGAGCGAGCCAGCACCTTGTGCGTGGGATTGCGCGCGCCAGCAACGGGGCAGCCGAGTTCATCAGTCCGGGCGAACGCATCGAGGCGAAAGTGATGCGACAGTTCAAGCGCGTGTTCGCTCCCGCCATCACCGACGCGCGCGTGGAGTGGGGCCAGACCGGCGCCGCGCCGGTCACCGACCGTGTGCCGCCGATGTTCGATGGCGATCGCGTCACGATCTACGCGCTGGCCGGGTGTGTGCAGGCGGCGACCGCGACGCTCACCGGGACGCGCGCGGGCCGGCCGGTGGCGTTCGAGATTCCGGTGGATCCCGGTTGCGCCCTCGAAGGCGCCACGATCGCCACGCTTGCGGCACGCAGTCGCATCCGTACGCTCGAAGAGCAGGGAGAGTACCTGGAGAGCCGGGGATCGCGGCAGCGGCGCGGGCGCGGTGCCTCCCCGGCGGCGGCCGAGATTGCGGCGCTGGGCGTCAAGTATCAGCTGTGCTCGCGCGAGACGTCGTTTGTGGCGATCGAGCATCGAGACGCGCCCGCAGACCAGCGCGCCGAGCTGCGCCGGGTGCCCGTGGCACTTACCGCAGGGTGGGGCGGCACCGGTGCCCGCCATCAGGCGTTCCCGGGCGTGACGGGCGCGATCCCGCCAAGTCCGGCGGCCAGTGCGCTGTTCGCGCTCGCGGCAATGGAAGAATGTGCCGCGCCTGACGGGGATGTCTTCGACTGCGACCTGCCCGACATCGATCAACTGTTCGCCCCGGGCGTGCCGGTGGTCGTGGCCTCGACGTCCAATCGACCGTTGGCGCGGACGCGGCGCACGCGTCCCACGCCAGCCCGCGCAGCGATGCGCCCGATCGATGCGCTGGTCGCGCTGCAACGGGCCGATGGTTGCTGGAACCTGAATCTCGAGTTCGCTGAGGCGATATCCCTGAAGTTGCCCGAGATCCGGCGTCTGCTGCGCGATGTTGTGGGTGATCCCGTGATCGCAGAACGTGCCTTGGCGACCGCCCTCGCACTCGAGTGGCTGGATCGCCACGCCGGCGACACCCGCGACGAGTGGGTGATGCTGGCCGAAAAGGCCGCGACGTGGCTGGCGGCGTGTCGGGTCATGCCAGGCGCCGGGTCGCCGGGCGCCACGTGGATCGAACGGGCCCGCTCGATTCTGTAGGTCTGGTGCGCGGCGGCTGTATATCGGGTCGCGACGG
>JBAXOX010000133.1:0-6510 GCA_037133015.1 Acidobacteriota bacterium
ACGCGGATCACGGAAACGCGCGCAGGCGGAAACGCGGATGACGGAAACACGGATGAGGGAAACGCGGATCACGGAAACGCGCGCAAGCGGAAACGCCGATGGCAGAAACGCGGGTGAGTGCCGGAAAGAACAGCCGTGGGCGGACGGGTCGTCTCCACGTCGGGCCATGTTCTGGCCCCAGGCCGGGTATACTTGTGCCACAACCGAACAACTTCTCGCGGGTGGCGTGGCGTACCCGCGAGCGGAGGCCGCTGCCATGCGTAAGTGCGTGAGCCCGTTGCGGACACTGATCATTCCCGCGCTGTTGCTGGCGTTCGCCTTCGGCGTGGCGCAGGCAGACGCCCAGAGCTTCGATCTCGGAGCATTCACTGCGCCCAGCGGATGGCAGCCGAAGTCGGAGCAGGATCACGTGACGTTCACCGCCATCGATCAGGCGGCTGGAACCTACGTGGTGATTGCCGTCTACAACAGCACCATCCGGTCTGGTGATTGGGACAAAGACTTCGCGTCGGAGTGGAACGGGATCGTCGCCCGGTCCTTCGACGCCGGCGCGGCGCCACGACCGCAGGCGGGCCGGACACGGGGAGGGTTGGAGTTTCGTCAGGGCGGCCGGACGGTCTCGCACGCCAGCGGCACCGCCTACGCGATGCTGCTCGTGTTTGCGGCCGACCGACGCCAGTTCTCGGTGGTCGTCGCCGCGACGCACGAAGCGGCGCTTCAAGCCAGAGCGAGCCACGTCCAGTCGTTTGTCGACAGTCTGCGGCTCGCAACGCCGGCCGGCGCGAAGGCGCAGCCCTCAGCACCCGCGGCGGGCGGCGCAGGTGGTGGCGGCGCGGCCGTGGGGGGCGCATCTGGGTCGTCGGCCAGTGCCGTCCCGCGAGCCGATCGGGGGATTGCCGGAGTGTGGATGGGATTCAAGACGTTCTACCCGGATTGGGAACCCAAACCCCGGTGGTACGTGTTCTACGAAAACGGCGAGATATTCGAGGACCTCCCGGGCGTGGGCTTGGCCGCGTTCGATCGCGACGCGAGCAGGCGGGATCCGAATCAAGCGAACTACTGGGGAACCTACACAGCCGATGGCGCGTCTGGTCAGATCGCCAAGCCGGGCGTGAGGTTTACCGAGGCCCTCCGGATTGAATCGCCCGACAAGATGAAGATCGACGCCAACTATTTCAACCGGTGCAAGTCGGTGGATGGGCTGCGCCTTCAGGGCGAGTGGACCAGTTACGGCAACCCGAATGATCCGACCCTCGACCGTGTGCCCCAGGGACAGCGCCCGATCTTCCGCTTCACGTCGGACGGTCGCTTCGTAGACGAGGGCGTGCTGGCGACGTTTCTGACGTCGATCGATCGGTCGACCGACGGGGCAGGGTCCGGCACCTACGAGATTCGGGACTTCACATTGATTCTGCGGTACGCCGACGGCCGGGTGAAGACGCTCGCGTTGACCGGGTTGCTCGGCGCAGACCCCGCCGCATCGAACGACATCATCTTCATCCGCCGCAGCCGGTTCAACAAGCGGAGGTGAGTGCGGGCAGCCGGCACGTTCGCGCGGGGCGGGCAGCACCGCTCACAGCGGGTGCGACACGTAGTCGAGGGCCAACTTCTCCAACTCGACCAGCCCATCGCGCAATTGTGTTCGGGTCTTCCACCATCCGTCCGGACGGAACGGACCGAGTCGGCTCGTCCGCACAATCGGCTGGGGCCACCCGGTCGGCCATCCGCGCCGAAGCGTCCGCCCGAATCGGCGGCCGTGCGTCTGGCTCACCACGACAATCGCGCGACGCATCGGACCCCGGCCCAACCACTCAGTCAGCGCCTGGGCGCCTTCGGTGGTTCCGCCATCACCACTGTCGAGTGCCGTGATCGACGCGCGTGGGATGCCCAGTTGTTCGAGTGCCGCGACAGCGGGGTCCGAAAATCGGACGCCTCGGCGCCTCAATTCCAGCTCCATCGAATTCAGCGACGGCTCGATCACCACCACGGCGCGCGCCCATCCTTCGTGATACAGATCGGCGATCTCGATGAGCCCGCCTTCGCGACTGTCGAACGTCACGGCCAGGACGTCGGCCGGCGCCAGCGGCTCGTTGACCACCATGTGCGATCCCATCCACTCCAGGATCGCCGCGTGGCCGACCGCGATGGCGAGCGCGAGGCCCGCGGCCACCGCGACGCCGATCCATCGCCACCGCAGTCCGCGGCGGTTTCGTGGGGCGAAGGTCGGACCTGCGCCGTCAGGCGATGCCACACCCGATTGTTGGCGGCGTCGGAACATCCGGCGATTGTACTACCGCCGGTTCCCGTGTCCGCATCGCAGCACGCCGCCCGACAGCTACTTGGCCTGGGCGGGATCGAACTGCTGGAACCTGGACAGCAGTTCTCCGACGAGGGGCTTGACGCGCGCGACGTCGGTAGTCGCTGTCACCCAGGCGTGCATGAACATCGAACCGCTCCGCCCGAACGCCTCGAGAATCGTCACCGGGTGGTTGGGCCGCTTCGGACAGTTCTCGGTGTACTCGAAATACAGGATGCGCCCGCCGGGGACGCTCTCTTCTTTCACCGATCCCATCGCCGTGATCTGGGCGCCGCCGCTCTTCTGGCGGCCGATGGCGGCGGCGGTCATGCTCGTTTTGGACTTGCCCACCTGCGAGTCATGTTCCCGCTGCTGCGTCTGCAGTTGTATGGCATTCCAGGTCGAGCTGCCGCGCAGGTTGAAGCGGATTTCGGAGTCCAGCGTGATGTCGCACGACGACTCGATGCCACGAATGTCGGCTCGCACGTTACCGCTGGCCACGGTGGCCGTCGCGCTCCAACTTCCGTCCTGAAACACGGCCGACGCAGGCAGCAGCGCTTTGATCGCCGCCGGGACGGGCCCGGCGAACGCCAGCCCGGGCACCAATGCCCCCGCGACTGCCGAGGCGAGATACACCATCATCGAACCGATGACACGCGAAGCAACGGGCATCGTAGACCTCCTGGAGTGCGCACAGCGACGCACGACCGGTTGCAGGGACGTTGGTGGCGTTGAGTGATCAGGATAAACCCGGCGGCGGCCGGTGGTTGCGATATTTCAGATGGGTACCTCTATTTGCGCGTCGCCTCACCTTGTCGCTTGCCTGCCGGACTCAGACCCACTACGATGGGCGCTTCTCGGTCATCATCAGCGTGGACGCCGCCAGATCGGTTCGCCCGGGGGGCGAGTGTGGTCGGCGCGGCCTGCGGCGAACACGGTGGACCAGTCGCCGGTTGTGCGGCCACGGCGGCAGAAACGTTCAATCGGTGTCTGGCGGGAGGGTGTATGCGTGGAGTGATCGGCGGCGTCGTTCTGGCGGTGGTGGTGGTGCTCGGAGGCGGGTTCCTCGTCATCAACCGCGCGTGGTTTCCGGTCGGCGCCGACAATCCGCCCGGCTACCTCGAACGCCGCGTGGCCCACATGACGACCGATGCGTACCTCGCCAAAAATGCTCCCAGTCAGGAAAACCCCGTACCGCCTACCGCGGCGGCGCTTGGCGAGGGTGCGCGCATCTACGAGAAGCACTGTGCGGTCTGCCATGGCGGCGGCGCGCAGCGCATCAGCCCGCTCCGCACCAAGTTCAGCCCGCCAGTTCCGCAACTCGTCAATCGCGTGCCGAAGGATCCTGATGCCGAGTTCTGGTGGATTACCAAGCACGGCTTCCGCATGACCGGGATGCCGGCCTGGGACGGCATTCTCAGCGACGATCAGATCTGGACGGTGGTCGCCTTCATCAAGCGCTCCGACAAGCTGCCTCCCGAGGCGCAGACCGCCTGGAAAGAGGCGGCGGGTGTCGCGGTGCTCGCGCCTCCGGCGACGCCGCCGCCGGCGGCGCCCGCAGGCGCCGCGAAGTAGTGACGGTGTGCCGCCGCGGCGGTGCACGCGCCGTGTTCGAGAGGAGGGTGTCGTGGTAGTCATCATGTCGGGAGCACGGGCCGCACAGCGGCCGCCGAACACACAGTTGACGACAGCCTTCGCCGTGGGGGCGTTGTCATTGGTGGTCGGGCTCGCAAGCGTCGGGGTGGCGTCAGCCGCGCCTCAGGACGGTTCGGTGGACGGACTCAAGGCGAAGTACATCGACGTCATGGGCGTGCAGACACGCTATTACGACTACGGTCAGGGGGAGCCGGTGGTGCTGGTGCATGGCGAGGGCTTCTCCGGCCACTCGTCAGCGAACAGCTGGGCGAAGAACATCCCGGGGTTGGCCAAGCGGTTCCGCGTGGTTGCCGCCGACAAACTCGCCTCCGGGCTCACCGGAAACCCGGCCGACGACAAGGATTACAACCTTGAGGGAGAAGTCGAACACATGTACCAGTTCATCAAGACGATGAAGCTGGGCAAGGTTCATCTGGTGGGCCAGTCGCGCGGCGGCATTCTCGTGCTGTTTCTAGCCTCGCTCCATCCCGACGTCGTCAAGACGCTCATCATCGTCAACTCGGCCAACGCCTCGCCGGACGTGGGCACGACCGGCCGTGCGGCGTCGCTCGCCACGTGTCCGGCGTCGGCGGGGGATGCGGCGGCCGACTATGCCGAGTGGAAGTGCCGGATGCGGGCCATGTCGTTTTTGCCGTTCGTCGCCTTCGACGAGACATTCTTCGAATCGGGACGGTACATGGCGAACCTGCCGAAGGCCAGGACGACGCTGGCGAAGATCGCGGCCGGCGCGGGCGAGCCGTTGAGCAAGCAACTCCCGAAGACGAAAGCGGCGCTGCACGAGCGCATCAGGAACGAAGGCTTGCTGCAGATGCCCGTGCTGATCTACTGGGGAATCGACGATCCGAACAACGTGCCCGGCTTTCCGCCTGCCAAGACCGGTCTGGCGCTCTACGACCTGATCTCGGCGAAGAACCCGCGCGTGCGGATGCAGATCATCAGCCGGGCCGGTCACTTCCACTTCCGGGAATACCCGGACGAGTTCAACTACAACATCGGGAACTTCATCGAGTATTGGAACGCGCATCCGGCGGCCACGCCGGCAACCGGGTACAAATAGCTGGGGCGAGGCGGGTGAGGATGTGGGGATCGTTCGAACGGGAACTCGAGCATCTGGTATGGACAGACGGTTTGTGATCGGCCGGCCGCGTGCGGGCCTACTCCTGCTGACCTCGCTGCCCGCGCTGGTTGTGCTGGTTGTGCTGGTTGCGCTGGTTGCGCTGACGGCGTTGCACGCGGCGGCTACGCCGGCATGGTCTCAGTCGCGCAGGCTCATCGACGCACCAGGCACGTGGAAGCCGTGGAAACCCTTCTCGGCCGTCGCCAGTGTTCGTACCGAGCGCGGGGCCACTGCAGCGGAGGTCAAGGCGTTCGAAGCCACCCTCCTCGCATTGAATGCCATCTTGCAGCGCGCCCCAGGCGTCGCCACGCCGCGCGGGTACAGCGTCGAAACGTGGGGCAGTCTCAGTGGTGTTGGTCTCGCGATCCCTGGCAAGCCGCCGGGCCGCGCCTGGCCCTTGGGTGGCGAGCTGGAATTCGGCGCGTTTCCCATTTTCGAGTACGAGCGCAACGGCAAGACGATCCGTGAAGACACCGGCGAGACTGCGCTTTTGAACTTTCAGGTGAACGACCCGTGGATACAATCGGGTCGAGGGCCCGTTGAGTGGGGCACGGTCGAAACCGACGCGTTCATGCAGCCGCAATTGAATGGCGAGGTGGCGGGCATTCCTCGCTACGGCGACATCCTCGTGATGGCAAAACCCACAGCGTCGCTGTGGACCCCGCTGCCGCTTGGTGAGGCGCTTGGGCTGGTCGCAGCCAGCCGTCGAACCGATGTGGCCAGTTTTCAGGAGAGCCTCGAGAAGTTCAAGGCGCGACTGGCCGTGGTGCGGGACCCTGCCTGGCGCGAGCAGCGCATGAAATCGGCCCGGGAGTCGGCCGCGCGGCTTCCCAACCCCGAGGCCTTCGTCGCCCAAATCGAAGCGGCCATGCGCACCGAGGAAGAGAGCCTCGTTCGCGAGATTGGTCCCACAGCCGGGACGGGCAAGGGATTGATCGACGCGCAGCGCACGCTCGACGAGGCCACTTTATGGATCGCCGAACTGTCGCCGGCCGATCGCGGAGCGCAGGCCTGCTACGCGGCGAGCGGCAAGGGCCTTCGCGCGAAGTTCCGCCCGGGTTCCGGCGGGGGGTGCGTGTTGCTGGTCAGGCCAAATTACCAGTATTTCAATCCGGCGCTTCCGCGTTCCGCACCCCAGGTGCTCACCATCACGCCTGTGGCTCGGTGCTTCGACACGTCCAACAAGTACAACCGGGAAGCCAACGACCCGTCGCCGGCCGGATGTGCCGCCAACCGCAGGTTGGTGGAGACGATGGACAAGGACGCGATACGAGCGTGGATCCGGTAACGGACCGCCTCGAGGCTAGCGAAGATTGAGAGTCGGATCCGAGGGAGTGTTTTTCGTTTCGGCTGGCGGGTCGCCCGATGTCTGGCGCGATGACGTCGCCCCTGGTCGCGCGACGGGGCGCGGTGCCGGGAGTCGACCTCCACGTCGGGCGGG
>JBAXOX010000134.1:0-6444 GCA_037133015.1 Acidobacteriota bacterium
GACTCGCCAGCTATCGCCGCGCTCGCTCAGGGTTCAAACTGAAGGTGGAGGCGCCGTCCGGATTTGCCCCTTCGACTCGCCAGCTATCGCCGCGCTCGCTCAGGGTTCAAACTGAAGGTGGAGGCGCCCTCCGAATTTGAACCGGAGAATGGAGGTTTTGCAGTTGTGCCCGGCCACCGAGTTCCAACGCACGCGCAGCCTTCTCTTAGGGCGTACGTTCGTGGCACTTTCCTGCCGAGTACCAAGGGACGCTGTTCTGTGCCGAGTTCCCTACCAATGTCCCGACCGTTGGTGACCGCAGAAAAGGGTGCTGGCTTTCGCGCCCCGGCTAGTGGATACGTACGCCAACGTCAAACCTCAAGGTGCTCGATCCAAGGCCCGTGCTGTCTCCAGGGCTTCTTGAAATCACCGTGACTCGCGCCGTTTCGACGAGATCCACTCGCTCTGACAGGCGTTGCGCGGCATCGAATCCAAGCACCGGCGCGATCGGCCTTAACTTGTCACTGCCACTGGGAAGAGACACACCGTCGACCGACCGCCGGAACGGTTGCCACTAGCAAGAAGAGGACCCAAGCCACGCCAACCGCGAATCGATGTAGCGTCGACACCGTGCCTCCTTCGAGTAGCAGCTCAAACCAGAGCGAGCAGATTCCAACCTATGCAATCGGAAAGGGAACGCTCCCTGCAACTCCGGAACTGATCACAGTTCTTCGGGGCGGAGCCCAGTCTTCTTCGAGATGCGCGCGAGCATCTTCGGACCGAGTTCCTCGTCGTCGTGAAACGCAAACACGACGTCCGGCCAGCCGAGGCGACTCAGTGTTCGATGGGAACCAGACTGACGTTTGAGTTGCCAACCAATGCGCACCAGCGCCGAGAAGACACGGCGAGCCCGAGTCGAGGGCCAATCACTCATGCCGCAAGGAACGACACGTTGAGCAGTTCGGCAGGGGCCTCGGCGTGTTCCAACCGGTCGGCAAGCACCCGAAGCGCCAGCGCCTGAACACGAGCGACGGCCTCGTCGCGGGTCGCCCCATAGCAGAGAACACCCGGCAGGTCAGAGATTTCGCCGATCCAGCGACCATCGTCCTCGCGGTCAAGATCTATGCGAAAGCTCACGCTCATCGTGTGTACTCTAGCACTTTGTCGACGGTCTGGAATCGGGCCGACCAGATCACCGCCCGGGGAAGATGGAGGCGCCGTCCGGATTTGACCCTTCGACTCGCCAGCTCTCGCCGCGCTCGCTCAGGGTTCAAACTGAAGGTGGAGGCGCCGTCCGGATTTGAACCGGAGAATGGAGGTTTTGCAGACCTCTGCCTTACCACTTGGCTACGGCGCCCTGTCTGGATGGACCGCCACGACCGACTCACGCAGGAGGGAAAGTGGAGCGGGAAACGGGATTCGAACCCGCGACTTCGACCTTGGCAAGGTCGCACTCTACCACTGAGTTATTCCCGCTCAATCCATCATCTACGGTACCACAGGGCGGCGAGGCGTTTCAACAATTCGGACCGCCCAACCGGCGAATATCAATACGTATCGCCCGCAGAGAACGCAACGGCCGGAGTCCCGGCGGCATGGCGCCTTCAATAGTGCCCCGATGGCGGCATCCGCCTCGCGCCTACCACCCATCGGCGGCGAAGGCGCCGCGAATGATCTCGATGACCGGTTCGCACCCTCGGGGCGCCAGCACGCTCACCACATCGAATCGAACCGGCCGACCCACGCACCGATGTGTCGCCATGTAGTACTTTGCCATCGTGATGATGCGTCGCTGCTTGCGCCACGTCACCGCCTCGGCCGGCACGCCGCAGCGCGTATCGCGCCGCGCCTTGACCTCGACAAACACCAGCGTGTCGCCGTCGGCCGCCACGATGTCAATTTCGCCAACTCTGGTGCGGTAGCGCGTGGCAAGAACTGCGTACTTGTTCCGCTCCAACGCGTCGCGCGCCAGGTTTTCCCCCAGTTTTCCGAAATTGACGGTCTCGATCGACCCCACGCCTCAACATCCCTGCAAATCGCTCGCCCGGATCGCGTCGGCCGCCGCACGCACCGCCATCCGCGCCCCTCACCGGGCGCATCCCGGATATAATTGCGGATCGTCGGACGCTCGCCACGCTCGTGGTGGCCGCGCCGCCGCGCTCGCGTCCCCCCTGTTTCGCCTGGCCCAACCGAATGCCGGTCCGGCGCGCACGCGTCGCGATCGGGTTCAGGACATTCCCGTTGGTCGCACTCATTCCCGGAGAGGTTCATCATGAAAGTACTGGTCTTTGGCGGCGGCGGCAAGATGGGTTCCATTGTCGCCTTCGATCTGATCCGCAACAGCGAGGTCAGTGTCGTCGGGTTGGCGGATCGGAGTCACGGGGCGCTCGAAAATGCCCGGGCCTGGCTGCGGGATCCCAAAGTGGTGACCCACCAGGTGGACGTCAGCCGCGCCGACGAACTCGCGGCGCTGATGCGGCTCTACGACGTCGGCATCAACACGCTGCCCGACCGCCGCGCCAGCTACACGGTGGTCGATGCCGCCGTGCGCAACGGCTTCAACTTCGTCGACATTCTCGAGGAGTATCACCGCCGTCCCGACACCTACGAGGTCGAAGGCCTGGTCCTGCCCAAGGGCATGACCCTCGATCAATACGGCGACTGGATCCACGAGACCGCCATCAAGAACCACGTCACCTTCGTGGACGGCATCGGCTTCGCGCCGGGCATTTCCAACGTGACCTGCGGCGAGGGCATCCGCAAGCTTGACGTGGCCACGTCGGTCATCGCCCGGGTCGGCGGGGTGCCCAACAAGGAAGCGGCGGCCCGCCATCCCTTGCGCTACATGATCACGTGGGCCTTTTCACACGTGCTTCGCGAATACGTGATCAAGGTCAACGTGCTGCAGGACGGCAAGCTGACCGAAGTGGACGCGTCGAGCGGCCGCGAGCGTTTTTCGTTCGAGAAGCTCGGCAAACACGAAGCCCTCGAATGCGCCATCACGCCGGGCATGCCGAGCTTCATCTTTACGCGATCGTCGCTCAAGGAATTCGCCGAAAAGACGGTTCGGTGGCCAGGACACTGGGACGGGGTGCAGACACTGAAAGAGTGCGGCATGCTCGACCTCGAGCCGGTCGATGTCGGCGGCGTCAAGGTCGTGCCGCGCGAAGTGCTGCTGGCGCGCATCGAGCCGTCGTTGCGGGCGCATCCGGGCGAGACCGACGTCTGCGTGATGTACAACACGGTCGACGGCATCAAGGACGGCAAGCCAACGCGCGTGTCGTACCACCTCTGGGACGAGGCCGATACGGTCAACGGCGTGTCGGCGATGGGACGCGTTACCGGGTACAGCGCGGCGATTGGCGCGGTGATGGTCGGCAAAAAAATGGTCAAGGAAACCGGCATCGTGGCGCCGGAAGACTGTTTCTACGGCGGCAATTACAGCCACTTCATGGACGAGCTGGCGAAGCGGCACATCCGCATCGTAGAGACCGTCGAGACGCTCTAACCCTCGGCGCCCTTGCTGGCGACTTTCCAGCCCGTGCCCGCGGCGGAATCCTCGAGGATCACGCCGCGGGCCGCCAGATCCTTCCGAATCCGATCGGCGGCGGCAAAATCCCGGCGGCTTCGGGCCGCCTGGCGTTCGCCAATCAGGCGGTCGATCTCCTCCGGCGCCGGCGCCGCCAGGGCGTCCTCGGCCCGCCGGATCGCCATGAATCCCAGGACCGAATCGACGTAGTCGAACGTCGCCCGAATCGCGGTCACGTCGGGCTCGCCCACCTCGCCCGCGTCGATCGCCGAATTCAACGCACGAACCAGATCGAAGACCACGCCGAGCGCGCCCGAGGTGTTGAGGTCGGCCTCCAGCATCTCCCCGAACTGCATCCTCGCCTGCTCGACCCTGGTCGCGGTCTCCGGATGGGCCGTGCCGCCGGCGACGCGGCCGAGCCGCCCCAGAAAGTCCATCAGCCGCTGCACCGCCTCTTCGGCCTGCTGCAAGCTGACCCACGAAAACTTCAATTGCTTGCGATAGTGCGTCGAAATGTAGAGATAGCGCAGCGCCGAGGGCCGGTAGCCACGCGCGACGATGTCGGCCACGTTAAACTGATTGCCCAGCGACTTCGACATCTTCTCCTCGTCGATGAGGAGATGCTCGACGTGCACCCAGAACCGCGAAAACGGGGTCTTGGTGGCGCCTTCGCTCTGGGCGATCTCGTTCTCGTGGTGCGGAAACACCAGGTCGATTCCGCCGGCGTGCAGGTCGATTGGCGCTCCATCCAGCAGACGAAGCGCCATCGCCGAACACTCGAGGTGCCATCCGGGGCGGCCAGCGCCCAACCCGAAGTCCCACGTCGGCTCCCCCGGATGCGGAGCCTTCCACAGCACGAAATCGCGGACGTCCTCCTTGGCGTAGGAATCCGAATCGACACGCGCCCCGGCCTGGATGCCGGAATGATCGAGACGCGCCAACTCGCCGTAGCCCGGAAACGTCGAAATTTTGAAGTAGATCGATCCGTCGCTGCGATAGGTGTGCCCATTGCGTTCGAGCGCCCCGACCAGATCGGCCATCGCCTGCAGGTTCACCTCGTCGGTGGCGCGCGGGTTTTCTTCGACCGGCTCCAGGCCGAGCGCGCCGGCATCCTCCCGGAACGCCGCGATGTACTGGTCCGTGTACTCGCGCAGGGGCATCCCGGCTTTCTGCGCGCCGGCGATCGTCCGGTCGTCCACGTCGGTAAAGTTCATCACGTGCCGCATCGTGTAGCCGCAGTGGTACCTGAGCACGCGCCGCAGCACGTCGAGGCACACGAATGTGCGGAAGTTGCCGATGTGTCCGCGGTTGTACACCGTCAGGCCGCACGTGTACATGCGGACCGTGTTGTCGCGGATCGGCGCAAACGGCTCTTCGCGTCGCGTCAACGTGTTGTGAAGGCGCAGCATGGACGTGGTGCCCGCTAACTGGACTGAGGTCTGGGGTGGCTAATCGCGAACAGCATCGCCGGCCCGGACGACACCGACACATCGAGCGTCGCGTCGCCCGTGCACAGGGTCACCTCGATGTCCGACCCGGCAGCGTCGCCCGTCGCACGCACGGCCGCGCCGAAGGCCGATTCGACCGACCGCCCGAGTTCGGCAGCGCCGGCCTCTCCGACGCCCGCCGCCACGGCCAGCCGACTCGCCAGTTCGCCCGCGGTCGAGGCAAAACTCGCCTCCCGCGGAAAACGCGCCGACAAGCACAGCGTGGGACGCGGGTCGGATGCAACCATGAACGTTCTGATTCTAAACCGAAATCGCGCGAAACACGGCCCGGGCCCGCTCACAATCGTCGGAAATCGCCTGCTGCAGTGCCGCGACCGTCGCAAACGCCCGTTCGTCCCGCAGGCGGCTGACAAACCCCAGCCGGACCGTCTGGCCGTAGAGTTCCCGCCCTCCGTCCAGCAGGTGCGTCTCGACCAGCACGCCCGCCGACGCGCCGAACGTCGGGTGATATCCCAGGTTAGTCACCGCAGGCCACGTTCGCCCCTGGATGCGGGCCGTGGTGGCGTATACGCCCGGCGACGGCACCAGTTGGTCTCCGACATCGAGATTGGCCGTCGGATACCCAATCTTGCGGCCGCGACCATCCCCGCGACTCACGACGCCGTCGATGGAATGAAAACGTCCAAGCAACTCGGCCGCCTCCTCGACGTGCCCCTCCGCGACAAGCCCCCGGATTCGTGTGCTGCTCACCGGCACACCGTGGTGAAGCACCGGTTCGACGTTCGCGGCCACGAACCCGTACCGCCGGCCCAACATACCAAGGGCCTCGACATCGCCGGTGCGGTCGTGGCCGAACAGGAAGTTGCCGCCCACCCAGACCTCTGAGGCCCCCAGCCAGTCGACGATCACGGTCCGCACAAACGCCTCGGGGTCCCACTGCGCCACCTCGGCGGTGAAGGTCACGACCGCGACGCCCGTCAGTCCCGACTCCGCCAGCGCTTCGATTTTACCCGCCGTCGTCATCAGCAGGCGCGGCGGCTGGTCCGGCCTGATGATTTCTCGCGGATGGGGATCGAAGGTGAGGAGCACCGGCGTGCGGTCGCCCTGTCTGGCCGCCTCGACCGCGCCGTTGATGATGCACATGTGGCCGCGGTGCAGCCCGTCGAAATTGCCGAGCGCCAGGACAGGGGCGCGCCAAGAGGCGGGCCGCCGGTCGCTCGGATAGGTGATCACGTCCACGATTCGATCATACCGGGATTCGGCCGCGCGTTGGGTCGGAGCCGTGGCGGCTCAAGCAGGCCTTCTCCCGGCTCCCTCTCGCGACGCGCCGAGGCACGCGCCGCCCCGGTGAGGTTCGACTGGTCCGCCAGCGGCCTGCACCTCGGAATCGTGAGTCCCCTGGATCCGTGATGCCGTACGGGAGTCCCGGAGCGCGGCGCCCGGATCGCCAGGCGCGACACGAGAGCATACCGTCCAGGCGACTAGTCC
>JBAXOX010000135.1:0-6383 GCA_037133015.1 Acidobacteriota bacterium
GAACCCTATCTCGGATGCGCGGACTCAGGAACGTCGGCGTCACCATGTCGACGCGCCGCCCATGGAGGAGTTCAGAGAATTCGCGTTCGATCGTGATGAAGCGAAAACCTGACGTGTGGCCCGGCAAGAACTCGACGATCAAGGAGATGTCCGAACCCCCACACTGTTGCGAGTGCCAGCCCCTCAAGTTGGCGAAATAGGTAGGCAGACGTGTGCAGACGCGCGCGGTGCTGACGGATCGTGATCACACGTGATCAGATGCATGCGCCCGTGACGACGTTATTCGCACATATTCGCACACGGCCGCTGATGGTCTTACGGCACCACTGCCATGGCTGACACCTTCACGCCCCCCAAGCCGGTCTCGCCGCCGGCGCCGTCCGGCCCGTTCGACAGCATGGCCCTCCCTGCGGAGGCACGCAGGGTGGGCATTGACGTTTAACGTTATCCGTTATATTCTCGCGATGTGATCAAGGGCTTCCGCTGTGCCGACACGCGGGCGTTGTTCGAGACGGGAAGGTCGAAGCGTTCTGGCGCGATCATCGCCGTGGCCACGCGCAAGCTCACTCAACTTGATGCGGCGGCCACGCTGGAGTTTCTGAAGTCACCCCCGGGCAACCATCTGGAAGCGCTCAAGGGCGATCGGAAGGGCCAGCACAGTATCCGGATCAACGACCAGTGGCGCATCTGTTTTCGCTGGACGACGGCCGGGGCTGAGGATGTCGAGATTACGGACTATCACTGACGGAGCATGGCGATGAAGATCAAGAACGGCATGCGGCCGGTCCACCCGGGCGAAGTGCTGCGTGAGGATTTCTTGCGGCCCGCGGGCTTGACCGCCAACGCGCTGGCCAAGGCGCTTCACGTGCCGGCGCCGCGGATCAACGACGTCGTTCGCGAACGGCGGGGCGTCTCCGCAGACACGGCCATGCGCCTGGCGCGCTACTTCGGCGGCGATGCGCGCTCGTGGCTGAACCTGCAGGCCATCTATGACCTGCGACTCGCGGAAATTGCCAACGCTCGCAAGATCGAGCGCGAGATCATGCCGATCGCCGTCTGATGCTCGACACCACCTCGCCCCCCAAGCCGGTCTCGCCGGTACGGCCGCTGGTTGGCACCAGCGCGGTGGTCATCGCGCAGCAGGTCGAGGCGGTGAGAGATGCCGCGAGCGTGGAGCGTCGTGGGATGACGAAGCGTCACCCCACCCCGACGCCCGCGCCAGCCACCTCGTGTTTGGTGGTGACGCTCTTGGGTGCCGTGCCTGCAGCGTATGTCGATTTCGTGGCGTTGACTTTCCAGGTACCAATGCTCGAATCGCTGGGCTGCGCGAGAGCCGTGCCTGCGAGCGCGACCACCAACCCAAGTGCGACTGCCGCGAATAGACACGCCTGACGGACTCTTGCCTGCATGGGAGCCTCTCCTTCTCTAGTGCCGAGGTGTGCGCCGAGTTGTGACGGATGGGCGAGAGTTTACTGCAGTCTCAGCGTGGGAGCGAAAAAATCGACCCACGAGGACATCGACCACCACACGGCCAGGCGGCACTTGATCCACACACTATTCATGTGTAGATTGTATGTGTATGCCAACGAACCTCGCCATCGACGACCACCTCCTGGACCAGGCCCGAAGCCTTGGCGGGTACCGGACCAAGCGCGAAACGGTCAATGAGGCGCTTCGTGAGTTCATCCAACAGCGCCAGCGGCGCGAACTGGCCAAACTCGCCGGCACGATCGATTACGACCCGAAGTACGACTACAAGCGGGAACGGCGAGCACGGTGATCCTCTTCGATACGTCCGTCCTCTCGCGCGTCTTCCGGCGAGCGCGGCCGGGGGCTGAGGAGCGCCGGCTTCAGGCGGTGTTCGACGAACTGATGACGAGCGACGTTCCCCTGGGCTTGCCCGGGATCGTTCTACAGGAAGTGCTGAGCGGCATTCGGGCGCAGCGACAGTTCGCCGATCTTTCGGCCAGGTTGCTGGCGGGGTTCGCGTTCGTTCCCGAGGGCGTGGCGGAACACCTCAAGGCGGCGCGGCTCAAGAATGTGTGTCTTGGCAAAGGACTCAATGTCTCAGGGATCGACTGTCTCATTGCTGCGTGCGCGCTGGTCGGTGGCCACGAACTCTTCACGGTCGACGAGGACTTCGCGGCCATCGCGAAGCACGCGCCGCTGAAGCTCTTCAAAGGGCACCACGTCGTCTGACAATGCCCTGAACCGAACGGCCCACTGACCGGATTCGCACACACGGCACGGGGTTCGCGTTTGAGGGTCCTTGTCCAGTGCAACGGCCCGGTACTCATCGAACCGCAAGTCTTTGGCGTGGAACGGGTCCGCCTTTCCGCCTATGCCCAACGGGCTACGGCAGGACAGCGGGCCGCAGGACGGGGGCGGGACGACCGGTGGGTCGCGCCGCGCATCCATGCCCGAGAGTGTGGGGCCGACGGGGGGAGCCGGGGAAGTGTGATCCCTCACGCGGCGGCGGGCGCGATAGGCCCGTTGATGATCGCGATGGTCCAGCCGGCCTTCCGGCGAGCGCTGATGCTGGGCCTTCGCGTCGCGAACGCTGCGGCCCCAGTCTAAGTGCCAGGCAAGATGTGTAAGCGCCGCGACGGACCGGGCCCGTGGTACGGCGCGGCGTTGGAGTTTTCCGGACGTTCAATACACCCACGTGCTGACCTTCTTCGTCCGCGCGTCGATCCTGCGAAGCGGGTGGCCGCCTGTGTCGGGGCGCACGAAGACCGTCCCGTCCGGTGCCGAACAGAGGCTCGTGGGCTTCGAGATCCCGGCCTGGGCGGCCGGGCCATCCACGTCGCGCCCGACCGTGTGCTCGTCTCCCAGTCCTGCGACCAAGATCAGGCGGCCGTCCCGAACCTCGTACACGTGGCTCTTCTGGAAATGTGCGTCGGTCACGAGCAGGGCTCCGTCGGGCAGCACGGTCATGCCTCCAAGCAGACCCAGTTCCTGCTGCTTGGTCCGAGGGTGGTACCGTCGGCCGGCCAGCACCCGTTCGGCGTGCCCATCGGCGAGCACGCGGGAGATGTCACCGTAATGTTCCACCCCGTCGAAGGAGGCGCCGCCGACCAGCGGAAGTCCGGTGCGGTCGATGGCGAGGAACTCATAGTAGGCTGTCGTGTTCGAGTCTCCCGGCGGGCGCTCGTCCGGCGGGCATGCCTTTCTGATCGTGGTGACCGATCCGCTCGGGTCGATGCGTCGCAGGGCGCAGTTTCCGGTGTCGGCGACCAGCAGGTTCCCGGCGCGATCGAACGCCAGGCCGGCCGGGTGGTCGAACAGCGCCTGCCCGGAGGGCCCGTCGAGATAGCCACGCTTCTGCAGGGTCTTCCAACGGTCGTAGACGCACGCCTGCGAGCCGCCCCCGGCCACGTGCTCCACCCTGCCGTCCCGGGTGAACTTGAGAATCAGGCTGAGGTCGGTGTCGCTGACATACACGTTCCCCGCGGCGTCGACCGCCATGCCGCCCCAGTCGTCCGGCTTGATGCCGGCTTCGGCCACGTTGACATTGCACCGGGCGGTCACGTCGTCGGCACCGGGCTGGTTGACGCTGGCGTGAACGCCGAACGCGGTGATGGCGCCGCTCGGAGCGACGTGCCAGACGCCGGTGCCATTGGGGGCATAGAAGCTCCTGTTGGCGATGGCCTGCCGGCGCGTGTCGGCGGCCGACACTAGGCTCCCGCCCGCAAGGTAGAGGCTGCCGTCCGGCGCGCACGCCATCTGGTAGATCCGCTCGAAAAACTTCCGGTCAGCGGGCAGGTAGGGGTTGGTGACGACCCACCGAGACTCCTCGTCGGTGGGCCCGAACGTGCCGCCTGGCGGGACGGTGCGGCTCGTGATGATCCGCTCGCCCATGGCGAGCGGCGTCGTCAGTTCGATGAACGGCGATCCGGCAGCACCGCGATCGGCTCCGCCCGGCGCCGCGTTTGCCGGCATGCGGGCCGGAGCGTTCTTCCCGGCGTCCCGCAACGTTCGGGCCGCAGCCAGCTTGGCATCGAGTGCGGCCTTGTCGATCGTGAGATTGTTGTTGTACGCCACGCGGGCGGCTCGTTCGTATTGAAGCACCGCCTCGAAGTAGTTTCCGGCGGCGACGAGCGCGTCGGCGCCGATGACCGTGCTGTCGTAGTCCTTCTGGGCCGCAGCCCGGACGTCCGAGTTGCCCTGCGACGACAACACCGCCACGCTGCCGGCGGCAGACACGGCGAACGCGACGGCCACAGCAAGTTCAGACCACCGTTTGAGCATGAGACCGTGTCCTCACGGCTGTCCCGCCAGATTGGTGATTGCCAGGGGGCCCGCCCCTCACAAGAGTAGCCCTCGGAGTGCGGAAGATCAATCGCGCGGGTGTAGGCGGGCCCGTGCGACGTCGGGGCCAGCGGGGCACGGCAAAGCTGTTGACAATGCGGCCGCGGCAGTCATAATCGGCGCTGGGCCTGGCCGGCATCCCGGTCCGATAGCGGGGGAGAGGTAGACCTCGCGCAACGGCGGGCTGGCGCAGAGCCCTCTCATGCTTCCTATCGTCCGTGATCGCGTCAAGTTGGGACGATGGCGTCGCCGCATTTGAGCGGACGAGGGCCCGCTACCTGTTGGACTGAGGGCCTCGGCGGGAGTAGGGGCCTTCGTGCCTGCCGCGTCACGTAGTGCAGGACTTCAGCCCTGCCCCGCCACGTCAGGTCCGCCGTCCAACTGGTGGGCGCCCCCGGTTGCATAGGCAATGTATTTGCCGTCAGGAGACCAGATCGGGTAGTCCAGGCCGTCAAACGTGAATCGCCTGGGCATCCCGCTGGCTGAATCGATCAGCCAAATGTCAACACCTCCTGCCCTGGGGTCGAAGATACCAACCGCCCACCGTCGTAGAGATTCCGAAGAACGCCAGCGAACGGGTCGTGAAGATTCAACTTGACGAGATTCAGAAGGTCATCACGCAGGCACGCACCACACGCAAGGAGAGAGTTCAGGTGACGATAGAGTAAGGTGCGCAGCGAACCAGTCGCAACCAGAGAAAGTCAGGGAACGAAGTCGGGATAGTGTTCCCGACCGCACGCCTCGCACATTCCGTGGCTGAACTGCGCCTCGGAATGGGCGCTGATATAGGACTCCAGTTGTTCCCAGCGTCCGTCGTGGTTGCGAATCCTCTTACAGAAGGAGCAGATGGGCAAGATGCTCTCAAGGGTCTTGACTCGCCCTGCCAACTGCTCTTTCGCCTTGACCCCCTCGGTCAAGTAGACAATCAAGCCGAATACCGCCAAGCGAATTCCGAAGTTCGCACTGGCGATCAACGGGGTGTTGTTCGGGTCCTGCCCCAGCGCAAGCACCATTCCCCAACGGATCCCGAGAAGGACGATGGTGAACCCGACACCCTCAGCAACGCCCAGATACCAAGTTGCCAACAGCACGGGCACAATGAAGACAGCAGGGAACTGGATGAGTTCAGGAGTGATCCAGTCCAAGTAGACGAGAATGGACGACAGTAGCGCCAGCAAGAACCAAACGTGAGTCTTGGACGGCGGCATCAGAACTCCAACGGCAAAGCGTCAGTATACCCCCCGATCCAGTCAGCGACATCGCAACTGTCCGACCCCGTTCAGACACAGCAATGCCCCGTCCCGTCCCCCGAGAACGGGCGAGAATCCGACTGCCTGTGAGGCTCTGACTGGACAAAAACACTTTACCAAGGGGTTCAAAAAAGAACGGCGACCCCATTGTTGAGATCGCCGTAAGTCGTGGCTTCTACAGGTGGTGCGGAAGGGGGGATTCGAACCCCCACACTCTTGCGAGTGCCAGCCCCTCAAGCTGGTGCGTCTGCCAGTTCCGCCACTTCCGCAATCGAGGGCTGTCGGTATCCTACTTCTTGGCCGGTGCGGGTGCTGGAACCGGTGCCGGCGCCGCCGGAGCGCTCTGTGTCGGCGGCAACTTGATGCCGCTGCCACCCGAGCCAGGACCCCGCTGCCAGAAGATGCCGAGGGCGAGCGACCCCACCATAAACAGCACCGCCAGCACGCTGGTCGCTCTGGTCAGCAGCGTCGCGCCGGACCGTGCGCCAAATGCCGTCTGGCTGCTGCTGCCGCCGAACGCCGCGGCGATGTCGCCCGCGCGGCCCTGCTGCAGCAGCACGACCACCAGCAGGAGCATACAAACCATGACGTACAGCGTGACAACCAGGTAATACAGCATCCGACCATTATACCCAACCCGGCCCGGACGGTGCCAGTCTCACGCAAAAAACACCCAGCCCCAATCCCAGCCGCGGTCGCGGTCGCGGCTGCGGCTGCGGCTGCGCGAATCCAGAATCAAGAATCCGGGGGGACGTCAAACTCGAGAGGGCATCGAACCGGCTGAGCAATCGAACTCGCCGCGTGAGTGGATCTGGCTGCCCG
>JBAXOX010000136.1:0-6349 GCA_037133015.1 Acidobacteriota bacterium
GGCCGAGTCTCTCTTGCTCCACCCATCGGCATCGCCCCGATGGCCGGGATGACCGACACCGCATTCCGCCGCCTGGTCAAACGCCAGGGCGGATGCGGCCTGGTCGTCTCCGAGATGGTGTCGTCGGAAGCCATCATTCGCGGCATCGATCGGACGCTCGAATATCTCGAATACACCGAGGAAGAGCGGCCCGTCGCCATCCAGATTTTCGGCGGCAATCCCGCCACGATGGCCGAAGCTGCGCGCGTCGTCGAATCCCGCGGCGCCGACATCGTCGATATCAACATGGGATGTCCGGTCCCCAAGATCGCCAAAAACAGCGCCGGCTGTAGCCTGATGCGCGAGCCGGTGCGCGCGGCGGCGATTGTCGCGGCGATGGTCGCGGCGGTGAAGATTCCGGTCACCGTCAAGATGCGCGCCGGCTGGAACGATCGCGAAATCAATGCGCCAGAATTGGCGCGGCGCGTGGCAGATGCGGGTGCGGCTGCGGTGGCCGTCCACGGCCGCACGGCGGCGCAGGCCTACTCCGGCACCGCAGACTGGGACTTGATCGGGAAAGTGGCCGACGCGGTGAGGATTCCCGTCCTCGGCTGCGGCGATCTTGTCGAACCCGACGCGATTCTCGAACGGATGCAGCAGTCGGCGGTGGCCGGCGTGCTCATCGGGCGCGGGATCCTGCGCAATCCGTGGCTATTCGCTCAAGCAGCGGACCTGCGTGCTGGTCGTCCGCCCCGCACCGTCACGCCACACGAGCGGGGCCGGTTCCTTCTCGACTACATCGACCTGCTGGCCGCCGAGAATCCCGATGCCGACCGCTGGATCGTCAACAAACTCCGCGCTCTCTGCGGCTGGTATACCAAGGGCTTCGAAGGCGGCGCCAACCTCCGCGTCGCCGTCAATCACGCGCCGTCGGTCGCAGAACTTCAAACGCTCATCGCGACCTTCTTCGGCACAGCCTGAGGTCGGTGCCCCCTCAACCACCGAGTTCGTCGCAACCCCGCCGGGACCATCGCAACCCCGCCCCTGTTTTGGCCTGGCATCCTTCACGGTGAACTCGACGTAGCAATCGAGCGCCGCGAGCAGGCGCTGGCACAAACACTCCCGGAGTAATTATCAGCTCAGGGTGTGGGCGCCCCCGGGGGTGGATCGATAGACGCTGCGAGCCGAGCGGCTGCAGCCTCGAACTGATCTGCCAGAGCGCTGACATCGCCGAGATGCTGCTCGAGGACGGCGAACAACTCCTCGGGTGTCACGGCGTCGTAATGGTGCGTAAGCCTGTTGCGGAAGCCGGCAATCCGGACGAACCGGGCGGCAAATTCTGGTGATAGCAACCCGTGTTCCAGCGCCAGGCGTGCCACCTCGCGGTACTCCAGGCCTCCGCGACCATAAGCCTTGGCGAGCAGGTGTCGTGCCGCGTCGAACAGCGCTTCTATCGCACGCCGAAGGAGGGCGTCGGCCGACCAGATATTCCGGCGGTCGCCGGTGAACACGTCGAGGGATGTGTGTGGCAGCCCCCGGAGTTCGGCGATGGCCGAACGGACCATATCAAGTCGATCGTTCACGATTTTGAGATCGATGATGCCGCGTGTCATGACGTCGCGACTCCGAATCGTTCGCGTTCGATGGCTCGTTGGACGGGCAGCAACTCGGCCGCACGTCGCATGATCACCAACTCCCGCCGATCGGCGCGCTCACTGTCCGCGGCAAACAGGCGATGGCCGTCGATCGCCCGAAACTGAAATAGCGCATCGACCGACGCGAGGGGTACGAGGTCAACCCGCAGCGGAGCGAAGACATCCTCGAGATCAACCTGGAGACCGGGCAACTCGTTCAGGTGGTCGACGCCAGGCCCAAAGAACACGCCCACATCAAGATCCGACCCCCGGTGGTCGACCCTGTCTCCCTCGATCGCCCGCCGACCGTCCTCGGCCCGTGAGCCAAAGAGGTACAGCGCATCCACGCCGTGGAGGCGACACTGGCGCTCGAGGATTCCAGTCACGGCAGGCATTGTAGCATCGGGGTGACGGGCCTTGGCCAGTCGTGAGTCACCTTCGGCGGCTCGAAATCCGCGATGGCACAAACACTCCCGGAGTGATTTTCTCGCCGAAATAGTGACCAGGGCCGTTTACGGCCTCCATTTATACCAACCTATTGCAACAATTTGGTATAACCCGGTATAAACAGTTACACATGGACCCGATCAAAAACCCTTTCTCACCCGGCGCAGGTTCTCCACCTCCCGAGTTGGTGGGTCGAGATCCGATCCTCGAACAGGCGCGCATCCTTCTCGGGAGGGTCAAGGCAAAGCGACCTGAGAAGAGCATGCTGCTCACTGGACTTCGTGGTGTCGGCAAGACCGTGTTGCTCAACGAGATCGAGCGGTTGGCCAAAGCCGACGGTTACCGCACGATCGTGGTCGAAGCGCATGAGGACAAACCGCTGGGGCCTCTGCTCGCGCCATATCTACGAAGCCTCTTGTACGATCTTGATCGCATGGCCGGCGCCGGAGATAGGGTGAAACGGGGCCTGCGCGTATTGCGCAGCTTTCTCGGGATCCTGAAACTCACCTATGAGGACGTCAGTATTGGACTGGACGTCGACCCTGAGCAAGGGTCGGCCGACAGCGGCGACCTGGAAATCGACCTGCCCAATCTGTTCACCGCGGTAGCCGAGGCGGCAGAGGAGAGAAACTCCGCTGTCGCCGTAATCATTGACGAGATCCAATATTTCAATCAAAAAGAGCTCGGCGCCTTGATCATGGCGATGCATAAGGTGCAGCAACGCCAACTTCCGCTGGTTCTGCTCGGAGCAGGCCTGCCGATCCTCCCGGGGCTGGCGGGTGAATCAAAGTCGTATGCCGAGCGCCTGTTCAGCTTCCCGGATATTGGTGCATTGTCGGAGCAGGACACCGCGAAAGCCCTTGACGATCCGGCGCAGGCCGCCGGGGTCGCCTTCGCCGCTGCGGCGCTACAGGAGGTGTTTCGGCTGACGAAAGGCTATCCCTACTTTCTCCAGGAGTGGGGCTACCAATCGTGGAACCTGGCGACGACCAGCCCGATTTCTCTACAGGTGGTGCAAGATGCCACGGCGACAGTTATCCCGAGGCTGGACCGAAATTTCTTTCGGGTTCGCTTTGATCGACTCACGCCGAGCGAAAAAAACTTTCTGCGAGCGATGGCCGAACTCGGGCCGGGCGCGCAGCGCACCGGAGACATCGCCGCGACGTTGGGGGTGAAAGTGACAAGCGTTGGGCCAGTGCGTGCCAAGCTGATCAAGAAGGGGATGATTTACAGCCCGGCGCATGGCGACATGGCGTTCACCGTGCCACTCTTCGACCAGTTTATGGTGCGAGCGATTCCCGTGTTCAGGCGGTAGCGCCGCGGCATCCTCGGCCGCATCTGGCACAAACACTCCCGGAGTATTTATTGGCTTATTAGCGCCGCGTCTCGAACTTGTTACCGTAAAATACGCGATTGTGTATAATACGTAATTATGGAATACGCCATCTCAGCGACGACGCTCGCCAGGCAACTGGGTGATGTGCTGGGTCGGGTCCGCTATCGCGGAGAATCGTTTGTGATCGAGCGGAATGGCACCGTGGTCGCCCGCCTTCTGCCGGCGCACGATGGGCGCCGAACCAGTCTGCGGAATGCTTTGGACGCGTGGCGCGAGGCCGGTGAGGCCGATTCTGACTTCGCGGCCGTGCTCGAACGCGTCGGCGCCGCCGACCTCGCTCAGGGAAACCCATGGGCCTCGTAATCGACACGAGCGCGCTCGTCGTGCTGGAGCGGTCAACCGCCAACTGGAGCGACACGCTGCTGGCCGAGGAAGCCGTGTTCGTCCCGGCTATCGTGTACGCCGAACTCCTGGTGGGCGTTCACCTGGCAGATAGCCCGCGCCGGGCTTCGGCGCGCCGCGCGAAGATCGAAGCCATGGTGGCGGTGGCACCCATCGTGGACTTCGGACCCGCGGTGGCCGAGCGGTGGGCCGAGTTGTATGCGCGGTTGAGCCGGGACGGTCGAACGATCCCGGCCAACGCCCTGGTCGTGGCCGCCACGGCGCTCGAACTGGATTGCGGCGTGCTCGTCAGCCCCGAAGACGAAGCGCACTTCCGCCACGTCCCGGGCCTTCGCGTCGTCGTTCTTCCAGCATCGCAAGGCGCGGCGAGAGTATGAGCACATCCAAGCGCGCGCTGAAGAGGATTCCGACGTTTCGGACCGAAGCCGATGAGCGCGCATTCTGGGCGAAGGCCGATTCGACTGAGTACGTCGATTGGTCGACCTCGCGCACGGTTCGTTTTCCCAATCTGCGGCCGTCGTCTACGGCAACTTCGCTGCGCTTGCCGGACACGCTGGTCAGCGAGTTGAGAATGCTGGCCAATGAGCGCGACGTCCCGTATCAGAGCTTGCTCAAGCTGTACTTGGCCGAGCGCATCTCCACCGAGCGTGGGATGCGGCGCAAAGTGCCAGCCTGAAGGCGACGGCCCGCCGCCCCGTCTGGCACGATATCTGCGTTGGCACAAACACTCCCGGAGTGATTATTGTGGCATATGATCAGGTGTTCAGCGTCGCGAGGGAAACACTCGCAGCGCGGCACTGATCGGATACAACCTTCCACGAGGGTCTTCATGAGTCTGTTAGAACGCATCCAGAACAAGACGTGCCGGGTCGGCATCATCGGCCTGGGCTACGTGGGATTGCCGCTGGCGGCGGAGTTGGCGAAGGCAGGGTTCCCTGTCACCGGATTCGACGTCGACGAGCGGAAAGTCGCAGAGCTGAATGCGGGCCGCAGTTATATCCCCGACGTGCCGACGGCCGAGTTGGCTGAGATCGTCAAGAACGGGCGTTTTCGCGCGACCACCGACATGGCGGCGCTGGGCGAGATGGACGCGATCGACATCGCCGTGCCGACGCCGCTGCGCAAGACCAAAGACCCGGACATGTCGTACATCGTGCAAGCCGTAGAGGCGGTAAAGCAGCACCTTCGCAAGGGGCAATTGATCTGCCTGGAGTCGACGACCTACCCGGGCACCACCGACGAACTGGTCAAGCCCATGCTCGAGGAAACGGGCCTGAAGGCCGGCGCCGATTTCTATCTGGTGTTCTCGCCCGAACGCGTTGACCCGGCCAATCCGGTGTACCTCACGAAAGACATTCCGAAGGTTGTGGGCGGGATCGACAAGGCGAGCACCGACCTGGCGTGCGCGCTGTACGGGCAGGTCGTGACGAAGACGGTGCCGGTGAGCTCGACCGTGGTCGCGGAGATGGCGAAACTGCTCGAGAACACGTTCCGGTCGGTGAACATCGGCATGGTGAACGAGCTGGCGTTGATGTGCCACCGGATGGGCATCGACGTGTGGGAAGTGATCGACGCGGCCAAGACGAAGCCGTTCGGCTTCATGCCGTTCTATCCGGGCCCAGGGCTCGGCGGGCACTGCATTCCGATCGACCCGTTCTATCTGTCGTGGAAGGCCAAGCAGAGCGGGTTCGAAGCGCGGTTCATCGAACTGGCCGGTCAGGTGAATGCGTCAATGCCCGAATGGGTGGTGACGCGGGTCGCCGATGCGCTCAACAGCGTCCGGAAGGCTGTCAACGGATCTCGCGTGCACCTGTTCGGCGTGGCCTACAAGAAGAATGTCGGCGACATGCGCGAGTCGCCGGCGCTCGATGTGATGGAACACCTGCTGAAGCGCGGGGCCACCGTCACCTACAGCGACCCGCACGTGCCGAGCTTCCGCCTCGACGGCCATGGCGAACAGCATGCGGTCGCCGAAGCGAAGGCGCTCGCGGGATTGCCCGACTGCGTCGTCGTGACCACCGACCACGACACGTTCGACTACGACGCGCTGGTGGCCAAGGCGCCACTCATCATGGACACGCGCAACGCCCTCCGCAAATATCCGGGCGCACACATTCACCGGCTGTAGGCTGCTACTCGCTACCGCCGTCCTGAAGACGTTTGTGTCCGTTATGAAAAAGCGCCTACGACGATAGAGGTAAAGGCTGATGCGTGCACTCATAACCGGAATAGGCGGATTTGTCGGCGGGCACTTGGCAACACTCCTACGGCAGGAGGGCGCCGAAGTATGGGGGATCGACTGCCGGCCGCTGTCCGGACACGTCGCCGATCGCGGTATCACGATGCTACTCGGCGACCTGTGCGATCGCGAATTCGCGCGCTGCGCAGTGCGCGACGCCAAGCCGACGCACGTGTTCCATCTCGCGTGGGAGTTTGCCGACAATGTGGCCCGAGGTGCGGATGCCGACCGGCACAATCTCGAAGGCCTACGCCTGCTGCTGGAAGCGGTCCACGAGTCGGCGCCGGCTGCACGAGTGCTGGTTACCAGTTC
>JBAXOX010000137.1:0-6346 GCA_037133015.1 Acidobacteriota bacterium
GAGGGAGCGTAGCGACCGAGTCGAAGGACATCGTTCGCTCGCTCATGGCAGGCCCTGTCGTCATCTCCAGACTGAGAGCCTCGCTCATGGCACGCCCAGTCAGGGGCGAGTCGAATGGTGTCCTGAGCGATCAAACGTAAGGGAGCAAGTCGAAGGACAACTCCCGTGCCGTACTTCACCTACATCCTCCGATGCAACGACGCCTCGTACTACGTAGGCCACACAACTGATCTTGCAGAGCGCTTGTTCCGTCACAACGACGGCCGGGGTCCGGTGTACACGGCGACGCGGCGACCTGTTCAGATGGTCTATTCAGAACCACTCGCCTCGATCGAAGCGGCGGTCGCCCGGGAACGTCAAATCAAGCACTGGACCCGCGCGAAGAAGGAAGCGCTGGTCTCCGCAAACACCGCTCGTCTGCATGCGCTCGCCAAGCGTCGGCGCTAGCCGTTCGCCGCGATCGACGACAGAGCTCCAGACGACTCTGCGCTGGCGGCATCGGCTCCGCTTCCCGTGGTAGACTCCGGGCTCTGTCGGTGCCCAACAACTTCCTATGTCCGACCAGGACGACCTTCCTCCATTCGGGCTCTACGAGCGACTGGTTACGGCCGGCCTGAAGGACAAGCTTCTCCGCTTTGATCCGGCGAGCGTCCGCGTCCGCACGAGCGAGATCGATTCCGGCGAGGCCCATTCGACATTAGCGCGTCATATCGAGGAGATCGTGGCCCGTGCGCTGCGCGATCTCCCGCGGGAGGATCGGGCCGCGACTCAGTCGCAGCTCGTCAACCGGGTCATCAGCCTGCTGGCCGGTGATCCGGCTGACCCCGTCGTGTTGGATGCTCTCGTTGACGCTCCGGTTGAACAACTCCGGGCGATTCAGCCGGTGACGGGCGGGCCGAATGACGACCGGGACATCGTCGCGCCCCTGGGCGCGTTGTCGGCGTCGGACCTGCTGGTCAACGCCCGCGGCGAGCCCAATCTCGCCCACGCACTGTCGCACGAGATCCCGTCTGCTGACTCCATCGACCTGCTGTGTGCCTTTGTCCGCTGGCACGGGCTGCGGCTCCTCGAAGACCAACTCGCGGCACATTGCAGGTCGGGGCGACCACTGCGCGTCATCACGACGGTGTTCACCGGATCCACCGAGCGGAAGGCTCTCGACTGGCTGGTCACCCGGGGGGCGCGGGTCAAGGTGTCATATGACACGCAGTCCACGCGCCTGCACGCCAAGGCGTGGCTGTTTCGTCGGGCCACCGGTTTCTCCACCGCCTACATCGGGTCGTCGAACCTGTCGAAGTCCGCGCTCGTCGACGGCGTGGAATGGAACGTGCGGTTGTCCCAGGTGCAATCACCGGACATCGTCGACAAGTTCAGCGCGACGTTCGAGACGTACTGGGAAAGCCCTGAGTACGAATCCTACGAACCGGGGCGCGATGGCGACCGATTCGATCGCGCCGTCGCACCTGAACAGGGCGACTCGCTTGACGCACCGCTCCACTTCCTGGATGTCGAGCCCTGGCCGCACCAGCGGGAGATGCTGGAGAAGCTGGCCGTCGAGCGCGATCGGCACCATCGCTACAAGAACCTGGTCGTCGCGGCCACGGGAACCGGAAAGACGATCGTCGCCGCCCTGGACTACAAGCGCCTGCGCGACCGACACGGCGACCTGCGGCTGCTGTTTGTGGCGCACCGGCAGGAGATCCTGAGACAGAGTCTCGGGGCCTTTCGTCAGGTTCTGCGATCGGGGGACTTTGGCGAGCTCTACGTGGACGGCCACCGACCCGATGAGTGGCGCCACGTCTTTGCCTCCGTTCAGTCGCTGGCGCAGGCAGAGCTGGACCAGGTCGATCCGTCCGCGTTTGACGTCGTGATCGTAGACGAGTTTCACCACGCAGCCGCGCCGACGTATCGGCGTCTGCTTGAACGCCTCTTCCTGCGGGATGAGCCCCTCGCCCCACCGCATCCGCCCCGAATCCTGCTGGGTCTGACGGCGACGCCGGAACGAACCGACGCCGAAGACATCCTGCACTACTTCGACAACCACATCGCCGTTGAACTCCGGCTCTGGGACGCCCTGGAGCGCGGCCTGCTCTGTCCTTTCCAGTATTTCGGCCTGCACGACAACACTGACCTGTCGTCGGTCAGATGGTCACGCAAGGGATACGACACGGCGGAGCTGGAGCGGGTCTACACCGGAGACCATGCGCGCGTGAACCTGGTGCTGGAGCAGGTGTCGCAGAAACACCGCAACGCGGCGACCATGAGGGCGTTGGGGTTCTGCGTGACGATCGCGCACGCGCAGTTCATGGCGCAGCGATTCACCGAGGCGGGACTTCCTTCGCTGTCAGTGTCTGCCGACACGGACAGCGACACCCGCAAGGACGCCCTGGCGTCGCTTCGAGCGGGGCGGGTGCGGGCACTCTTCGCGGTAGACCTGTTCAACGAGGGCGTCGATCTTCCTGAAGTCGACACGCTACTCTTCCTCCGCCCGACGGAAAGCGCGTTGGTGTTTCTCCAGCAGCTCGGGCGCGGGCTGCGCCGCCACGAGAGCAAGGACTGCGTGACGGTGCTGGACTTCATCGGTCAGGCGCACCGGCAGTTCCGCTTCGACCTGCGCTATCGAGCCGTGACGGGCACCACGCGCACCGAGGTGGAACGGCAGATCGCCTTGGGCTTCCCGTTCCTGCCGGCTGGTTGCTCACTGCAGCTCGATCGAGTGGCCACCACGATTGTCCTCGACAATCTGAAGAGCGCCGTTCCGTCCCGTCGTCCTGCGATGGTGAGGGAGTTGAGGGCACTGGCCGAAGCCCGCTCGGCGGAGTCCGGACACCGCGTGACCCTTGCGGAGTTCCTTCGAGAGACAGGGCTGGAGTTGGAGGATGTGTACCGTTCCGGCTGCTGGTCGGGTCTGCAGCGAGACGCCTCCCTCCAGGTGCCGGCACCTGGACCACACGAGGTCTTGATCGGTGATCGTCTGGCCGGGATCCTCCACGTGGATGACCCCCTGCGGCTCGCGGCGTATCGGCGTCTCGCGGAATCCTCATCTCTGGATGGGCTGACGGACATCGAACGACGCCTCTGCACCGGCCTTCATTTCGCGGCCATCCCATCGAGGATCGCCCCGGCGTCGCTGAAGGAATCTGCAGTCCTGCTGCATGCGCATCCGGCCATCGTCCAGGAGTTGCTCGAACTGCTGGCATTGCTGGACGAACAATCGGAGCATCTCACCTACCCCCTCGAACTTGGCCAGCCTGGCGGGTCGCAGTTGCAGGTGCCGCTGTCCGTCCATGCACGGCATACCGTCGACGATGTGCTGACGGCGTTTGGCCTGCTGGATTTCGGCCGAGCAGCGTGGAAACAGACCGGTGTGATCCGGGACGAGCGCACGAACTCAGACCTGTTCTTCGTGACGCTCGAGAAGTCTGAACGGGAGTACTCGCCATCCACGCTCTACAAGGACTACGCGATCTCGCCCACGCTCTTCCACTGGGAATCGCAGTCCACGACCTCGCAGCGGTCGCCGACAGGGCAGCGGTACATCCATCACCGACAGCGCGACGGCAACCTCTTGCTGTTCGTACGCGATCGCAGGAAGCAGGACGGCCGGACGATGCCTTATACGCTACTGGGACCGGTCGACTATGTGTCGCACAAGGCCGAGCGGCCGATCACATTCGTGTGGAAATTGCGGAGACCGATGCCTGCGGACTTCTTCCGGCGGGCGAAGGTCGCAAGCGCGTAGTCGTCACGCTCCGACTCCACAATGTCTCCACGGTCGGGGCCACGACCGGCCCCGTCGATGAGCCGGGTCGCACCGTCCAGCGCGGCAGGGCTCAAGTGCAACGCACTCATCGCAAGGCGGCAAGTCCCCTGTCCAGGGAGTCCCACAGCGCCCGGTGGCGTGCTGGGTCATTGCGGGACAGCTGCTGCAGGTTCCTCAATCGCCAGCGGATCGCCGGTAACTCTTCCAGATGGGGAATCTGTAGCAACGACCAGTCGGGGTCGGCCCGCACCAACGTCCGCAGGAACTCCCGCTCGCTTGCATCGAGCGCCGCCGGCAGTTCGCGAAAGAGGCGCTCACGTGTTTCCAGCAGCGCCGTCAGTTTCACATGCTCCGCGGTCATACCGACGAACGATCCCTCGTAGGCTAGGCCGATGTCTTTCGGCTTTGGGAACAGGACTTCGTGGAACGTGCGGTTGTGACTCGCAAGGTACACCACAAAGCAACGCCTGATGCCAGGTGTGATGCCGCCATGCGCGAACAGTTCCATGACGTCGAACAGATCGCGCGGGTGCTGGCGGTCCATCGCCGCGACCAACTTGCCGCCGTAGACATCCTCCACCGAGAGCAGCGGGAGTTCCAGGTCTGCCATCAGGGCGTCGCCGGCCGCCGCCGCCAACGATCTGGTCCGTGTCGGATGGACGGTGCCGCGGATCACGGTGTTGACTTCGACCTTCACCGAGAGGTCGCCCTGCTGCACAATCAGCTTGGTCTCCCCCATGTCCGCGGCGGACACGGTCCGCACCTTCAATCCGCGCTTCACCAGCCGGCTTCGCGCCACTCGAAGGGCCTCGTTGATGGCCGCCAACGCGTCGATCCGAGGAAGACGATGATTGGCAAACACCAGATCGAGATCGACAGAGAGACGCGGCATCTCCCGGAAGAACAGGTTGATCGCCGTGCCCCCCTTCAACGCGAAATCCGCGCTTTCGAAGACCACGGGCGCAACGTCAAGGAGGAGCCGCGCGGTTGCCAGGTACGTGGGGTTCATGCCTTCAGCACCAGCAGGCCTTCTTTCGAGTGGCCCACCCATCGCTGTTGGCTCCCAGTCGGCAACCGCTTCGGGTTGAGTTTGGCGAACCAGGGCAGGCCCATTTCCCGGCCAAGCGTGAGACACAGCCGAACGGTCTTGACCTGCCGGCATTGTGCCAGCAGTTCTTGCAGCACAGCGGCGCGCAAAGATGGCGCTGCTTCAAGAAGGTCGCGCGCTTCCTGGAGAGGTTGTCGAAATCCGACGTCGCTCAACATCTCGAGCACCGCGCGTTCGGGTGCGGACACGAGTGGGCCGCCGGCCTGACGCTGAAGACGCGACACACGTAGGAGCGCGCCGGGTTGCTCATCGAAGAGACGTTGGCGTCGGTAGGTACTTGGAAAGTTCTTGGTGAACCATGTCGGCAACGAGCCGGATGACCAGCCGTAGAGTTGCAGTTGAGGATGCTGCGCGACGTGGTGCCGAACGCCTTGCCAATCCAACGCCGTCTTGCCGCCCACGTGCATCCCGTCAAGGCGATGCTCGAGTAATCGCAGGCTTGCGTGCAGATCGAGCGGCGTATGCGGACGTGCGAACACACCTCGGGCGAGACGCGTGAGCCAACCCGCGCGCACGTAGTGGACGGCGAGGTCAGCAGACACGCCCAGTACCATCAGGTCATCCGACGTGACCGGCGTCCCAGCCCGGACGTTGCGATAGAGATTGTTTAGTTTTCCCATGGTTGTCGTAGTGTGGCTACGATTACAAGCCACATCATAAACGCCCTGTTTCGATCGGTCAATGCCGTCGTAGTGTGGCTACGACACACGTCAATGATCCAAGCAGTCGTCGGCAGGTCCGACAACGTAACGCAGCAGCCGCGGACGGCTGTCCCATGTGTGAGGAGACGGCCCCGCGCTGGGCTGATCAACGGCGGTTTTCCGTGTACCTGTGGCGTACCTGCTGCACGGGAATGGGTAGGCTGAGTAAGCTACACAGCCGAAGATTGTCTGTAAGTTATTGATAATCAGCGTCCTGAGCGGTTCGACTCCCGTTGCCTCAACCATAACTTATTGATTATAAACGACTTACATTATCATCAGAATCCGTATCCACAATGTCTCCACGACAGGTGTCGACTCCAGCGGACGCAGGAGAACTCCAGTCGACGACGATGGCAGCCAGTCGCTGATCTCGGCTGGGGCGCGAGACCCGCAAGTCCCGAGATTTCAGCCAGTTAGCCAAACGCGCAGGCGGCGGGATAGCAGTGCCAGACTCCCGCCGCCGCTGACCTTCGCCAAATCGTTGCGTAAGTGACCAGCGTCGCGGGATTGCCGGCATCGTCCTGGCCCGGAGGCACGGCGACAACACCCGATCAAATCACCGGGCGACAGACTCACTGCCGGGCTACACCGCTTTCCGATTCCCAGTCAGCGATCTCAAGATCGTGTCGAGCACGGAGTTCAGTTCCCTCCCTACGTCCTCCGCAAGGAACCGGAGCACGACGTAACCACTCTCTTGGAGCAACAGGTCCTTGCGGCGGTCGCGTCGGTACGCGACCGGATCGCCAAGATGCTGGGCGCCGTCCAACTCCA
>JBAXOX010000138.1:0-6330 GCA_037133015.1 Acidobacteriota bacterium
TGCGCATTCCGGCCATCGTGATCGCTCAGTCCGGGCATCGTGATCGCCGATTCTGGGCAAGCTGATCACTCCTCGGAGCGAAGCGACGCGGGCGTCAGCGCATGAAGGGTTCTCCTCGCATTAGGGATGTCATCTTACCTGTTCTTGATCGTCGGTGGAGACGACGAGCGCCTGTGGAGCGTTGTGGGCGGCGCGGTCTGTGCGCCGTCCAAGGATCTGTGGGAAACGCGTCGGCGCGTTTTCCATAGATCCGGCACGATCCATAGGTCGGTGGTGTCCGTGTGAGTGAGGCGTACCCTCATCCCTTCGCCTTGCCGCCGCGTCGCGTATCCGGGTCGCGCATGGTCGGTCCTTTCAGTGTGAGCCGGTGCGCGTGATGGATCAAGCGGTCGCAGATCGCATCAGCGACGCTGGGTTCCCCAATGGCGGCGTGCCAGGCCGTCGGTGGCAGTTGGCTGGCAATGAGTGTCGAGGTGCGTTCACTCCGATCTTCCAGGACCTCCAGGAGATCGCGCCGCTCGGCGTCGGTGAGCGGCGCGAGCAACCAATCATCAATGGCGAGCAAGTCGAGCTTGGCCAGCTTCGCGAGCAGGCGGCCATAGGAGCCGTCGCCGCGACTGACGGCCAGGTCGTGCAGGAGCCGCGGGGCGCGGACGTACGTCGCGGTGAAGCCATGGCGACACGCGCTTTGTACGAAGGCCGACGCGAGCCAGGATTTGCCGATGCCGGTCGGCCCGGTGATCAGCAGATGGTGGTGATCGCGGATCCAGCCGCCCGTGCCGAGACTCAGGACCACCTCGCGGTTGAGCCCACGCGGCGTGCTGAAATCGACGTCTTCGAGCGACGCCGGATAGCGCAGCTTCGCGTAGCGCAAACGTTGGGCCAGTTTCCGGGCTTCCCGGGCCGTCCATTCGGTGTCGACGAGCAAGCCCAGGCGGTCGTCAAAGCTCAAGGCCGCGTGTTGACTGGAGCTGCGTTGCTGCTCAAAGGCGGTGGCCATCGCCGTCAGATGCAACGCGTGGAGTTTCTCAATCGTGGGATGCGTCAGCATAAACCTCCTCGTAATACGTCGCGCCACGCACGTTCTCGTGCGTCAACGCGGGGCGGGCAGGCGCGGGCTCGTCGAGCGGGAGCCGATCCTGCTGGTGGGTGAGAATGTGCTCGACCGTGCGATAGCTGTACGAGCGGAGCCGTTCGGCCCGCGCACACGCGGCATCCAGCCGATCCAGCCCGTGGACCCGGCCCAGGCGCATGAGCCCCAGGCACGCGCGATAGCCCTGCTCCGGATGCGGACGGCGTTCGAGGATGCCGGCGACGAGCCGTCCGGTGGCGTGGCCGGTCTGGTCGGCCCAGCCGATCAGGCGCGAGGGCGTCCATTCCGCGTGGGCGCGATGAGCCCGAGGCATGTGCGCCACCTGCGTGGAATAGCGACCACGGCCGAGCAGCCGCGCGTGCGACGCGACCCGCTGGCCCTTCAAAAAGACTTCGACCGTGGTCGCCGTCACGCGGGCCTCGACGTGCGCATGCACGAGCTGATAGGCCACGCTGTACCAGTTGTGCTCGACCTCGATGTGGTAGTCGATGTTTTATGTGGTCGACCACATAAAACATCTTCTGTGGCGTTCTGCCTTATGTGGCCGTCGGTGCGGCATCGCGCAGTTAAATCGATGCCGTCGTGAGGCCGACGGCCACATAAACGCGACCTACAGCGTGTGGAGAAATGCCATCAGCCCCTTGTCCTCGCGCCACCGCTTCGACGGCCCGCCTCCCGTGATCTCGCAAAGCGTCAGCGCTTTCGCTTTCATCTCCAGGTCGACTTCTGCATAGATGTTCGTTGTGGTGAGTGAGACATGCCCCAGCCATGCACGGATGGTGTTGATATCGACCCCGGCTCGCAGTAGATGAGTCGCCGTGGTGTGCCGAATCGAATGCGGGCTCACGCGCTTGGCGGAGAGCGACGGCACGTGAGCACGGGCCTTTGCTGCATGGCGTTCCACGAGCGTGTGAATACCGAATCGCGTGACGGGCTGGCCGCGGCGATTGAGAAAGACGCGTTCGGTTCCCACGCGTCCGCCGATGAGTGCCGTCAGTTCCGTGGCCGTCTGCGGCCAGAGCGGACAGTGGCGCATTCTGTTGCCCTTCCCCCGAAGCGTCACCGCGGAATAGCCGCTGCTGGGCACATGCCCCAGTAGGAGATCGGCGACCGTGATCTGCGCGGCTTCATCGGCGCGGGCGCCGGTATTGTAGAGAAACAGGAGGATGGCGTGATCGCGGCGGCCCTGAGCGGTCTCCTGGTCTGGTGAGGCCAGCACGGCGTCCATCTCCGGTTTCTCCAAGTAGATCACGGGCGTCTTCCCACACTTCTTGAACGGAATGTTCCGAATCTGTCCTGCCCATTCGAGATGCTCCGGACTGCGCTCGCCGACAAAGCGGGCGAGCGCGTGGAGGGCCGCCAACCGCTGGTTGCGAGTCGCGGTCGAGCAGCGCCGGGTTTCTTCGATGTCTTGTAGAAAACGCCGCACCCGTTCCGCCGTGACATCCACGATCGCCAGGCGATCGACCGGCGTACGTGCCTGGGTACCGACGAACGGCACGGCGAGCGCCAGCGTGTCGCGGTAACTGCGCTGCGTGTTTCGCGCGAGGCCTCGTTCGTGGACCAGATGCTCCAGCAGAAAACGGCGGATCCAGGGCCCGAGCTTCGTGTTATCGCTCATGAGGGCCCTCCATGTCGGCATAGCGTCCGAAGCGGAGGCAGGCTTCTCGGAGCAGCTCGGGGGTCATCGTGAGATAGGCCTGCGTGGCGGCGATGGTGCCATGGCCGAGGTACGTCGAGAGTTGCGGGAGGAGCCGTTGCACGTCCGCACCGGCTCTGTACCACGCAGTCAAACGGTGCCCCACAAACGCATGCCGTAGATCATGGAGCCGCGGCTGATACCGCGCGCCATCCGTCCGGCTGATGCCGGCGCACCGACGGAGCCGAGCGAACGCCCTCCGCACGGTGCCCTCCCGCAATGGCGATCCCTTGCGATCGACGAAGAAGGCCGACGCGGCGGCCTGGGAGGCGTGGCCGCCCTGCC
Source organism: Acidobacteriota bacterium (assembly GCA_037133015.1). GTDB lineage: Bacteria > Acidobacteriota > Vicinamibacteria > Vicinamibacterales > JAKQTR01 > JBAXOX01. Next base: position 3,078 of record JBAXOX010000138.1, read on the forward strand.
GTTGCTCGGCATAGTGGCGCAGCGCGCCACAGAGATCTGGGCCGATCGGCACCACCCGCGTCTTGTAGAATTTCGTGTCGCGGATGGTCACCAGGGTCGCTGGTAGATCGATGTCAGCGAGCGTCAAGTGCAGCGCTTCACCGATGCGCAACCCCGCCCCATACAGCAGCAACAGGAGCGCTCGAAACGTGTGCGGCTCGAGATGGAAGTGCCCGGTCCGATAGCGACTCGTCGCCTCCAACAGCCCATGCACCTCCTCACGCGTAAAGAGGTACGGCACAAACGAAGGCGGGGCTTTCGGGATGATTGCGGGAAGCGGAGCGAGCTCCACGAGTCGGTGGCTCACGGCATACCGATAGAATCCCCGCAGCGCCGAATGTTTCCGATGCCAATAGCGCGTCACCGGTCCGTGACCGTCGAGGAAGGCACGGACGCGCTCGACCGGAATGTCGGCGATCTCGACGTCGGGACCGACGACCCGACAAAACGCGGTGAGCAATTGCGCCGTGGCTTGAAAATCAGCCCCGGCGGCTTGGCGAAAGACCACGTACTGGGTGACGGCCTCGTGTGTGGTCGTCATACGAGCCCGATGAGGTCGAAGTCCGCGACCTGCCGAAGACCGACGAGATCGACCTTCGCGTACACACTCGTTGCCGCAGGATTCCGATGTCCGAGGTGATCGCCAATCTCTTTCATCGAGAGGCCTTGATTGAGGAGGTGCGTGGCGCACGCATGGCGCAGGGCGTGGGGGCCCTGATGCGCGAGGGGAAGACCGAGAGGACGTAATCGACGATTGACAATCTGCCAGAGCGCGCTGTTGCCGAGGGGGCGAATCGGCGCCTTCAGCGACAGGAAGACCTGGCGGGCCGCGTGTCGCGGGCGTACGGTCTTCAGGTACCGCAGGATGGCGTCCCCAACAGCCTGGACGAGTGGAAACGTCTGAATCCGCTGCTGCTGCTTCGACCGGGTGACATGGATCGCCTCCGCGTCCCAATCGAGATCCTCAAGTCGCAACCGACGCACCTCGCCGACACGCAATCCGTAGACCGCGAAGAGCAGGAGCAGCGCTCGGTCTCGAATCTGGGATGGCCCATTACCCTCTGCGCCGGCGCACAATTGCTGGACCTGACCCCACGTCGGGCCCGCCGGCAATTGCTCGCCCGTATAGACACGAGGGGGAAAGATGCCACTCGCCAAGTCAGGTGCGCACCAGCCTCGTATTTCCGCATACCGGAAGAACGAGCGGAGGATGTAGGCATAGGTGCGGATCGATGCGCGTGTGCAGCCATCCTGCGTGCCTTTCTGGGCGATCGCCCGATCGATCTCCACCATCGTTACCCGCCGCAACGCTTCTGTGTCCGGGCAGAACCGGCCGAGAAACTCCTCGATTCTGCGGCATCGCGTATAGATGGTGAACCGAGACAGTCCTCGTTCGGACCGCATGACATCGGCGAATTCCGCGATGAATCCTGCACAGGGATGCTCCGTCGTGCGAGGCCTCTCCATGCGCTCCAGGAAACTGAGCCATCGCATCGCCGTTGACACGAACCGGATCCGCGCTGCTTGGCCATCCTTCTGTGCGTGGGACGCCGGTCTCCGCGAGATCCACTGATCAGCCGCGGCCTGGATCCGCTCCGGGCGGATCATCCCCTCAGCCTGCAAGTCGATCGCGTGGATGATCACCTGTTGATAGCGGGCGATGTTTCTGAGGGTCGCTCTCGTCGCGCCTTGCGCCGCGCAGTGACGGAGATACCGAAGTCGGGGTTCCAGCAGGCGTGCCGACACGTACCGCTGGACCGCACGCGGACGGGAGAAGAGTTGGTCAAACATGCGTCGAATCTCCTTATGAAAGGTGAAGGGGACTCGACCATTCTTGCCGACCAGTTATGTGGTCAATCGTCTTGACTGACGTAGCCAGACTTGCTCATGCGCGCGGGCTGAGGCACATAAGACAGAACGCCACAGAAGATGTTCACGCGGCGTGGCGTCCAGGTCGCCAGCTCGTACCGGGTGGACGGCAGTGGGCGCAGCGCCGGGCGCTCGATCTGCTCGAAGAGCGTCCGCCGGCTCACGCCCACCGCCTGCATCGGCCGGTCATTGACCGCGTCGAGACACGTGCGGATGGCGACATTCAAGTCCGCCAGCGTAAAGAACGTCTGATGGCGCAAGACCGCGAGGATCCACCGCTGCGCGATCTGCACACTGACTTCCACTTGGGGCTTGTCGCGGGGATGCGCCGCGCGGGCCGGCAGCACCACAGCGCCGTAGTGGCGGGCCAGATCGGCATACGTCCGGTTGATCTCCGGCTCGTAGTAGTTCGCCGTCGTCACGCCACTCTTCAGATTGTCCGGCACCCAAAGCGCGGTGCTGCCGCCGAAGTACTCCACCATCCGGACATGCGCACCGACCCACGACGCCAGATCCTGGGTGCGCGTGGCCTCGGCGTAGATCAGCCCGCTCGCCCCGAGCACGCCGACGAAGAGTTCGACGGCGACGAGGGCGCCCGTCGTCGCGTCCACTACCGACGGGCGTTTCCCGGAGAAGTCGACAAAGAGCTTCTCGCCGGCGCGATGCACCTGGCGCATCGACGGCTTCAGCGTGTGGGCCCAGCGGCGATAGCGGGCACAGAAGTGGCTGTACGCGTAACCTGTCGGGTGCACCGCGCGATACTCGAGCCACACCAACTGCAGGGTCACGCCGGGCCCTTTGAGCTCTTGATGCAGGTGGGCCCAATCCGGCAGCGCCGGGGCCACACGCGCGGGGTTGACCGGACGCGCAAACAGCCGCGCTTCCAGCGCGGCGTCGTCCAGGTCGTTGGGCAGCGGCCACGCCACCCCGGCGGCTGTGGCGCGGGCCAGATAGTCCGACACGGTACCCAAGCCCACCGCGCATGCCTGGGCAATCGCCCGGTGGCTCAGGCCGGTCTCATATTTCAAACGGAGTAATTCGCGGAGTCGTCTCATCAGTAGCCTTGTAGCTGCCATCCAGGGGGTCCCTCCTTACGGGAAACCTCCCAGCTTCGCTCACAACGCTCGATGAGTGGTCAGATAGCTCGGCTTCGCCGTTCACCATCACCGGAATCGATGTTCACCATGGTCAGAATCGGTGTTCACCATCACCGGAATCGATGTTCAGCATCAGCAGAACGCGCGTTCACCTTGAAACAGAATGAGTGTTCACGATGGACCGGAATACGCAATCCTGTACGAGATGCTCACCGGGCGCGTGCCGTTCGACGCCGATACGCCGCTTG
>JBAXOX010000139.1:0-6227 GCA_037133015.1 Acidobacteriota bacterium
ATCGCCTCACGATTCGGCGAGATGAGGTCGAAGCGCGGGTTCTTCGGGCGATGCAGGACCAGCTCCTTCGCCAGGACCTGTTCGAAGCGTTCTGTCACGAATTTACACGCGAGATGAATCGGTTGCGAATGGAGCGTCGCGCCGAGTTGTCGTCCGCCGAGCGAGAGATGGCCCACCTCGAAGCGCGCCGCAAGAAACTCGTCCAGTCGATTATGGACGGCGTGCCCGGCGCCGAGGTGAAGGACGAAATCATCTCGATCGCCGCGCGTCGCGATGAACTGACCAAACAAGTTGAGACGGCGGACGAACCGCCTCCGCTTCTGCATCCAAGCATGGCGGAGCTCTACCGCAGGAAGGTCACCCAGCTTGCTGAGGCGCTCCAAGGCCCAGTAAGCCGTTCAGAAGCGACGGAAGTACTGCGCGGCCTGATCGATGAGATCACGCTGACGCCTCGCGATGGCGTGCTGCAAATCGATTTGAAGGGCAATCTGGCGGCGATGCTCGGTGCGGCCCAACCGCCTTCGCGCGCCAGTGAGGACTATCAGCGCGCTTCGGCGAGTCTCGCCGGAGCCTTTGGCGGAGGCGGAAATGCGAAGTGGAGGTCATCCGCCTTCGCTCCTTCGGAGCTTCGGCGGGACGACCTCCACCTGCAAGTAAAATTGGTTGCGGGGGCCCGCAACCAACGGTACTTGCAGCTGTGGACGGGCGCTGCCTGATGGAGGCGCCACGTAGGCTTTCAAGCCGCGTGGGCGAGACTTGAACATGGCGATGTCCGTATGAAGAGGTGGCATTAATACTCAAAGACGTTATATTATTGCCATCGACTACTGCCATGCACAAGCGCCAGTGGGACACGGTCCTCTACGAGATCGCCGAGGGGCAAAGCGGCTTCTTCACCGCGGCCCAGGCGAAAGCAGCAGGCCTGCACCAGGTCCGCCTGGTACAGCTCGCCAAGCAGGGCGACATCGCGCGCGAAACGCGAGGCGTGTACCGCTTCACCCGATTCCCCGTGACTCAGTTCGGGCACTACATGGCGGCGGTCCTTTGGCCTCAAGTCCGCCGCCCTGACGTCATCGGCGTGGTGTCCCATCAAACGGCCCTGTCCATTCATAATCTGTCTGATGTGAACCCCGTGCGCATTCACGTCACACTGCCGGCCACCGTTCGGCTTCGGCGCCAGGTTCCTAAAGTGTTGGTCATCCATTACGCCGACCTCGCGCCCGACGATGTCGAACGCGTTGACGGTGTACCCGTCACAACTCCCGCCAGGTCCATTCGCGATGCCCACGCCAGCCACCTTGGTGCTGACATCGTCGGCACCGCGATCGCCGATGGGCGGCGTTCTGGGGCTCTGGGCCTGGCCGAGGCTGACGCCCTGGAGCGAGAGCTGCTTGGGACGACGCCAAGGCGACGCCGGCCCACAGCCCGACGCCGAGGTGCGAGGTGACGCCAGGTCGGAAGCGCCTCGCCGGGCCTCCGCCCTCGGCCGGGGTGCTGGCAAGGTACGCGCAGGCATACGCCCGAGAAGGCGGCATCGCCGAAGGCCGGGTTCGGGCGTGGGTTGCCTACATGATCATGGCCGGTGCCCTTGAGCGCGCGACCGGTGCCGCTGGACCCAGGTTCATCGTTCAGGGCGGCGTCGCGCTTGAGTTGCGCCTGCGCGACCGAGCCCGTGCGACCAAAGACATCGACGTCGTCCTGCGCGACGCGGAGGCCGACCTCGCCGTTGCGCTCGAACAGGCCGTGACGGGCGACGCCTACCAGGGCTTCTCATTCCGGCGAAAAGGCGAACCGCTGCTGCTGGACAACGGCGCGGTCAACATGGAGGTCGCGGTTACGTATCGCGGCCAGCCATGGACCAGCATCAGCGTCGATGTAGCACGCTGGGAAGCCGGCGAGTCCGAGGTCGAATGGGTGGAGGCCATCGCCCTCACCGAGGCTTTCGGTGTGACTGGCCCAGGGCGGCTGCCGTGCCTTCCGCTGCGGTTTCACATTGCGCAGAAGCTGCATGGCATGACCCTTCCGCCGCGGCCCGGCAAGCAGAACGAACGGTTCCGCGACTTGGTCGATCTGCTCCTGATGGAGGCGCTCGTCGCACACGACTATCCTGCCCTCCGCGAGGCCTGCGAGCTGGTCTTTAGCAGTCGGAATACGCATGCCTGGCCGCCCGATCTTGACGCCGTGCCGTCGCATTGGGCGGCACCTTTCACCCAACTCGCACGAGAGCTCGAATTGGCCGACACGGACGTCGGGACGGCGCTCATCCGGGTGCGCAGCTTCGTCGGGCGCATTCTCAGCGCGAGGCGGTAGGAGGCACCGCATATAGTCAGCCGCAGCCAGTTGACGGGCTCGTCTGACTTCAGTTTCGGTAGTGCTCGGAGGGGCGTGGAAATGATGACGCAGGGGGAACGGGTGGGGGAACACCCTCCAAAGCGCACTGTTCCCCCCGCTGCCGATTCCGCCTGCCCTTGGTGACCGCAGGGTGTGCAACAGCATCAACGAGTTCCTTGCTTCAAGTTAGTCCCACGCAGTCAACAGCTTGCCGTCAGGTTTCTGAATCACAATTGGGCGGCGTTGCTCGCCGCGCCGATCGCCGCCGAGGGGAGCAGACGATGGGAGCTGGGGCGTGAGCGACCCCCCTTTTTGCCCCGGCTACCGGCCCCAGGGCCGTCCCGGGGGGTCGCTCACGCCCCGGTTGTCGCGGTCGTTGTCCACAGGGACTGCGAGCCTGATTCAACCGTGCAATGTCGGCCAGATCTCCCGTGCTGACGACGTCGCGATGATCGGGCTTGTGCTCGCGCTTTCGCTTGTCACAACTCTCGTCCTCGGCAACGTCGCGGGTCGTACACGCGCAATTGCATGGCGGGCCGCGGTGCGCGGCGAAACGCCGCGCCAACCGTGCTGTGATGCCGCCGCTCCGAACACGATCATGCGGAAGCGCTTGGACGCGTCAAGGCTTCGCTCGCTCCGCTCGCCGCGGATGCGGCCTTGACCCGTCCGTCGCGCTCCCTCCACCGACGCAGTTGTCGGAGCGGCGGCCTGCTCGGCGCGAGCACCGACGTTCGCGGCCTGAACCCGACTCGTCATGCCAATGCAACGCTCAATTGGTCTTCCCACCGAACACGCGCTTTCTTCGCCTCGCGACCAGCGAGTAATCGGCTACACTGGCGCTGCCTCGCCTCGGGGGGAGCGTGATGAATCAGAAGACGACCCAGCGGAGGCGCTCGATCATTATGAGGCCCGGGCGCGTGCTGCGCGCGAAGACAGCCGCGGAGGAGTTTCTGAAAAGGGACGTTGAGGATGGCACGATCGGAGGTGTCGTCAGCGACGGGAAGATGGCCAACAATCGGCTCACGTCGAACCGCGAGGAGATGATCGCCGCCGTGCGCGCCGTGCGGCCGACGGCCGATGCCGAGTCGCTTCAGAGGGAAATGCAAGACTGGCCCCGGATCAACGAATACGAGGCGCACAAGATCGCTGACGAACGGGGCAACCGCGATAAACCTGTCACGTCTGTGGTCATGGCCGCAGCGTGCTCCGAGCGTTCAGGCGAGTGCGATCAGTTCACAGCCGATCGCGTCGACGTGCGGGCCTCGCAGATCCTCGCGTTGACCACTGGTGCGACGCGCAACTCGCTCGACACCCTATCCGTCTTAAGCCGTGGCCTGTCTCGCCTGCCAGGGCGCAAGACGGTCGTATTTCTCCGATCGTCTAGAATCTCGCAGATCAATCGGGGCCGCATTTTCTCGCCAACACGGGAGCGTCTGTAAATGTCTACGAGGTCGATAAGGGTGGTGTGCGGGTTCTGGCTGTCCATCCTATGCACTGTTACGGGGACGTACGCCCAGCAGCACCTCTCCCCGGTATGCGAAACGAGGTCCGGCCTCTCGCTGACTCGTTCCACCTTCGGCCCATTCAGAATTGGGAATGCCGATTTCACTGCCATTCTTGACTTTGCGCGAGTGCCGGTAGCCTCGGCCACCGCGGAAATCCGTCCAGAGGGGTTGGGCGATGAGACGCTTGTGCGGATGTGTGTCCTTGACGGAAACAACCGCGCTGTCTGGCAGCGAGCGTTCGACTGGCCCCCCTCGACCGACACCAGAGTCTTTGGCACAGCCTATCGAGTTGAGGGCAGCAACGGCTCCGGCCTCATCTTGGAAGCGGCGACAACGTCTACCAGTGACATTCCTGCAGGGTCGTTCATCGTTCTGGTTCCGCGCAACGGTCACCTGCAAGTGGCAACCCCAGAAGTGAGGTTCTTTGGCATGATGGAGCACATTCCTGACGCCGGAAAGGCCAGGCGGCGCCTACGGGATGGAGACGTGGTCATGTATCAATTCTGGACCGGCCACTTCTATCTCATTCGCGCTGCGCAGATAGATTTCTCGGGTGGTAGGCTGATCCCTGATTGCAGTGGGCGTTGCACGTTCAACGTCAAGTGCGATGCCAGTCCGATAACGGCCGATTCCTCTGTCCAGTTGTTCGACCATCCCTTCGGTGCCTCGCGCGGGGTTCCAGTGACGAAGGAATCGAAACTGACATACCTGAATGCATACGTCGAAGACACGAACGAACTCGATTCGCTGCGTGAGTCCAGAAATGGACGCCCTTGGCTTCATATTCGAGTCGATGGGAATGAAGGCTGGGTGGCGGGGCCTACGGACCTGCAGACCATCGGCCTGAGTCCTATCGCTCGCGCGAAATAGCGACGGCGAGGTAAGACGCTCGCGGTCCTTAGCGCCTCACAGACCCAAGCTCGACCGTTCTAGCGCGCGGACAATCTCGGCCCGGCGAGTTCTACCTTCGGCCTCCGCCGCCAACACCACCGGGTCGTCGCCCTGTCGCTTGACGTAAAGGGGTTTCGAGCCTATCTTTAGGTCGTTGGTTCTCGGTTGCGCAGTCGCAGCCTCCTTCGTGCCGCCAGACGCGAAGCGCACGGAACGGCGCCCTTAGGGCACGCCCACCGCACGATTCTTCAACCGCCAACTCGTAGCCGGTTCTGTCATCCGAGATTCGGGCGTGCGCCAGGCGACTCACCGGCGGCGCCAGCGCGACTCGGTCGCGCCGAAACTCGGCTTTCATCTTCCGGGGCTCCGCGCCAACGCGGCGCTCCACGAAGACCAATTACTCGTGTCGGCGGGCCGCAGGGGTTCCACGACTCCTGAGCCGCCCGACTCCATCGCGCCGCACTCAGTGCCGCCCAACACTCCACACACGAGGCTTCGCGCCGACCATCGTCGTCGTCGACGCGGACGCCGCGCGGGGGTATCATGGCCGCACGACCGCCACGAGACCGCTCGAAGCGCCCGGCACGCGAGCCTGATTCAAATCCGGGCGTTGTCGATCGCCTCGATCAGGATCTGCGTGCGCTGGTGCGCCTCCTGGCCCGACAGGCGGCACGCGAGTGCTTTGAGCAGGAGACGGTCGCGCCACGTGACGATCACTTCACAGGTGGCCACTGATGAAAGTCGCTGTTTACGCTCGCTACTCCTCAGAGAACCAGCGGGACGCATCGATTGCTGATCAGTTCCGGGTCTGCCGCGAATTCGCAGGACGTCAAGGCTGGCGCATCGAGCGCGAGTATTCGGACCACGCCGTATCAGGCGCGACGCTGCTCCGCCCAGGTTTTCAGGCATTCATGGCTGCGGCGCTGCGGAAAGAATTCGAGGTGGTTCTTGCCGAAGCTCTCGATCGCTTCAGCCGCGACCAGGAAGATACCGCCGGCCTGTTCAAGCGCCTGACGTTTGTCGGCGTTCGCATCGTCACGCTGGCCGAGGGTGACATCACGCACCTTCACATCGGCTTCAAAGGGACGATGAACGCGCTGTTCCTGAAAGACCTCGCCGAGAAGACGCATCGCGGTCTCCGGGGACGAATCGAGGCGGGGAAGTCGGGAGGCGGACTTTGCTACGGGTACCGCGTCGTCCGATCGCTCAACGGCGACATGCTTGCGACCGGTGAACGCGAGATCGAACCTGCCGAAGCAGTGATCGTCATGCGGATCTTCCGGGAGTTCGTGTCGGGCGTCTCGCCGAAGGAGATTGCCAAACGTCTGAACCGCGAACCTGTCTCGGGACCGTGCGGCGGGAAGTGGAGCCCGTCCACCATCCACGGTCATCACGCGCGCGGCACCGGCATCCTGAATAACGAGCTGTACGTCGGCCGCCTCGTCTGGAATCGCCTTCGGTACGTCAAGGACCCGGACACTGGCCGTCGCGTCTCACGTC
>JBAXOX010000140.1:0-6182 GCA_037133015.1 Acidobacteriota bacterium
GGTGCGTCAGGCCGCGGGAGTCGGTCCGGCCGCGTCGGAGTTTGGCCGCATGGGTGGCTCGGTCCGTTCACGCGTCAAGGCCCAAGCCGCCCGCGCCAATGGCCGCAGGGGCGGTCGGCCCAGAAAGACGGCGGCGGCGTCGCCGCGGGCTTGTCCTCGCTGCGTAGAATAGCGGTCTGAACCTACGCACTACATCCGTATCGAACAATTGACTCTGCGGGGAATAGACCCCATAATCTACGCGTGATATGCGTAGAATAACACGCTACATCCATCAGCGTTCCGGCTGGCCCAAGTTCCGCTGGGATCAACATGCGCTTGCTGGGCCTCTGGCAGAGACCCGCCATCGACAGGGCCGACTGCTAGGCCGGATGGAGAGCCTTGGGTTCACGCTCCAGAAAGAAGCCGAGTTGGCGACGCTCACGCTTGATGTCCTCAAGTCTAGTGAGATCGAGGGCGAGAAACTCGACGCGACCCAGGTGCGCTCCTCAATCGCCCGGTGGCTCGGCATTGAGACCGCGGGCACGGTTGTCGGCGAGCGGGATGTTGTGGGCGTGGTCGACATGATGCTCGACGCCACGCAGAACTACGCGGCGCCCCTGACCGACGAGCGCCTGTTCGCGTGGCACGCGGCGCTGTTTCCGACAGGCCGAAGCGGGATGCGAAGAATCATCGCAGGCGCGTGGCGCAAAGATGCCCACGGACCAATGCAGGTGGTTTCGGGGCCCGTCGGCAAAGAAAAGGTGCACTACGAAGCACCGGCAGCATCGCTCTTGGACAAGGAGATGGCCGCGTTTCTCGTATGGGCGAATGGCAACGCAGACAAGACGGACATGGTGCTGCGCGCTGCGCTCGCACATCTGTGGCTCGTAACGATCCATCCGTTTGATGATGGCAATGGACGGATTGCTCGTGCCGTCGCCGACTGGGCGCTGGCGCGGTCGGAACACAGCCCGCAGCGCTTCTACAGCGTGTCGGCACAAATACGTCACGAGCGGAACGACTACTACGACATCCTCGAGCAGACGCAGAGGGGCGCGCTCGACGTAACGCCGTGGCTGGAGTGGTTCCTGGGGTGTCTCCGACGTGCGTTCGACGGAACGGAAGGGACATTGGGTGCCGTGCTTCGCAAGGCGCGGTTCTGGGACAAGCACGCGCGCGTGCCGCTGAATGACCGGCAGCGCGACATCGTCAACCGTCTGCTCGATGGGTTCGAGGGGAAGCTCACGACAACCAAATGGGCAACACTCGAACAGTGCTCGCATGACACCGCGCTCCGCGACATCCAGAGCCTCATCGACTTGGGCATGCTGCAGCGAGATCCGAGCGGCGGCCGGAGCACGAGCTATTCGCTGGTCGAGGCTTGAGCGCTGACGTCCATCTCTGGCGGACAATTGGCGGACCATCGGTCGAGGCGGGAGGCGGTTTCGCTCCGCCTCCGGTTGCCTGTTCCGCACATACAGGCCTGTTCCTGCAGTTTCAGGCGGCCGTGAGTGGCCCGAGGCCCTTCCTTCCCCGGCATGACGTCGGGACGTGTCTCGACCGCCTATTTCCGTTCGTCGAGCCGCTCGATCACGAACTTCTCCCACCCGCCGATCGCCGCGCTTGTCGGCGCCAGAAAACTCTCGCGGCCGTCACCGGCTCGAATGTACTTGTTCGTGTGAATCGATTGCAGCGCCACGGTGTTGTTGCCCGTGTCGATCAGGCGGAAGGTCTCCAGCACGTCGGGTCTGGCGCTCTGCGCGGCCACACGTTCGTTGTTACCGTCCTTGATGCCAATCCGGACGAACTTGTCGTTCTGGAGACACTTGAGCGCCACCAAGCCGGGTCCGATCGTCACGATCTCGAACGTCTCCCACGCCGAGACCCGCGAACTTGTCGCTGTCAGCAGTTGCTGGGGGCCCACGCCTGCGCGGACGTACTTGTGGGACTGTGCGGAGAGCAATGATGCGCGATACCGAAGCTGCGTCGTGCTCGGGGCCGCGTCGATGTACTCAAACGTCTTGGTGCCGCCCCGATAGGTGAAATCGGCTCGCGTACCGTCGTGGCGGCCAAGCGTCACGCTTCCCAGGTTCACACTGAAGTCGTTCAGCGATTTCCAGCCTGTGTCGAAGGTGTGAGACACCCAGCTATAGCCGACGGTGACCGACGCCCTGACTTCCGGCGTCATCGTCAAGGCGACGGTGTACGACGGCTTGCTCAGCGTGAAGCCGTAGGGTTGAGAGGCCTTCGACTTGCCGCGTTCCGCAGGCATCGGTGGCAACAAGATGTCCAGATTTCGCGGCGCCGTGCTGGTGACGCGGAGGTGCTGAACGGCGAGCTGGCGGTCGCCTTGGAACGGCTGATAGTCGAGCATCACGCTGCCCTTGCCGTCAAAGCGCACCGCGGCCTGCGCGAAACCGCTCAGCGCGCCCCAGTTGAAGTTCGTGCCGGTCATCTCGGCGGGAATCGCGAGCCTGTAAGACGCATCGGGATCGTTACCGAACGGCGGTTTGAAGTTCTGGCCCAGGCTGAAGTCCGCAATGTCGTGTGTCCTGACGTGCACGATGTTGCTCCACAACGCGCGGAACTTCAGGCCCCAGCCAAAGCCCGCCTCGCACACGGCTTCCTTGCCATCGAACGCATCGCGGTCGAGGCCCACCTCGCGAAAGAAGCGGCCGTCGGCATCCAGCGTGTTGACCGAGAGCGTCGTGCGGATGGGAACGACCTGGTCCTGGATGTTCCGAACCTTGATGTCGGTCGGTGAGACGCTGCCCGAAACCGCGATGGGAATACGGAGCCCGATGCCGTAGTGGCCGCGCAGCGTAATCCGGAAGAACCCGCTTGTGAACTTCCATTTGCGCTCCCATTCCCAACTCTGACCGCGCGTGAATCCCGCCAGGAATCGGGCGTCAAAACGGTCGCTGCCGGTGCTGGTGACCGACGCCGCCTCTTTGGGGGCGGGGGGCGGCGGCGGCTCTTCAATGGGGAAGGTCAGCGACAGGACCTCGGCGAGGTTGAACGCGTGAAACGTCAGTGCGCTCGCGACCGGCCGGAATCGGTTGTAGCGGACGACGCCGTTTTCGATGATGGGTTTCTGGAAGCCGTTTGGCCCCATGGGCGCAAACGTCTTCGGCACGTACAGCGTATCCATGATCTCGAACGTCCCGCGGCCTTCGGCAATCGCCTTGAGCACGGCCGACTCCCCACCCGCCTCGAAGGCGCGGCGCAAGGGATCGTCGGTCGGAAGAGCGGGAAGTTCCGTTTTCACGAACGCGTCAAAACCCGGAACGCTCTCGGGCGTCAGGCTGGCGCGAGACAGGTTCGGCGGCACCTGGGCATTGCCCAAGTACGTGGCGAATTCCGGAGAACTCGTCGCCAGCGCACGCGGGTCCGACACGACGACGCTGGTCGCGTGGACGACCGCATACGCATCGTCGAACTCCAGCACGTCTTCCTTGATCTCGACCGGGCGGGAGAGCGCTCCTCGAATCGCGCCCCGCGCCTGGCTGGCAAACTTGCCCTGGTCAGCGATGAACACCTTCGTCAAATTGGCAAGGGACTCGTTGCGGCCGTTCTCGAGCGCGACGGTCTTACCCGCAAACCCGCCGGCGAGCGTGCCGCGGCCCACGACGTTCTGCACGTTGAGTTTCTGAAACAACGACGACTCATCGTCCAGGTCCGCCAGCAGCGGGGACGCTTGCACGATGTCGAGATTGAGGGCCAGCTTTCGGAAGGGCTGGGCTGGCGTTGGGACCTGCTGCACGTCCGGGAGCGGCGGACGTCCCACCCGGGGCGGATTCTGGTCGTAGTGCGCAAGGAGTGTTGCGCCTGCCAGCATCACGCCGAGCAGTCGCATCCACGTGGCCACGGGGAACCGGCGCGAGGTCGTCGGGGTCATACGCACTCCAAGGTAAATCGGCGCGATACCTGATCGGTGCGCTCATTATGCACATGTCGGGCGCCGTCGTCTGTACCAGTTTTCGGTGCGAACCTCTTCACTAGCAACGGTAGCCAACGGTGTGTCCCGACAGGCGTGTGTGGCGAGCCAGCGACGTCACGATCCGACGCGCATCGAGTCTTCAGCGCCTGATGGGGCCGCCTATCGACGCACGGGGGCCGGCGAGGGGGTGCGGATAGTCGGCGGCCCGGGTTGCGGTTGTGCGATGTTCCCGGCGGCTACACGATCTTGGGATGCCGTTTTCTGCACGTAGCCAGGTCGGCCTGATCCTTCTCCCACTTTGTGAGGGCTGCCAGCCACTTGGCCATGGCTGCCGCTACCTCCAGGTTGCTGAATCGAGGAGGATGAAGGTCTTCTGCGCGTAGTTCCGGGTCTTCGAGAACTTGCCGCCGTCCTGGTCGAAAGACCGGTCCTGGATCACGACTCGCAACATCGTCACCGCGCCGTCCTTGTCGGTGGCGCTCCACGCCAGCGTGGCGGTCCCAATCCACTGGCCGTCGAACGGTTTGCGCGCGGACAGCACTTTGCGGACCCATGCGCCCGGGCGACTCACTTCGCCGGTGGCTTCCGAACGCGAGTCCTGGAGCTCTTCTTCGTACGGATCAGCGGACCACGCCGGGCGCGAACTGCTGCCGCGCTTCACGGTGCCGGGTTCGTCGGGGCCGCTGTCACCCGAGGGACGTGCGTTCAGTGCGTTGATGTAGAACGCGAGCACCTCCTCGACGCCGGCGGCGGTGGAGTACACCTTCGTCAAGCGATCGGATGGCGCCCCGGGACGGCCCCCCGCCATGTCGTCACTGCCTCCACGTTCGGCCTTCACTGTGGCGAGCGCGGCTGCATCTGCCGTAGCCCCGGGGAACGGGCGGATTCCTGCGAGAGACGTCTGGGCAGAAGCCGAAGTGGCGCCGAAGGCGATTGCCAGCACAAACGCGGCAACGACGATGGCGGCTGGGCCGTAGGCGAGCGAAGCGCCGTATCGATTTCGGGACGAGCGGATCATACAAATCACTCCGTATTCACGAGAAAGGGCAGGAACAGCCCCTAAATCATAGACGAGTGGCTAGTGAATCGCGAACCGGGTCGGTGGACATGCGGAAATGTCTCCGGGAGAGGTTTCTGGCCCCGATGGAATCGGCATGTCGTGACCCGATCCGCAGCCCTCGGTCCCTCCTGTCGTCGGCCACGCCCTCGATCCCGTGCAGCGTCTTCCACGCGTCGGCGATGAGCGACCGGCCGGTTCGCTTCGGCAGTGGGATAGCGGCGAGGTCCGGCGTCATGCCGCTCACGAGGTGCGGGAAATTCATGCAGACGCCTGGCTCGCGTGAGGTCCCCCGCAGCTCGAATCGGAACGTCTTCGCCTGCACCTTGGTCGGACCTCCGGTGCGTGTCTGGAGTCGGGCCGAGGCCCTGATCGCGGCGCCCGAGCGCTCGCGAATCTGTCGAGTTGGCGGATGCTCGGGCTGTCGCGATTGATGTCGACGCAGACGTATCGGTTCCAGTACGGCGGCGAGTCCGGAGTGGACCGTGATGGCAGGCGCTGTTGTGCCAACGTAGGCGGCTAGGGAACGGTGGTGCAAATCAGTACAATCCACGCAGGCGAGCCGGCGAGCCTCGTATTGGATGAGCCGCAATTGGCTGCCTGGCTTCCGTCGTTCCGCGTTACGGGGCCAGCACATCACCTTCTTCAGAGGAGTCACCATGGGCGCACGAGAGGTCAGAATCCAGCCACCACAGGCTTTCCTGATCCACTTGTTTGTCATCCTGGCCCAATGGGCATTCGGAGTCTGGCTGCTACCGGTCCCGAGCAGGGCCACGTTTACAATGCCCCTTCGTTGGGCTGTCTTCATCTTGTGTGTCGCGGCGTTCCTATTCAGCAAGAAATGGATGGTGACGTTTTTCGCACGACACCGCGCACACCCGATGTTCAAAGAGCACGCCAAAGACCTGATTACTGAGTTCCCCTTCTCTGTGGCGCGCAACCCCTTCTACCTCCTGGATGTCCTCCCATTTCTCGGACTCACGGTGATGCTTGGTGCGCTCGATCCGCTCCTGCTTCACTTCCCACTCTTCTTCCTGTTCTTGAACGTCTGCGTCGTTCCTGCCGAGGAACAACGTCTCCTGCTCGCCCATGGCTCGGACTACGAAGCCTACCGATCGCGTGTCAAACGTTGGGGATTGTTCTAGTGGTTTCAACTCCGAGGCACTAGTCCCCTGGATCCGTGATTCCTAACATAAGTCTGCT
>JBAXOX010000141.1:0-6087 GCA_037133015.1 Acidobacteriota bacterium
TCAACATCAATACGGCGACCAAGGCCGAACTTGAGGCCCTGCCAGGCGTCGGCGCCGCCACGGCGAAAAAGATCATCGCGGGCCGGCCCTACGCGACGGTGAGCGATCTGAGCAAGTCGGGCGTGTCGGCGGCCACGCGCAAGAAAATCACGCCGCTGGTCACCGTTGGAACCTCGGCTGGTGCCGCGACGACCACCGCCACCACGTCTGGCAAGACCGGCAAAACGACCGCCAGCGACACCATCGCCCAGACGCCGCCCTCGCCGGGCATGGTCTGGGTGAACACCTCGACGAAGGTGTTTCATCGCGAGGGAGACAAGTACTACGGCAAGACGAAGCGCGGTAAATATATGGCCGAGGCCGACGCGCTCAAGGCGGGCTACCGCGAGGCCAAGGTTTCGGGTGCCCCGAAGAAGTAATCAGCGCCCTCATTTCACCAGGAGCGAAACCGAATCGCGCGCTGGCTGGATCTGGCCGACGAAGATGGCGTAGGGCGGACGCGACAGCCGCACGCCCGATCCGGACAGATTCTGCGCGGCGAGCGATCGTGTACGTCCCGACGCGAGGCCTATCGCCAGCACCACCAGCGCCAGGACGATCGATGGTCGAATCGGCGAGGTAGGCATACCGTTACGCCGACCTACTTGTCGTCATCCTCTTCCTCGTCGTCGTCGGACTCCTCTTCGTCCTCTGCGTCCTCTTCGTCGTCGCCGGAGTCCTCTTCGTCATCAGACTCCTCTTCCTCGTCGTCCTCGTCGTCGGACTCCTCTTTCTCCTCGGCGTCATCGGTTTCTTCGTCGGCGTCTTCCTCTTCCGCTTCGTCCTCATCCTCGTCGTCGGAGTCATCGTCCTCTTCGTCATCGGACTCGTCGTCGACTTCGTCTTCGGCGTCTTCTTCTTCTTCAGTGTCGTCGGCGTCTTCCTCTTCGTCCTCATCCTGGTCGGAGTCGGCCTCAGCGTCATCGGACGCCTCGTCGTCATCAGCCGGGTCCTCGTGGTCAACGCCTGATGCGCCCTGTGTCTGGCCGACCGTCTCGCTCGCCGCGAGGACGGCGTTGACGTCAAAGTGTTCGAGTTGGTCGAACTTCTCGTCATCGACCAGTTCCACGTACTTCGAAAGTTCGTGGGGCCGCCCCTCGAGCCACTCGATCGCCCAGGTGATGAGCGGCGCGAAATCGATGCCGTCGTATGCATCGGCGGCGTACGGGTTGATGTCGAAGTCCACGCCTTCGCCGCCGTTGGTCACCGGCGTGTCGTCGTGATTCCACGCCTCCTGCGGCGCGGCCAGCGGCGTGTCTGGGACGAACACCCACGAGTCGCCGTCGTTGAATTTGCTGTTCATCAGATAGTCGTAGGACATGTAGCAATAGCCCTTGTCGCCCCACTCGCTGCCCCACGAGTTGCGCACGATGAACACCTTCTCGGCGTCGGAGTACCCGACGCAGCACATCGAGTGGCCGCCGTGCTCGGCGCGGGTCAATTCGGCCGGATTGGGCATCGGGACGACGCCACCGCGCTTGGAACACTGGTCGAACGAATCAAACAGGATGCAGCCGAAGACAATCGGGTAGCCGTCGGCCAGCGCCCGGCGCCAGTCATTGAGCGTGGTCTCGACGTGCGCCATTTCCTTGATCTTGGCCTTCGACGCCTCGGCGTAGGCGGTGCCATTCGGCTTCTTGGTGAGGATCCGTTTGTCGAACGGCCAGCTGGCCTCCGAGCACGCGCCGAATTTCTGCAGCCCTTCCATCGCCAGCTGGATCACGCTGCCGTCGTCTTTGTCCTGGTCGCCGTTGCTCCAGCGCGCGTTGTAATAGACGAACAGGCGGCTGACGTCGTAGTCCTTTTTGGTGGCGCGCTTGATCCAGTAGTCGTAGGACCCGGCTGTGGCGTTTGCCACGCACGAACTGGTCTCGCCCTGATCGAGCACCGGCGGCATCAGCGGACGCAGGTCGACTTTGGGCGGCAGCGCGTCCGCGCCAGGCGTGGCGGCGGCGGCGGCGTACCCTCGGGCCTTGGGGCTGGCCTTCATCGGCTTGTAGCCCACGAACAGGCGTTTGATGGGCGCGAGCACCGTCGAAGCGCCCGCCTTGCGCTGCTGGTTCTTCTGCTTCTTGCTTGAATGGTGACCCACGATGCACTCCCAGTTCGTGTTGCTACGCGTCGCCACGAGTCGCCTCGACACCGAGTCGGGCCCCCGGATCGACACCGGGCGGCGCCGACCGCCGCCGAGCGCGCACCCCCGGGCCGTCTCCGGGCGACACACACGCGCGATTCGGATGTGTGCGGATCATATCGTGGACCCACGCCGCAGCGTCAAGCGTGGGTTCCGCGAGCGTGGCGGCTGCGATCCGCCGCATCACCACGATGAGCCTTGAGCGAATGCGGACCTCGCGTGGCGCGTTCGACCGGCGTCTGACCGCGGGCATCGCCACGGCGGAGGCCAGCGCCGCAGCGGGGATGCGGGGCGGAGTGAGTGGAGTGAGTGGAGTGAGTGGGCGGAGCGGGTAGACGCGGGCGGCCGACTCGGCGACAATGGGCAAGGGAGTGACTGCGATGACCGAAGCCGAAGTTGTTCAGATCGTGCGCAAGCATTTGGAAGGTCTGTTTCCGATGGCGTGCCCGACCTGCGGCCGCTCGATCGCCACGATCCGCGACTACATGGCGTGCCTGCATCCGACGCTGCCCACCGAGGCCACGGCGGCGGACGGGGCTTCGGGAGACGCGGCCCCTTTGGCGCCGGCCGGCAATCTGAAATTTGCGATCTGCGCCTGTGGCACCACCTTGCCGTTGTCGTACGACGGGCTTCCGTTGACGCAGATGCTGCGCCTGATGAACTGGGCCAGGGTCGAGACCAAGGCCCGCGGCCTGAGTGTGGCAGCGCTTCTCGAATACATGCGCGACGAGATCGGCCGACAGGTGACGTCGGAACAGGCCGGCGACACCGCGTAGCGGCCCGTGGCTCTGGTGCATCGTGGGCCTCGAGCGTGTGGCCCCGGCAGTCGCAGTTGGAGGAGATACGCATGTTGCCCATCCGACGTCTCACGTTTCGCCAAATCAAGTTGGCGCTCGGAATCTCCGCGGCGATCCTCGCCGGGATCTGGCTGACCATCTTTGTGTTGGACAAACGAGAACAAGCCGCGATCACAGCTGACGACGTGTTTACCGCATTGTCGCAGGGCGACATGACGCGCATCAGCGTCTGCCTCAAAGCCAAGCCCGAACTGGCGAATGCGCGTGACAAGGATGGGCAGACCCCGCTCCATATCGCCGCGCGAAGAGGCATGGCCGACACCGCGCTGCTGCTGGTGAAGATGGGCGCCGACCCGACGCTCAGGAATGCCGAAGGCCGGACGGCCATCAACATTGCCCAGGACAATGGGTCGGCTGAGGTGGCGCGGACGCTGCGGGAGAACACCCCAGGCAAGTGAAGCGGGTCGTCGCCGCCGCGTCTTCCCCGGGGAACGCGCGAGGTGCCAGTGGTGCCGCACAACATGCGGCACACGCCCGCTCGACAGCGCACTCCGGGTCGGCGTATGCTCGATCCAACGGGTTCCTCACCAACCACGCATAGCGCCGGGGCAGAAGCCCGCGGGGCGTCCGCGCGTCTCGGTCCGGGGCACCGTTATGTGCGGCCGAAGATCGTCGGAGAAGAGATGCGCATCAGTGCGACCGTCAATAGCCTCCACGTCCGGTCGGTGCTCGTGCTGTTGCTCGCCGTCACGCCGCCGCTGGCGGGCATGCTGGCGGTCGGGTCCGAGTGGCGGTGGCACGATCTGGCCGAGACCGAGCAGGACTCCCAGCAGTTGATCCGCCACGCCGTCGCCATTCACGAGCGCATCCTGGGAGAATCCGAACGCCTGCTGCGCGATCTGGCGCAGAAGCTGAAATCCTCAACCGGTCGAGACGAAGAAATCTCCAGGCTTCTTGCCAATCTCCCCGAGACACACGTGCGCTTCGCCAGTCTCACGGTGAGCCGGGCTGACGGCCGCCTGATCGTCCCTGAGCCGGCCGCCGGCACGACCACGAATGTGTCGAACCGTCCCGTCTTCCGGCGTGCCGTCGAAACGTGGCGCTTCGCCGCCGGCGGCTACGAGCGCGACGAGACAACTGGGCAGACATCGGTGACGGTGGCCTTTCCCGTGCTCGACGACGCGGGCCGGGTCAACTGCGTGCTGCTCGGGACACTCAACGCGAATTGGCTGCTGGAACTCGGCAATGAAGCGCCGCTGTCAAGCGAACGAACGGCGTCGATTTTCGACCAACGCGGCACGATCGTGATGCATGAGCCGGATTCGCGTCGATGGGTGGGCAAGTCCGGGCCAGTCGATCTCGGCTTGACGGGGCTGCCGGCGGTCACCCACGAGATCGCGATCGAGTCGGCGTCTCCCGACGGTACGCGGCGTCAGGTCGTGATGTCGCCGCTGCGCGCCGACGTCGGCCGCTCGTTCGTGGCGGTTGCCGTGCCCAGTGGTATCGCGACCTACGCGGTAGACGGGACTCTGTCTAGAATCAATACCTGGTTCATGCTGGCAATCGGCATGGCCATCGCTGTCGTGGTGGCCGGCAACCGCGTGTCGGTGGTGGCGCCGCTCAAGCTGTTGGTGGATGCGACCAATCGGCTGAGCGGAGGCGACCTGACCGCGCGCGCCGGCTTGCGCAGCGCACCGGAAGAATTAAAGCAACTGGCGAGAGCGTTCGATCAGATGGCAGATGTGCTTCATCTTCGGCAGGCCGAGATTGCCCGCACCAGCGAACAACTTGCGGCCCAGGGACGACGGTTTCGGGCTCTGGTCGAAAACAGCACAGACGGGATCCTGCTGGTCGACCGGGAGGCGACGATTCGCTACGCGAGCCCGTCGACCCAGCGGCTCCTCGGATTCGCTCCAGAGGAACTGGTCGGTCAGTCTGCGGCCGTGAACATTCATCCCGACGAACGCGACGACCTCAACGCCCGATTTGCCCGCCACCTCGCACACCCGTCGGTAGACGAGTGGGCCCGCTATCGAGTGCGCCGCAAGGACGGATCGTGGTGCTGGCTTGAGTCGGTCGGAACCAACCTGCTCGGCGACCCCGCCGTCAACGCCGTCGTCGTCAACTACAGGGACATTACGCTTCGCCTGGAGGCCGAAGATCGGCTGCGCGCCGCGCACGACGATCTGGAGCGTCGCGTTGAGACGCGGACCGCCGAACTGCGGTTGGCCAACCTCGCCCTGCAGGCCGAAGTCGATCAGCGCGCACGCGTGGAACGGACCCTGCTCAAGCTCTCCCGCGCCATCGAGCAGACCAGCGATTGCGTGTTTCTGTCCGACGACCACGGCGTCATCGAGTACGTCAATCCCGCCTTCGAACGGCTCACCGGGTATTCGAGCCAGGAGGCGGTGGGCGCGACCCCCAGACTGCTCAAGTCGGGCCGCCACGATCGGCGCTTCTACGACAAACTGTGGGCGACGATCCGCGCCGGTGAGATCTTCCGCTCGGTGATTACCAACCGGACCAAGGATGGGCGGATCTACTTTGGAGAGACCACCATTACTCCGCTGCGCGACCAGGACGGCGCCATCACCGATTTCGTGTCAACGGGCCGGGATGTCACCAAGAGCAGACGGACCGCCGAGGCGCTGCGCCGCATGAACGACCGGCTCGAGCACGAGGCGGCCCGGATCGCCAGCGCCCTGCACGACGACGCCGGGCAGTTTCTCACCGCCGCCCACATCACGCTGGCCGACGTCGCGCGGGAACTACCCCAGCGAGAGCGTGAGCGGCTCCAGGATGTCAGGCGGAATCTCGATGAGGTCGAGCAGCAACTGCGCCGGCTGGCCCATGAACTGCGGCCTTTGATTCTCGAGGACATGGGGCTGGCCGACGCCCTGAAGTTTCTGGCCGAGGGCGTGGCACGCCGGACCGGGATTCCGATCAGCGTGGAGGTCTCGATGCAGGTGCGGTGCAAGCCCCTGGTCGAAACGGCGCTGTACCGGCTCGTGCAGGAAGGGCTGACCAACTTGAGCAAGCACGCCGAGGCGACGTTCGCCACGGTGGTGCTCGCGCAGGATGCCGACAACATCCGATGTTCGGTGATCGACAACGGAA
>JBAXOX010000142.1:0-6042 GCA_037133015.1 Acidobacteriota bacterium
AGGGCGTAGACGTGCCACTGGTGGCTGGCCGTGTCGCTCCGGAAATCCTGCTCACCCTTGAGGACGGGCTCAAAGACCGACTTGGGATCGTGACTGATCGCCGTCGTCACAAACACCCGGTTGCCCCAGACGACGGGGCTCGAGTGGCCGAGCCCGGGAACGGGCGTCTTCCAGACGACGCCGCGGCCCGACTCGACGTCCCAGCTGACGGGCGGACGCTGGTCGTCGCCGACGCCGGAGCCTTGAGGCCCCCTGAACTGTGGCCACTGCTGGGCGACAGAAACCGAACACGTCACCATCCACCAGGCGGCCATCGACCAAGCGAATCGTCGCATGGCGCCGAGCATATCACCGGAGCGCCGATGGCCGCTTGCCCGAGGACCCGCCAGGCAGGGCAGAGTCGGGACGGCCGCCTTCGATGCTCCATGCGACCGGCGGAGAGTGGGGAGGCGGTGGTACGGTAGACTTCCGCATGCGCACAACCCGCCAGCCAGGTCCGATCGTACGGCCCCAGCCTGCCGGACGCTCGACGGTCGGCCGACGGGCGGTCCGGCTGATGACCGTCGTGCTGGCGGCAGGCATGCTGGCGGAACTCGCCGCGCTCGGCGAGGATCCAGCCCTGCGTGCGTTCGATCGCGAACTTTTGCTGGAGACGACGAGCGAGACCTCGGCCGGAATCAGCCTCGGCGACATCGACGGAAGCGGCCACCTCGACATCGTGCTCGCCAAGGGTCGGCACTGGCCGATCAACAATCTCATCCTGCGCAACGACGGCAAGGGCCACTTCTCGACGTCGGTTCTCGGCGACGCCCCGGATCGCACCTACACGGCCGCCCTCGCCGATCTCGATGGCGACGGTCATCTCGACATCGTCGTGAGCAACGACCGGCCGGATCGGAAGCTCATCTACCTGAACGACGGCAGGGGCCATTTTCGCGTGGCAGGCACGTTCGGCCAGCCCGAGTGGTCGACGCGCTACGTGACGGTCGCGGATCTCAACGGCGACAAGCGTCCCGATCTCGTCGTCGCCAACCGCAGTTCGAACCCCGCCACCCCCCGCCCCAGCTACGTGTGCCTCAACGACGGCAAGGGAGGATTTCCGACATGTTCGCCGCTGGCGACCGAATCGGCCACCATCGCCGTGGCGCTGGACCTGGACGGTGATGGTTACGTTGATCTGTTCGTGCCACATCGCGACGGCGGCCGCAATCTGATCTTCTGGAACGACGGCTCCGGCCGGTTCTCCGCCGCGCCATCGGTTGTTGGACCGGAACATTCGTGGATACGCGCGGCGGCCGCGGCCGACGTCAATGGCGACGGTATTCCCGATCTTGTCGTGGGCGACGAGCGGACCGGGATGTTCCTCTCCCTCGGCGCGGGCCACCGCGCGTTCGAACCCCCGGTTCTACTAGGGGGAGGCGCTGGCGCACCGTACGCGATCGCGATCGCCGATCTCAACCGGGATGGAAGACCGGACATCGTGGTGGGCCGGCAGGACGCCCGCGGTTCGGCCTTCTTCAACCTGGGCGGCGGCAGGCTGCCGCGTTTCACAGCGGTGCCGTGGAACGATGGCAAGGGCACGGTCTATGGCGTGGCGATCGGCGACCTCGACGGCGATGGCTGGCCCGACATTGCCGCGGCGCGGTCGGATGCCCCCAACGCGGTCTGGTTCAACGGACCCGCAATCGGGAAGTGATCGTCGGTCGGCTCGTCCAGGATGGACACGATCAGCGGGCGCTGTCCAGTAGGTGGTCGCTCAAGACCAGACGCCGGCGTTCGGCTGCTGTGCGGGCGCCGAAGAACGTTCCCCCGACCGTGTCGATCGTGCCGCATCCGACCGCGCTCGAGGCCGAGCGCACCTCGATCTCGCTGGACCCCGGCGTGAAGGATGCGACGATCCAGCCGCTGGCTTTCGGCGCCGCCAATCGCCTCGCCGCGCTCGCGACGCGGCACGAGATCTGAGAAGGGACCGCTCGTGCGGCAGCCACGCTAGAGCCCGTGGCTCTGAAGCGTGACGGCCCCCTTGCGCGTATGCAGGGTCGCGATGATGTTGGCCGGGCCCGTCTCCACCTCAATCCCGATGAGTCCAATTGCCGAAAACGCCTCTGTGAGCGTGGTCGCAGAAGGGTGCGTGATGGCCAGACTGTGCAGCGTCGCGCCCGAGCGTGGCAGGCTGTTTCTGGGGTGCAGACGCAAAGGCTCAGCCTCATCGGGTTTCCCCCATTGAATCAAACTTGGCAGGGCGCCGTTGAACAGGCGTTGTCCATCCGCACGCACGGTGACAAGCCACTGCAGCAGGCCGCGGGGTGATTGGCGGCTCGCGTGCACGGCCGGACCCCGATCGATTCCCAGCGCCTTCAAGGCTGTACGGGCAGCGTGAATATCGCTGGTACTGGCCACGAAATGCACCAGACGCGGCTCGCTGGCGACGGCCGCTTGCAGCGCGGCGTCATCCATGTCAAACCAGCGCGCGACGCGCGCGTTGGCCGGACGCACCGCGCCTGGATTGATGGCGATGACTTCGAGATAGGCCAGTGGGTTGTGCGGCGTGGCAATCTTGAACAGCCGGTTGTGGGTGCCATACAGCGCATGTTCACCGCCCGGGCCTGGCGTGACGCCGAAGGTGGCCTCGCACCACTGCACCCCGAGTTCAAGTGTCCCTGCCACGACGACCAGATGATCAATGTGTGATTCCATGACTTGACCATAACATCGACGGCGGGATTCAGGGAAAGTGGCATCCCTCTCAGAACGCGTCTGCCGAATCGGAACAGGCCCAGACCGCCACGGATCTGGCGGCGCCGAATGCCAGACAGAAGGCCGCGGGCCAGCCCGACAGGGCGCTGCCGAAGCGCCGACGGGCGGATAATCCGACAGGGTCCGGCCGCGCTACCGCTCGCTCCGGCGGCGGACGCTGGGCGGGCCCCTACGGCTGAAGCGCCACACGACCGCGAGCACCAGCAACTGGAGCACGAGTCCGGCGCCGAACGCCATCCACCCGAACTGCGCGTCATCGGCAGGCGACTCGGTCGCGTCGAGCGTCAGGACGTCTCGCTCGAGCCTCACACCCTCCGCCTCGAACTGTTCCCGCACGCGCGCGGCCAGGCCGCGGTGGAGGACGCCCTGCACGCGCAGCGCCCGGCGCCCGCCCGCGTCCTTCATCCCCTCCGGCGGGGGCACGCCGACCATCCTGACGACAACCCGAACCGGGGCGCCGGTGCCCTGGCCGTCGAGGTCGAACGGGATGAAGACCCACGACGTCGAGGGGCCGGTTGGCCTGGACGACACCGCCTCCACCGCCACTTCCGCGCGCGTGCGCCCCGTCAGTTCGACGTACCGGTCGACCCGCGCCGGGTTCGCGACCGTCGCGGCGTCGGCGACGACCAGTGGACCGGCCCGGCACGCGGACCAGCAGAAGGACGCCGCCGTCCCCCAGAAGACGATGACCGGGAGACAGACGACACCCGCGGAGACCGCCCACGCGATGCGTCTCGACGGCTCCACTGGCGCGTCGAGCAGCGCGGCGGAGTCGGATCCGAGTGTCTGCCGCTCCTGGTCCGGCAGCTGGCTCCGCACGAAGGCCGTCAGCACGGCCCCGAGCAGGAGACTGGCGGCAAACAGCACCAGGAACGTGAGCAGCCACGCAAAGAACACGTCCTCGTAGCCCAGCCGACGGTTTTCCAGGTCTGCGAACACCCGGAACAGCCCCTGGTCGCGCCAGGCCCACACCGAGGCCACCACCACGGCGAGGAGCACCAGGGTCTGCCGGCTTCGAAGGAGAATCCATGCCGCCTGTTTCGACGTCATCGGAACTCCGGAAGCGGCGGACACTGGTCGAGCACACACGCACGGGCCCACTCGCGGCTTTCCCGCGAATCGAGGGGCCTGATGCACTCGGTCTCGATGGTGCCGCCGGCCGGCCCGTAGTCGTACTCGTAGACAAAGTCGAAGAACCGCCCGCACGCGGGACAGCGCAGCACCCAGGACCGCGAGGACGCGAGCTGTTCGGCGAACGCAAAACGTCCGAGGTCAGCGGCCCTGCAGAGTTGCCGCACCTCCGAAGGCAGAGACTCCCCGAGATGACGTGCCGCCGACAACGGACGAGCCAGGCCCGAGCAACACGAACACGGATCCTGCCAGGGTCTGGACTGGCGGTCGATCTCGGTCTCGATCGCAGCGACCGTTCCCGCTGGGATCCGTGAAAGCGGAGGCTGGTTGCGGCGCATCGGCGGTGGTGGGGCTTCGGGAAACACCTCTCTGAAGTCCTCGGATGACAGATGCGACCCGAGCATCGGCTGCAAAGGCGCGCTGCTGGACAACCGGCGGTAGAACCCGTCGAGCGCACTCGTCTTCACGGCCCAGGTGCCGGCGCTCAGTTCCCAGGCCGCGAGCGAAAACGCCGCCCCGAGCAGCGCGGTGTCGCTCACGCGCGCCTCCAGTACCGGGAAGAGGGCGGTCCAGAGCGACGCCGGATGACTCGACGCGTCCAGCATGGCCCGCATCCGGCGTGAACCCGGGAGCAACTCCCGAGCCTTCGCGAGCCACGGCGCCGCCCTTGGGGGGGGAACCTCTGTCGTCACGCGTCAGACCGGTCCATGGTTCTGTTCCGCAGCTCAGTACGTGATGTCCACGTACGCCGGTGTGAGGGGACGCTGTGGCCTTCCGTGTTCGAACGGCCGGTCGGAGATGGCGAGCACGACATGCCGGCGCCTGCCCGGTCGAACGACGTCACCGTGGCGCCTTCGATGGTGATCGCGAACGCGCCCAGGCCCTTCGGCGACTGTGTCGTGATCGGTAATGGGGGCATAGGATGTCCACCTGACGCGGTTGCCGCCGTACGACCGGCGCGTCGTACGGACCGCTATTGTCGACTGCTCTCCAGGATGCAGCAGAACAGGTCCGTCGCCAACTGAGTCTCGGCTTCCGTGCGGGTGCCGCGCCCCACCAGCCCTTCTGCCGGATGGAACCAAAGCGAATGCCGGGCATTCTCGAACACGATGCGATCCAAACCCTCGTCATAGCGCACGTCGAATACGTGCTCGGGATGGCTGGAAGGCCGCATGCTGCCGTCATTGGGCCCCGTTTTGGCCGGCGGGTACTCGACAAGGTACCGATAGCCTGACGACGACAGGCTGATGCGCCGGAGAATGTACTGCTTGACGATCACGAAGCTGGCGGGCGTGAAACAACCGTCGTGCTTCGTGGGACGCGAGGCGGGGCGGGCATGGCAGGCCATCATGGTTACCAGAACGAGGGCGATCGGCCAGCCCCGGAACGGGCGGCCGTCAGGACGGCGATCCATCGACTTTCGCGGCGAGCCGGTACGCCGTCGACACGACCGGCACGAGGTACCTCCCGTTGCATTGACGTTGCATGGCCCCGAACTCCTCGTACCGCACACCGGTCGCCGTAACGGGGTAGCCGCCGCTGGCGCCCAGGGACCACGCCTCATCCAATGCCGCGACGATGGTGCCAACCAGCAATCCCGCGAGGTCTGGGCGCATGGGTAAAGGGACTCACACCGCGAGGCGGCCCGCGGCAGGCGCGCCCGTGATCGCGAACTGGGAGACCAGTATAGTGGAGCAGTGGACGACGCTATCGCGAAACTGCTTCGGCATCTGCCGCGCCTTCAGGACGGCTCGGTCGAATGGGCCACGATCAAGTCGCCGCCGGGCGAGTTCCTCTACGTCGAGTACTCGCGGGAGGCGCTCGACGTTTTGGATGCGCTCGGCCACGCCGGCCTCCTGACCGTGTTCGACTGGCAGTCGTGGTCTGCCGACGCCGAGGCGTTCCTGCAGCACGTCGACCGCATCGCGTTGGCCGATCTCGGCACGCTCAGGAAGCTCGTCACGGCCATCGTGCGCGCCGACCGCTTCAGCGAAGGCACGCTGCTCCGAGGATTCGAGACCGGCGCCATCCGTGCCATCGTCGAACGACTCCAGTTTCTCAGCGCATCTTCCCGGGAGCGACGCGAGTAGCGGACCCGGGCTAGTCCCATGGAAACGAATTTGCTGGCATTATGAGCGCCGTCATGATCTATTG
>JBAXOX010000143.1:0-5727 GCA_037133015.1 Acidobacteriota bacterium
CCCGATGTCTGGCGCGATGACGTCGCCCCTGGTCGCGCGA
Source organism: Acidobacteriota bacterium (assembly GCA_037133015.1). Taxonomy (GTDB): domain Bacteria; phylum Acidobacteriota; class Vicinamibacteria; order Vicinamibacterales; family JAKQTR01; genus JBAXOX01. The sequence goes on from JBAXOX010000143.1 coordinate 41, forward strand.
CGGGGCGCGGTGCCGGGAGTCGACCTCCACGTCGGGCGGGTCACCCGATGTCTGGCGCGATGACGATCCCCCCGGTAACATGATCAATGGCGCGATATGGGGAGTCGACGCGCTGGCCGCGTTGGGCCTACACTAGTGGCCTGTCCCCGCTGAATAGGTAGTGGTTTCCGGAGCGCGGCGCCCGGATCGCCAGGCGCGAAACGCGAGAATACCGGGAGTATTTGAGCGTCGAGCAACGAAGCGAGGCGGGATGCCCCGCCCGGAAGGCGCGATCGATTCAGCCGGGACAGGCCGCTAGGCGGGTTTCGGGGCGGGTGCCGGCCAGAGGGCTGCGCCTGCACGGTGTCGGGAGCGGACGGAGCAATTGTGGGCCGCGAGGCCACGGAAGGAGAATGAGGTATATGAACAACGGATCAATTTGGACCGCCACCAGGAGGCTTCTCGTTGCCGGCGCGGCGGTGTGCGTTCTGCAGGCCGCCGTATCGATTCCGGCGGCAGCGGCCGCGTCCGCCGGAGAGGCGAAGGTGTCGTTGAGCGGGGCCACGGGGTCCGACGGGGCCCCCTCGATGGGCCAGCGTGACCGCGACCGCGACCGTGAGGACGTGGACAGGATCATCCGTCAGGCCTACCGAGACATCCTCAAGCGCGATCCGGATGCGGAGGGCATGCGGACCTATCGGCGCGAGATGCTGCAAAACGGCTGGTCCGAGCAGGATCTGCGAAAGGCTCTGCGCAAGAGCGCCGAGCGCGACGCGGTCAAGGAGAAGGAGGCGGAGAAGACCGTCCGTCGTCTTTACCAGGACATCCTGGGGCGCCCAGCCGATCCGCAGGGGTTGCGAGAATTCCGCGACCACATGGTGTTCGATCGCTGGTCCGAGCGCCAGGTTCGAGAAGCCTTGATGAACAGCCGGGAATACAAGGATAAGAACGGCACCAGGCGCCGATAGCTTCATTTTGGGGTCAGATCCAAAACACAGCATTCTCCAAGAAACGGTAAGCGCCCGCCAACGGCCAGCGATGCGTGCTCTGCCGCGGCGCCTCGCCTATCCAAGGATATGGAGAATGTTGTGTTTTGGATCTGACCCCAATTCTTATCGCCATTTGCCCCGATTCGTCGGAAGTGTAGAGGAGCCAGCGGTCGGCCCGAGAGATCCGGATGGGCTCCGTCGAAACGGCCTCCAACAAGCGGGCGAGGGTCTCGCCTCGGTTCAAACATCCAGGTATCGTACCCGGCGTGTGCGTCGACGTTGACGAATGCGGCGGGCTTCCCTTTCCGCGGCGCAGTCGCGTGCCTCTGCCAGGTCGCAGCCGCGAGGCGTGCGCTCGGCGGGGGGGGCCGCGGGTATGATGGAGGGCGATGACTTTCGACTTCGACCGCCCCATCGACCGCCGCCAGTCGGACAGCACGAAGTGGCGCACATACGCGGGCGATGTGCTGCCGCTCTGGACCGCCGATATGGATTTCGCCGTCCCGCCGCCGGTGGTCGAGGCACTCCATGCGCGCGTGTCCCACGCCGTGTTCGGCTACTGCATCAACCCGCCCGAACTCCGCGACCTGATCGCTGAGCGGATGTGGCGGCTCTACCAGTGGCGCGTGGAGCCGGAGCAGATCGTTCTCCAAACCGGGGTGCTCAAGGCCTTTCAGTCCGTGGCGTCGCTCGCGGCGAGTGGCGGCGGCGGCGTGTTGGTCCAGCCTCCGGTGTACCCGCCGATCCTGGAAACGGCCCGGCATATCGGCTCGAGTCATCAGGAGGCGCCGCTTGTGCGCCGGCGCGATGGGCAGTACGAAATCGATTTCGACGCCTTCGACGCCGCCATCACCACCAGTACGCGCCTCTTCATTCTCTGCAACCCGCACAACCCGGTCGGTCGGGTCTTCCGGCGCGACGAACTCGAGCGGCTGGCGGCCATCTGTCTTCGGCGCGGCGTGCTGATCTGCTCCGACGAGATTCACTGTGATCTCGTGTTTCCGGGGGCCTCGCACGTGCCCATCGCGTCGCTCAGTCCCGAGGTGAGCCGCCATACCGTCACGCTGATGGCCCCCAGCAAGACATTCAACATTCCAGGGCTGCGGTGCTCGTTTGCGATCGTGCAGGATCCGGACCTCCGCGGGCGTGTGGCCGGAGACCACGGCGGGGACTTCGCCGAGGTGAACAACCTCGGGCTCGTGGCGGCCACCGCGGCGTATCGCGATGGGCAACCGTGGCTCGATCAGGTGCTGCGCTACCTCGACGCCAACCGGAACGTCGTGGTGGAGTTCGTGCGGCGCGAACTCCCCGGCGTGACCACCGTGGCGCCCGAAGCGACCTACCTTGCCTGGCTCGATTTCCGGAAGAGCGCGATTGCCGGCGATCCGTATGAGTTCTTCCTGCGGCAATCCCGGGTGGCGTTGTCGTCGGGCTTGTCGTTCGGCGCCGGTGGCGACGGCTTCGCCCGGCTGAACTTTGCGTGTCCGCGCGCTGTGCTGATGGACGCCCTGGCGCGGATGAAGCAGGCGATGGAGGCGGTCGGCCATGTCTGAGGGCGATCGGAATGCGCTCGCGTCGACACGGGGCGGCATGCCCGGCGTCCCGCCCGGCGATCTACTATTGAGGGTGGCGCGTCATCAGAGGCAGGAGTCCGCGTGAGCAAGTTTGACGTCGTTGTGCTTGGCGGTGGGCCCGGCGGGGAACGCGCGGCGATCCAGGCGGCGCGTGCCGGAAAGCGGGTCGCGCTGGTCGAGCGCGAAAACGTGGTCGGCGGGATGCGGGTCAACTGGGGCACGATCCCCAGCAAGACGCTGCGCGAGAGCGCCGCGTTCGTCTTCGGGCTGCGTCACAACAAGCTCGACGCGATCAAGGTCGAGATGGCCGAGACGATCACCATCTCGGAACTGATGTACCGCGAGCGGCGCGTGGTCGAGCGGGAACTGGAATTGATCAACCGCTCGCTGAAGCGCTACGCCATCGAAATGTACCGGGGCGAGGGTCGATTCCTTGACGCCCATACGATTGCCGTCCACGGCGTCGACGGCCAGGTGCGGTTGCGGCTGTCGGCCGACGTGGTGGTGATCGCGACCGGCTCGGCGCCCAACAGGCCCGACGATATCTGCTTCGATAGCGACACCGTGTTTGACAGCACGACGGTGCTGCGGTTGCCACGGATGCCCCGGTCGATGATTGTGCTGGGCGCGGGCGTGATTGGCGTCGAGTACGCCTCGATCTTCGCCGCCCTCGGGCTCTCGGTGACGCTGGTCGACCCGCGTCCCAACCTGTTGCCCTTCGTCGATCGCGAGATTGCCGATCTGCTTCGCCAGGAGCTCGGCCGGCTCGGCGTCGTCTTTGTCTCGGGCGACCAGTATGCGCGCGTCGAGCGGATCGACGGCACGCCGCCGATGGTTCGCGTCATCACGCGCGGCGGCAACGTGCTGGAAGCCGACGTGCTGCTGCACTGCGTCGGCCGCGACGGCAACACGCGCGGCCTGGGACTCGAAGCGATCGGCATCTTCCCCGACCCGCGCGGGCTGCTCACCGTCAACGAGACGTTTCAGACGGTCCACCCTCACATCTATGCGGTTGGCGATGTGATTGGGTACCCGGCACTCGCCAGCACGTCGATGGAGCAGGGGCGCCAGGCGATTCGGCACGCATACGCCATTCCGGGGCCCAAGCTGCGAACGTCGCGACTGCCATTCGCGATCTACGCAATTCCCGAGGTGAGCTACGTCGGCGACACCGAGGAAATGTTGATGGAGAAGGGGATCGCCTACGTCGCAGGGCGCGGCCTCTACGAAATGAATCCGAAGGGGCAGATCGTCGGGGCGCCGGGCGGACTCGTGAAGCTGCTGTTCGAACGCGATTCGCTCAAGCTGCTTGGTGTGCACATCATCGGGCACACCGCAAGCGAGTTGATTCACACGGGACAGGCGTTCCTGGATGCCGAAGTCGACGCCGTGCACATCGCCGAGACGCTCTACAACTACCCGAGTTTTTCCGACATGTATCGCCACGCCGCGCTCGTGGCGCTGCTCGGGCAGGAGCCCTGGCAGCCGGGCGAGCGTACCGAGGGCGACCCGGTCTGATGCTGCATTGTGGGGTCAGATCCCAAACACAGCATTCTCCAATGCTTCGTCGTCGCCAACGGGACAGCGGCGCGCTCGAACGACGACGGCACCGACATGGATCCAAGAAGTTGAAGAATGTTATGTTTCGGATCTGACCCCAAAAGGTGACATGAGGAGAGCGACGTGACCGAGCCTGAAGAAGATTTTGCCTCGATGTTCGAGGCGTCATTCCAAGCGACGCACTACGACAAGGGACAGACGGTCGAGGGCACCATCGTCGCCATCGGTCCGGAGGTGGCGTTTGTCAACGTCGGCGGCAAGGGCGAGGCCGTCATCGACATTGCAGAACTCAAGAATGCCGATGGTGAGCTCGAGGTTGCGGCCGGCGATCGCATTCAGGCGATGGTGGTGTCGACCGACGGTGGGCTCACGCTTTCCAGGAAGCTGGCGAGGGGGGGCGCTACCGATCGACAGCTCGAAGACGCGTTCCGCGCGGGTCTGCCGGTGGACGGCAAGGTCGAGCGGGCGGTGAAGGGCGGATACGAGGTGCGCATCGCCCGACAGCGCGCCTTCTGCCCGTTCTCCCAGATGGATATCAACCGGAACACCGCACCGGCGGATCACGAAGGACATGTCTACACCTTTCGGATCATCGAGTACAAGGAAGGCGGCAAGAACCTGATCGTCTCGCGGCGTGCCCTGCTCGAGGAGGAGCAGCGGGTGAATGCGGTTGAGGTCCGGCGATCGATTGTGGTTGGCGCGGTCCTGGCGGGGCGGGTCGCCTCGGTGCGCGACTTCGGCGCGTTTATTGATCTGGGTGCTGGCGTGCAGGGCCTGCTCCATGTGTCTGAGATGGGCTGGTCCCGCGTGTCCGACACCTCCCAGATTGTCACACCCGGCGAGGAGATCACGGTCAAGGTGCTGCGTGTTGACGAAGACGGACAGAAGATTGCTCTCGGGTTGAAGCAACTCAGCGCCGATCCGTGGTCAACGGTGCAGGCCCGCTACGAGGTGGGGCAGGTGTGCGCGGGCCGTATCACGCGGCACGCCGAGTTCGGTGCGTTTGTCGAACTGGAACCGGGGATCGAGGGATTGGCGCACGTCTCGACGTTCGCGCCGACGGGGCGCGCAGGCGGATGGTCCCGTTCGGCTCCCGTCGGGACGACCGCCGCATTCGAGATCGTGACGATCGATCTCGACAAGAAGCGAATGGGCGTCGCGCTGGTTCCGGAAGGTTCAGCCCGGGCCGATGCAGCGGTGCGGTCGCAGGCCGAGATCGTGCCGGGCGCGCGCCTGATTGGCAAGGTCGAGCGCCGCGAGAAGTTCGGGGTGCTGGTCTTCCTCGCCCCGGGACGCACTGGCTTGATCCCCCTGAGCGAAACCGGCGTCGCGCAGGAAGCGGACCTGGCGAAAGCCTTTCCGGTTGGCGCAGACGTCGCGGTGGCCGTCCTCGAGGTTGATCCGGCGGGGCGCCGGATTCGTCTCAGTTGCAAGGCCCTGCTCGATGCACAAGAGGGCGAGCAGCTGCGCGAGTACGCCGAGCGTCAGAGCGTTGCCGCGGCGGAGGGGTTCGGTTCGCTGGCCGACAAGTTCCGCGGCGTCCTCAGGTCGCGTGAGACGTGAGGACGGCGGGCGCACGGTGCCG
>JBAXOX010000144.1:0-5531 GCA_037133015.1 Acidobacteriota bacterium
GGCAACGCCCGCCACGGCGACTTTCCCGCTGGCAACGCCCGTCCTGGCAGCGCTCGCCAGGACAGCGTTCACGCTGGCAGCGCTCATCCGGCCGGCACTCTCCCAGGCAACGCTCATCAGAGTGACGCTCGCTCTGGCAACGGCGTGGCATCCGATCACGCGCGCGGTCATGCCTCGCAGACAGAGCCGCGTGCGTATTTGGCTGCGATCGGCCGACAACGGCTCGTCATCGAGAGTTTGCGCAGCGGCATTGACGGTCTGTCGTGGTCGGCGCCAACAACGCAGTGGTCGCGCTACGAGGACGAACGGCCCACCTACTCCCCGGAGGCATGGGACGCGCGCTTCGGCGTCGTGCGCAGACTGCTCGGTCAACTGAAGCCAGCCGTGGTCTGGGACTTCGGCATGGCGGCGGGTCATTTCTCGCGCGAGGCCTCGGCCGCGGGCTCGTTGACGGTTGGTTTCGAAGCCGACGCATCGTGTGTGGAGCGTGCCTATCTGGGCGCGCGGGAACGGGGCGACACGCGGTTGCTTCCGCTGGTTCAGGATCTGTTGAGGCCGACCAGTCCGGGTGGATGGGCGGAGACAGAAACGCTCGGGTTGTCGGCGCGCGGCCCTGCGGATCTCTTGTTGGTGCTCGGTCTCGCCCACCACCTCGCCGTGCCTGGAGGTGTGCCGCTTGGTCATCAACTGGCGCACTTTACGCGATTGGGCAGGAAGGTGCTGTTTGAGTTGGTGCCGGCCACCGATCCGATTGCGCTTGGCTGGGCGTCGCGATTCGACGTGCGTGGATTAGATCGCGCGGCGTTCGAATCAACCGTGCTTCCCCTTTTCAATGTGATCGAGACCGTGCCGCTTCCTGCTTCCGAGCGCGTGCTCTATCTGGTCGAGGCACGCTGATGCGGAGGTACGCAATCCCCGCGTTGGGCGGGATGGGGCTGGCGACAGCTTTTTTTATGCCGATCGCGGCGGCCGGCACGATTGGTGCCCCGATGCTGATGTGGTCGGGGTTGCACACGGTTGAATTGGTTTGCGCCTGGCTTGTGTGGTCGACCGTGGCCGGGTTCGGCTTGGGTTGGATTCACGACCGGGCTAGACCGCGACGCGAGGCGGCGGTGACGTTCGCGCTGGCGCTGCCAAGCCTGCTGTCGCTGCTGGCGACCACGGGCCGAAATGCGGTGGCTGCGGGGGAAGGGCCCTCGTCGATTCGATTATTTGCGGTGAGCGGACTTGCGGTTGGGTTAATTGTCGCCGCGGTTCTCTGGTTGCTTTGGCCCAGGATTCTTCGCGGGATGCTTCGGGGCATGTTGCCGTTTGGCGTGCTTCTTCTGATTCCGACCGTTCCCGCGCTGCTCGCGCTGCCGATGCCACACCGCTCTGGATTCGCCGAAGAGGCGGTGACCGCGACCGCGACCGCGACGTCGGGCGCTCGGTCGGCGGAGGAGGCGAGGCTGGCGGCCGGGGCAGGTCCTTGCCGCGACACCTATGTGCTACTGCTCGACGAACTTGCCTACGACGCGGCGTTTTCGGATGGGCGTGCCACGCTTCCGAGTCTGGTGGGCCGCATGGCTAGCTCTCGGGTCTACCATCGGGCGCTCGCGCCAACCGCGTCCACCGATTCGTCGATTTCTTCGTATGTGTCGTCTTCGGCAAAACGCGGCGCAATTGGCAGCGTCGACGCGGCGGGGATATTTTCGGTCGCGCAGGCGGCCGGCATGGATACCGAGGTGATGGGCTGGTACTACCCATACTGTGAGAGCCTCGCCAGCCTGGCGACACGGTGCCGGGCGTTCAGCATGTACAACGCGGCGACCTCCTATGACGGGTTCAGCCTGACGGCGCCGATTGAGACGGTGTTCAATATCTGGCCGTATCAGATGCCGACCGGGCTGATGAAGCGGCCGTTCGCGGTGCGGTTGCACCGAGCGGAGCTCGCGGCCATCACGGCCGGCGCTGGTGCGCCACCGCCGGCGCGGCCCGTGTTTCGCTGGGTTCATTTCAACGTGCCGCATCTTCCCTGGCTTGACGAGACGGGCTTCCTGGCTGCGCGCGCTTTCGATCCGACGCGCGAGCACTATCTGCGACAGGTAGAAGAGGCGGATCGTGCGCTTGGCGCGACGTTCGCCGCCATCGACCGAAACGCGGGCGGTCGCCCAACGACGGTCGTCGTCACGGCCGACCACGGCTCGAGGGCTGGCCTCGCCGGCGATCCGCTGCACGTGCCGCTTGTGATCTGGACGCCGAATGGGGCGCACCAGGACATCAACGACGAAGTCCGCGTCGCCGACATCCTCAAGTCCGTCGTCTCCTCCGCCTGCCGCCCGCGATAATCGCCCCAAACAATCACTCCACAATCACTCCACAATCACTCCGGGAGTGTTTGTGCCAGCGCGAAAAGCGTGCCAATCGTGACGCGTGCTTGCAGACGCGCGCTTGCTTCTTGCGTCACGTCGAATCCGCCGCTAGTGTAGTGGCATGCGCGCCCTGACTCTTGACTTGTCCGATAGTGCCGCGCGGCCTTACTTCCTTTGGGACGAAGACGTGTCGGTCGGAGAGCTCCGTGCCGCGGTTCGTGACAGGAGCGACGAGGGAAGACGACTTCGCTTGCTGGGGAAACTCCTGCGCGAGGCACGGGACCTGGACGTGTGGACATTTGTCACGCCAGCGGAGGTGGCCGCGGCACTGCCTCTACTCGGACGCCGCCTGGGCCGCCGCCGCGGTTTCTGGGAGTTTCTCATCAACGGTTGGCATGACGATGGCCTCCTCTAGCGACATGCTGTCGGGGCTGCAGCGCACCTTGCTCGAGGCATTCTTCCGCCACGAGACTCGGTTCTTCCTTACGGGCGGTGCCGCCTTAGCTGGTTTCTATTTGCATCACCGCTCGACGCTCGATCTTGATCTCTTCACGCTTGATTCGGAGGCCTTCGCGGCCGGCCGTCGAAGTCTTGAGGCCGCTGCCGACGACCTTCGCGCAACACTTGCCGTTCGGCAGCACGCGCCAGGCTTCGAGCGCTACGTGATCACCAGAGCCGATGAATCGGTGGTGGTTGATCTGGTGTTGGAGAAAGTGTCTCAGACTGCTGGCGCCAAGCGCATGATGGGTTCAGTCGCGGTGGATCCAATCGAGGAGATTCTCGCAAACAAGCTGACGACCGTGCTCTCCCGCGCGGAAGAACGCGACCTTGTGGATTTGTTGTACTTGGAGCGCCTGGGTTTGCGTGTTGAGGACGGGCTGGCGGGCGCGCTGATGAAGGATGGCGGGTGTACACCGGCGGCATTGGCGTGGGTGCTCGCTGAGGTGTCGATTCCCGACGAATTGGTTTTGCCGGGAGGTGTGAGCGGGGCCGATCTTCGTCGTTTCGTGGCCGACCTGGTTGTCCGGTTGCGTCGCGCCGCGTTTCCTCTTGGGTAGGCGCATGAACTAATCACTCCGGGAGTGTTTGTGCCATGTCTTGAAGATTCTGCAACGCGACGAGGTCACCTGGGTACGCAATCTTTGCGCGGCCGGTGCGGACCGTCCAGAAACGCTCATGATCTGAGCGATTTTCCAGACGCTCGGTTGGCAGAGCGTTTGCTGATTACTTCGTCATGCCTCGCCGACTCAAACACGGAACGGGCGGTCTTTGCTTCCATGCAATGAACCGTGGTGTGCGCGGGTCCAGACCGTTCGACTGCGCCGCCGACTACGAAGCGTTTCTCAGTATTCTCTGCGCGGCGTCCAAGCGCGTTGCCATCCGGTTGCTCGCTTTCGTCGTGATGCCCACTCACTGGCACCTGGTGTTGTGGCCGCGCGCTGACGACGACCTCTCTGAATATGTGGGCTGGGCCTCGCTGACGCACGCCTGCGGTTGGCAGTGGGCGCACGGCACACGGGGAACCGGGGCTGTGTACCAGGGCCGGTTCAAGGCGATTCCCGTCCAGACAGACGACCACCTGCTGACTGTTCTCCGCTACGTTGAGCGAAATCCGGTTCGGGCAGGATTGTGCAAGCGGGCTCAGGACTGGCCGTATAGCAGTGCTTCGGACATTGCCCTGCCGGAGCGCCCGGAATTGGCGCCGTGGCCAGTGGCGAAGCCAGAAAGATGGCTTGAGTTGGTGAACCAACCCGACCAGAAGGCCGCGTTGGCCGCCGTGAGGGCGTCAGTGTCGCGAAACTCGCCGTTCGGCGACGGCGGGTGGCGAACCGAGACCGCGACACGCCTGGGTTGGACGTCGGGCATGCGGCCTCGAGGCAGGCCCTTTGCGATGGCACAAACACTCCCGGAGTGTTTATCGGTGGCGCGGGAACCTACTGCCCTCTGAGTTTGTCGACGATCGCGGTCGTCGAGTGGCCTTCTTCGACCGTGATGCGGATGACGACCCCGCCCCGGGCCTCGACGATGTCCCGGCCCACGATGCGGTCGGCGGCCCAGTCGGCTCCCTTTACCAAAACATCGGGCTGAATGAGGCTGATGATTTCGTGCGGCGTGTCTTCGTCGAACACGACGGCGGCGTCTACGCAGTCGAGCGCGGTAATGACCTCGGCGCGCTCCGCCTCGGGGTTGACCGGTCGCGTCGGGCCTTTGATGGCGCGAACGGACCGATCGGAATTGACGGCGACAATCAGGGCATCACCCTGTCGTCGCGCCGCGGCCAGATAGCGAACGTGGCCCGGGTGGAGAATGTCGAACACGCCGTTGGTGAAGACGACGCGCTTCTGCTCGCGCCCTAACTGCTCGCGCCATCTCGCCGCCGCCTCCTGAGTCATGACAGGCACTTGCGTCTACTCCATCTGTGCGGCAATTCGCGCGGACGACTCGAAGCACTTCGGCGACTCGGCTGGTCACTCCAACACATGGCAGAGGTGTCTCGCTACCAGTACCTGATCCTGTAGTAGATCGTCTTCTGCCACTCGGTCAGTCCCCACAGCAACGTGTTCCGGTCGGTCCACCATGAGTCCGGCGTGAACCGGTCGAATGTGGCCGGGCGCGTCTGGACGACCACGCCTGTTCCGCGCAGCATCCATTCGAAAATGTGGCCGGCTCGGCGCGTGTGGTACGCGGACGTCACAATGGTGACCCGCCGTATCGGATGCGACTTGATCCACGCAGAGACGATGGCGGCTTCGTCAACAGTGGACTTGGCCTGGTCGTTGAGGACGATGATGGCGGAGTCGGGAACGCCCATCTCTTTGAGATACCGGCGCCGCTGATCAATCCCGCGCTCCACTCTCACGCCGCGACGCGTAAGTTCTGGCAACCCTGCATCGTCGCGTTCGGTCGTCAATACGATCACGGGCGCGGTCTTCGACTTATAGAGGTCGGCGGCCTCGAGATCGCGGTCCCCTTCTCCGCCGGACAATTCGACAATCGCGTCGGATGGCTCGATCGCATCCGACCGCACCAGTTCGCGACCGATCCACTGGAGGATGGGCGTGCTCGCCGCATAGAGGGCCACGACGACGAATAGCATTCCGCCCGACAGCCAGAGGAAACGGCGCAGCCATTTGCGGGGCTTGGGCTGGGAGTGGCGTGGACTGCGTTTCTGCTTCGACA
>JBAXOX010000145.1:0-5436 GCA_037133015.1 Acidobacteriota bacterium
GGGGCCGATCCATCGACGAGAGACAGAAGGCGTCGTCTTTCGGTTGCGGCGAGTGGCGCCGCTTGGGTGGATGTGGGTTTGTGCGGGCGTCGCAGGGGATCGCGAGAGATCGCTTCTGATCCATGGGCCGTCAGTAGAGACAGCGTCTGATCGCTACAGATCGCTGTTTCGGCGCGCCTGTTAACCGGAGGGTTGTCCGCCTTCGCTCGTCTGCATTCGAGACGAACTGCGGCGGGGAAGGCGCCTCGCGGTGCTGTTGCCGACGGCGCTTATTCCCGGTCCAGCGTCTCCCGCACCTTTGCTGCCACCGCCGCTATCGAAAACGGCTTCTGGAGAAAGCTCACGCCAGCGTCCATGACGCCGCGGTGGGCGATGACATCGGCGGTGTAGCCGGACATAAACAGGCACTTGACGTCCGGGCGGGCGGACAGCAGCTGTTTGGTGAGCGTGCGACCGCTCATCTCGGGCATTACCACATCCGTCATGAGCAAATGGATCCGTCCGGCGTGCTCATCGGCCAATCGGATGGCTTCGCCTGGCGTACTGGCGGCCAGCACGTTGTAACCCTGCCGGGTCAGGACCATCGTCGTCAGATTCAGAATGGACGGTTCGTCTTCTACCAACAGGATGGTCTCGTGCCCCCGCACCGCCGGTCCTGCGGCGTGTTCGGCGTCAGAGAACTTGGCCGTGTCGCTCGTCCGAGGCAGATAGATCGTGAATGTCGTTCCCGAGCCTGGCGTGCTGCGGACATCAACGGAGCCCCCGTTCTGTTTGACGGCACCGTAGACGCTCGCGAGCCCCAACCCGGTGCCCTGACCGACGCCCTTCGTCGTGAAGAACGGTTCGAAGATGTGGTCCAGTGTTTCCACGTCCATCCCACAACCATCGTCAGCGACCTCCACGACCACGTAGTCACCGAACACCATGCCAGGGACACCGGCGGAGCGATCGTCGTCGAAGGCATCATTGCGAGTGGCAATGGTGATCGTGCCGACGCCAGCGATGGCATCCCGAGCATTGACGCACAGGTTGGCGAGTATCTGGTCTAGTTGGGACGGGTCGATCTTCACGGGCCACAGGCCTGCCCCCGGGTGCCACGTGAGGCGGATGTCCTCGCCGATCAGTCGTCTCAGCATCGAGAGTGTCCCGGCCACGGTCTCGTTGAGGTCAATCACTCGCGGCGTGACCGTCTGCTTGCGCGCAAACGCCAGCAACTGTCTGGTCAGGTCCGTGGACCGCTTCGCGGCCTTGTGGATTTCATCCAGGCTGGCGCGGAGCGGCTGCGCCGGATCCACTTGGTCGATCGCGATCTCTGTGTGCCCGAGAATCACACCCAGCATGTTGTTGAAGTCGTGCGCCACGCCGCCGGCCAAACGCCCCACCGATTCCATCTTCTGGGCCTGCTGCAACTGCCCTTCGAGGCTGGCCCTGATCTCCTCGGCCTGCTTGTTTTCCGTGATGTCCGTGACTGTTCCCACCATTCTGAGTGGCGCACCCTTGTCGTCACGGGCCACAATCCTGCCGATGCCACGCACCCATCGATCCTCGCCCGACTTCGTCCGCAGTCGGTATTCGGCAATCGAGTGTTCACTCGTTCCCTCCAGAAGCGCTTGCATGGCCCTGGAAACCTTCGCGTAGTCATCTGGATGAACGAGGCTCTCGAATAGCCTCAGGACGGAGCCTTGTGGAAGCTCGTGTTCCCCGTAGCCGATCATTTCAAGATATACCGGACTCAGATAGGCCTCGTCACGGGCGATGTCCCAATCCCACAACCCCTGCCGAGCACTCATCATGGCCAACGACAGACGTTCCTCGCTGAGGCGGAATGCTTCCTCCGCCCGCTTGCGGTCGGTGATATCCACTCCGAACGAGATGGTGCCGGCGACCCCGCCGCCCCGGCGCACGAGGCTGTTCTGCCACACGATGTGGCGTTCCTCGCCCGACTTGGTGCGGATCGGGTTCTCGAACGTCCTGGGCACCTCGCCGCGAGCAGTGATCCTCTCGAATTCCGCCCAGACGTGGGGGTATCGCACCCGGGGGACGAGCACCTCGAACCAGTTCTTCCCCACGACGTCGGCCTGGCTGTAGCCGGTGATCCGTTCGGCATCGGGGTTGAGCCGGACGACCTCGCCGCCGATGTTCAATTCGACGAAGATCACATTCGCGGTCAGAATCAGATTCTCGGCGAAGTCCTTGGCTTGGATCAGGGTTGCCTCTGCCCGTTTCCGCTCGGTGATGTCCAAAATGATGCCGTGCCAGAGGGTGCCCCCATCCTCCGTCCGCTCTGGCTGGGCCTGGGACCAGCGCCAGCGCAGACCTTGCCTCGGCAGGACGACCCTGAATTCGCAGTAGAAGGTCTGCAACGTACGGGCGGATTCCTGTATGGCGTGTGCCACGTCGTCGTAGTCGTCGGGATGCAGCCGCCCGAACACCGGGGTGGCATCCTCGCGCACCTCGTCGGGCGTCACCTCATAGATGTCATTCATCCCAGGGCTCGAATACGGAAACGCCGAGCGCCCATCCGGATACAGGCGGTATTGGTAGATCACGCCAGGTACGAGCCGGGCGAGGTTCGAAAGCAGGAGGTGGCTCTGGGCCAATTGATGGTCCAGGGATCTTCGCTCGGTGATGTCGCGCAGAAAGGTCACCAGCCGCCCGCCGTCGGACGTCCGGTACTGGACGCTGACTTCAACGTCGAAGATGCTCCCGTCCTTGCGGCGGTGGTGCGACTCGAACCGATCCATGCCCTGCGCAATGATTCTCTGGATGTGGCCGGCTGTGTCCGCTGACGATTCGGTCGCCTCCAAGTCAGGGATGCGCATGGCCAGAAGTTCCTGCTCGCTGTAGCCGCTCATCCCGCAATAGGTCTCATTGACTTCCAGCAGACGGCCTTGCAGGTCCGTCAGCCAGAATCCGTCCATGGCCGTCTGCAGGATGGCGTGGCGCCCCTCCTCGCGCTCGCGCAGCGTCTCAACGGCCGCCCGTCTGCGGTCGGTGGTGTCGCGCGAGACGGCCAGCACCGTCTGCACGACGCCATCGGCTGACGTCTCCGGGACGCAGCGCGTGTGGTAGAACCGCAGCCCACCGCTGGAGGGAAACGTATCCTCCACCTCCAGGGGTTCGCCCGTCTCAAAGACATGACGGAGTCGCTCTTCCCAGAGGGTTGCCGTCGCATCGGCCACGCCGATCTCACGGTTGGTCTTCCCAATGACCTCCTCCGGCGTCCTGCCGGCGACCGCCGCAGCCACGGCATTGATGTAGACGTGCCGAAACGTCCGATCGAACCTGTCTACCGAGTCGGGCGAGTGGTCGGTGAGGGCTCGGAAGGCGTTCTGCGCGGCCAGATCGAGGTTCGCCGACGCGAGCTGCGACTCCTCGAGCGTCGTTTCCAGAAGCACCACCATCGTGCCGGCGACCTGACTGGCTTCGCTGCGGATGGGGCTGCAGGAGAGGGTGAAGTAGGCATTCTGAACCTCGCCGTGTCGGACAATGCGAAACAGTTGGCCTTTCAGAGCGACCGATTCCCCCCGTGACATCACGCGCTCGAAAATGGGTCGGTTGAACGCCCACGCCTCCGGCCAGACGTCGCGGGTCGATCGCCCCAGCGCGCGTGGATGCCTGTCCTCGGCGATCACGCTGTAGGCGTCGTTGTAGATGAAGATCAGGTCACTGCCCCAGAGGATGGCCATGGGGAAGTTGGAGGACACGACCAGATTGACCACGGTGCGCAGGTATTGTGGCCACGCATCTCGCGCTCCCAGCGGCGTGGCTGACCAATCCATCGAGCGGATCAGTTCGCCCAGTTCTCCGCCTCCGACTAGCCAGTCTCCGGGATGCCTATCCGTGCGGGCCATGGTGGTCTTCCTCGTCTGAACGCGCGTGTCTGGAAAATGGGAGTAGTCTACTCGACATCCGGGGTAGAGGGCGGCATTCTGACGGCGAGAGTTGACGGGTTCCCACGGGCGTTCTTGAGGGTCCGGGGGCTGCAAGAGAGTACGTCAGGCGTGCGTTTCGAAATCGCCGCCGTCAGCGAATGCGGGCGACGGCGCCGCGCGCTGAACCTGCGGCGCGCTCAGCGCGCCGTCTTCTTGCGCTGCTCCTGCCTGTACCGAATCCCGTCGACGATTTGCCGGAAGCGCGGTTCCTGCCGGATGCTCGCGAAGAGTGGATCCCGCTCGAACCAGTCCGCCCGCTCGTCGCCGACCCGCACGGCGCGGTCCAGCCAGTCGAGGGCCTTCGCCCGGTCTCCGAGCGCCGCGTAGAACTCGGCGACGTTGGAGGCAACACTGATCAGCTCGCCGTACTTGAGCACCTCCGCGTTCATCGCTTCGAGCGCCTCGGCACGGCGGCCCTCGATGGCGAGTTGGAGCGCCCACAGCACCCGCCCCTGGTAGTTCTCCGGATCCAGGGTGCGGGCCTTCGTCAGCATCTCCCGGACTTTGGCAACGTTCCCCTGCGTCATGCAGGCCATCGCCATCGCCGTCAGCGCGTACCAGCTCTTCGGGTCTTGATCGAGGATCTTCTGCTGTTCGCGAATCGAGCCCGCCGCATCGCCCATCAGCCGGAGATTCTCGCCGGCATTGACCCGAGCCGGCACGAACAGTGGGTCGGCAGTCACGAGCGCCTTCAGCAACGCCTGGGACTGTTCGTACTCGCCGCTCCATTGGTGGTACATCGCCAACAGCATGGGGCCGTCTCGCTCGCTTGGGTCGAGCTCCATGGCCTTCCGGGCCTCCTGCGACATCAGTTCTTTTCGTCCCTGGTAGAGATAGACGCAGGCCAGCGACGCGTGAGCTCTGGCCGACTCGGGATCGTCCTGCAGGGCCCGGCGCAGCTCTGCCTCCGCCTTGTACAACCACGCTGTGTCGTTTGACTGGCCGTAGTCGATCAGCAAGACATGCGTGAAGCCGTACCACGCGCGAGCGTAGGCGAAGGCGGGGTCGAGCGCGAGCGCCTTCTCCAATAACTGGCGGGCTCGAGGCAAGTCCTGCTGTGCGCCCAGGGACAGCAGCGCCCTGCCGAAGTACTCGTTGGCCTCGGGAACCTTCGATGGCAGCGGCGGATGGGTGCGTAGCGCCCGCCACTGCAGCACGCCGAGGACGGCACCCGCCGCGAGTACCACGATGCCGAGCGCGGGCCACAGCCAGCCACGTTTCCGGGCGGGCGACCCCAGCGCCTGCGGAACGGCCGTGAAGGACTGCGGCACCTCACGCCTGAGGGCGCGCAGATCGACCGCGACATCGTCGGCGTGCTGGTACCGCTCTGCCGGGTTCTTGGCCAGCAGTTTCTGCACGATTCGCACGGCCTCGGCGGGAACTCCAGTCGGGAACTCCAGCGCAAGAGCGGAGGGATCCACAAGCTCGGCCAGTATCGCCGCCGCGCTTCGTCCGTGGTACGGGAGCCGGCCCGAGAGCAACTCGAAGAGGACCACCCCGA
>JBAXOX010000146.1:0-5195 GCA_037133015.1 Acidobacteriota bacterium
CTGGGTGGCCTGCAAGTTGGTCTGCGCGTAGGCCGAGGTGATGTTGTTGACGACGGAAAACGATGCCATGACCATTCCTCCTTGAATCCGGTGGGCGTCCCTGCCCCGGCTGACGATCAGAGCGACCGTCTTCGCTGCCGAAGTGGTAATCGGACGTGTTGAAAAAGACTTGAATCGGGCCAGAGGTTTTTCGAACGCGGCCCGCGGCGGACAGCCACAAGGACCGCGTGAGACCGGGCCTATCCACCAGCCAGGTTTGTCCAGACCAACCTTGGTACCACATTTGCTTTCTCTAGTGTCAGCGAGGCTGAACCCGAGAATTCGTTAGGAAAACGCTTCATTGACGAGAGTGCAGGGTCGGCCTCGGACATACGGTCGCTTGGGGATGTCGGAGGTTCGACATCCCTCTAAGTAGTGACGATTCATGAAAATGCCGCCAACAATGCCCCGAGCGTCATCTGGCCCCATCGGCCGGGACCGTCGCGGCGCGTCGTTGTCTGGCATGGCCGTCACAGGCAGCGGCACCGACTCTGGCCGGGTTCTCAAGACTGCGAGCCGCCGATGCCAGCGCTGACCCATCCGGCGCCCGTCCACGTGGCGTTCTCGCGCCCCTCGATTGGCGAAGCCGAGATGCGCGAGGTTCGCGCGACCCTCGAATCGGGCTGGCTCACCACCGGCCCCCGGGTCAAACAGTTCGAGCAGCAATTCGCGGCCTTCGTAGGCGTTCCGCACGCCATCGCGCTCAATTCCTGCACCGCCGCCCTGCACCTGTCGCTTCTCGCAGCTGGCGTCGGCCCGGGCGACGAGGTCGTCACCACGCCGCTCACCTTCTGCGCCTCGGCCAATGCCATCGTCCACGTCGGCGCCACGCCGGTGTTTGCCGATATCGACCCGGTGACGATGAATCTCGACCCGGCGGCGGCTGCTGCGGCGCTCACCCCCAAGACGCGTGCCCTGCTGCCGGTCCACTTTGCCGGTCGCCCAGTCGATGTCCGCGCCTTCCGCGAGATGGCCGATCAGTCGGGCCTCGCCCTCATCGAAGATGCGGCGCACTGCGTCGAGGGCATCGCGCGCGGCAAGCGCATCGGCACAACCGCCGACTACACCTGCTTCAGCTTCTACGCGACCAAGAACGTGACGACTGGCGAAGGCGGGATGCTCACGACTGCCTCGTCGGATGCCGCCGACCGTATCCGGGTCGCATCGCTCCATGGGATGAGCCGCGACGCGTGGGCCCGCTATTCTGGCGGCGGTGTGGTGGACTACGACGTCGTGATGCCGGGCTTCAAATACAACATGATGGACCTGCAGGCGGCCCTGGGCATCCATCAACTGGCCCGGGTCGAAGAGAACTTGAAGCGGCGCGAAGCGATCTGGGATATCTACGACGAAGGCCTGGCCGACCTTGCCGTCGAGCGGCCTGCGCCGATTGAATTCGGATCGCGCCACGCCCGCCATCTCTACACGATTCTCGTCGACCACAATCGCTGCGGCCTCGACCGCGCCGGTCTGTCGAGCGCGCTTGCGGCTCGCGGTGTTGCGACGAGCCTGCACTTCCGGGCCATCCACCTGCACTCGTTTTATGCCGATCGCTTCGGCTTCAAACGTGGTCAGTTCCCGCAGGCCGAGCGCGTTTCTGATCAGACTCTATCCCTGCCGCTGTCTCCGGCGATGACAGCCGACGAGGCGCACTTCGTCGTCGAGCAGGTGCGCGGGGCGCTCGCGAAGGCTGGGAGGTAGGGATGGCAAAGCTTATCTCTGACGGCGTCACTCATAACGGAGGCCGCGCATGCTGCGTGAGATAGGTGGCCGCCGGGTCGGACCCGGCAAACCCATGTTCGTCGTCGCCGAAATCGGCTTGAACCACGGCGGATCGATCGACGTGGCGCGCGAACTGGTCGCCGCCGCCGCCGCGGCCGGCGCCTCTGCGATAAAACTGCAGACGCTGTGCGCCGATCGCCTCGTTGCACCAGGCTGCCCGGCGCCCGCGCACATTTCCTCCTCCTCGATGGCAGACTTCCTCCGCAGTTTCGAGCTCGACGAAGACGCCCACTATCGGATTGCCCATGATGCGCGCCGACGCGGCCTCACGTTCATGTCCACGCCGCTCGACCTGGACGCGGTCGACATGCTCGAGCGCGTAGGTTGCGAGGCCTACAAGATCGCCAGCGGCGACATCACCAACACGGGCCTGCTCGAACGGGTGGCTCGCACCGGCAAGCCGGTGGTTCTGTCCACGGGGATGAGCAATCCGCGCGAAATCGCCGCGGCGATGGGCACTCTGCACGCCGCCGGCAACCGCGACGTTGCCCTGCTGCACTGTGTGTCCGCCTACCCGGTTCCGCACTACGGCCAGAACCTGCGCGCCATCGCCGAACTGGCGCGCACCTTCGACGTGCCCGTGGGCTTGTCCGACCACAGCACCGATCCCAATGCCATTGTGATTGCCACCGCGCTTGGCGCCTCGATTTACGAAAAGCACCTCATGCTCGACGGCCGCGACGCGGTCGATGCTCCCGTGTCGGCCACGCCGGAGATGCTGGCCGACATGATTCAATCCGCCGAATCCGCGCGCCGCGCGCTGGGCCACGGCCACAAAGAATGCCTCGCCTCCGAGGCGCCCAATCTCGAAGTGAGCCGGCGCAGTTTGTACGCGACCAGAAGTCTGAAGGTCGGCGACGTCGTGACGGCAGACGCGGTCGTCGCGTTGCGACCGGCTGTGGGGCTCGATCCGCGCTACGGTCGCGAACTGGTCGGCCGGATCATCACTCGCGACGTGTCGGCCGGAACGCCCTTTCTCGAATCTGACGTCGAATCCGTGGTTTCCAGGAGCTTGTGTCATGCCGCTTAACGTCCTCATCACCGCGGTCTCTCGCCGCGTGCCGCTGGTCAAGGCGTTCCGTCACGCGCTCAACGCGCTCAACGTGAGAGGCTCGGTGATTGCCGCCGACGTCAATCCGTTGTCGCCCGGCGTGCACTTTTGCGACCGCGCCTACCAGGTGCCGCTGCCGAGCGATCCGGGTTATCTGGACGCCATTAGCGACCTGTGCGAGGCGGAAGGCATCAATCTGATCGTGCCGACGATGGACGAAGAGTTGCCGCTGTTTGCATCGGTGGCGACCAGGTGGGCGCGGCGCGGGATTCGCGTGGCGGTGTCGCCCGAAGAGACTACGCTTATCTGCCAGGACACGTTCACCGCGTGCACGTTCCTTCGGGACGCGGGCATCGCGGCGGCCGAATCCTTCCTGCCCTTTATGATGTCCGACGAGCCGCGGCTCCCGTTGTTCATCAAACCGCGCCGCGGGAACGCGGGCGCCGTCACCGCGACCACCAAGGCGCACGTGGATTTCTTTCTCAGCTACATCGAGGACCCGGTCGCACAGGAATGTCTCGACGGCCCGGAGTACGCGATCGACGTGATGTGCGACTTCAACGGGCGGCCCTTGTCAGTCGTGCCGCACGAGGTTCTCGAGACCGGGCTGGGTTTTTTTGAGCGCGGCCGCACGGTCAACGACCAGAAGTTGCTCGACCTGGCGACCGACTGCGCCGACGTACTCAAGTTTACGGGCCCGACGACCATCAGATGCCGCGTCGTCAACGGCCGGCCCACCGTGTTCGACATCAATCCGTGCTTCTCAAGCGGCCTTCCGCTGACGATTGCGGCCGGCGCCGACTTTCCCAGCATGCTGCTGCAACTCGCCCTTGGCCGGGACGTCGAGCCGTCGATCGGCCACTTCAAGTCGGATTGCTGGATGAGCAACTACGAAGCGCCCGTGTTCGTCGATCGAGTGAGCGAACTGCTCGCGATCCCGAGAGGCGTCGAATTCCAGATGGCGGCGGTCGCATAGGACCGGCGCAGCGTATTTGCCCCCGCGGACGCTGACAGATGTTCGGCCGGCGGCGCCCACGAGTCGTAGTGAGAGAAACCATGATCGACCTTCGCGACCCGCGCGTGCAGCAGGCGCTGATGGGCCGAGCGCCGTGCGAACCTCTCACCGATTCCGAGTCCGCAGGATTCGCCGGCCACCGCGTGTTGATCACTGGCGCCGGCGGGGCAGTCGGATCCGAACTGGCGCGCACCCTCGCGGCGTGCGAACTCGACAGCCTCACGCTGGTCGATCATTCGGAACAGGCGCTACTTCGCGTCGAACGCGAACTGAGATCCAGGTGGCCTCACGTCCATCTCGACATCATCCTGGGTGACGTGACGCGGCCACGTATCATCCACGCGGCGTGCACAACCACCGTGCCAGACCTCGTGCTCCACGCCGCAGGATACAGCCACGTCACGACGCTCGAGCGCGACCTCTGTGCCGCGTTGTCGGCGAACGTCATCGGGACGCTGTCGGTCGCACAGGCTGCCAGGGCCGTTGGCGCCAGGTTCGTGTTGATGTCGACGGCAAAGGCCGTGAATCCCCGCAGCGTGGTCGGCGCCACCAAACACTTCGCCGAGATGGTGACGCTGGCACAGATGGATGACCAGTTCGAGCCGCTGGTTGTGCGATTTGGAAACGTGCTCGGCAGCGGAGGCGGCATCGCCGAGGTGGCCATGGACTGCCTCGGCAGCCGGCAGCCCATTCCGATCACGCACACGGATGCGACCAGGTACTTCATGACGGTTGGAGAGGCCGCAACGCTCGTCCTGCGCGCCGATCTGCTGCGACTGGGCGGAGAAGCCTGCTGGCTCGACATGGGGCCGCCCGTCCGCATTGTCGACCTGGTCAACCGGTTGATGAAGATCGCAAAGCAGAAGGGCGTGCGTGCTGTCCCGGTCTCGTTTGTCGGCCTGCGGCCGGGGGAGAAACTCGACGACCAGTTGACGGTGCGAGGTGCGCGACCGGTGAGGACGGCGCACGCGCGTGTCTGGATTGGACATCAGGCGCCGGTGGCCGTCGACCTGGTTCAACGCACGATTCGCGCGCTGCGCGCAGACGTGTCGCGAGGGGACGGCCTGTCCGCGATGACCAATCTCTGCGCGGCGGTGCCGGAGTACGAACCGAGCGAGCACGCACGCCTCAGCGCGGGCGGAGCGACGCTGATGGCGCCCTGGTCGTCGCGCGAGGCGGCCAGCTTGCTCGTGGCCTAACCGCTCGACCCGCACCTGAGTGCCGGGGCTAAAGCCCACGGCCTCCAACTGCTTGGCTACTGGCGGCCGGACTCCAGAATATCTGTCAGCACCGTGATGACGTCTTCGA
>JBAXOX010000147.1:0-5195 GCA_037133015.1 Acidobacteriota bacterium
ACCCGGACACTGGCCGTCGCGTCTCACGTCCGAACCCGAGGTCGGAGTGGGTGAGTGTGGAGGTGCCCGCTCTCAGAATCGTTGGCGACGAGTTGTGGGCGACCGTGAAGGAAAGACAGGAAGGGACGCGAAGGGCGATGGCCCAGCCAGGCGGCGCGGCTCTTAGCCACCTCAGACGACCGCGCTACCTGTTTTCGGGCCTGACGAAGTGTGGCGAATGCGGCGCCGGGTTCATCATGGGCTCGGCCAACCGGTTGATGTGTTTCGGTGCACGCGACCAAGGCACATGCGCTAATCGCCTCACGATTCGGCGGGATGAGGTCGAAGCGCGGGTCCTTCGGGCGATGCAAGACAAACTTCTTCGACCAGACCTGTTCGAAGAGTTCTGTCACGAATTCACGCGCGAGATGAATCGGTTGCGGATGGAGCGCCGCGCCGAACTGTCATCGGCCGAGCGAGAACTTGCGCATCTCGAAGTCCGACGAAAGAAGCTCGTCCAGTCGATCATGGACGGCGTGCCCGGCGCCGAGGTGAAGGACGAAATCATCTCGATCGCCGCCCGTCGCGAGGAACTGACCAAGCAACTTGCCACCGCGGACGAACCGCCGCCCCTCCTTCACCCAAGGATGTCGGAGCTCTATCGCACGAAGGTCATGCAACTTGCCGAGGCGCTGGAACGCCCAGAGAACCGTTCAGAAGCGACGGAAGTACTGCGCGGCCTGATCGATGAGATCACGTTGACGCCCCGCGATGGCGTGCTCCAAATCGATTTGAAGGGGAACCTGGCGGCGATGCTGGGGGCGGCCCAAAATGCGAAGTGGAGGTCATCGGATGCCGACGACCTCCACCTGCAAGTAAAGTTGGTTGCGGGGGGGGGATTTGAACCCCCGACCTTTGGGTTATGAGCCCAACGAGCTACCGGACTGCTCCACCCCGCGTCACGGGCGCCTCACTCGCGTGCGCCACATCAACTGATCATACCACGCCGACGGGCACGCGGCAAACGCCGTTCTCTAAATCAACCTGCTCAGCGCGCGACCGGCAGACCTCCACGCACACGCACACGCGCCAGCGCATCGCGTCGGCGAACAAAAACGCCTACCGCGTCGCACCCGCCGATACGTCGTGGAGAATGAAGAGCTTCTCGCCTGGCTTGATGAGCCCCAGTTCCCGTCGCGCAATTTCTTCGATGGCCGCAGCATCGGTTTGAAGGCGCTTGGCTTGCTCACGCAGGTGCGCGTTCTCGTGTTTGGCCACCGACACCGCGCGCGTCAGATCCGCGTTGTGCGCGTGGGCCCGCATCAGCGCAACCGCGCCGTGTTCGCCGACGATGTCGTTGATGAGGAGAAACGAGACGACGAACCCGATGACGGCGAGCAGGGGGCGCCACCGGCGACCACCCCGAAGAGCGCTCGTCGTGTCAGCCCGGGTCGTGTGCGTGGCGGCCATCGGTCATCTGTTGTACCCTAAGTCGCGCCGCTTGTGCATCGGAAAACACCCGACGAAGCTGTGCGCAGCAGGGGGGCGGGGCCCGTGGAATCCACTGCGGTCGTAATCGTGCTCACCACACTGCCCGCCGGCGCCGACGCCGATGTCTTCGCGCGAACGCTGGTGGACCGGCGCGTCGCGGCGTGCGTGTCGGTGTCGAGCCCGGTGCGCTCGACGTATCGCTGGAACGGCGACGTCCAGACCGAGGCCGAACGCCAGGTCGTGATCAAGACCACGGCCGATCGCGTTCCGGATTTGCAGGCCGCGGTGACGAGCCTCCATCCCTATTCCGTGCCGGAATGGATCGTGATCGCGGCCGCCGACGGCAGCGCCTCGTATTTCGACTGGATCCGGCAGTCGGTGGCCCCGTAAGCTATCATCGCTGACACCTCTGATGGCACCGCCTTCTCCCCTCGTTCCGTCGCTGCCCGAGCCGCCCCGATCCAGGTTCGGCCTGCTACGGGCGTTGTTCCTGACCGGCATCGCCGGGTACCTCATCGCCATCGGCGCCAGCGTCAAGCTTCTTGTGGCCGGGCTTTCGGTGGCCGGCGTCGCCGTGGCTGGCGGTCTCCAGGTGCTCAGCAGCGCCGGCGGGCTGGCGCTGGTCGCCGGCTCCGGCATCGTGCTGTACAAAGTGGCGCAGGTGGCCCGGCGGCGATTGCTCTGGCGGGTGCGACGCAAGCTGATTGTGTCGTACGTGCTGATTGGATTCGTCCCGGCGTTCCTGATCGTCGTGTTCTTCGTGCTGTGCGGCTGGCTGCTGTTTGCCAACCTGAGTTCGTACCTGGTGCGGGCCTCGCTCGCCGACCTCGGCGTCAAGGCCACCGCCGTCGCCATGGGCGCGGCGCTGGACCTCGAGCAGGCCGGGGATCTGGCCGAGGCCGAGGCCGTGCTCGAGCGACGTCAGGCCTCCGCCGAACTCGCGCTGCCCGGACTGTCGCTGGCCATTGTGCCGGTCGCCGACGATCGGTGCGGCGGTCAACACGTGCCGACCTCGCGTCTGACCTCCGCCCTCCGGTCAACGCCTGTCAGGGTGGGCGACTGGACGCATCTGGATCCCCCGGATCAGCTGCCGACCTGGATGAGGTGCGACGGCTTTGCCGGCGCCCTCGCTTACGAAGCAGGCGCGCCGGCCCAGGCCCCGACGACCGCCTCGGCGAGAGAAGTCGAGCTGGTGGTTCGGGCCGTGGTCATCTCTCAGCGGATGCGGGGGTACGCGGTGGTCGCCGACTTGCCGGTCTCCGACGCCATCAAGTCGCGAATCGAGGAATCGACCGGCATTGCCGTTGGGAGCGGCAGCCTGGTCGACTCGGCCAACACGGCGCTCAAGGGACGCATGCGCGCGTCTGCGGGCCCCGCCGCAACCGGCCCGGTGGTACCCGGACCGGCCGCACCCGTTCCGTCGGTTGCGCTGCTGGACGTCTACGACTGGCCGACCGGCCGGGCCCAGGCGCTGCCCGTGCAGATCGGCATGAGCATCCAGGGCATCTATCACCGGCTGTCGGTGACGCAAGCCTCGATTGGCAAGCAGACATTCGGGGACCTGCTCATCTACGGCCTGCTGACCGTGTCGGTGCTGTTTTTCGTGATCGAGGTGGGCGCGGCTGCGACCGGATTGGCGCTGGCCCGCTCGATCACGCGATCGGTGCACGAGTTGTTCGGCGGAACCGAACGCGTGCGCCAGGGCGACTTCGGCCACCGGATCGCGGTGCTCGCCAGGGATCAGCTCGGTGAACTGGCCGGCTCGTTCAACCTGATGACCGCCAGCATCGAGGATCTGCTGCGCCAGTCGGCGGAAAAGAAGCGGCTCGAGGAAGAGATGCGCCTGGCCAGAGACAGCCAGATGTCGCTGCTGCCGCGCGGGCCCCTGGCCATTTCCGGCATGCGCGTCGCGGCGGTCTGCGTCCCGGCGAGAGAAGTCGGCGGCGACTACTACGACGTGCTCCCGCTGCCCGACGGGCGGGTCGGCATGCTGATCGCCGACGTGTCGGGCAAAGGCATGTCGGCGGCCTTGTACATGGCGGAACTGAAAGGCCTGATCCTGTCGCTGAGCCAGATTCATGCCTCGCCGCGCGATCTGCTCATCGCCGCCGACCGGCTGATTTCGGAACACCTCGACAGCCGCAGTTTCATCACGATGACCTATGCGGTGATCGATCCGGCGATGCGGACCATGACGTACGCGAGGGCGGGCCACACGCCGCTCCTGTACCTGCCGGGGGCGTCTTCGCCGGGAGGGCGGGCCGAGGTCCTGGTGCCCGACGGCATGGTGCTCGGCCTGCGTCTCGACAACGGCGAGCGGTTCGTGTCGATGCTCGAGGAGACCGCGCTCTCGCTGCACGCGGGCGACCGGCTGGCGTTTTTCACCGATGGCATCAGCGAGGCCATGAACGACGACTCCGAGTGTTTTGGCGAACCCCGGCTGGCCCAATTGATCGAAGACCATCCGGATCTTCCCGTCGAGGAATTGCGCGAGCGCATTCTGCGCGAGATCGACGCCTTTGTCGGCGGAGCCGCCCAGCACGACGACATGACGCTCATCCTGCTCGAGGTGGTCGGCGATGGGCCGGCTGATGTGCGCCGTGAGTGACCCGGTTGTCGTCTTCGTCACGCATTCGGGCATCGAGGCCAGCGTGGTGGGCAGTCTGCTCGACGCCCACGGCATTCACGCCGCCGTTCACGCCAACGTGTCCGCCACCGTGCTGCCGCTCAATCGCAGCGCGCTGGGCGCGGTGCGCGTGACGGTGCGCGCCGAGGACGCCGAGCAGGCGACGCGGATCATCGCCGACTACCGGCGCGCCGAACACGACGGTCCCGCGGTGCGTTTGCGGGACGAGTTCGACACGCTGTCGGCGTCGCTCGGCTATCGGTTCCGCGACCCCGGCCTGCTCGAACACGCGCTCACGCATCGTTCGCGCGCCAACGAGGATGTGACCGGCGGCGTGCTGGACAACGAATCGCTGGAATTTCTCGGTGATGCGGTGCTGGGATTCGTGATCGTGGCGATGCTCTTCGATCGCTATCCCGATCGGGACGAAGGACAGAAATCGAAGCTGAAGGCCGCGCTCGTGTCCACCGCGACCCTGGCGAAACTGGCCGAGCGGCTCCGCCTGGGCGACCATCTGCTGCTGGGCCGCGGCGAGGAGAAGACGGGCGGCCGTCAGAAGCAGGCGCTGCTGGCCGACACCTACGAAGCGGTCATCGCGGCGCTGTACCTGGACGGCGGCCTCGACGCGGCGCGCGACTTCATCGTGCGCGAGTTCGGCGACCTGATGCGCGACTGCGCCGCGGTTGGCGGGATGGGCGACGATCACAAGTCGGTGCTGCAGGAGCAATTGCAGTCGCGCGGCGACCCGCTCCCCGAATATGTCGTGGTGGGCGAGACCGGGCCGGCCCACCGGCGTGTGTTTCAGGTGGAACTGCGCGTGCGCGGCGAGGCGGTGGCGGTGGCCGAGGGCCGCACCAAAAAAGACGCCGAGCAGGAAGCCGCCCGCCTCGGGCGGCAGGCACTCTCCGAGTAGGCTCGCCCCCCCGCCGTTCAGAAGGGGCCGGGTCCCCCACACGCCTCGACAGGCTGGTGGGTCAGGCTGGCGCTGGCGCCGCAGAGAGACGGGCCACCGCGTAGCCCTGCACCAGACCGGCCACGCGCGCATCGCCGGGCGGACGGCATTGCGTGTGGAGCGTCACCCAGAGCCGCATCACCGGGT
>JBAXOX010000148.1:0-4973 GCA_037133015.1 Acidobacteriota bacterium
GGTCGCCACCAGTGGCAGGTCGGGTTCTACGGCTTCCACCAGCAGGACGACCAGACGCTCAGCGTGATGTTCAACGATGGCAGCAACGACGACTTCAGCGTGCGCCAGCGACCGTCCGGGAATCTGCTGACGGCGTTCGCTCAGGACACGTTCAAGATGGCGTCGTGGCTCAGCGTGATTGGCGGCGTCCGCCAGACGCATTTTTCCGGAGGGCTTGCCGAGGACGCCACCAGCCCGAGGGCGGGCGTCTCGATTCTGTTGCCGTCGCTCGGATGGACGGTGCGCGCATTCTACGGCCGCTTCTACCAGGGCCCGCCGCTGCTGACGGCGTCGGGGCCGCTGCTCGACTTCGTGACCAGCCAGAACCTCGCACTCATTCCTCTCCGTGGTGAACGCGACGAGGAAATCCAGGCGGGTGTCGCGATGCCGGTCAAGGGCTGGATGATCGATGCCGACGTGTTCCGGACCAAGGCGACCAACTTCTTCGATCACAACAGCGTCGGCAACTCCAACGTGTTCTTTCCACTGACGATCGACGCCGCGCGCATTCGCGGAACCGAGGTGACCGTGCGGTCGCCGAAAGCGTGGAAGACGGCGCACTTCCACCTGGCGTACTCGTATCAGATCGCCGAAGGCCTGGGCGGCATCAGCGGAGGCCTGACGGACTTTTCGCCCCCGTCGGATTACTTTCCGCTCGATCACGATCAGCGGCACACCCTGAGCGCAGGCCTGGATGCGCGCCTTGACCGCGGCGTGTTTGCGGGAGCCAATCTGTACTACGGCTCCGGATTTCCCGACAGCGGCGGACCGGCGCGGCTGCCGAGTCACGTCACGATGGATGTGGTCATCGGCAAGGCCTTCGGCGACAGGGTCTCGCTGTCGTTGACCGCGCTCAACATCACCAACCAGCGCGTGATGCTCGACAACAGCGTGACGTTCGGTGGCACCCATTTCAGCACTCCGCGCGAGGTGTTTGCGGAAGTGCGGTACCGATTCCACTACTGACGTGCGTCCGAATCAACCACGGAGGTCTCCGCCGGGCCCGCTCCGGCGACTGCCGGTTTCTTCTGCCACTCGGCGAGAGGCCATGAATGAATTGCATTCATGGCGTGCTTGAAAACAACTCATTTCCATCATGCGCCCATGTCGGGCTACCGTAAAAGACAGCGCACGCGTACTCCTGCCACTGGCCGTGTGGCCCTTCTCTCAGATGTGACTTCCGTAATCGAGGCGAGCCCCCATGTTCATTCGTCGACGCACATCGACATATTGCCTCGTCATCGCCCTGCTGTCGCTGGCGAGGTTCGCGTTGGCGCAGACCGCTCCACCCACCGGCCAGATCGCGGGTGTCGTCAAAGACCCGGCCCAGGCCGTCGTTCCTGCCGCTCACGTCGTCGCCACCCATCAGCAGACGCGTGCCCAGTCGACGGGGGTGACCGACGGCCAGGGCCGCTACGTGTTGGCGTCGCTCCCGCCGGGCCGTTACCTTGTTGGCGTCACCGTCGCCGGCTTCACGCCACACGTGTCCGCCGAACTGACCGTGATGGCCGGCCAGGTCGTCACCTGGGACGTGTCACTCTCGGTGGCGGACACGACGGAAGCCGTGACGGTCTCCGGCGCCGTCGAAAACGCGTATCGCGTGGAGAAGGTGAAGACGGGCGGCCCCCTTGGATCGACCCCGATCCTGGATGTGCCGTACACCGTCAACGTGATTTCGCGTCAACTGATAGACGACACGCAGTCGAGGAACTTCAAGGAAGCGGCGAAGTACCTGCCTCTCGTGTCGTTCCAGGAGATGCAGGGCCCCGAGGTGTTGCGCCCCGGAACCCGCGGCATGCAGGGCAGCAACATGCAGAACGACCGCAAGGACGGCATGGGTTTCGCCGTGACCACGCCGTCCGCGCTCGAGGAATACGAGCAGATCGAGGTGGTCAACGGATTGAGCGGTCCGCTCTACGGTCCCGCCAACCCCTCGGGCACGTTCAACTTCGTGACGAAACGTCCGACCGACCAGCCGGTGCGTCAGGTTGAGTTCGGCTATGAAGGCAGCACGGTTGGCACCGTTCACGCCGACCTCGGCGGGCGCATCGGCCCGAATCAATTGTTCGGCTACCGCACCAATGTGTTGTTCGGCAAGGGCGACGGGTACGTGACGGGGAGCCAGCTTCGGCGCAAGCTGGCGGCCTTCGCGGCCGATGTGCGTCTTTCTTCCCGCACCGTGCTTGAGGGGAATTTCAGCTACTACAACTTGTTTCAGCACGGCTATCCGGGCTGGTTTTCGTACGCACCGACCACGACGCCGCCCACAACATCCGGGTCCAAGAGTGTGCTGTTGCCGGCCGTGGCGCCTGATCCGACGCGCCAGGGCTACGGACAGTCGTTTCTCGGGGTGGATCTGACTTCGCAATTGGGTGAGGTTCGCGTGCGGCAGGACTTCGGCGAGACGTGGCACCTGGTGGTCGGCGTGCTCGACCAGATTTCCGATCGCAACATCAACACCGCGGTCAATCAACTCACCGACAACAACGGGACCTTCAAGACGTATCTCGCCAACAGCTTCTCATCGCTCGCGCCGCGGTTCCACGTCACCAGCGATCTGGTCTACCTGTCGGGGACGCTCCAGACAGGCGCCCTTCGCCACGACGTGGCGGTTGGGAGCACGGGATACCGATTCGCCACGTACTCTCCTGTCACCAGCCCGGCAAAGACGGCCTTGTGCACCGACAACACCGGGCAGGGGGTGTGTCAGGCGAATATCGCGGCTCCGCTCGTGTTGGTGCCGCCTGCCGCCGGCATCTTCTCCTATACCAAAACCAGTCCGTCCACCGGCATCTACCTTTCCAGCGTCATTCACCAGCAGGGATTCAATCTGGGCGATACGATGACGCTCACGTCCCATTGGCTCGTGCGGCTGGCCGCGAGCGAAGACTGGACGTGGACCGACATCTACGCGGATACGGCGGCCACCAACTATCAGCGGACCGCCATCGCCGGCGGCTATTCCAGCCACGGCGTCAGCCCCTCGGCCAGCGTGATGTTCAAACCCCGCGAGGAGATGACCATCTATGCGACGTATGCCAATAGCATCCAGGCGCCGGACGTTGCGGCGGCCAACAGTGGCAGCACGGTCATCGTCAACACCAGCCAGGCGCTCCCGCCCTACCGCAGCAAAGGAGGCGAGCTTGGCTACAAGGTCCGGGTGCGCACGATGACGTTTTCGGCCGACGTGTTCCGGATCGAGCGGCCGTTTGCGACCTACGCCACGGGCGTGACCGACCCGGCGTGCGGGGCGCAGTCGGGAACATCGAATTGCCAGCGATTCGGGATCAGCGGCACGCAGGTCAATTACGGGTTCGAGACGATGCTCTCCGGCCGGGTCGCCGAACGTCTTATGGTGACCGGTGGCGTATCATTGCTGCATCCGATCCTGACCGACACGGGGATTGCCGCCACCAACAACAGGCGTTTCGTCGGGATCCCCGACGCGAAGTCGAACATCCTGGTCGAGTACCGGTTGCCCGGGCTCATGGGCGTGTTCCTGAATGCCGACTGGCAGCACGTCGGGCGCCGCCCGCTCGACGATATCAACAGCGCCTACACGCCCCAGTACCACGTTTTCGATCTCGGGGTTCGCTACACCACCTCGGTCGGGGGCAAGGTCGTGAACCTGCGAGTCACGGGCAACAACCTGACCGACGCGCACTATTGGTCGACGTTGGGTCCCGGCAGCATTACGGGGCAGAGCACAGGCAGTTA
This sequence comes from Acidobacteriota bacterium, assembly GCA_037133015.1. Lineage (GTDB taxonomy): Bacteria > Acidobacteriota > Vicinamibacteria > Vicinamibacterales > JAKQTR01 > JBAXOX01. The sequence goes on from JBAXOX010000148.1 coordinate 3,757, forward strand.
TCTCGGGCACCTTGGAGAGCCGCGCTCGGTCACCGCGTCGATGCGCGTCGATTTCTGATGCCGGACGCAGGCGCCATCGTGGCACGGTAGGGGAGAGCTTCAATGGAAGACGCGCGGAGCGCTTGTTAGGATAGGTCGTTATGTCGAAACACATCCTGTTGCATCCGTGTGCGTTCGCGAGCGCGGCGATGCTGCTCACGCTGACGGCGGTCTCGTCGGCATCCGCCCAGGCGCCGGCATGCGTGCCGCCCGCCGGTCAACACCTGATCATCTACCGCGCGGGCAGCCTGACGGCCGCGTTCAAGCCGCTGATTGCGGCGTTCACCTGCCAGACGGGCATCGAGGTGAAGGACGTGGCCATGGGGAGCGTCGATGCGGGCCGACAGATTACGGCGGGGGGGCAGGCCTGCGATCTCTACGCGCCGGCCGACTACTCGGTGATCGACGAGTTCTTGAAACCTGCGGGCCACGCGAATTTCACCATCGTCTTCGCCCGGGGGAAGATGGTGCTCGCGTATTCGGCCAAGAGCGTCGCTCTGAAGAACCTGCCTCCGATTGCCGAGGCCGGGGGGCAGTCGTCCACCGATTCGAGCGTCACTCCCAATGCGTCGCCGACGTGGTACCAGATCCTCACCATGCCGGGCGTCGCCATTGGCGGCGGCCATCCGTTTCTCGATCCCGGCGCCTACCGGGCCGACATGATCTTCCAGTTGGCGCAGGCGTACTACAAGGTTCCGAACCTGTACAACAACCTGCTCGAGCATCTGGTCATTACGGGCCCGGCTCTGCCTGGCGCTGCGCTTGGTGACCGATTCGATTTTCAGTTCTCCTATGAACATAGCGTCCGGGCGATGGCTCGCGCCAATCCGGATGTTCGCTATGTGAATCTGCCCAGTGCGATCAACCTGTCGGATCCGGCGAAGGACGAATACTACCGGCAGCACGCCGTCGTGGTGTTGCCTGGGCTGGGGACGCCCCGCAGCGCGCAGTCGATCGCCGTGCCGGGAATCCACGTCGCGTGGGGCATTACGCTCCTGAAGGACGCGCCGAACCGGGAGCATGCGATCAAGTTCCTCGAGCTGTTGTTGAGTCCCGTCGGGACGGCGATGCTCGAATCAAACGGTCCGGCGCCCGTGTCCCCGGCTCTTGTGAGTCAGGCGGATGTCGGCAACCTGCCAGCGTCGCTGCGTGCCTTCGTCAAGACACCTGGCAGCTAA
>JBAXOX010000149.1:0-4970 GCA_037133015.1 Acidobacteriota bacterium
GCCGATCCGCGGCGAGAACTACTCCCGCGCCGAAATCGTGGCTGGTCGCGTCGGGGCCGACCAGACCCCGCCGAAGAGGGAATTCGACTAGGTCGACGCATGACGCGCCGCCGATGCCCGCGGGTCGGGGCTCGCTCTCGCACGCGCGGCGGTACAAACCTCTTGGGCCAAACAACGCCCTTCGCATCCGCACCCGAGTGCTGCCGGCAGCGCCTTGTGCCCCGAACGAGGCGGGTACGCGCGACGTGCATTCATCGGCGTCGTAGCAGTCGGTGGGGCCCGGCAGCCTGACCGCCGTCTCCAATATGTCTCCACGACCGGGGGAGAATCCTGAGGACTGGCGGTGACTGCCGTGCACGGCCGGAAGCAGGTAACTACGCCCCCGGGCCTAATTGTTCGTGTTGCTGAGCGGCGCCAGCCAGGATCTTTTCGAGCGCGGTAATGAGTGGTGGCAGATCCTCGGCGACCACCTGCCAGACGATGTCTTCATCCACGCCGAGGTAGTCGTGAACGACCTTGTGGCGCATGCCAACGATCTCGCGCCACGGGATCTCGGGATGCTCATCGCTGAATTCACTGGACACGTGTCGGCCCGCTTCCCCAATCACCTGAATGAGATGGGTGATCGCGAGGCGGAGATTCTCGTCCGTTTCGTACGCGTCGTGCGTGAGGCCCGTGGCCTTCCCAACGGCCTTCCTCGCCATGTCGAGCATATGCCCGACGTAAACCAGATCACGCGGCGACATACAAGGGTTCAGCGGCGCCCATGACGTTGTCTCGGATCCGCGGACTCAGGAACTTCGGCGTGACCATGTCGACGCGTCGACCGTGCAGGAGTTCAGAGAACTCGCGTTCGATCGTGACGAAGCGTAGGCCAGGAATATGGCCGGGCAGGAACTCGACGAGGACATCCACGTCGCTGTCGGCTCTGAAATCGTCGCGCAGTACGGACCCAAACAGCGCTAGGCGGGCGATGTGGTGCCGTTGGCAGAACGCCGACACGGCCTCCCGATCGATCAATAGATGTGGACTCATCGGTTCGCCTCTGGCGTCTATGATAGCGCAAGCTTGCGTTGGCCTCGCCCGGCGTGGTGCCCAGCGCAGAGGGGCTCGCTGCAATCAATCCGCAGATGCCGTGGCTGCCGTCTCCAAAATGTCTCCACGACCGGGGGAGAATCCTGAGGACTGGCGGGGACTGCCGCGCACAACACGATGCCTGTCACTGCCTGAAACTCGAACCGTTAGAGCCAGAAGTCGCGCGCCATCAACCATTTAGAGAAACGCGTGATTGGAGTTCGGATCCCTCTCTCCGCCAATCACGCTGTAAGTCATTCATTTATAAAAGTTTAACTGCTCCTCGCAAGAAAGCAATGTTCCCTCGGCCCATCGGTCCGCTAACCCCAATCCAGCCAATTACATGCTGTGGCGGAGACGCCGCTCGGAGCCGCGTCTCCGCAATGTCTCCACGATCGGCGCCACTCAACACGATCGGCGCCCGCAGCGCGAGTCAGTGTGCCCTTGGCGATGGCCCCTGAATTCAGACGGGAACTCGGAAGCTTGACCCGGCCTGATACTTCCGAGTGGAGTTCTGAGTTGATGGAGCTCGGCGGACGCAGGCGTCGGGGCGCTCCGGAAGGTACCGCGAGTGCTTCCAGGACGTGTGTTCTTGTCAGAAGTAGGAGCATGTGTTTCTGACACAACACCCAAGGGAAGTCCCTTCGCTCGGGACGGTTCAGGACCTCGACGAAGTCGCCGCCATACTCGCGACGGCCAGCCGCCGGTTTGCCTGGACCAAAGCGGCTGACTACCTCGAATGCATCGACTCGGGCGCGCTCGCTCGCCGCTTAGGATGGCTGGTCGACTGCGTCAAGGCCGAACTCCCGCCGGAGGTGCGCACGCGCCTGCTCCGGCTTGGCGGCCGGAGCCCCAAGACGCGGCTCGGCGCGGACCCCGCACGCGCGGGCGCGGTCGAGGGCGCCATCGGCTTCGACGACACGTGGCGGGTGTTCGTCAATGTCACGGCCGATGCATTGCGGGGAAGCGCGGGCCTCGCGGACCTCACCGAGGCGGAGCGCGTGCTCGCTGGTGACCAGCATCAGCGCGAGCGGGACCTCTGGGAGAGGTTAACGGCTGACAGGGCGTGAATGCGTGCGCCACGCCGGGCGACGTTGCGTCGGCCATCCGCAAGAGAAGGAACGTGGCAGCCTGACCGCCATCTCCAGAATGTCTCCACGGCCGGGGGAATCGTGAGGCCTCACGGGGGCTGCCGAGCGAGAGGAAGGTGCCTCGCCGGACCGTTGCGAAGGCGGATGTCTCGGCAGGTTAGGCCGCATGCGAAGTTCGGATCTTGGCGTTCAGCCGACTTCTATTCTAGCGTTCAGCCGACGCGAATTCTTGCATTCAGCCGACCGAGGGGGCTAGGATGTCCCGTGCCCGGGACCATCAGCCCCTACCCTCGTGTCCTCGCGCCGCGACTGCGTGAGGCGATCGCCGACACGCCAGCCGTGCTCGTTCACGGCCCGCGGCAGAGCGGGAAGACCACGCTCGCGCGCATGGTGGGCGAGCCCCGCGGGTACCGCTACGTGTCGTTCGACGACGATGCCGTCCTTGCCGCGGCGCGGCACGACCCCGTCGGATTCGTGGCCCGGTTGCCGGCGAAGACGATTCTGGACGAAGTCCAGCGCGTGCCGGAACTGTTTAGTGCGCTCAAAGCCGCCATTGACCGGCGTCGGACGGCCGGCCGTTTCATTCTGACCGGATCGGCCAACGTCCTCCTCGTCCCGCGCCTGGCGGACTCCCTTGCCGGGCGCATGGGGCTGTTGCGGCTGCACCCGCTGGCGCAATGCGAGATCACGGGCGCACGGCCACGGTTCATTGATGCCGTGTTCACAGGCCACTTCAGAACCGGCATAACGGAACGCCTCGGGGCTGACCTCGCTGAGCGCATTGTGGCAGGCGGATATCCCGCGGCGCTGGCCCGTCGCAGCTCGGGTCGCCGCGGCGCGTGGTATCGCGACTACATCGAGACTCAGATCCAACGAGACGTCCGCGACCTCGCCCGCGTCCACGCGCTCAACGTGTTGCCGCGACTGCTCGCGGTGGCTGCGAGTCACACGGCCACGTTGCTCAACGTGGCGGACCTGGCGGGGCCCTTCGAGTTGACGCGTCAGACGATTCACGACTACGTGACGCTGCTGGAGCGGGTGTTCCTGATCGATCGCCTGCCCGCGTGGCACACGAACCACCTCGCCAGATTCGTCAAGCGATCCAAGCTTCATATGGGTGACACCGGCGTGGCTTGCGCGCTGCTTGGCATGGACGCGCCGGCGCTCGACCGAGATCGGACCGCGATCGGGTCCCTGCTCGAGACCTTCGTGCTCCAGGAACTGCGTCGCCAGGCGAGCGGGCGCCCGTCGCCCGTGGACTTCTTCCACTTCCGCGACCGCGACGATTTCGAGGTGGATATCGTCATGGAGCGGGGCCAGGCCGCCGTTGCCGGCGTCGAGGTGAAGGCGGCGGCGACCGTGACGGAGCGTGACCTCCGGGGACTGCGCAAACTCAGGGCCGTCGCAGGCAGCCGCTTCACCGCCGGCGTGGTCCTCTATGACGGGACCGCCACCATCAAGTTCGACGACAACCTGTTCGCCGTTCCGTTGCGCTCGCTGTGGGAGGCGCCGTGAGGACCCGACAGTGTCGACGGACCTGATGCGACAAGCGCCTTTTGCCCTGGGCGCCACACCGCCGCCGCGCCCGTCAGGAGGTGGCGACGACCTGATGTTCGTCCCCTCGTCGAACTGTTTGATCTTCATCCGGCGGTACTGTCAGGTTTTCAACCGGCGTTGACAGACGTCGGGCTGAAGCGTTGCGAAGTCGGACTCCCGCCCTCGTCTCCACCATCGTCGGAACTCGGCACGACCGGCGGCCGTTGGTCGATTCAGCGTGCCCTTGACATGCCGGGCCTCGACTCGGAAGCACTGGACGTCCGAGCGGCGTACCCGGTAATTCGCCCACCGTCCTGCGTTTGCCGACGGGCGAGCAGGCACCGAGACACCGCGGTGTCAGTCCTCTGGTTGGCACCGAGTGCGCGAGGGGGCTTCCTTCCGAGTTGACATTATGTCATATATGACATGTCCTGATTCCGGTGTCTGGGCTCGACAAGCCTCTTGCGTGGCTGCACGGCGAAAACAAGACGCCGCGGCCGTCGACGGGCGCGAGAATTCAGACGGGCCCGCTGCTGCGGCGACTTCAGTGCGGCGAACGGATCGAGATGCCACATTCTCGACCAATGCCGATTGTCGGGCCCGGCTGTCTCGAACTGCGGATCCAGGACGGGGATCTGATTTGGCGGGTGATCTACTGGGTCGACCCCGACGCGGTCATCATCTGCGACGTCTTTGCCAAGAAGACGCGGGCGACACCGCGATCGGTGATTGAATCGTGCCGGCGTCGTTTGACGGCCTACGACGCCATCGCAAGCGGTAAGAGGTGAACGGGATGCAGAGGAACAAGCGCGCACGGCTCGAGGCGCACGGCTGGCGTGTCGGCAACGCGGCGGACTTTCTCGCCCTCACGTCGGAGGAAGCGGCACTTGTCGAAACCAAGCTCGCGCTCAGCGGCAGCGTTCGCGACAGGCGGATGGCGCAGGGACTTTCTCAGATTGAACTCGCCAAGCGGCTGAAGTCCAGCCAGTCTCGCATCGCCAAGGTCGAAGCCGCCGACCCGACGGTGTCTGCGGATCTATTGCTGCGAGCGCTCTTCGCGCTGGGCGCCACGCCGACTGATGTCGCCTCGGCCATTCGGAAAAGAAGGAGAATGGCAGCCTGACCGCCGTCTCCAAAATGTCTCCACGACCGGGGGAGAATCCTGAGGACTGGCGGGGACTGCCGCGCACAAATCAGAACCTGTAACTACTTGAAACTCGAGCCTCGAGGGGAACACGCGGCGCGCGATCGACATCCGCGAGGGAGACG
>JBAXOX010000150.1:0-4961 GCA_037133015.1 Acidobacteriota bacterium
ATCACGAGCAACGAGGACAGCCGATCGCCGTACTTCGGGCTGAATCCGCCAGAGGTGAGTTCGAACGCCTGGACCGTTTCCGGGTTGAAGGCGCTCGTCAGGCCGAACAATCGGTAGGGGTTATGGATCTCGACGCCGTCCATGATCGTGAGATTTTGATCCGGCCCGCCGCCGCGAACCGAGAGCCGGCTGCCGAAGTCGGCGGTTGCGTTGACGCCGGGAAGGGTCTGGAGGACACGAAAGACATTTTCGGCGGCGCCCGCCACGCTTCGCACTTCGAGCGGGCTCACTTCGGTGGACGTCGCTGCTCCGGGATCTCTGGTCTTGCCGGCGACGACCACCTCTTCTTTGAATTGCGCACGGGCGAGCAACAGGACTTCGACCGAGACGGGCTGCGCGTCAACCGTCACGTCGACCTGTTCGGTGAGATAGCCGTCGGCCGCGATCGTGAGACGCGCGGCGCCTCGCGGCAGCGCCAGGTGAAATCGGCCATCCTTGTCCGTCGCCGCGCGCCCGCTTTTCGATTCGACAACGGCGTCGATGATCGGGCGCATGGAATAGGCATCGCGCACGATCCCAGAAATTGATCCCTGCTGCTGCGCCAGCGTTGGGGAAACGCCACAGACGAGCGCCAGCATCGCCACTATCGTTCGCGTAAACAGCATGCGCACTCAGCGTAGCATTTTCGCCGTCGGGACCGACCGAGAGCGGAGCCAGATGGACACCTGCCTTTGGGACGCGCTGAGTCGCGCGAAAGATCCGCGCGGGGCCATCGACAGGCAGCCAGAAACACGAACCGGGCGGCAGTCTATTGATAGGACAGCGCGGCGCCGCCTACTTCGCCCAGACCAGAACGCGATCGCCGCTGGTGTCCTTGTGGTTAATCACGAGCCCTGGTCCATAACGCTCGAGGTCTTCGGCCGAGATGTTGAGGCGGACCGGATCCGCGTCCTCGGCGCCCGGGCGACCCGACAGCTTGATGGGACGGCCTTTGGTCAACCTGAGCAGCCAGAACGGGATGTTGAGTTTGACGAGCTTCCGCTCGTCGGATTGCCACACCATGATGTGCAGCGCGTCGATCGGTGTGGCCACGCGGTCGGCTTGCCGCCGCCCGGTGTTGACCACCGGCTCGCCGTCCTTGATGTCGAGCAATGGCTGCTGGTTCGCAAAGCGCGCCGCCACCTGGGCGAACTCGTCCTCGGCCGATGAGGCCGACGTGTTGGTCGACTGGATGGCGAACTGTTGATAGATGACGTAGCCCGCGATGGCGACAAGCCCCACTCCGACGATCACGGCGACGGCCGCGATCCCGAAAATGATGAGTCCCCACGACGCCTTTTTCGCCATCAACTGCTTTCCTGCCGCGCTCGCTCTTGGCCAAGCCTGGTTCCATTCTGCAACAGGATCCGGCTGCCTTCATCTTTAACTGACGGCGCGGGGGCACAATTGTTCCGGCAAACCTGGCCGCCATCGCCCGATGTGACGCGTTGCTGTCGCGGGGTGTCGGCCCGGACGCGGACCCCAACGGCGGTCCCTGGCGGTGGTTGCTTATCTGCCCGGAGGGCCGGAGTATACTCGCGCGGATTGACCCGAATCGAGGACGCCACCCGATGCGCTGCTACAAGACGATTGACGCACACGCGGCCGGCGAGCCGCTCAGGCTGATTGTGGAAGGTTTCCCGGCGCCCAAAGGCCGAACGATGCTGGAGAAGCGCGCGTGGGTGAAGGCGCACGCCGATCGAATCCGGCGAAGCCTCATGCAGGAGCCGCGCGGGCACCTCGATATGTACGGCGCCGTGCTCACCGAACCGGTCTCGCCCGAAGCCGACAGCGGCGTGCTGTTCATGCACAACGACGGCTACAGCACGATGTGTGGCCACGGCATCATCGCCGTCGCGACCATGGCGATCGAGCGCGGATTGCTGCATCCCCGCCGGCCCGGGCAGATCGTGTTCGACGCGCCGGCCGGACTCGTGCGCGCGACAACGCATCTGGCGGCGAGCCGCGAACCGGCCTCCGCTCGGCGGTCCGATCCGCGCGTGGGCAGCGTCAGCTTTCTGAACGTGCCGTCGTTTGTCCTCCATCCAGGGCTTGCCGTCGATGTCGGGGGACGAACCATGCGCGTCGACGTGGCCTTCGGCGGCGCGTTCTACGCGATTGTCGATGCCGAGTCCGCCGGCATCCCCGTGTTGCCGGCGCGGCTGGCCGATCTGCGGCGCGTGGGCATGCAGATCAAGCGCGCCGTGGAAGCCGCTGTCACCGTCGAGCATCCCGACGACCGCGGCCTCACGGGCATCTACGGCACGATCTTCACCGGCCCGCCCGACCGCGCGGACGCCGACTTGAAGAACGTCACCGTGTTTGCCGACGCGCAGGTGGACCGGTCGCCGTGCGGAACCGGCACGTGCGCCGTGATGGCGGTGGTTGACGCGATGGGCTTGCTGGCCCCCGATCGGCCCTTCCGTCACGAGAGCATCGTCGGGACCGTGTTCTCCGGCCGCGTCGCGTCGCGAACGCGCGTCGGCGACTACGACGCGATCGTGCCCGAACTCGAAGGGTCGGCCTGGATCACCGGCGAACACACGTTTCTGGTCGACGCCCACGACCCGCTCGGAGAAGGATTTCGGCTGTAGGCATGCCGTGACGGGCCATGGGCCCGGGCGATGCGGAGCGAGCAAGGTTGCCGAGTGTGAGCGAGGCCGCGAAGGACACCGTGCCCCTCGCGCTCAGAAACGGCCGTGCGGCTGCCCGTGATCGGGGCCGCGAAGGAACCGCTTGCTCCTCGCCGTCACGATTTGAGGTGCTGCTGTGTGAGGCGAAGCAGAAGCGCGGGAAGCGTTTCGTCGTCGAGCGCGAAGCCGCCCAACCGATGTGACCACGACAGCTTGAAGCTGCGAACCAGTGCCGAGACCCAGATCTGGCGAACCGGCGCGTTGGGGCTGACGACGAATCGGGCGGGCGTGGGATGGTCGAATAGCACGTTCAGCACGCCGCCCTGAATCTCCACGTCGAAGCCTTCGGAGTCGGCCAACTCCAGCAGTGCGTGATCGGCGGCCTCCAGGGCCTGATCGGCCTTCATGTGGAAGTCCTGTTCGGAGAGCCCCTCGTCTGTCATGCTGCGATCATACCAAATGCTGCCGGTGCGATAGGATGGAGGCAGCACGTCGTGCCCGCGCTGGCGGGCCGGCAGTGGAAGGAGGGTGCCCCGTGACTGCCTTCGCGTATGTCGTCATCGCCCTCGGCATGTCCGTGATCGCCTACCTGTTGCTGCGCGCGCCGGTTCGCCACTACTTCGAACTGCGCGGCGACCGCCTGGTCGCGTGTCCGGAGAACAACGAAACCGTCGCCGTGCGAGTCGATGCCGGGCGGGTCGCGGCGCATGCGGCCGTGGGCGGCCGCGGGCTGTGGCTCGAAAGCTGCACGCGCTGGCCGGAGCGAGCGGGATGCGGCCGGGAGTGCCTCGCGCAGATCGAAGCCGCGCCCACCGACTGCCTGGTCAGGACCCATGTGACGCGCTGGTACGCCGACAAGGCGTGCGCACTCTGCGGGACCGCGCTCGGGGCGATTGAGTGGACCGAGCACAAGCCGGCGGTGATGACGCCCTCGGGACGCACGCTTGAGTGGCGCGACATCCGTCCGGAAACGCTGCCAGATGTGCTGGCAACCCACACCGCCATCTGCTGGGATTGCCACGTGGCCGAGACGTTCCGGCGCGCGCGGCCAGACCTGGTGATCGACAATCCGCACCAGGAGTCCGTCCGGCGCTAGCGCCGCCGCACCGGCGGAGCCTCGGAGGTGGCGACGTACGACTTTCGTGCGCGGGCCTTCATCCCCGGGCGCTTCACGCTGACGGTGAGTTTGTGGACCTTGCCGTCGAACACGGCGGGTGAAAAGCCCAGCACGTACTGGCTGTGCAGTTCGAGCGCGATCCGGGTGAAGACACTGTTGAGTTCCGGCGTCGCGGCCAGCCGGTAGTACCCGCCGCCGGTTTCCTCGGCCATCTTTTTCAACACTCGGTCCGGGCTGGTGTGCACCTGGCGTTGTCCGTTGAAGTAGATCGACTCCAGGCCGATCCCGTAGATCATCACTTCTTCCTGCCGCGCCCGATCCAGGACTTCGCCCTGGCCCTTCTTGCTGCTGGTGTCGTCGCCGTCGGTGAGCAGCACGATGACGCGGCGTCCCTCGATGTCGGTCAGCCGATCGACTGATTGATCGATGGCGTCGTAGAGCCGCGTGGGATAGCCGAAATCAATGTCCTTGAGGGCCGCCACCAGATCGTCGCGATCCGAGGTAAACGTGCCGCTGAACTGGATCTTGTCGTTGAACGCGCCCACCTGGGCTTTGTCCTGCGGGAGCAGGCGTTCCAGAAACTGTTCGGCGCCGGCCTTCACCAGCTTGAGCGAATTGGTCATGCTCCCGCTCGTGTCCAGCATGACGACCGAGGTGATCGGCTGCGACTGGTTCTCGAACACCGAGATGTCCTGCCGCACGTTGTTGTCGAGAATCTCGAAGTCGTCTTTCGTGAGATCCGGAATCAGGCGGTCCTGCGCGTCGGTCACCGTGGCATAGACCGGGACGACTTTCGCGCTCGACTTGAACACGCCGGACTGTGCGCCCGAAGACTGCGGGGGGACCTGGATCGAGGGGGCGGTGAGGTAGATGCCCCCAATCACGCACCAGAGGCCGACGACACTGACGCGACGGCTCATCATCTTGCTCTCTCCCCAATCCTGACCAGGTCCGTACCCCCAGGTTCAGGACGTTCTACTCTGCCGGCCGGCCGCCGCATCCCTTGCACCCATGGTGCCTCGAGTCGTACCCCCGCGTTCAGGACGCTATTCCGTGGCCGCCGGTCGCCGTTTCCGCCGCATCCACCAAGCCTCGCGTCGAACCCCCACCTTCAGGACGTTTTTCGTGGCCGCCGGTCGCCGTTTCCGCCGCATCCACCAAGCCTCGCGTCG
>JBAXOX010000151.1:0-4958 GCA_037133015.1 Acidobacteriota bacterium
GTACCGGGGCCGCCGCGCCCCCGCGAGTGCCGCCGGGTGCGCCCATGCCACCGCCCTGATTGCCCTGGCCGCCGCGTCCGCGTGTGCCGCTGACCAGTTCGGGGGGAACCGGCAGGGTCAGCGCGTCGAAGATGTCCTTGTTCGGCCTGTAGCGCAAGGCCGCGTTCGGCACGCGCAACACGTCGGTCCGCTTGGCGATCTCAAGGGTGACATTGGCCGTCATGCCGGGCTTGAGCTTCAAGTTCGGATTCGGCACGTTGATCACCGTGTCGTAGGTGACGACGTTCTGCGAGACGATGGGATTCAACCGCACCTGCGAGACCGATCCGAAAAACTCTTCGCCGGCAAACGCATCGACGCGGAAGCGCACAACCTGCAGCGGACGGATTCGGCCCACATCCGACTCGTCGACCTTGGCGAGCACCTGCATCTTGGTGAGGTCGGCCGCGATGATGAAAATCGTGGGGGCGTTCATGCTGGCCGCCACGGTCTGGCCCACGTCCACCGCGCGATTGATGATGATGCCGTCGATCGGTGCGGTGATCACGGTATGGTCGAGGCTCACCTGGGTCTGATTGAGGGACGCCTGCGACTGAACGATGGCCGCCTCGGCCGACTTCAGTTGGGCTTCGGCCGACCGCACGTTGACATCCGCGGTCTCGAGATCCTGCTGCGTCGCGATCTTGCGCTCGAACAGGCTCTGCGTGCGCTTCAACTTGTTGCGGGTGTCGTCGAGCGTCACCTTGAGCCGGTCGCGGTCGGTCTGCGACCGAATGAGGTTGGCCTTGGCCTGTTCGATCTGGGTCTGGAACAGCGACGGGTCGAGTTCCGCAATCACCTGGCCCTTGCGGACAATCGAATTGAAGTCGGCGTACAGCGCCTTGATGTTGCCCGACACCTGGCTGCCGACCAGCACCGTATTGACGGCCTGTAGCGTGCCGGTGGCGCCGACCGATTCGGTGACGTCGCCGCGGGTGACCGACAGGAACGAGAACTTCACCTCGTCTTCGGCCCGCCCGTATTTGTAATACGCGCCGACAGAGCCGGCAATAACCGCCAGAACGATCAGAGTAATAATGAGCTTCTTCATGTGTGATCCGGCCGCGTGGACGACGGGGTCACCCGTGCGTCGTGCGGAACTTCCTGCGTTGATGGGTCGCCCGTCTCCGCCCTGTTCGCGTCAGGCTCCGGCCTGTCGCTCTTCATCGGGTTCGTTTCCGCCTGCCGCTCCCGAATCGTCGGGTCGGCCTGTCGCCGCCACGTCCGTCGCGTGGGTCACCGCGGGCGCGTCTACCGCCCTGTCACTACGGCCACGCCGCCCGCCCCACCCGACACCGGGGTGATCTGCACCCGGTCGAATTCGGTGAGTGCGATACGGTAGTCCAGCGCCGCCCTCAATTCGGCGTTGCGCGCATCGTTGAGGTCGCGCTGTGCCTGGACGACGAGGTAGTTGTATGACATGCCGACTTCGAACTTGCTCTGCTCGGCTTCGAGTTTCTTCTCCGACAACTGGCGCGCGGCGACCGTGGCGTCGTGTCGCCGCAGCGTGCTCTCCACGTTGAGCGCGGCGTTGGTGACGTCGGTCGCCACCTGCAATTCGGTGGCGTGCAGCTGCGTCTGCGCCTGCTTGTACTGCACCCGGGCCTTGGCGTGGGCGATGTCGGACGTACTGTTGCCAAGCGGGTACGCGAAATTCAGCTGCAGCGTCCAGTTCGGATAGTCGAACTTGGTCAGCATGCGTCCGGCGTCCAGCCAGTTGCCGGGAATCGTCCCGATCACGTTCGTTCTGGTACTGTCGAACACGAACGTGTTCCCACCGAGGCCTCGCGTGCCGTAGGTCGCCACCAGATCCAGCTGCGGCTTGAGCTGATTGTTCAGGTAATTGATCGTGATGTCGCTGCTGTCCATGGTGCGACGGGCCTGAATCAGATCGGTGCGCTGCGTGAGCGCCGCGACGATGGCCGCTTCGAGATTGACCGGCGTCCGCTCCACGTTCACCCGGTCCGACGGCTCGATCGTGGAACTCCACATCGCGTCGTCGGTCCCGCTGACGATGAGACGCTTGAGCGTAATCTCGGCGGTTCGACGTGTGGCCTCTGCCGCCGTCAGCGTCTGCCGGCGTGTCGCCTCTTCCGCCTGCGCGCTGATGACGTCCATCGGCGCCAGCGTGCCGACTTCGACGCGCGTCTGGTTGTCCTGCACCAGCCGCTCGGCCAGCGCCAACGACTGTTTCGCCGCCTCGAGCGCCTGAATCGCGTACACCAGGTTCCAGTAGGCGTTCCGCGTGTTGGCCTGCGTGTTGACGATGGTCGACTTCAGCTGGACGTCTGTCACTTCCCGGGTGATCTTGCCCGTCAGAATCGACAGGCGCGTCGCGTCAATCTTGAAGTTGCGCCACAAGGGCTGGGTGTACGTCGCGCTCACACTGGCCGTGTACTGCGGGTTGAGGGTGGCGAAGGTGCTGTTGGTGTTGGTCCGGTTGTTGTTGAACGAGGCGGTCAGGTTGCCGCCGTACCACGGCATCAGTTTCGTCAATCCGGCGTTGTAGGTTTGCGTCTGGCTCGTCACGCTGGTGCCGCCGTTGAGGAGCGAGGTGGGCAGCGGATTGTTGGAGCCCGCGTTGACGGTGGACGTGAGATTGGGCAGGTACGCCGCGTAGAACGACTCCAGCGACATGTCCTGCAGCTGGGGATTCATCCGCGCCACCGTCAACTCGATGTTGTTGTCGAGGGCCCGCTTCACCGCCTCGTCCTGCGTGAGCTTGATGACCGGACGCGCCTGTGCGCGCTCCTCGAGTGAGGGCCGCTGCGGGGCGGCCTGCTGCCGGACCTCGTCGTACTTGTCGCGCGCGTATTTCGTCAACTCCTCGATTCGGGCCTTCTCGGCGGCAGCCTTCGCGTCGGGTGCCGACTGCGCGGCGGCCGGCGCCGCGCCAACCGTCAGCGCGCCCGCGAGCATGATCACAACCCTCAGAAAACCTGGCCTCTTCACAACAGTCCTCCCTCGCGCGGCAACCCGGCGGGCCGCTTCCGCACCGGACCCTGCCGCCGCTGCTTTTCCCATTCGTCATGCAGCGCCTTCATCTTGAGCCGCTGATCCGGCGTTAGAATCTGCCGCAACCGATAAATCATCAACGTACGGGCCTTGCCCAGCTGGGCCCTGGCGGTCTCGGCCTGATCAATCAATTTGACGACATCTGCCTCGGGGAGCACCCCGGTGGCAATCACTTCGGAGAGTCGCCGTTCGAGCCGATCCAATTCTTCCTTATCCGCGGTCATCCTGGGAAGAATCGCCTGATAGACGTCTTCGGCGCGCCTGCACTGGTCGACGGCCAGCGTCAATTCCGTCTTGAATCTGGCGTCCTGCCACCATTTGAACGAAAACGCCTGTGACGCCGCGCCACTGGAACGGCCGGGACCGGCTCCCGGAGGCCCCTGGGGCGGTGGTCCGGCGGTGGTCCCCTGGGCGATGGCCATCGACGACACGCTGGCACACAGGGCCAGCATCAGCAGAATGACGCGCCGCTGGGACATCATGGCAGATCGACACCTCCACATTCTGTGAGGACTTACGACAGGCGGAAGCCGGACGTTTACAGCGAGTTAGCTCCGATTGGGAGCGGCCAGACCCGGGATGAAGCACCCGCGGTCAGAGGCGTGGATCGACCCGATCCGATCGTTACATGACGGGGGATCTGTCCTCTGGGGGAGACACTGCAGGCGTGCCGCCTTGGGCGACAAAGGCGGCCAGTTTTCGAATCACCGCGCCAACCTGACTATCCGGCGTCGACGCCCCGGCCGTCAGGCCGATGTTGACCGGCCTGGTCAACGGAAGCCACGCGGCCGTGATCTCCTCGGTCCTGGACCCCACGGGCTTGTGGCGCAGGAACAACGGGGACGAGAGCGCGGCGTCGTCGGCCACGTGATAGGTCGGGACCCGTTCGGCGCAGATGCGAGCGAGATTGGCGGTATTGCTGCTGTTGTACCCGCCAACCACCAGCATCAGGTCGAGCCGGAAGTGGTTGAGCAGCGCCACCACCGCGTCCTGCCGGTCCTGCGTCGCGCTGCAGATCGTGTCGAAGGCGCGAAAGTGGTCCGCCAGCGCGTCGGCGCCATAACGGGCGACCATCGCCGTTTTGAGCCGTTGGCTGATCTCGAGCGATTCGGACATCAACATCGTCGTCTGATTGGCGAGGCCGATGCGAAGCAGATCGCGGTCGGGGTCGAATCCGTCCGAGAACGCGCCCTGGAAGCGCTTGGCAAACGAGGCGCGATCGGATCGGCCGGCGATGTAGTCGCAGACCAGGCCGGCTTCGTCGCTGTTCAAGACGACGAGGTAGCGCCCCGCTGGCGATTGAACAGCCTGTGACGCGGTCGCGCGCGTCTCCTCGTGGTGCACCTTGCCGTGAATGACGGAGGTAAAGCCGTCGGCCGCGTAGCGGCGCACGTTCTTCCAGACATTGAGCACCGACCCGCACGTGGTGTCGACCAACGTGCAGCCCTGCCGGTCGAGCCGCTCGAGCATGTCGATGCTGACGCCGAAGGCAGGCAGGATCACGACATCGGCGGCACGCAGGGCGTCGATCGATTCTCCCGGGGCGTCGAGGAACCGGATGCCGCTGCTCCGCAGCTTGTCGTTGACGTGGGGGTTGTGGATGATTTCGCCGGTCAGGTACACCCTGGCGTCGGGAAACCTGCGCCGGGTCTGATAGGCGTAGTCGACGGCGCGATCCACGCCGTAGCAAAATCCGAACTCGCGGGCCAGGTGCACCGTGAGGCGCTCCGAACGGTACGTGAAATCGCCCGCCTTGAGTTCGTCCACCAGCGGGCTGCGGTAATCGACCTCGAGTTCGGCGGCCACCGCCGACTTCATGTCGAGACCTTTGCGGAAAATCATGGATGGCATGGCGCTACGAGAAATATTGTATCCGGGATAGGTGGCGGGCCGCGAGCGGTCGG
>JBAXOX010000152.1:0-4955 GCA_037133015.1 Acidobacteriota bacterium
TTAGTAGACTGACGCCGGTGACACGGAGGATGCACATGGTTTCCTGGTTTCGAAAATGCGTGTGGGTGTTCGTGATTGTCGGATTGCTGACGGGAAGGGGCTTGGCTGCCGCCCAGCCGGCCCTCGCAGCCGGGCCGCGCTCCAGCAGACTCGCCCGGCCGCTGCCAGCCATCCTGACGCTTCGCGCGCAGTCGGCGGTCTACAACAACTGGCTGAAGATCCGCCTCGAACGCATCCTGCCCGAACTGATGCGGCAGGAGGGCTTCGACATGTGGCTCGTCATCTGCCGCGAGAACAACGAAGACCCGGTGTTCTCGTCGCTGGTGCCGTTTACCTCCCTCTATGCGAGCCGGACGTCGATCCTCGTGTTTACCGACAAGGGAGCCGAGGGCGTCGAGCGGCTGACGGTGAGCCGGTCCGGCATCGGCCAGTTATACAAGAGCGCCTGGGAACCAGAAAAGATCGACCAGTGGGCGCGGCTCGCGGAGATCATCAAAGAGCGCAACCCGAAAAAGATTGGCATCAACGAATCCGACACGTTCAACTACGGCGATGGCCTCACCGGATCGCTCAAGAAGAAATTGCTGGCGTCGCTGCCGGGCGACTTGGCTGGGCGGGTGCGGCCGGCCGAGCGCCTCGCGCTTCGGTGGCTCGAACGGCGGTCGTCGGAGGAGCTCGAAGTCTATCCGCAGATCGCCGCCATTGCCCACGCCATCATCGCCGAAGCCTTTTCGCGCGCGGTGATCACTCCGGGCGTCACCACCACCGACGATGTCGTCTGGTACTTCCGCGAACGGTCTCTCCAGCTTGGTCTGACCAACTGGTTCCACCCGTCTGTGTCGATCCAGCGGCCCAAGGACAGTCCGTTCAAGGACTCGACCGTCATTCATCGCGGCGACTGGCTCCACTGCGACTTCGGCATCACCTACCTGAGGCTGTGCACGGACACACAGCAGGTGGCGTATGTGCTGAAGGAGGGAGAGACCGACGCTCCGCGCGGTCTCAGGGACGCGCTGGCGCAGGGCAACCGGCTGCAGGACATTGAGATGGCCGAGTTGAAAACCGGGCGCACGGGCAATCAGATTCTGGCCGCGGCACTCGCGCGCGCCACGACGGAGGGTCTCAAGCCGAGCATCTACACACATCCGATCGGCATCCACGGGCATGCGGCGGGCACCATCATCGGCTTGTGGGACCAGCAGGGCGGCGTGCCCGGCCTCGGCGACTTTCCGCTGTACGAGGACACGGCGCACTCGATCGAACTGAGTGTGCGGGCGACAGTCCCGGAATGGGGTGGACAGGAATTGCGCGTGGAGCTCGAGCAGGATGCGATCTTCGCAAAAGACGGACCGCGCTGGCTCGACGTGCGTCAGACCTCTCTCATTCTGATTCGATAGCTGGGCGCCTGGACCCAAACACCGGCATCCCTGTTCTTGCGCGCAGTGGGCCGGCCTGCGTGTGGCTGCACGCCGGGCGCACCGGCCTCCTTGATCCGGCTCCCGCTGTGCTGCGGGCGAGGATCGCTACGTTGTGACGGAGACGGGGTCGTCAGGCCCGGCAACTGGCGAGACCAGCAAGAACGCCAGCGACGATCGGACGCCGTCGTAGATCACCGCCATCTCGGCGGCCGATTTCAGCGCGCCTGTCCACGCGCCAGGCGTCTTCGCCACCGCCTCACGGATCAGCCAGTCTCGCGACAGCGTGACCTTCATCGCCGGATCCTCGAACACGAAGGCATCTGCGCTGATCGAAAGACGGCACTCGATTCCGCCTTCGCGCCGACGGATCGTGTCGCCGTCGATCAAGAACGCGTTGCTGGCTTCCGCCTCAAACAGACCGGCGTCCAGAAACAGACGGGGTTTGTCGACGTAGGGCCTGCCGTGGTGCACGCAGAATGTCTGACAGTTGTCGCATTCGTTGCAGAAATCATCGACGTGCAGGATCTGCCGGTCCTGCGCGACCGCAAATTCCTCCGACCCCATCACCCTCACCTGTCCGTCTTTGACCGCAAACACCGGGATCGTCCACCGCACCGGTCGCATGACGAACGTGTAGTTGGCCCGGTTGGGGCAGACCTCGACGCACTTGTCGCAGAAGGCGGCGCACTGCACGCACCGCAGCGCTTCGAGGCGCGCCTCGTCGTCGGTGAGCGTCGATTCCACCAGCGCGAACCCCACGCGCCGGTCAGGAGCCATCTGCGCCGGGGCGTGCTGGGCAATCTTGCGCGCCCGCACGGCCTTGACCTCGACGATGTCCTGAGGCGACAACCGCGCGGCACGAACGGGCGACGCCACGCCATGAACGCCGAGGCGTCGGCAGATGGCTTCGGCGGCCCGGCGGCCATCGGCACAGGCCGTGATGATGCTGCCGGGTTCCATCACCATGTCGCCTCCGGCGTACACGCGGTCGGGGCCGGCGCACCCGGTCGCCGCGTCCACCATCACGCCGCCATTGGCGTGTCGCATCACACGGCTGCCATCCAGAAACGCCAACTCCGGAAGTTGGCCGACAGCGACGATGACGGTGTCGCACGGCAGAATGAAGTCGCTGCCGTCGATGGCGTTGGGCATCCGGCGGCCGTCCGGACCTGGCTCGCCCAGTTCGTTGCGCACACACCGGAGGCCGACAACACGCGTGCCCTCCCGCAGGACTTCGACCGGCGCGACCAATTGCTCGAGCCGATTGCCTTCGTCGAGCACGCCTTCCAGTTCCTCGGCCGCCGCAGGCATCTCGGGGCGGGTGCGGCGATACACGATGGTGACGGGACGGCCGACCAACCGCTGCGCCGTGCGCGCGGCATCCATCGCCGTGTCGCCGCCGCCGATCACCACAGGGTTCGCACCAATCTCAATGGCGTGTCCCCGGCGTGCGCGTTCCAGCAGGTCGAGCGCGGACACCACGCCTGGACCGTCGACGCCAGGCACACGCAGCGGGGTGTCTCGCTGGAATCCTGCCGCCAGATAGACGGCGTCGAATCCCTTCGAAAGCAGTTGCTCTGGCGGTGACGAGATTCGCGTGTTGCAGGCGATGCTCACGCCGAGGGCCGTAATCCGTTCGACGTCCCTGTCGATAATCGCCGACGGCAGACGGAAGGACGGCACCGTGCGCAGCATGCCGCCGACGACGTCCTTGGCCTCGAAGATGTTCGCCTGCACGCCGTTGATCGCGAGAAACGCCGCAGCAGCAAGGCCGGATGGCCCGCTTCCGACGATCGCCACACGATGCCCGGTTGGCCGGGCGACGACGCGGGCGTCTCCGGCGCGGCCGCGTTCCTCGGCAATGCGCTTGAGGGCGCGGATCGCGACCGTGTCCTCGTAGTCGTTGCGCGTGCACCGCGTTTCGCACAACCGCGTGCACGCGTAGCCGGTCACGCCAGGCAGCGGGTTGCGCGACAAGATCACCGCGAGGGCCCCGTCGTAGTCGCCCTGGGCAATCAGCCACGCGTAGTCGGGAACGTCCTGCTCCACCGCACACGCCTCAACGCACGGCGCGACCACGCAATCCCACAAGCCAAGGCCCGACGCCACTTTCGGGAGCCCGTGCGGAAACGCCGGCTTCTTGTAGCGCCGGTTCGACAACGACTCCGCCGCGGCGTGCCGGACGTTGGCTATCCGGTCTCGCGAATAGCTCGCCAGATCGGTGGCCTGGGCCGCAGCCATCGCCTGGCCGACATGGTCCAGCCAGTCCGCGAGACGCGCATACCCACCAGGCTTGAGCAGGTCGGTGCACCCGGTGACGGGCAACGCGCCGCACGACAGCACGGTGGCGACATTGAGGGCGTCGACGCCGGCCGAAAACGACACGTGGAGGTCTCCGTTGAAGGCGTGCAGCAGCCTGTCGTACAGGTTCATCGTCACCGGGTAAAGCGCCCGGCCCGACAGATACATCTCCCCGCCGGGCAATCGGCCGAGGTGATTGCCCACCGGCAGGGTATTGCTCAACTTGACCCCGAAGATCAGCCCTCGCGCGGCGGAGGTTCGCTGGAGAGACGAAATCAACGCGACGGCGTCGTCGAACTGCAAGTCGTGGTCGAACACCGCGTCGGGAATCTCGACATCGGCAAACGCCAACTGCCGGTTGAGAATGTCGCGCACTCGGTCGCGGCCAAGCACCGTGGGATTGAGCTTGATGACGGTGTGCAGGCCACGCTGGTCGATCAGGTAGCTCGCGATGCGCTCGATCTGGTCGGGCGGGCATCCGTGCATGGTCGACAGCGTGACGCTGTTGACGATGCGGCTGGGGATGTTGATATCGGCGAACCTCGGAAACTGGCGTCGGAGGCAGCCCGTCATCTGATCGATGTGATCGGATGCGTCCGCCATCACGTCGAGAAAACGGGTCATGCGCGGAGAGGTGATCCCCTCGAAGTCGTATCCGACACTCATGTCAAAGATCGCGTCGGGGCGGTCGACCGGAGAGCGTTCTGCCCGGTCCCAACCGAGTACCCGCGGCAGAAGGTGCAGGATGGCCCAAGCGACCGCGTACTCGTGCGCCGACTGTTCGAGCGTGAGTTCCTGGGACCACTCGACGTTGTAGCCCTCGTCGGTCATATCGATGCACGGCCGTGGAATCGCCAGATCGTCACGCACCTGGACGGTCTTCAACTCCATGAACCGGCCGCCACAGAGAAACGCCGAAATGATGTTCTGACTGAGCTGGGTGTGCGGGCCGGCGGACGGACCGATGGGCGTGGCCAGGCGGCGTCCGAACAGGTCGCGGACCGCGAACCGCGCGTCCCGATCCGGTTTGTAGAAGAGGGCCCGGGGAATGTCGAAAATCGAGCCGTTGCGGTTGTATTCGGCCAGGATGCGGGCCAACTGCGTCGCAAACGGCTGGATTCGCATCAGGTCGGACATCGATGACGAAGCTCCGGGAAACAGTCGCGCCGAGTCGGGCGCCTTCCGCCACACAGCATACGCCACCGACGCGGAACGTGGGAGGCTCTCCGGGCGGGC
>JBAXOX010000153.1:0-4764 GCA_037133015.1 Acidobacteriota bacterium
GCCCATCGGGACGGCTCGCGGAACTGTTCGGTGCGAGGTCACACCGACGGGAGGTCAGATGGTCCGTCCGCTTTTTGCCCTTTTTCTAGTCGCGGTGTCGTGCGCGTGTCCCCGCCCGGTGTTCGCCGGCGAGGCAGGCGCGCAAATTGTCCGCGGGCACGTCCTGGATCCGTCAGGCCACCACGTCGCCCGCGCACGCGTGCTGATGCGTTCGGCCGCCGGCCTGTTGCGTTCGACGGAGACCGACGCCGACGGCGCCTTCGCGTTTGCCGACGTGGCGACCGGCAGGTACGACATGTTCGCACCCGTCGATGGCTTCCGCGCCGAGACGGTGAGGGTCACGGTTGGCCACGACGCGCCGCAGGACCTCCAGATCAATCTGCGGCTGTCGGGCATCACCGAGACCGTCGTGGTCTCGGCCGGCTCGGTCGGAACGCCGCGCGCCGACGCGCCAGGCAGCGTCACGACGCTGACCGCGGCAGATCTGGCATCGCGTCAACTCACCACCGTCGCGCACGCCCTCCAATTGATCCCGGGGTTTTCCGTCGCGCCGACCGGCGGCGCTGGCAGTCTGACGTCGGTGTTCCCGCGGGGCGGCGATTCCGACTACACGCTCGTGCTGCTCGATGGCGTCAGGCTGAACGCCATGGGCGGCGGATTTGATTTCGGTCATTTGACAACCACCGGACTCGATCAGCTGGAAGTGGTGCGGGGTCCGCAGAGCGCCATCTTTGGCGCGGATGCGATTGGCGGCGTGATTCAACTGCGATCGAAGATTGGTGGCACGCCAGCGGTCTCGGGAGAATTCGAGACGGGCGGATATGGCACGAACCGGCTGGCGGCAGGCAGCACGGGCTCGCGCGGCATCTTCAGTTGGGGCGCGCACGTCGAACGCCGTTCGAGTGACGGCTGGACGGGGCTCGCGCCGGGCTCGGCCGATCGGGTGACCAACGACAACGACGCCGCCACAACGGTGGCCGTCGCCACGGCATGGACGCTGGCCGACACCGCGACGTTGCGCGTGGACGGCCGCGTCAACACCGACGACCGCGGCTATCCTGGCCCGTTCGGCTCGAACCCCATTGGCGCCTTCGCCGGCATCGACCGCGTGTCGCGCGGCCGGAACCACGACGGGGTGGCGTCGGTTGCGTTCATCAGCCCGTGGGGTTCGGACACCACCATCCGTGTCCAGGCGACGTACGCCGACCTTCGCTCGACCTTCACGAGCACCTTTGGCGACTCGCTGGCGCGGACGCGCCGGATCACGGCGCATGCGCAACTCGATCGCGCGCTCTCTCCCAAGCTGGCCGCCTCGGTGGGATTCGACGCCACCGGCGAGAGCGGCGACAGCACGTACGTGATTGGGTCCTCCGGCCAGATGATGCCCGTGCGGCGGCTGTTGGCCGGATACTTCGGCGAAGCGAGATTCCGGCCGTCGTCGCGCTTGGTCGTCACGGCCGGGGCGCGGCTCGAGCACATCGTGAGGCGCGCGCTCGACGAAGATCCCCTTGCCTATGCGCCACGACCCGCGCTGCCCGAGGACCGCGTTGTGTCGATCAATCCGAGGATTGCGGCCAGTTACGATGTGCGGACGGCCGGCGACAGCCGCGGCAACTGGACGCGCCTGCACGCCACGGCCGGAACCGGCATCCGCCCGCCTGACGTCCTGGAGATTGGGTTCACCGACAATGCCGGGCTCAAACCCGAACGCAGCCGGAGCTGGGACATGGGCGCCGAACAGGCCTTGCTCAACGGCCTGCTCGTGGTCGACGCCACGTATTTTTCTAATCGGTACGAAGACCTGATTGTCGCGGTGGGAAGCTCGCTCCAGGACTACAGCCGCTTCAGAACCGACAACATCGCGAATGCGCGGGCCCGGGGCCTCGAAACGTCGGCCGCCTTGCGCACACGACGAGGCGTGGAAATTCGCGGCACGTACACGTGGCTGGACTCTGCCGTACTCGCGGTCGATGCTTCCGCGGCGGTCGCCCCAGCTCCGTTTGCCGTCGGCGATCCGTTGCTGCGCAGGCCTCGTCATCAAGCCAGTCTCGATCTGTTGTGGTCGCGCGGCCCCGTGACCACATTTGCGCAAGTCGGAGGCCGGAGCCGCACACTCGACGTGGAGCCGTCCTGGGGCGCGATTTACGGCGGATTGTTTCGAGCGCCAGGATTCGCGGTCGCCAACGCGGGCGCCGCCATCGCGATTGGGCATGGCGTTCACCTCACCGCCCGGGTCGACAACCTGCTCGACCGTCGATACGAAGCCGTCCTGGGCTATCCCGCGCCACGCCGATCAATCAGTGTCGGAGTGCGTCTTGCTCAAAGCCGATAGCGTCACCTACATCCACGGCGCGCGCACGACTGACGACCTCGCCAAAGGCTCGCGCGCAGACGTGCCTGGCGTGCGGGATGTATCGCTGACGGTCGAACGTGGGGCCATCATCGGGCTGCTCGGACCCAACGGCT
This sequence comes from Acidobacteriota bacterium, assembly GCA_037133015.1. GTDB lineage: Bacteria > Acidobacteriota > Vicinamibacteria > Vicinamibacterales > JAKQTR01 > JBAXOX01. The sequence goes on from JBAXOX010000153.1 coordinate 2,467, forward strand.
CGGGCAAGACGACGCTCCTGCGGGTGCTGGCGGGCGTCCTCGCACCCACTGCCGGCCGCGTCACGCTTGATGGCGTGAATCTCGCCTCGATCGCGAGGCGGGAACGGGCGCGTCGGATCGCCGTGGTTCCCCAGGAAACGCATCTCGCCTTCGATTTCTCGGTCCGCGAAGTTGTGCTGATGGGCCGCTATCCTCATCTGGGCGCGTTCGAACTCGAGGGCCCCCACGATCTTGTCGTGGCGCGCGATGCGCTGGCGGCAACCGGCACCGAACATCTCGAACACCGCCCGTTTGCCACGCTGTCTGGTGGCGAGAAGCAGCGCGTCGTCATTGCCAGCGCGCTCGCCCAGCAGGCCGATCTCCTCCTGCTCGATGAGCCGACCGCGTCGCTGGATCTCGGCTACCAATTAGCGATCGCGTCACTGGTCGCCCGCCTCAACCGCGAGCGCGGGCTGACCGTGGTGGTGGCCACGCACGACCTCAACTTCGCCGCAGGCCTGTGCGGTTCGCTGGTCCTGCTGAGGGGCGGCACGATGCTCGGGTCTGGCCCGACCGCCGAGACGCTGACGGCCGCGTCGATCCAGGCCCTGTACGATGTCGACGCCCGTGTGTGGTTCGACCAGGGCGCCGGCCGCATCGCCGTTCTGCCGATTGAGAAGACCCGCCATGTCTGACGTGAGGCGGCGACTGTTCGGATGGACGGCTTTGCTGGGAGCCGTGGCGCTGGCGGCAATCGTCGGCGCGCCGCTGGTCGGGACGACGAGAATCAATCTGGCTCGCGCCTTCGACTCGGCGGTGCCGTTCGCCGACAACGTGGACGCGCAGATCCTCTTCATCGCAAGACTGCCGCGCGTTTTGGCTGCCGCGCTGGTCGGGGCGGCGCTGGCCGCGGCCGGCGTGGTGTTTCAGGCCTTGCTGCGAAATCCGCTCGCCACGCCGTTCACCCTGGGCGTCTCGGCCGGCGCAGCCCTGGGCGCGGTTCTCGCCATCTCGCTCAAATTGCAGGTGTCACTCTGGGGCGTGTCGGCGGTCACCGGTGCGAGTTTCGCCGGATCGCTTGGCGCCGTCGCCATCGTGTATGCCCTGGCCAGGGCCCGCCATCAAGGCTTCTCGACCAACGTGCTGCTGCTGGCCGGCGTCACCCTGAACTCCTTCTTCTCGGCGCTCATCCTGTTCGTGCAATACATCGCCGACCCCAACGAGACGGTCCAGACGCTGCGATGGCTGATGGGCGATCTCGGCGTGGCTGGCTATGGCCCGATCCTCGCGGCACTGCCGCCCACCATCGCCGCGTTCGTCGCCTTCGCGTGGCTGCCGAAGACGATGAACCTGCTCAGCCTCGGCGCCGACGCGGCCGAGTCGCGCGGCGTCGATGTCGCCCGCGCGCAACGGGTGGCGTTTTTCGCCGCATCGCTGGCCACCGGCGCCGCCGTCTCGCTGGGAGGGCCGATCGGCTTTATCGGCATCATCGTGCCGCACCTGGTGCGGCTGCTGGTCGGCGCGGATCACCGCATCGTCCTGCCGGCCGCGGCGCTGCTCGGTGCAGCGTTCTTGATCGGGTGCGACGTGGTGGCGCGCCTGGTGATGGCGCCCGTCGAACTGCCCGTCGGCATCATCACCTCGATGATCGGTGGTCCGTTTTTCCTGTGGCTGCTCGTGAGGCAGCGATGATTGGGTGCTTGGATTCGCGGAGCCTGTGTCGCGGCAGGATCCTGGCAGCAGTGTTCGTGATTGCCCTGGTCGCCGCAACGGGCGACCGGATCGCGCCCATCGCGGCTCAGCGGCCGCCGCAGCGCATCGTGTCGCTCGTGCCGTCGGTGACCGAAATGCTGTTCCTCATCGACGCGGGCGCCCGCGTGGTCGGCGTGAGCAGTTTCGACCACTTTCCCGCAGACGTCGATCGGTTGCCGCGCGTCGGCGCGCTGATGGATCCCGACATCGAGAAGATCCTGTCGTTGCGTCCGGACCTGGTGATTACGTACGGCAGTCAACAGGACCTCGCCACCAGATTGGCCAAGGCCAGCGTGCCGGTCTTCTCGTACCGCCACGGGTCGCTCGGAGACATCACCGTTACGCTGCGCGAACTGGGACGTCGGCTTGGATCGACATCGCAGGCGGAGAACGTCGCGGGCCGCATCGAGCGCAGTCTCGACGACATCCGGCGGCGGGTGAGCATCGAGGCGCGTCCACGCGTGCTGCTGGTGATCGGACGCGAACCGCGATCGCTGCGCGCCATCAACGTGGGCGGCGGCTACGGTTTCCTGCACGACCTGCTCGAGGTGGCCGGCGGCACCAACG
>JBAXOX010000154.1:0-4538 GCA_037133015.1 Acidobacteriota bacterium
CAGAAAGCCCACGCAGGCGCATCCATCAGCTGACGGACCGGCGCGGCTGCCCGTCCAGAAAGCCCACGCAGGAACGCCCCTCTGCTGACGGACCGGCGCGGCTGCCCGTTCAGAAAGCCCACGCAGGCGCATCCATCAGCTGACGGACCGGCTTGGTTGCCCGTTCAGAAAGCCCACGCAGGCGCATCCATCAGCTGACGGACCGGCTTGGTTGCCCGTTCAGAAAGCCCACGCAGGCGACCAAGCCGTCCCCAATAAAGTGCCGCAGTCAGTCGTAAGCCGAATTCTGTTCCCTTCGACGGGCCCGAGGCTTGCGCCACAGGCCCGCTCAGGGCGACGACCATTCCTCTAGTCCCGTCATTGCTGACGGGATCCAGCAACCGACCCGGAGGCATTGGGCGGGCCACCCTGATGCGCCTCCCTATTTGGTCTTGCTCCGTGCGGGGTTTTGCCTGCCACCCACGTTGCCGCGGGCGCGGTGCGCTCTTACCGCACCTTTTCACCCTTACCCGCCTCCGCTCTCGACGCTTCGCCTGGAGAGCTTCGGCGCGGCAGGCCCCCGGGTGGGCTTGCCGCGCCGTAGCCCGAGCCATCGAAGGGTCGAGGGCGAAGGCGGGCGGTATATTTTCTGTGCCACTTTCCTTCAGGTCACCCTGACCGGGCGTTACCCGGCGCACTGCCCTGCGGAGTTCGGACTTTCCTCCCTTCCTGGCGATGCTGACGGCACCCGAACCGCCCGCACTCCAGAAACAGCGATCGTCTGACTGACTGCGGCGTTGTCTTCGACCCGTGTTTCGCGCGGGCCGACTCTTGGTTGAGGCGAGCCGCCTCCGGGGTGGCGGGTGCCAGTTCCGCGCGAGACGCGGGCGTCAGGTGCCGCGCGTTCCGCGTCGCCGAACCGATACCGATCACGTCCCGGAGTCGCCCTCCTGCTTGATATTGTACAGTTCCAGTTTCTTATAGAGGTTGCTCCTCGGCGTGCCGATCACCTCGGCGGTCCGGGAGATGTTCCAGCCGTTCTCGCGCAACTTGTCGAGCAGGAACGAGCGCTCGGCCGATTCCTTGAATTCGCGCAGCGTGCCGGCGCGTTCCTGTGACACGTCGGCACCCGCCACCCGGGGCGTGGCGCGCACCGTCTCGGGCAGGTCGTCGTCGCCGATGACGTCGGTGGGCGCCATGATCAGGACGCGTTCCACCGTGTTCTTGAGTTCGCGGACGTTGCCTTTCCACCGGTAGCGTTGCAGCAGGCCCATCGCATCGGGCGAAAAGCGTTTGGGCCGGAAGTTGTTCTCGCGGGTGAACGCGTCGGCGAAGTGTTTGACCAGTTGCGGGATGTCGTCGGCCCGGTCGCGCAGCGGCGGCACCGTGATGGGAATCACGCTCAGCCGGAAGAACAGATCCTCGCGGAAGTTGCCCTTCTCGATTTCGTGTTCGAGATTCTTGTTGGTGGCGGCAATCACGCGCACATCCACTTTGATGGTGCGCGACGAGCCGAGGCGTTCGACCTCGCCTTCCTGAAGCACGCGCAGCACTTTGGCTTGCGTTTTGAGGCTCATGTCGCCGACTTCGTCGAGGAAGATCGTGCCGCGGTCGGCCTGCTCGAATTTGCCGATCTGTTTTTCGGTCGCGCCGGTGAAAGAGCCCTTTTCGTGGCCGAACAGTTCCGACTCGATGAGGTCGTCGGGAATGGCCGCGCAGTTCACCTGAATGAAGCGTTCGCGGGCACGGAGGCTGTTCCGGTGAATCATGCGGGCGACCAGTTCTTTGCCCGCCCCGCTCTCGCCGCAAATCAGCACCGTGGCCGTGGTCGGCGCGGCGCGACGCACCGACTCGAGCACCTGATTGAGGGCCGGGCTGGTGCCAATCATCTCGGTCCGCACTTCGATGACGTGTTTGAGCGAGCGGTTCTCGTCGCGCAGGCGCGTGAACCCGAGCGCGTTGCGGATCGTGAGCAGGACGCGTTCGCTGGCGAGCGGTTTCTCGATAAAGTCGAACGCTCCCAGTTTGGTGGCCTCCACTGCGGTGGCGACCGTGCCGTGGCCCGAGATCATCACCACCGGCAGTGTGTCGGCGACCTTCTTGAGACGGCCGAGCACCTCGAGGCCATCCATGCCCGGCATTTTGATGTCGAGAAAGACCAGGTCCGCCGGCTCGCGTTCGACCACACTGATGCCTTCTTCGCCCGTCGCGGCGCCGAGCACTTCGTAGCCTTCGTATTCCAGGATCATCCGGAGCGAATCGCGGATGGCCGTCTCGTCATCAATGACCAGGATGCGTGGTTTCATGGCGTCGCGACTATTCTCCCATAATCAGCCCGGTAAACGCCTGTTCGTCGAGAACCGGCACGCCCAGGGCGACGGCCTTGTCGCGCTTGGAGCCAGCCTCGGCGCCGGCCACGACGTACGAGGTTTTCTTGCTGACCGCACCTGCCACGCGTCCGCCGCGTGCTTCGATGGCCGCTGCGGCGTGGTCGCGGGTGTAGGCGTTGAGGGTCCCGGTCAGCACGAAGGTGAGGCCGCGCAGCGTCTGCGGCAGCGCAGAGGCCACCGCCCCGCCGTCCATCCGAACGCCGGCATCGCGCAGGCGTCCGACGAGCGTCTGGTTGTTCGGCTCGTCGAGAAACTGCCGAACCGCGGCGGCCACCACCGGTCCGATCTCTGGCGTCTGCTCGAGCCGATCGACCGGGGCCGCGGCCAGCGCATCGAGCGAATCGAACGCGGCGGCCAGGGCCTGGGCCGCGCGTTCTCCGACGTGCCGGATGCCGAGCCCGTAGAGCACGCGCCAGAACGGGTTCTGCTTGCTGGCTTCGATCTGGGCGACGATATTGAGTCCCACCTTGCCCAGTTTGCGGGGTCCGGCGCGATCGGATTTCGGTTCTTTCGGGGCGACTTCGAGCGCGTGAAGGCCTGCGCCGTCGAGGGCGTAGAGGTCGGCGGCATCGCGCACCAGCCGCGCGTCCACCAGCGCGTCGACCAGCGCCTCGCCGAGGCCTTCGATATTCATGGCCTTGCGGGAGGCGAAGTGCAGCAGGCTGCGGCGGACGCGTGCCGGGCATGCGGCATTGAGGCAGCGCCAGACCACTTCTTCGTCGGGGCGTATCAACCTGCTTCCGCAGGACGGGCATGCGGTGGGCATCGACCACGACGGGAGCGCGTCGGGCCTTGAGGCCAGCACCGGACCGACCACTTTGGGAATGACGTCGCCGCCCTTTTCGACGAGCACCATGTCGCCGGGCCGGATGTCGCGTCTGGCGATCTCCTGCTCGTTGTGGAGCGTCGCCATCTGCACGGTTGACCCTGCCAGCCAGACCGGGTCGAGTACCGCGTAGGGCGTGACCGCTCCGGTCCGTCCGACGCCCACCTCGATGCGGAGCAACCGGGTGGTGGCCTGTTCGGCCGGGAATTTATAAGCCACCGCCCAGCGGGGGTACTTGGCGGTAGCGCCCAGGGCGTCCCGCAGCGCGAAGTCGTCGACTTTGATGACCACGCCGTCGGTCTCAAACGGCAGCGCGTGCCGCGCATCAGCCCACTGTGCGCAGAAGGCGATGACGGCTTCGGGGCCGCGACAGCGTTGCCAATGCGACTCCACCGGCAGGCCCCATGCGCGCAACTGGGCGAGCGCGTCGGCCTGCGTGTGGACGCCCGCCTGCGGGTCGGCCTGACCGTTCGCGCGCACCTGCCCGTCGGCCGCACCGTTGACGCCCGCCTGCGGGTCGGCGATGAGCTGATAGACAAACGCCGACAGTCCGCGCCGAGCGACCACCGACGGATCGAGGCTCCGCATCGTGCCTGCCGCCACATTGCGGGGATTGGCGAAGATCGGTTCGTCGGCTTCTTCGCGTTCGCGATTCACGCGATCGAACGCCTCGCGAGGGAGGTAGACTTCGCCGCGGCATTCCACGCGGCCCACTGGCGCACCCGTGAGCTTGAGCGGGATGGCCCGAATGGTCCGCACGTTGGACGTCACGTCCTCGCCGCGGACGCCGTCGCCGCGGGTGACTCCGCGCAACAGCCGGCCGTCCTGGTAGGTGAGCGACAGGCTCAGGCCGTCGATCTTCAATTCTGCGACGTAGGTCACCGGATCGATCGCGTGGCCGCTGTCGGCCAGCGCGCGGCGAACGCGCTGGTCGAAGTCCATCACCTGCGCGGCGTCGTACGCATTGTCGAGGCTCAGCATGGGCCGTGCGTGATCGACGGTGACGAATCCCTCGGCGGGGCGCCCGCCGACGCGCTGTGTCGGCGAATCCGGCGTCACCAGCGACGGATCAGCCGCCTCGATCGCTTTCAGTTCCGCCATCAGTGCGTCGAACTCGGCGTCGGCGATCGTGGGAGCGGCGTGCACGTAGTACAGCTCCTCGTGGTGCCGGATGAGGTCGCGAAGGCGTTCGATGCGGGCGTCTGGAGTCATGGCGTTCGTCGCGCGAAAGGCACACGCGCTCCCGGTGGAGCGAAGGGTTCGGTAGGATTGTAACGCAGGGCGGGGCGTCCGACCGGGCGTCGACGGCAGACAGACCCAGCTCACGTGAGCGCAGGGTCTAG
>JBAXOX010000155.1:0-4245 GCA_037133015.1 Acidobacteriota bacterium
GGGGGACCCACCCGATGAGCGTGATGCGGAGTGCGCTGCTGGCGGTCTCGGAAAATCGATGGATGCGCAGCCACGGCCAGAAGCTCTGGTTCGTGAAGCGGGCGGTGCGCTGGTTCATGCCTGGCGAGACCTTCGACGACATGATCGCCGCGGCGGCGACGCTGCGGCCGTTCGGCATCCACGCCATCTTTACGCGGCTCGGCGAGAATGTCGCCGACTGGTCCGAAGCCGACGCGGTGACCGCGCACTACGTGGACGCGATCGACCGCATCAAGGCTGCCGGCATCATCTGCGAACCCTCCGTCAAGCCCACGCAACTCGGTCTGGATCTCGATCGCGAGCGCTGCTTCCAGAATCTCTGTACGCTGGCATCGCGTGCGAAGGACAGCGGTAACTATCTCTGGATCGACATGGAGCAGTCGCCGTACGTCGATGCGACGATCGACGTGGCGACGCGGCTGCGGGCGCAGTTCGACAACGTCGGCGTCTGCCTGCAGGCCTATCTGCATCGGAGCATGGACGACTTGCTGGCGTTGCGATCGCGTGGTGTCGGGGTTCGGCTCGTCAAGGGCGCCTACATGGAGCCGGCCGCCGTCGCCATCCAGGCCAAGTCGGCGCTCGACGAGCATTATTTCGCGCTGGCGGCGGCGATGCTGGAGCCGTCGGGGCGTCCAGCCGGTTTCCGCGCGGTGTTCGGCACGCACGACATTCCGCTCATCGCGCGCATCCAGGCCCACGCCGAGCGCGCCGGCCTCGCGCCGGGCGGCGTCGAGATCCACATGCTGTTTGGCATTCAGCGCGCCGAACAACTGCGGCTCGCGGCCAGCGGCGCAACCGTGCGCGTGCTGATCGCGTACGGCACCTTCTGGTTTCCCTGGTACATGCGCCGCCTGGCCGAACGACCGGCCAACGTCTGGTTCGTGATCAAGAGCCTCTTCGCCTGACACGCGGCTGACGATAAGATAGCCGTTTCACGACGAGAGCTTGACCATGGCGGCATTGTTCATCGGCATCGACAGCGGCACGCAAGGCACCAGGGCGGTGCTCGTCGATGGCGACACCGGCGAGTTGCTGGCCCGGCGATCGGCGCAGTACGGCCTGCTGGCCTCGACCGAGCCAGGCTGCAAAGAGCAGGACCCGGCCGAGTGGGTCGCGGCGCTCAACGCCACCATCGAACCGCTGCTCGAGGCGGCCGGGCCCAACCGCCGGGCGGTGGCGGGCATCGGCGTGTCGGGCCAGCAGCACGGATTCGTGCCGCTCGACGCCCGAGGCCGCGTCCTGCGTCCCGCGAAACTGTGGTGCGACACCACCACCATCGCGCAGTGCCAGACCATCACCAGCCGCCTGGGCGGGGCCGACCGCACCGTCGAGCTGCTGGGCAATCCGGTTCTGCCGGGGTATACCGCCTCCAAAATCCTCTGGCTCAAGGAACAGGAACCCGAGCAGTTCGCCCGGCTGGCCACCGTGCTCCTGCCGCACGACTATCTGGTCTACGTGCTCACCGGGAATCTGGTGATGGAATGCGGCGACGCATCCGGCACCGCGTTGATGGACGTGCGGACGCGGACGTGGTGCCGCGAGGCGGTGGCGGCCGTCGACGCCGGGCTGGCTCCCAAACTGCCGCCGCTCGCCATGTCGACCAGACCCGCCGGCGTGTTGACGCGGGAGGTCGCCAGCCGCTGGCGGCTTGGCGCCGACGTGCTCGTCACCGGCAGCGGCGACAACATGATGGGGGCGATTGGCACCGGGAACGTGCGCGAGGGCATCTTCACCGCCAGTTTCGGCACCTCTGGCACGTTGTACGCCTGTTCCGACCGGCCATTGGTCGATCCGCGCCGCGACGTGGCCACCTTCTGCGACGCGACCGGGCGCTGGCTGCTGCTGGCCTGCACGATGAACGTGACGGTGGCCACCGACATGGTGCGCACGTTGTTCGGATGGACCCACGAGCAACTGGCACACGCCGCGGCATCGGCGCCGCCCGGGTCGGACGGTCTGCTCCTGCTGCCGTTTTTCGAAGGGGAGCGGACACCCAATGCTCCCGACGGCACCGGCGTGTGGATCGGCGTTCGCGACCGCACCTTCGATGCGCCGCACATGGCTCGCGCGGCCATCGAGGGCGTCACCATGGGCCTCAACTACGGCCTCAACCGGTTGCGGGAGCTGGGCCTGACGCCCAGCGAGATCCGGCTCACCGGCGGGGGCGCGCACAACGCGGCCTGGCGGCAGATTGCGGCCGACATCTTTGGCTGTCCGGTGGTGTGCCTCGCCCAAGACGAGGGCGCCGCCTATGGCGCCGCCCTGCACGCCATGTGGGTGTGGTCCCACGAACGCGACGAGCCGATGTCGATCGAACGGCTCACCGACCGGTTCGTCACCACCGACGAATCGACGCGGGCCGTGCCCAATCCGGCCACCCGTCGCATCTATCGGGAACTGCAGGTGCTCTTCAAAGGCGCCGCCAACGATCTGGCGCCGTCGTTTCTGCAGCACCGCCGCATCATCGGCGGATTGTGACCGGGATCATCGGCGCAATGTGATCGGGACAACCGGCGCAATGTGATCGGGACAACCGGCCCAATGTGATCGGGATCATCGGCCGCGCGTCCGCCGGACCGTCGGCGAGGCGTCATCAGCATCAACGGCGGGGCAGAAGCGGGACCAGATCCGCGACAGCGGCCACCAGGCGGTCGGCCTGGGCCTCGTCGTTGCACGCGTGGAATGACGCGCGCACCGCGTCGAGCCCGCCCTCCGTCACGCTCCGCACACGCAGGCGCCGCCCGACCAGCGCCGCGGCCAGCGCGCGGTTGTCGCGCCCCGGCACGCGAAACGTCAGAATGGCCGTGCGGGAGGCCGCCTCCACCGGCGTCAGCATCTCGACCCCGGGCGTGCGCCGCAGCCCCGATCCGCAGCGGTCGGCCAGCCCGGTGTTGCGCTGCCAGAGCGCGGCCAGCCCAAGTCCCGACAGATAGTCGATGGCGGCCTCGATCCCGTAAATCAACGCGTTGTTCTGCGTGCCGTATTCGAACCGCTGCGCGTTGGGCCTGAGCGTGAGCGATCGCGCCAGCAGATCGCTATTGGCATCCGAGTAGGCGCCCACCACGGTCGGCACCGCCGCCGCCTGCCGGTCTGGATGCACGTAGAGCAGCCCCGTGCGCTTCGGGCCCATCACCCATTTGTGGCAACTGGCCGCGTAATAATCGGCGCCGGTCTCGCCGATGTCGAACACCACGTGCCCAAGCGACTGCGCGCCGTCGAGAGCGAAGATGATGCCGCGGCTGCGGGCCAGCTGGCCAATCCGGGCGACCGGCATCAACTGTCCCGTGGTGCAGGTGACGTGGCTCACCACGATCAGGCGTGTCCGCGCGTTCACCAGCGCCGCGATCCGTTCGACGTTGCCCTCGGCGCGCACCAGATCCGGTTCGAACGTGCGCACCACGCAGCCAGCCGTCTTCACCTTGTGCAGCAGCGGGATCACCAGGCCGGCGTGTTCGTGCGTGGACGTGATGATTTCGTCGCCGCGTCCGAACCCGATCGTGTTGAGCACGGCGTTGAGGCCTTCGGTGGCCGTCGACATCAACGCAAGGTCGCCGCCGTGGCACGACGACCCGAGCAGCCAGGCGCACTTGCCCCTGATCCGCGCCCAGTCGTCTTCGTTGTGCCCGGGCGCCGGGTGTTCTTCTTCGCGGTCCATGTGCGCCTTGACGGCATCGGACACGACGATGGGGGAGGCGCCGAGACCGGCGGTGTTCAGGTAGGCGACGTCGCGCGGCAGACGAAACTGGGAGGCGACCAGCGACCAGTCCGGCGCCGGAACCGAGGGCAGCGACGCCTGTTGGTTGAGCCACGCGCCGTGGCCGGGCTGCGCCAAGAGCGGTGTCCCCGATGGCGCACTGTGGGCGGCGGTCGGCCGCACCAACAGCGATCCGGCGACGCCGCCGAGTCCGCCGAGAAACAATCGACGCTTCACAAAACCGCCTTTGTTGGATGTGACGCGCTGCCGCCAGCCCCGAGTGATTGTGGCGGAGCCGCCGACCGCCGTCAATCCGCCGTCGTGCGCGCCCCGACGACGCACCCACGCCGCCACATGTACGCACGCCGTCAACACCCGCACGCCCGGCGCCTCATGCACGCCCGGCATCAACGCGCACCCGCCGCTCGATGCAGGCACGGCGTCAACACATCCGTCCCGCCCCATGCACGCACCGCGCCTTCGGTACGGTACGCTGGTGCCCGGCTTCTTGG
>JBAXOX010000156.1:0-3687 GCA_037133015.1 Acidobacteriota bacterium
ACTAGGTGGCGAACCCGACGAACGACAGGCCGGCGACAAAGCCCACGACGATGCTCAGAATGGGGAGGTGTCCGTATTCCTGGCACTCGGTGTGGCACGAGGGGATCAGTTCGTCGCACGTCACGTAGAACATCGCCCCTCCGGCGAACCCGAGCGCGATGCCCAGGAAGATCGGCGACACGCTGCCGATCAGGTACCCCAGGAACGTTCCGACGCCCATCGGCGCGCCAGCCATCAACGCGTACCGCATCGTCTGCACGCGCGGACTGCCGCTGGCGTGATTGGGCGTCGCCAGGGCGACGCCCTCCGGAATATTCTGAAACGCCATCAGCAGCGCGATCATCAACCCAAAGCGCGGCGACGCGGCGTATCCGGCGCCGATCGCCAACCCTTCTGGAAACACGTGCAGGGCAATGCCGATCGTCAGCAGCAGCCCCATCCGCCGCAGCTTATGGTCGTGGATGTCCATGCCCTCTTCGCGTTCGGACATGTGCAAGTGGGAGACAACTCGATCCATCACACCCAGCACGATGGTGCCGGTGACGAATCCGAGGAACATGAACGGCTTGGTCCCCCGCGCGATGGATTCCGGGATCAACTCGAAGCAGATGATCGACAGCATGACGCCACCGGCCAGGCCGAGCATGGCGCTCAGAACGCCGCCTTTGGGCCGCCGGAACAAAATCACCATGGCACCACCCGAGCCGATGCCCACGATGCCGACCAGCAAGCCGATCGCTGTCGTTGTCAACAATTCGGTGAGGTTCACGTGCGCCACTCCGGTCGACCGCGCGCGGCCGGGCACCTGGCGAGCCCGTGACACGCGTGCGTCGGGATCGAGACGCCGACGCCAGCATGACGGTGTCGGGTCTCTCCAATGTTCGAAAAGGTCAAGGCACGGGGCCCAGCCGGACCGCGTTCGCACGCGCGCCACGTGGCGTCAAGCCGGCCGTCAGTCACGCAATTCCGTCCGAGGGGGGCAGACGGTGCGGCGATTGTATGTCAACGCGACGCGGGAAGAAATGAGGATTTGCCCGGTCGGATTCGCCGACCCCCGCGTACAATCGATGGCTGGAGCCGGACAACCGTTCCCGTCTGGCGCAGCGACTGTGGACTGATATGAATCGACGACACGTTTTCGCCTTGTTCGTCGCCGCATTGGTGACGGTGTCCGGCGCGGCCCGGCCGCACACGCAGGCTGCCCCGGCGGTCCGGGTGCCGCAGGAGAGTGGCCGCGGCGGTCCGGCCGCCCCGCCTGCCTTGATCGCGGCCGAGCGAGCCATTGCCGCGACTGTTTCCGAACCGCGCATGGTCGAGGCGGTGCGCCGCCTCGTGGCCATCGGCACGAGGATGTACGGCACGCCGTCGAACCACGAGTCGGCCGCGTGGCTGGCCGCCCAATTCGGGCAGGCCGGCCTCGAGGTTGCGATTCGGCAGGACACGCCGCGCGACTGGTATCAGCCTGTGTCGTGGGAGGTTCGGATCGCCCGCGATGCGGCCCCCGACGGCGGAGCCGCGCCGGCGCCCATCGTGTTGAAGACCACGTGGCCCAACATGGGGACGGGGTCGGGAGCAGGGGAGGCCCCGCTGGCGATCGACGCGGCGCCAGGATCGGTCTGCCTGGTCTCGCGCAATCCGACGCCCGACACGACGTCGGGTTGCGTGGCCGTGCTGTTCGACGGTCGCGTGTCCTCGGCTGGATGGCCGATTGTGGGCCGGTCGCGTGTCGCGCCGACGGTCCCCGTGTTCGTGCTGGCGCCCCGCGAGGCGAACCTGCTGCGCGAACGGGCCGCTGCCGGCGAGAAGCTTCGCGTCCGGTTCACGCTCGAGGCGAAGGCGGGGAAGGGCCCTGGCGAGACGGTGGTCGCGACGCTGCCCGGGAAAGATCGGTCGAAGTACATCCTGTTCTGCGCGCACGGCGATGCCGATTCGGGCGGGCCCGGCGCCGACGACAATGCGTCGGGCGTCGCGACGGTGCTCGAAATCGCGAGGGCGGCGGCCGCGGCGGTCAAGTCGGGCCGGATCGCGCAGCCGGCGTGGGACATCCGCTTTGCGGCCTGGGGCGGCGAGATTGCCTCCAGCCGCGAATATCTTGCCTCGCTCGGCGCGGACCTGTCGAAGTTGCAGGCGGTGTTCAACTTCGATCAAGCGGGGTTCGGATCAACCCGGGACGCCCTGTATGTCGAGCCGGACGACGTGCCGGCGAATGCGGCGGTGATGGCGGTGGTCCGGGCGGTGATGGCGGAGCACATCGGCGCGCCTGGATTTCCGGCGCACGCGGCCAGCCTCAAGAGCCAGGGCGGCACAGACTCCTACGAGTTCCAGAATCCGCGAACACCAGGGGCGGTTCAGTATCCGGCCGTCACGCTCTCCACCTCGTCGTGGGACAAGCCGCAGCAGGTGCCGCTCACGCCGGGGTTTCCGCCGCTTAATTGGTATCCCGACGAGAAGCCCGGCATGATCACGGTGGATGGAGACGCGTTTTATCATTCGGTCGGGGACACCCCCGCCAACACCACCGATACCAAGCCTGCCGACATGGGCTGGTGCGCCCGCGTCGGGCTGATCAGCGCGTTGCGGCTGATGGCCGACCCTACCGCGGCAGCCGCGCCAGGATGGCGGCGACCTGGGCCTTGAGGGTGTCGACTTCGGCCTTCAGGGTGCTGTTGTCAGCCTGAAGCATCTCGATGGCCTTGTGCTGCTTCTGCGCTTCGTTCAGCAGCATGGGCGGCAGCAGTTGGTAGGCCACGGTCTCGATCTGGCCATCCTTGTCGCGGACGGTCATTTCGGGGATCACCTGATCCACTTCTTCGGCGATGAGGCCGAACTGCGTGCCCCCGCCGCCATACGCGGCCTTGTAGTTGAACGTCACCGGCCGCAGGTTGAAGATGCGGCTGGAGGCCCCGGCCATGTCCTGGATGTTCTCCTTGAAGCGGCGGGAAGATGAGACTGTCCCCAACTGGCCATCGCTGTTGACGTAGACCGCCACGCCACCCGTGGATGTCACACCGCTGATGCCCTTGATGTAGGCCTTCGTGGTGGAGCTATTGCCGATCAGGGTGCTGTTGCTGCCCAGGCCTGTGGCGCCGTGGCCGATGACAATCTCGTTGGAGACGGCTTGTCCTGAGGCCTTGGCGGAGTCGCCGAGGTGGATGTTGTAGTTCCCGGTCGTGTTGACAAGACCGCTGTTGTTCCCCAGGGCCACATTGCCGAAGCCGGTCGTGTTGTCCTGCAGGGCATAGTGTCCCACGCCCACGTTAGACGCTCCATTCGTGGCATTGTCAAAGAAATCCACAGCCGTGGGATTGGTGTTTCCAAGGGCCATTTCGCCGATGGCGATGTTCTGGGTGTTGTAGGAGGCTTGGCCAGGTCGCTCGTAAACCTGATGCCAGAGCGCAGCGGCGCCAATGGCAATATTCTGGCTGGCGCCAGTGTTTCCAAGGAGCGCACTGTTCCCCAGCGCCACATTTTCCTTGCCACTGGTCAGCCCCCTCAAGGCCGAGCCCCCCACGGCAGTGTTCGTGTCTCCTGTGGAGCCCTGGCCCCCGGCCATCGCATTCCAGCCAATGGCGGTGTTGGAGCCTCCCGTGAGAGACGCACCTGCACTCGCTCCCACAGCCGTATTCCCATCTGCAATGCTGATCAGTTTGAGGGCAGCGTCCCCCATTGCCACATTGTTTTGCCCCG
>JBAXOX010000157.1:0-3658 GCA_037133015.1 Acidobacteriota bacterium
GGACTCCCGGTTTCAAAGCCCGTTCTGGCGGTCCGGGGTCTAAACGCTCACGCAGGCTTTGAAACCGTCTCCATGAGTTCGGCGGGCGAGACCGTGGCGGCGCCGAAGTGGCCGACGACGATGGCGGCGGCGTGGTTGGCCAGTTGGGCGGCCTCGCCCCGGGTCGAGCCCGCCCCCAGACTCAGCGCTATCGTGGCGATCACCGTGTCCCCGGCGCCGGTCACATCGGAGACTTCGCGGGCGACGGCGGGGAAGTGCAGATCGCCCGAGGGATCGATCAGCGACATGCCCTGTTCGCCGCGCGTGATGAGGACGCTCCGGCAATGCGCGCGTTCCATGAACACGTAGCCGGCGCGTCTGGCGTCTTCGTCGGAGCGGATCCGCATGTGCGTGGCCGTCTCGGCTTCGAGGTGGTTGGGCGTCACCAGCGTCGCTCCGCTGTAGTAGTCGATGTGCGGGATTTTGGGATCGACCAGTACGGGGACGCCGCGCATGCCCGCCAATTCGACCAGCCGCGACACCAGGCTCCGGGTGACCACGCCTTTCAGGTAATCGGAGACCACCACGACCGCGGCGTCGCCGACGTACTGGGCGACGCGATCCATCAGGGCCTGTTCGATCGCGGCGCCTGCATCGGCGTCGTGCTCGTAGTCGATTCTCGCCACGTGCTGGTTGCGCGTCGTGACGATGCGCTGTTTGGTGGTGGTGCGCCTGGCCGGATCGCCCAGCAGGCCGTCGCACCCGATTTGGCGGCTGCGAAGCTGGTCGCGCAGCACGTCGGCCGCGTGGTCGTGTCCGACCAGGCCGACCAGTTCGACCCTCCCGCCGAGCGCGCGCACGTTGTTGGCGACATTGCCGGCGCCGCCGATGCCGTACTCGTCGTGGTCGAATTCGACCACAGGGACCGGTGCCTCCGGCGAGATGCGGCTTACGCGGCCCACCACGAAGTGGTCGAGCATCACGTCGCCCACGATCAGGACCGAGCCTTCGGCAAAGCGGGTCACCAGTTCGCGGACGCGGAGGGCGGACAGCACAGGTGTCATCACAGTGGTTCCACTCGGTTACCGGGGCAGCGACTCGGTGGCGCCGAGCCCGCGCGGGCGCTCGGCGGCGAAGGGCACGGTGAGCAGCACGAAGACGAACATCAGAAAGATCGACGCGCCGAAGTTGTGTTCGAACATCCCGGCCCCCAGCATGCCGGCCAGGGTGCCGAGACCGGTCGCGGCCAGCGCCTTCGATCGTCCGCGGCGGAACAGCGCGACCAGGCCGACCGCCGCGCTGCCCACGAACCAGAGCCACGCGCCCAGGGCCAGAAGGCCTCGTTCGGCGGCAATCTGCATGGGCACGTTGTGCAGGTGCGGATTGACGCGTTCCACCGCTTCGGGATCTCTGAAGCGAACGTACACGTGCTCGACCATGTTGGGGCCCATCCCGGTGAGCGGGCTGGCGGCGATCATGCGGGCGCCTTCGCGCAGCATGGCCACGCGGTCCCGGTTGGTCGGATCGTTCAGGTCGAACATCGAATACATGCGCTGGGTCACCTGGGTCGGCGCCACGGCGAAAAACACCGCCAGCAGGATGGGCAGCACGCCGACCAGCCGGAAGTCTTTCATCAGGAACAGGACCGCCAGCGCGACGCTGGTGCCCACCCATGCGCTCCGCGTGAAGGTCAGCGCCAGTGCCACTAGCAGCGCCGGCAGCACGATGGCCGACCAGGTCCGGTCGCGGGTGTCGAACAGCACCCGCGCGGCCGCCGCCGTGGTCACCATCATCAGCAGTCCCGAATACTGCATGTAGTGTCCCATTGTGCCGTGCGGACGCTGGCCGAGATTGTTGTAGTGCAGGATGCCGTACTGCACGACGCCGAACACCGCACTCGCCGCCCCAAGCGTGATGGCGACCGTGACGGCGGTCCGCGCGCGGCCGGCGCGCGCGATCGCGAAGGTGGCCGGCACCACCGCGAAGAGCAGCAACTGCTTGCAGTCTTCGATGCTGGTGGACGGTTCGATCGAATAGACCGCCGACACCAGCGTGAGCACGGCGTATACGAGCAGCGGCCAGAAGAACGGGGGCGCCTCGAATCGGGTCCGGTCTCCGAGCAGCAGCCAGAGCCAGCAGACCACGGTCACGGCGGCGAGCACTTCGGCGGCGAAGATGGAGAACTGGAGTGCGCCGACGAACGCGTAAAACGACCAGACGGCCGCCTGTTCCAGACGTATGCGCTTCATGTGCGCACACTCGCATGTGTCCGGCTGCGATCCCGGGCAAGGGCGCGATTGGCCGCCGCCACGACTTCGACGGCGCCGATGTGTCGCAGGCACCGGAAATCGCCGGGTTCGCACACGCGCTGATGGCACGGGCGGCAGGCGAGCGACCCGATGCCGAGCGCTTCGGTCACCAGCGCCGGATCGCGCCATGGGCCCCACACCGCCGGCGTGGTCGGCCCGTACAGCACCACC
Source organism: Acidobacteriota bacterium (assembly GCA_037133015.1). Lineage (GTDB taxonomy): Bacteria > Acidobacteriota > Vicinamibacteria > Vicinamibacterales > JAKQTR01 > JBAXOX01. The sequence continues at coordinate 2,460 of JBAXOX010000157.1, forward strand.
ATCGGAACCGGACCGGCCGACGCGATGTGCGCCGGGCCGCTGTCGCCGCCGATAAACAGCGCGGCGCGATTGGCCAGGCTTCTCAGTTCCGCCAGTTCCAGATCACACATGATGACCAGACGTTCGGGTGCCGCGCCAAGCGAGGTCGCCAGGCGTTTGACCGTTTCGGCGTGCAGGGTCTGGGCCGGCCCGGTCGTCAGGATGATACGTCGATTCGGCTGCGTCGCGGAGAGCGCCGCCGCGACGTCGGCAAACGAGGACTCGGGCCATCGGCGGAACGGGTTGCCGGCGCCGACGTGGATGACGATCAGTTCGTGAGTGGCCTCGATGCCGTGCCCGCGCAGTCGCGCGTCGAGCCGGAGTGCGGCCGAGGCCAGCGCTGGCATCTCGACCGGATCCGACGCCGGGTCGGGAGGCGGGGCACCGGGCAGCAGCGCCTCGATCAGATCCCATTGATTGCGTACCGAATGCCGATCGCGGTGACCGCGCGGCCGCGCCACCCGCCGGGTGTACATCCAACTGCGGCCCGACACCGTGTAACCGATGCGCACCGGGGCACCGGTGGCCAGCGCGAGCCACGAACTGCGGGGGCCGCCGTGCAGGTCGATCACCACGTCATACCGATCGCGGCGCACGCGCACCGCGAGGGCGGCGTCGGCGCGCCAGCGGGCCAGCCCCGACAACAGGGGCGCCACGATCACGGTGTCGAGATGAGGATTGGCGTCGACCACCGGTGCGGCCTGCGGCTCGACCAGATAGGTGAGCCTTGCCGCCGGATACGCCCGGCGCAGCGCCCGAATCAGGGGAGTCGTCAGCACGACGTCGCCGATCAGGCGCAGGCGGATGAGCAGGATCTTCAGGAGCGCTGCCTCACGAACGGCCGGGCTGGCCTTCGATGGTGGCCTCGTCAATCAGCATCACCGGGATGTCGTCTTTGACGGGGTAGACCCGACCGCACGCGTGGCACTTGAGGCCCGCGCCGTCGTTGACCGGCACCACGGGCGACGTCTTGCACGCGGGACACACCAGAATTTCCAGCAGTTCCGGGTTGACAGCCATCAGAATCAAGCCTCCGTTTACCCTGAGTTCACCGAGTCCCTGGCGGCGGCGGGTCTCAAGACGCCAGTCGTGCGCTGGCTGAAACCGTGGCGGCGCATCCGACCCAGCCGAGTCGAAGGGTAAGCTCCTGTCACTATAGC
>JBAXOX010000158.1:0-3541 GCA_037133015.1 Acidobacteriota bacterium
AGTGTATGCATGGTTCTCCGGTCGCGCGTCTTTCGGTTCTCTAGATGGATAGACGAAAGAAGTGACAGGGAGGTTCGCGACCCGACATAGATATCGAGCGCGGAGCGCTCAAGCCCGGGCGGCCGAGCGGGCCTTGTCGCGCAGCGCCCGCCCTCGACCGTGCCGCGCCAAAATGGGGGCGTTGTCGCCGCATCACCCGTCGTCGCGCAGCGCCCGCCCTCGACCGTGCCGCACCAGAATGGGGGCGTTGTCGCCGCATCATCCGTCGTCGCGCAGCGTCCGCCCTCGACCGCGCCGCGCTAGGAATGCCGGCGTGGTCGCCGCATCACCCGTCGTCGCGCCGCGCAGCGTCCGCATCAGCCTGCGTGTCGCGAGGCGATCGACCAGGTCCGGGTCTACCGCCCTGGCGCCGGCGACCCCAGTTCAGTCTGGCTCTGCGACCCGTGCTCGACCAGTTCGGGTGGAATGTGGTGGTCCCAGGTCAACAGGACCTCGACGATGATCACCGTCAGGACGAGCAGCATCGCCGTAGCCAGCCACGCGATCCGTTTTTCCCGAATCATACGTCCTCCTCCGCTCGTTCGCCCGGTCCCGCTCGTCAGCCCGCGCACCATCGCCACCATTGGCGCCGCCACGCGAACCATAGGCTCCGCCGCCTCGAATCCCGCTGAATTGATTGGTGTATCGCCAGCCGGCGCCTCAACGCCAGTCTCGATTGAGCCAAGGATATCACCGAACCATTCCGCCGGCGCGCAAGGCCGGAATAATAGGCCGAAAAAATAATCGCCTGAGGCTGGCGGCCAACTTGCTTAACACCGGCATGGGCCTAAACGCCATGCGCCCTTCGGCACCCTGACCAACTGCTTGATCCGGCACGCGATCCCGCCGTTTGTGAGGGTCTCATGGCCCCGGATTTTGCCTGTTTCGAGGCGACGATTTGGTCAGCCGAGCGACGAATGTGTAACGTGGGCGCACACACCGTCCGTGCGCGGATGCACAATTTACCTGCTTCGGACACCTATTTGTGTAGCAGTAAATGACCGACATGTACCGGCAACCAGCTCAATTGGTGGGTAATCGCCCGCGCCCTGTGTCTCGTTCCGCCACACACCCGCGCGGCCAGGGCCGGAGCCGCTATTTGGCCACTCGGCCAACCGATTGGCCGGTAGCAGGTTACGTCGAAAGTATTGCACGACAAGACGAACGGGGTTAACTGGCCATTTTTCTTGTAGTTATATATATTTGCAAACAATCTTGGACCTCCATCTAATGTGGTATCGATTTCGCAACGAGAAGAGAGTGGAGGTTAAGGGATGTCCGTACACGGCGACGACTTCGACCCGTTTGCGCCCGGCGCCGCCCGGAGCGTATCTCTCGTGCAGGCAGGCCAGATTCTTGGCATCTCTCGCCGCACTCTTTACTACTGGATTCGAGACGGCCGGCTCCGCACGGTTCGCACCCCGATGGGGTCGCAGCGGGTGTTGATGGAGTCGGTCAAAGCCAGCTGGCTCGAGCGGTTCTAGGACGTGGTCACATGGCGATGAACGTAACGCGAGTGGGTCCCCCCCACGGAGGCGATATGAACGGCGGGCGAACGACCAATCGGTGGACGTGGACGCTGGTGCTGGCGGCCATCATGGTGGTGGCGCTGGCCGCACCCGGCGCGGCGCAGCATCGCGCGCGCCTGGCCAAGGACGTGGCCGACGAGCTGGCGGCTCCGTCGCGCACCTCGATGAAGGTGATTGTCGAGAGCGTGGCGAAAGCCAACGAGCTGGCGGCGCGGCACGGCCTGCGCATCAAGAAGCAGCTCGAAGGCGGCGTGGTGCTCGAGGGCACCGCCGGCCAGTTCGACGCGCTGGCCAACGACCCCGACGTTTCGCAGCTGTCTGGCGACAACCGCGTGGATGCCGACGCGTCCCTGCTGGCGAAGACGGTGGGCGCGCCCCAGGCCTGGGACGGGTTTGGCAAGGTAGACGGCGTCACCGGCCAGGGCATCGTCGTCGCGCTCATCGACAGCGGCATCGCGCCGCACAAAGGCCTTGATGGCCGCGTGATTGGGTCGGTCGATTTTACCGGCGCCGCGCCGGGCGCGTTCAAGTCTGGTTTCTCCACCGACGAGTTCGGCCATGGCACGCACCTGGCCAACCTGATTGCGGGCAAAGATCTCACTGCCGATGGCACGGGCCAGACCTACGGCGGCGTGGCGCCTGGCGCGCGCCTCATTTCGCTCAAGGTGCTTGGCAAGGACGGCAGCGGCGACAGCAGCGACGTGATTGCGGCCATCGAGTGGGCGGTCGCCAACCACGACAAGTACAAGATCCGCATTTTGACGATGGCGCTCGGGCACCCGGTGTTCGAATCCTACAAGACCGACCCGCTCTGCAAGGCCGTGCAGAAGGCGATCAACGCCGGCCTGGTGGTGGTGGCGTCGGCGGGCAACTTCGGCAAGATTCAGATCGACCACAAAGACGTCACCGTGTATGGCGGCATTTCGTCGCCGGGCAACCTGCCGGCGGCCATCACTGTGGGTGCGTTGACGACGCACAACAGTTTGCTCAAGAAGGATTGGAACGTCGCCACCTACAGTTCGCGGGGGCCGACGCAATTCGACAACATCATGAAGCCCGACCTGGTGGCGCCGGGCAACAAGATTATGTCGGCCAACGTCGAGGGCAGCACGATCGACCAGCAGAGTCACCTGCAGGCGAGCGCGCAGTTTGCGCAGTCGGGCGACAAGGTGCCGGCGCCGTATGTGACGATGAGCGGGGCGAGCGTGTCGACGGCGGTGGTGGCGGGCGCGGCGGCGTTGATGCTGGATGCGAACGGCGATTTGCATCCCGAGCACGTAAAGCTTGGGCTGCAGATGTCGGCGACGTTTTTGCCGGACGGGTACATGGCGGCCGGGTCGGGAGCGCTGAATGCGGCCGGGGCCGTGTGGATGGCGGCGAATGGTCCGAGCCCGAACGTGCCGGCGCTGGTGCTGGTGCCTGGCGGCGACAAGTTGGTTGGGGGCGGGGTGGTGTACTGGGGCGGGACGGGCAACGACCTCAAGCGCATCATCAAGGGCGATCGGATTATCTGGGGCGACCGGATTATCTGGGGCGACCGGATTATCTGGGGCGACCGCATCATCTGGGGCGATCGGATTATCTGGGGCGACAGCATCATCTGGGGTGACCGGATCATCTGGGGCGACCGCATCATCTGGGGTGACCGGATTATCTGGGGCGACCGCATCATCTGGGGCGACCGGATTATCTGGGGTGACCGGATCATCTGGGGCGACCGGATTATCTGGGGCGATCGGATTATCTGGGGCGACCGCATCATCTGGGGTGACCGGATTATCTGGGGCGATCGGATTATCTGGGGCGACCGCATCATCTGGGGCGACCGGATTATCTGGGGGGACTGAGTCGGCGGCGGTGGTGTTTCGGGGCAACGCCTAGGGCATTTTCGAATGGCAATCGTCTTATGGCCCCCGCAACTAGTCCCCTGGATCCGTGATTCCTAACATAAGTCTGCTCACTGACCATGTACC
>JBAXOX010000159.1:0-3378 GCA_037133015.1 Acidobacteriota bacterium
GTAAGCGTTAAGCCGGGTGCATCCCTCACGTGTTCGAGATGAGCCGAGCTCGCCGACGAACGACACGAAGGCGCGCGGCCTGCCCAGACCCAGACACACCGACCTGGCGGTGATCGATGGTCAGCCGGTATCGACGGATGGCGGTTGCCAGTTCGCGGGCAAGAGGGTGTCGATGTCCGTGATCTTCAGGCTGGGCAATCGTCGGAGCACGTCGGTCAGGTACGTCTCCGGATTGATCCCGCGTCGGCGGCAACTGGCGAGCACCGAGTAGATGACGGCGCTGCGCCAGCCCGCGTGCGGGTGCCCAATAAAGAGCCACCGCTTGCGACCCACCGCGGTGGGTCGAATGGCATTCTCGATGAGATTGTTGTCGATTTCGAATCGCCCGTCGCGGAGATACCCGATCAGCGCGTCGTATTCGTCGAGGAAGTAGCTGATCGCCTTCCCCATCGTACTCTTCGGCAACACGGTCGGCCGCAGCGTTTCCGCCTTCGCTTTAAGCGCCGCCCAGATGGCGGGCGCGCGCTGCTGTCGAAGCGCCTGACGCGCGGCGGCCGTCAGGTCGCGCGCCTCGTCTTCGATCTGGTAGAGCGATCGGATCTGCGTGATACACCAGACCGCCTCGGAGAGGTTTTCTTTCAAGGCCTCATAGAACCGGCGTCTCGCATGGGCCAGGCAGCCGATGCGCGTGAGGCCGGGTTGCTGGGTGACGAGCGCCTGATACACCGCGTACGCATCCGTTTGAATCGTGCCTCGGAAGTCGTTCAACCGCGCCTGCAGCGGGGCGAGACTTCGGTGCCGATCGAAGTCCAGCACGACATCGCCTCCGGGGGCGGCGTAGAACCAGAGATAGCCCCGCGGCGCCTTCCCCGTCACATCGGGGTCGAGCACGCGGACGGGGGTCTCATCGACTTGCACGTAGCCGGTGGCGAGCAGGTCGCGCCACATGGCGTCGTAGATCGGGCGCAGCCAGCCGGCCAAATGCTCGACCCATTGGACCATCTGCGATCGCGGAATCGTCACCCCGTGGCGCTCCCAGAACTGCTGCTCCAGGCGATAGAAGGACAGATGGTCGTCGTACCGCGTCAACAGGATATGCACGGCGAGGCCGAGCCCCAGGGTGCTCTGGGGGATCAGGCGCGGCGACAGCGGCGCGATCACCACCTTCGCCTCGCCGCACCGACACGCGTACTTGGGGCGCACGGTCCGACGCCGAATCAACTTGGCCGGGATGAAATCGGTTTCTTCGGTGACCTCTTCGCCGATCCGCTGCAGGGGCTCTCCGCAACACGGACAGGTCGTCACCTCGGGCTCGAGCGTGATCGTCTCGGTCTCGATCGTCACCGGCCCGCCCCGTGGCGGACGGCGACGCGTCTTCCGCTTCTCGCGGCGCTCGTCGGCGAGCACCTCGTCGCTCGCCGGTCCGGGGCGCGCACTCGCGTCGGCCAGATCGTCCTGCAGCGCCGTAATCTGGGCCTCCTGCTCGGGCGTCAGGCGGTCCGCCTTCACGCCGAAGAGCTGGCGGCGCAAGTCGGCGATGAGGGCCCGCGCGTCGTCCAGCTCCGCGCGCAGGGCCGCATTGTCGGATTGCAGCGCGGCCGCGTCGGCCGCCAAGCGGGCGGCCTCCGCTTGCAGCCGTGCCTCCTGGGCGCACAGCCGCTCGTACTCCCGCTGCAGCGCCTCGTGGCTCATGCGCACAGCCTCTCGCGAAAGCCGTCGTGCAACGGATAGCCATAGACATCTTTGATCGGCACGCGCAGCGTGGTGTACCGATCTTGCCGACTGCGGCCGGTCGTGGCGCCGAGATGCTGCCAGTTGGCGGCGCGATACGACGTGCCCGCAAAGCGCGCCCGATCGACAAACGTTTCGACCAGCAGAATCGGATGGGCGTACTTCCGCTGCCAGTCGGCCGACACGCGGCGCAGCACCTGGCCGAGCGTCCAACTGGCCAGATGCGGGACCGTGATGCCCGGCAAAATGAGGAACCGGGTGTTATTGGTGACCCAGGCCAGGCGCTGCGCGCGCTGGGCGGGCGTCCAGCCAATATAGGTGTCACGCGCCCGGCAACTCCACGCGGCCGATCCAAAGCGGAGGCAGGCCAACAGCCGACCCCGTGGATCGCGCACGGTGTACTGGAGGTTTTCCCCGACCGTCCCGCGCGCGCCGAGATAGTGAAACGTGGCCAGCGCGGCGGCCACTTCGGCGCGGGCGCGAGCGTCGCCGCTGACCTCGGTCACCGTCAACAGGCCGAGGGTGCGCAGCGCGCCGGTCACCGGTGCATCGTTCCACACGCGAACCGGCAGCGGGCGCGCCGCCATCCGGTTGCTGGCGACCCGGCGACGGGCGGGCAGCGTGATCAGGCCGCGCGCCTCGAGCTTGCCGAGCAGGGTGCGGGCGGCCATGTCCTTCAGGCGACCCGCCGGCGTGCGCCAGTCCCACGTGGTGGCGAGCGCCACCGACACCTGGCGCCGACTCCACCCCGGATGCGTCGTCTGCAGCGTGCGGATCTGATCGAGATCCGCCGCCGTGATCACGCGCCCTTGCAGGACCATCGACATGCCCATGCCCCACAGCATGCCAAATCGCGCCGATGGAGTCCAGTGAAAAGTACGCGGCCGTCATCGACGATACCAGTGGGCGCGCGGGCGTCCCTCGATCCCGTGCAGCAGCAACGTCAATTCTTCGGGGCGCAGGCGACGACTCGCGCCGTCGCCGGTCGGCCAGCCAAAACACCCACGCTCCAAGCGTTTCGTATACAAGACGAGCCCGCTGCCGTCGAAGTACAGCGCCTTCACGCGATTGCGCAGCCGGTTGGTGAACAGAAACAGATGGCCACTGGCGACATCTTGAGCCAACACCGTGTCGACGGCCGCGGACAGGCCATTGAAGGACTTGCGCATATCGATCGGCTCGAGCGCGACGAAGATGCGGGTCGCGGGCGACAGACTCAGCATCGCGTGTCGCGCAGCAGCCGGTCGAGCACGCGTGGGGCCAGCGGCGATCGCAACCGGACGGTGAGCCCACGCGCGGTCGCAATCTCCACGGCCCACACCGGCAGGGTGTCACGGGCGACCTCGGCACAGGCCGGGGCCACGATCTCCGCGAAGGTCACCGCGCGCGGAGGCTGCGTCGCCGCACGACGCGCTTGCACCAACCACCACTGGAGGGTGGATACCGGGATACCCGCCTGCTCGCAGAAGGCGCGTTGGGTGAGATCACTGCGGTGATAGCGCGCCAGTAACTGGCGCCGGGTGTCGTCGCTCAGGCGGCGACGGGAACTGGGAACCGAAATCGACGTCGAGACATCTGGAGTGTGCATGAGGCCCAGCGTAACGGCCTCACGCGCCAGGTGCCAGATGCACCTCGCTTAACGCTTAC
>JBAXOX010000160.1:0-3273 GCA_037133015.1 Acidobacteriota bacterium
CGTCCCCGCTCACACTCGCCGCCCCTCGACGCTGCTCGGGGTGTGTTTGTGCCAGCACAAACGCTGCGCCATCGGCGCCGGGACAACTCGCTTCTTGAAGACCGGGAACTCTACACTGCGCTTCTGAACGGGCGCGGCGGGATCGGATTCTACAGGGCCGATAGAAACTCGCTCACACTCAGACCACGACTTCCCCTTGCCGCGTCTCCACGGTCAACGGCAGGCCCTGTTCGGCGCGCACCTGCAAACAGAGTTCAATCGCCTCCCTTATGTTGGCCAGCGCCTCGTCTTTGGTGTGTCCTTGGCTCACGCACCCGGGAATGGACGGGCATTCCACCACCCAGACGCCGTCTTCGTCCCGGTCAACCGCCACCGTGAACTTCATTGCGGCCTCCTTTGAAGGTCTCCCGCATTTTAATCCCACGCGCCAAATCAGTCCGGGAGTGTTTGTGCCATGTTTGGGCGGGCGTTGTGCGGCCGGGGCGCCGACGGTGAGAAGATCTCTCTGGGACTGGCAAGTCCAGAGATGTCGTCAGTGCTTTGACAGGAGATCTCGGACGGCGGCGAGGAACGCGATGAGATCGGCAGGGCCGGTTTGTGCGGCGACGTAGACACGCGCCAAGTCGAGACGGCTATAGGCATGGGCCACGGCGTTGCGGAACCCCGCCGCACGCACGAGCCGATCGGCGAGCCAGGAGTCGATCGCGCCGGCAGACGCCAAACGCCGGAACCCGTCGGCGTAGTCGCTCGGTGTACCAAGATTCAAGTGCACGCACGTGGTCAGCGCGAGGTCGATGACGATCTGGGTCGCTTGCCAAAGGTGCAGGATTACTGAATCCGACGCGTCGGAGGTCGACACGAACGCCGAAGCGTCGGCCGGCAGCCGGTCGGCCACGCGAGTCAGGTGGCGCCTGACCGCCTGTGCCTTTTCGGCGAGAATATCGACGTCCAGACCACTCAACGGCCTAACTCCTCGAGCACATCGGCATAGGCCGCGGTAATCACCGGCCCTGCGTCGCACCAGAAACCCACGGCGGCCATCCAGAACGCGCTCCAGTCGCGGCCGGTCCCATCAAAGAGCACTCGCCCGTCGCGCGCCACCTGATACCGCAATTGGCCTGTCGCGGTGGCCAGATCGACGAGGTCGACGCGATCTGCGCGCAGGTGATCGGCCAGCACGGCCAGCATGGCATCTGGGTCGAAATCCGACCCGGCGAGATAGCCCAAATCCCAATCAGACCCGGGCCGCGCGTCCCCTCTCGCGCGCGAGCCGTATAACACAAGCAGCCGAAGGCCCGCGGCATGGCCGGCGATCTGGGTGAGACCAACATGGGGATCTTCTGCCGCGGACTTCAACACGCGGTCATTTTACAGCGCGGCGACCGTCGGTGGATCGAAAACGATTGCCGGATTGCCAATCCGCGCTAGACGCGGCAGAGGGTGTCGCGGCGCCGCGCTCCGCGTCCCCGCTCACACTCGCCGGCAAACGGCGCCTACCGGGATCTGGTCGCCGGTCTAACGTTTGCGCTATTCGCGCAGCCAGTCCTGGCCCGTTCGGCGCAGTTTGCAAACTGACGCTCTCGGCTCGGTTCGAGGGGCCTCTTCGCGCGGCGCCGCGCCCCTATGGGTCGCACGAATGGCCAATCCTGGAGTGTTTGTGCCGGCACAGAACTTGTGCCGCACGCGGACGCTATCCCTCCAGCAGCCGGTCGCGCATGCGCTCGAAGTCGCCCTGCGCGCGGATGTAGTCTTCGGGCCGGCCGATGTCGAGCCAGTAGCCTTTGTGCTCGTAGCCGGAAGCGTACTCGCCGGTGCTGATTGGCTGAAATGGTCGTTCCAGCGTTGCCAGGCGGGTGGGATCTTTCTATGTCGAGGGAGCGCCGCGGCTGGTTAGAATCCGGCGGCGGGAGCAAGGGTCTGCTGGTTCTGAATCACGATGCGTGGATTCGGATTCTCCGGCGGCACCGGAAGTCGCTGTTCGCGCAGCAACTGCACGTGGTCATCCATGCCCGCCAATGCCCGCTGAATGCAATCCTCAATAGACCGGCCGGCACCGGTGAACCCCGAGATGTCTGGCGAGAAGAAACCAAAAAACTGCGGGTCCGCCGTTGCCTCGATGACAAGAGAGTACTTCAGCGGGATCATGAGCGTCCTCCGATCCGGACCCTGGCAGCTTTTGCGATCGCGTTGAGCGTCCCTGTTGGCACTTCTTTCGATCCATGATAATCGACGCGAATCAGGCTGTCGACGCCAGGCTTCTGGTAGTACCTGACCGAGCCCTTTTCCTTCAACAACTTGAATCCGTTCTGCCCAAGCAACCGCACGAGTTCGCTGAATTTCATTCAGGTCTCCGGCTGTACGGGCAGTGCAACGCTAATGCCAGAAGAGGGGACGATGGTTCCATCCCGTCCCCGCTCAGACTCGCACGGGATGCCGACCGCGGAGTGGCCACCACCTTCACCTTTCAGTAAATCCCTTACGTCGGCGGTGAGAAGATCTCTCTGGGAGCGGTTGTGCCGGTAGGGACGTTGTGGTAAATGCGGTCGAGGGTGACGCGGCGCCGCGTCACCGCTGGGCAACGCGCGGACGCTATCCCTCCAGCAACCGGTCGCGCATGCGCTCGAAGTCGCTTTGGGCACGGATGTAGTCTTCGGGTCGGCCGATGTCGAGCCAGTAGCCCTTGTGCTCGTAGCCGGCAACGTGCTCGCGCGCCGCGATGAGCGCCCGGACCAAATCTGGCAGGTCGAACCTGGTGCTGGCCGGGATGTGGCGGAGCACGGCCTGGCCGAGGACATACGCTCCCATGCTGGCGCGGTAATGGTAGGTGGGCTTCTCAACGTAGCCGGTGACGCGATCGCGATCGTCGGTTTCGATCACGCCAAGCTCAATCCGTTCCTCGCGCGCGAACAGGCCAATCGTCGCAAGCGCGCCGGACGCGGCATGGTGGCGAATCATCACCCGAAAATCCAGGTCGGTGAGCAGATCGCCGTTCACCACGAGGAAGGGGTCGGTGAGGTGCTCGACGAGCGAGATCGGGCCGGCGGTGCCGAGTGGCTCGTCTTCGAGCGAATACTCTATTGCGACGTCGAATCGGCTGCCGTCACCGAAGTGCGCCATGATGAGCGACGACAGGTGACCCACCGCCATCACGATGCGACCGACGCCGCTATGCCGGAGCCGCCTGACGAGGATCTCGAGGACCGGCATCCCGCCGATGGGCACGAGCGGCTTCGGGAGATCGGCGGTAAACGGCGCGAGCCGAGTGCCGCGGCC
>JBAXOX010000161.1:0-3182 GCA_037133015.1 Acidobacteriota bacterium
GGCGCAGCCGCCACGAACCCCATCATCGTCGGGACGGTCGGCAGAATGTCTGCCGCCATCAACGGGATGATCACCACCAACGCAATCAGCAGCGTATGGACGAGGATCGAGAGCGGAACCGTATACCACTTCCGGCTCCCGAGCGTGATAGAGGGATTTGTCACATCCCCAAACATGTCGCGTGGCACCGGTCTTCCCTCCTAAACTCAACGACTCACACGGTTTACAAGGCCCGTCAGACTCGCACCGTCCGCGGCGAGCACGCTCACCCAGGGCCTCCCGCTGAGCAAACATCTCTCGCTTTTTCGGGGAGGACGATCGTCGGAACGTCGTCTCGAACCGAAGCACGAAGGTGGTGGATTATAGCCAGTCGAACTCGAGGTGTCAATAAAGATACGCCCCGCGGTCCGACCTTATACCACCGCCCTGTCATAGTTAGACACCGAAGTTCAGAATTCGGCTATCTGCCGCCGCCAAGCCGGTCCGGGGTGGCCAAAGCCCCCTCGCCAACAGGCAGCGGAAGGGGCCGACCCCCGTGTCGGCCCGCATGCCCTACGAGCGGATCCGCATCCCGTAGAACGACCGCCACACGAACACCGTTGACACCAGAAAGAACACGGCCGCCAGCCCCCGTGTGACCCCCAGGCCGGCGTCCACGCCCAGCTTGACCGCCAGTTCGACAGCCAGCAGGCCGAATAGCGTCGTGAATTTGATGATCGGGTTCATCGCCACCGACGAGGTGTCCTTGAACGGGTCGCCAACCGTGTCGCCCACCACGCAGGCCGAATGCAGCGGCGTGCCCTTTTCCTTGAGTTCGGTTTCCACGATCTTCTTGGCGTTGTCCCACGCCCCGCCGGCGTTGGCCATGAAAATCGCCTGGAACAGGCCGAACAGCGCAATCGAGATCAGGTAGCCGATAAAGAAGAACGGCTCCAGGAACGCGAAGGCCAGCGTGGAAAAGAACACCGTAAGGAAGATGTTGAACATCCCCTTCTGGGCATACTGGGTGCAAATCTCGACGACTTTCTTGCTGTCGCTGACCGACGCCTTGGTGACGCCTTCCAGCTTGATGTTGGCCTTGATGAACTCGACGGCGCGATACGCGCCGGTCGACACGGCCTGCATCGAGGCGCCCGAGAACCAGTAGATCACCGATCCGCCCGCAATCAGCCCCAGCAGGAACGGCGGGTGCAGCAGCGACAGGTTGGTCACCAGTTCGGGCTGCAGCCGGTTGGTCAGCACCACGATAATCGAGAAGATCATCGTCGTCGCCCCGACCACGGCCGTCCCGATCAGCACGGGCTTGGCAGTCGCCTTGAACGTGTTGCCGGCGCCGTCGTTTTCCTCGAGCAGGTCCTTGGCCCGGTGGAAGTCGACGTCGAAGCCGAAGTCCTTCTTGATCTGCTCCTTGACGCCGGGGAGTTGCTCAATCGTCGACAGTTCGAACACCGACTGCGCGTTGTCGGTGACCGGCCCGTAGGAATCGACCGCGATGGTCACCGGTCCCATGCCGAGGAATCCGAACGCGACCAGGCCGAACGCGAACACCGCCGGGGCAATCATCAGCGCGCCCAAGCCCATGGTGCTCACCATGTAGGCGGTGCCCATCAGCACGACGATGACGATGCCCAGCCAGTAAGCGCTGAAGTTGCCGGCCACCAGACCCGACAGCACGTTGAGCGACGCGCCGCCTTCGCGCGAGGCCTTGACGACTTCCTTGACGTGGGCCGACTCGGTCGAGGTGAAGATCTTGACGACCTCAGGGATAATCGCGCCGGCCAGCGTGCCGCACGTGATGACGGTCGACAGTTTCCACCAGAGCGTGACGTCCCCCGCCAGATCCGGAATCAGGAGGTACGACGCGACGTAGGTCATCGCGACCGAGATGAACGAGGTGAGCCAGACCAGCGAGGTGAGCGGCGCCTCGAAGTTCATCTTGTCGGCGGTGCCGTACCGGGCCTTGGCGATCGCGTTGTTGATCACGTAGGACAAGCCGCTGGCGATCACCATGATGACGCGCATCAGGAAGATCCACACCAGCAACTGCACCTGCACCTGCTGCTGGTTGACGGCCAGCAGGATGAACGAAATCAGCGCGACGCCGGTGACGCCGTACGTTTCGAAGCCGTCGGCGCTCGGGCCCACCGAGTCGCCCGCGTTGTCGCCCGTGCAGTCGGCGATGACGCCGGGGTTCCGGGCATCGTCTTCCTTGATGTTGAAGACGATCTTCATCAGGTCGGACCCGATGTCGGCAATCTTGGTGAAGATGCCGCCCGCGATGCGCAGCGCCGCGGCGCCCAGCGATTCGCCGATCGCGAAGCCGATAAAGCACGGGCCCGCGTAATTGCCCGGGATAAACAGCAGGATGCACAGCATGATGAGCAGCTCAACGCTGATGAGCATCATGCCGATGCTCATGCCGGCCTGCAGCGGAATGTGATAAATCGCGAACGGCTTGCCCTTCAGGCTGGCGAACGCGGTGCGCGAGTTGGCGAACGTGTTGACGCGGATGCCGTACCACGCCACGCCATACGACCCGGCGATGCCAACCAGGCTGAACGCCAGGATGATCAGGACGCGTTCGAGCGGAAACTGCAGCAGGAACCCGTAGTAGAAGGCAATGACCGCCCCGATGAATACTTCGAGGATCAGGATGAACTTGCCCTGCTGAAGCAGGTAGGTCTTGCAGGTCTCGTAAATCAGGTCGCCGATTTCGGCCATCGACGCGTGCACGGGCTGCTTCTTGATGTCGTGATGGATGAAGTAGCCGAACAGCAGTCCGCCGGCGCACACCACCAGGCCGAACATCAGCAACGTCCGGCCGTTGGTGCCGAGAAAGGTGGCCTGCGACAGATCGGGCAGGACCAGATTGGCCTCACCGCCGCCGTGGTGCTCGGCGGCCGCCTGAGGCGGGTCGGCCTGCGGCGCCTGCTGGGCTGCCGCCAGCACCAGGCTCCCCATCGACGATAGCAACACCACCAGCATCAACGCCGTTGCCCAGGCGCGCCGCCGCGGCGACGGCCCGTCGTTCCCGATTGACCGCATGTTTGTCTCCTCGTGACCGATTCGTGGTTGTTGTTCCGGGATCAGCTGCGTCTCGATCGCTGTCGCGCTGCGCGCCCCGGCGTGGCGCGTCCGCCCGTGTGGTGCGTCGGCCCGTGCCGCGCGCGTCTCGTGGTGCG
>JBAXOX010000162.1:0-3148 GCA_037133015.1 Acidobacteriota bacterium
CCGCCGCCCCCGCCTCCTCCCGCGGCGCCGACGCCCACCCAGACGACGCCCGCGACGCCCGCACCCAAACCAGGCGATGGCGCGGCCGCCTGTTTCGAGAAGTACCGCGCGCAGTTGGAGGCCTACCGGGCGCACAACGCCGCGCAGAATCCGGCGTCCAACAGCCTCTCCACCAAGACGATGGGCTCGAGTCAGGCGTGCGGTACCGCCTACAGCGCGTGCATCAGCCAGGCATCGGAACGCTCGAAAACGTGCAAGCCCGGAGCGGACGGCACGTTCACGCAGTGCATCCAGACCGAGAACGCCGCCTGGATCGATTGCGCCCAGAAGGAAGTCAGCTGCAGCGAAGCGGCGCTGCGCCAGCAGTGCGCAGGCAAGTAGACAAGGCGGCGGGCGGCGTGCAGGGCGGCACACCGAGGACGGTGGCCAGCACGAGCGCGAGCCCCGTGACGTTGAGCGCGAGCCCCGTGACCGAGAGCGTCAGCGAACCGAGATCGACGCCACCCAATGTGCGAAGCGGGAGGCGAACTCGTCGTCGGCCACCACGAACTGGATCAGGCCGTCCGCGCCGGCCATGGGACGGCTATCGCGTTCGTAGGCCAGCAGGAACACTCCACCCGGGGCTTTGAGGGACGTCCGCGGCTCCTGCGCGGCACTCGTCGGCGTCTTCAGCCACCCCAGGATGACGGCGACGTCCGTGTTCGTCAGGTTTTCGGTCGTGTACGCGTAGATGCCGGCGTGACGAGCCTTGTCGCGGACGAGCGCCGCCGTTGCCTCTGGATCGAACGTGCGATTGGCGAGACGAGGCGCGGGCCGCTTTCCAACGGGTGCGGTCCCTTCGCCCTCGCTGCCGTGGCACTCGTTGCAGCCCTTCGCGAGATAGCGCCGTTCGCCGTCCGACACGCGGCCGAACACCTCTGCCCACTTCACCGTCGTCGTCCAATCGTCGCTGCTGATCAAGGCGATTGTGCGGGACGCGTTCCTGGCGTCGGCCAGGGCGGGGTCAACGCTCAGCAGAATGTCCTTGAGGGATGTGCCCGCCCAGCCGTGCACCCCGAGCCGGCCGCGCTTGACGCCGACGAATTCAATCCGATCGATCACGGATCTCGGCAGGGCGCGCATCTGGTCGAGCGTGAAGGTGCGCGACTTCGAGCCGATCGACACGGCCAACGCCCTGGTGGCTTTGCCTTCGTCGGAATTCGGATAGTAAAGCCGCTGGCCGAACCTGTCGACGCCGAACGCGCCGATCCGGTCCTGGGTTGGCTTGGCGAGCAGCCACGCGACGAACCGGCTCGCCAGTTCCTTGGCCTCGTTCGGATGCGCGGTGTCGTTGACCGCCATCACGCCGTAGTCGTTTCTCAGATTGCGATCCTGGTTGTCGGCCAGCGTGTCGCCGCCGAAGAGCAGCCGGAGAGCCCCGAGTTTGGCCTTCGTCGCCAGCCAGGTGGCGCGGTCGGACAAGCTGTACGCACCGCGCTCGTTGGCAAACGTCAGCGTCTCGCCCATGCCCTGGCCGACCGACAGGTACCACGTGGCGGTGACGTCGGGCGCAGAGTTCGGTCCCCAGATCGCCAGTTCCTTGGTGTGCGTTCCCGATTTGTCGCCACGACTGGCGAACGGTGCCTTGGCCTGCGCAATGGCCTTGAAGGCGGCCCCGGCCGATTTCTGTCGCGCGACGCCAGCCGGATCGGCAGCAGGCCCGACGATGACGAAGTCGTTGTACATCACGTCGTCGCGGCGCGCGGCATGACCAGCCGCCACGAACCCATCTTCCTGCTCGCGGGCGTGTACCAGCAGCACGTCGACGTCGCCCCGACGGCCAAGCTCGAGGGCCTGGCCGGTGCCGACCGCGACGACATCGACGCGACAGTTGCACTGGCGCTCGAAGTCGGGCAGCAGGGCGGCCAGCAGGCCGGTGTCGGCCGTGCTCGTGGTGGTCGCGAGCCGAAGCACGGGAGGCGCGGCTGAGGCGGCCACGCCCAGAACGATCGCCAGAGCAAGGGTGAGCGGCACGTTCGCGCGGCGCGATGATGGTTGGGTCATATCAGTGTGGATGGGGTCACGGTTTCTTCGGCAGCCACGCGTCCAAGGCGGCGGCCAGGGCCAGAAGATCGATCGGTTTGGTGACGTAGGCGTCCATGCCGGCTTCCAGCAATCGCTCCCGGTGGCCCTGCATGGCGTGGGCCGTCATCGCAATGATCGGAATGCGGCGAACCGCCGACACGTGACTGGCTTCCGCGTTCCGAATCTGGCGCGTCGCTTCCACGCCATCTGGTCCCGGCATCTCGACGTCTTCCGGAGTCAGCGTCTCGTGAATCACCATTCGCGAGCGGCGACGACGTGCGCATCCAGACGCGTGACGCGAGCGCTCAGCCGCGTGCCACGCGTGCCCGTGCCTTTGATTTGGTCTTCTGTCGAACGTGGCTCGCCGGATGCAGCGCCTCGGTAGGCCGACCGCCAATTACGCCCTTCGTCTTCGAAAGTCGTACCAACAAACGCAGAGCCTGATCGACCGACGCGGAATCCGGAAAAAGCGCCGCAAGATCCGGTGCAAGAAACACGATGTTGGTGCCGGCTTGATAGGCCTTGTGGTGCTTCCCGCGGACGCCTTGCGAGAAATCGTACTCGGGCCGCATCTCGTCTCTATCTCTTGCCTGGATGTGTGGACTCATAGGCCTTGCGCTCTTGGGAGCTCGCTCCACGTGCGTTGATGATCCGAACTCGACCCGCCCGGTCGGTGTACGCGACGACGATAAGTTCTCCGCCTGTCGACTTACCAATACTGAGGAACCGCCGCTCGCCGGCCGAGTGGTCCGGATCGGGAATGGTCACCTCAAGCGGGTCACTGAACACGGTGACGGCTTGGGCGAAGTCGACGCCGTGTTTCTTGGCGTTTGCAGCCGCCTTGATGGGATCCCACTCGAATTCCACGATCGATTCTACTCCGCGTCGAGGCCGGTTGGGGGGCCGACCTGGCGTCGCCGGTCCCCGGCCCGCCCCAGGCGGGTCCGGTGCACCGAACAGAAGGACCCCGGCTTTCGCGTCACCGTGCCGGCAGTAGGTGGATGACGCGCTCGGTCGCGGCCTCAACCGCCTTGCGCGTGTACGTGAGCGGAAAATACTGGCCGCTGCGCCAGAGCGGCGCGAG
>JBAXOX010000163.1:0-2999 GCA_037133015.1 Acidobacteriota bacterium
CATCATGATGGAGGCGACGCCATGAGTACGATCATGCGGGCGAGTGGTCTGGCGGCCGTGCTGCTCGTGGGAGCCATGACAGTGCGAATGGGCGGTCAAGCGCCGCCGGGAATCCCCAATTGGCCGTCATTCCGTGGAACTGGGGCGGCCGGAGTGGCTGACGGGTATCCACTCGCCACGGAGTGGGACGCACCAACCTCAAAGAACATCCTCTGGAAAACGCCGATCCCGGGGCTCGGCCATTCGAGCCCCATCATCTGGGCTGGCCGGCTCTATGTCTCCACCGCCATCAGTGGCGAGGCCAGGCCGGAACTCAAGGTGGGTTTGTACGGAGACATCGAGTCGGTCCAGGACGCCACGTAGCGACGTGCCGACGTGGGGAACGCCAACGGTATCGACCGAGGGCCCGCGGGCCCAGGTGATCGTCAACGGCGACAAACACGTCGGCGGCTACGATGTGCAGACGGGCAAAGAGATCTGGCGCCTGAAGGGCGGCGGCGACATTCCGGTGCCGACCCCTGTCCTCGGGCACGGCTTGGTCTTCATCACGAATGCGCACGGCCCGCTGGCATCCCTCATGGCCGTTCGTCTCGACGCCACTGGGGACATTTCCCTCGGTCCGAACGAGACGGCGAACCAGTTTGTCGCGTGGAGCTATCCGCGCGACGGGGCGTACATGATCACCCCGGTGTTGTACGGCGACAACCTCTACAACGCGAAGAATAATGGCGTGATGGGCTGCTACGACGCACGGTCGGGCACCAAGCGCTACCAGGAGCGGCTTGGGAGTGGAACCAGCGGGTTTACCGCCTCTCCGGTCGCGGGTGATGGAAAGGTATATTTCGCCAGCGAAGATGGAGACGTGTATGTCGTGAAGGCTGGGCCGACATTCCAGTTGCTGGCCAAAAATACGATGGGGGACGTGTGCATGGCCAGCCCGGCGATTGCGGGCGGCGTGATCTATTTCCGGACGCAGTCGTACGTGATGGCGATTGGCGCAGCGCGGACCACGTCGGCCTCGGGCGCACGCATCACGAGCGGCGCACGAACCAAATAATGTCTCCGGGATAGGCGGCCGGCCCCGGTAGAATCGGCATATGGCGACCCGATCCACTGCCCTCGATCCTGGCTGGCGCTACCGGGCTGGTTTCCAAGCCACCAAGGTGCTGGCGGTGACAGCGTTGGCGGCGCTGTGCGCGGTCGGCGCGGGATGGTGGGGCCTCGACATCGCCCGCACGTGGGGACTGGCCGAGGCGGATGGCGGCGTCTTGAAGCCGCTCTGGCAGCGCGTCGCCTTCGGCAGCGGCGTCGGACTGCTCGGCCTGGCGTTCTTCGCCGGCATGCTCGTCTACTGGCGCTTCTACATCGTCAGCATCGACGTCGAGCCGGATGGCACGACGGTTCGCCTGGGCCGGCTGTTCCCGGTGCCGGCCGTGGTCGTCAAGGCCGCCGACCTCAGAGTCGGTAGCAAGATACACACCGGCGACAGCGGCCTGATCGGGGTCCTGGCGCCCTGGCGGATCGGCGTCGACGCGCCGTGGCGATCGGTCTACATCCGCGGTTGGCGATGGCCGTTGTTGCTCGACATGCGCGGACGCCGCGAATCGACGCCGACGCCCGCGACGTGATCGTCAGCGCGAGCGCTCTCTGGCGCTTGAATGATCCCCGCAGCGATCCTGGCGCACCGGCGCATGGTCGTTCAGGCTAGAATGAGCCCAATGGCACACCATTCCCCCAGTCTGCTTCGCGCAGCCGCAGGCCTGCTCGTCCGGGCCGCGGCGATCATCGCGGCCGTCGCCCTGCCCGTCGCCGCGCAGGAGACGACGATGAGATCGCTCGTCAACGAGCCCGGCACGTGGCATCCGTGGACGTGCGGCACCATCTCGGCGAACGAGCTCAAGCTCCTTGGCTTTACCACAGCCGACGCTAACGCATTCAAGACGCGGCTCAAGCAGATCGCCGACGTCTTTCGAGCCTCGCCCGTCTGGACTCCTCCGTTGGGGGTCAACCCCGCGCTCACAGCATCGTTGTTCGGGCCATCCACCAACTATCCGTATCCGAAAGGGCTGAAGGGTCAACCCCTCGCCGGCATGATCCTGATGGGCAGCTTCGAGCACTTCGAGATGATCCGGACGGTTGATGGCAAGCAACAGCGGGAGCGGGCCGTTGGCGACGAAACGGTGCACATCATCATCGACGTCAACTCGCTGCCCAGGGGCGGCGGCGTCAACATGCTCAAAGACGAGGAAGGGGAGTTCTCGCTGGATCCGGTGCGCACGGCCGACGTCGGGGGCTTTCCGACGTATGGCGACCTGCTGGTCATCACGACCAACGGGAGGCCCATCTGGACGCCCGTGTCGCGCGAGCGTTACCTCAAGGCCCTGATCGCCGCGCGCAGACCCACTGCCGCCAGCGCCGAGGTGTACATCGCCGCTCAGCAGAAGCAGTACGACGCATTTCTGACGCCAGAGGCGACTGCAGCCCGCCAGGCTAAGTACAGAGGCGCTATCGACAAGGTTGCGTCCAAGGGCGCGGCGGCCGTCGAACACGAACGCCGGTACTGGGAGCGCGACGAAGCCGATCAGCTTGCCGCCTTGAAGCGCGGCGCGTCTCGCGACCCGAAGATCTCTCCACTCGCCGGCGTCGCCGCCGGAGTCAAGAGCGCCGAGGATGAGCTCGCCACGATGTCGCCCGCCGATCGCGGAGGGCCGGCCTGCCTGCTCGACGACCGGAACGATCCGACCAGGAGTGGCCTGGTGGCCATGGGGACGCCCAAGTGCGTGCCGCTTGTCGGCAAGAACCCGAACTTCTTCGATCCGCTGCTGCCCCGCAGCGTGCCCCAGATCGTCATCGTCCACAACTTCCTGGGACTCGCGAAGCGGTGGAAGGAAGGGCGGCCCACTGGGGACAAGATGGGCAGCCTCGACACGTGGACCACCTACGAGGTGTTCAACAAGACCGACTGGCAGAAGGTGGCGGCTCAAATCGGCAAGTGAGGG
>JBAXOX010000164.1:0-2998 GCA_037133015.1 Acidobacteriota bacterium
CGTTCAGGTCATCGGTCGAACCGACGTATAAGGTGCCATCGGAACAGCGGAGGACCTAGATGTGGTGCGTCGCTGTCTTGGTGCCCTTCGACTTGCTCCCTGACGTTCGATCGCTCAGGACACCATTCGCCTCGCCATCGCAATTGAGGGGCCTGCCATGAGCGAGGCTCTCAGTCTGGAGATGACGACCGGGCCTGCCATGAGCGAGCGAACGATGTCCTTCGACTCGGTCGCTACGCTCCCTCGCTCAGGACACCATTCGATCTGGCTCACTTCGTTCGCGAGTCGAATGGTGGAGGCGGCGGGAGTCGAACCCTGACGGGCACGTCCCGCTAACTGGTTGATGGCGTGACGCTTCTGGTCTAAGTGCTTGATAGAGCGAGCCTTCTCAGCCGCCTCGTTGTCCACTGGCGTCCTCCCGGGTCCTCTGGAATCGACCCCGGTTGTGGAGACATTGTGGAGACGGCGGCGGACCGACCGAGCGTCGTCTCCACAAAGCCTCGGGGTTTCGGTTGTGGCATCGCATGGCGAATGCCACCCGACTCCGGTGCGTCATCGCTTCAGGCCGTAGGCCAAAGCGATCCGTTCAATGATCACCTCGACGGTGTTCGTGATCTTCAGTGATCGCGGATCGAAGGACCGGTCAGCCGCGAGACCATCGAGAAACCGATTCAGATCGTCTGCGATCTTCGCCGCAAGGGGCACGCGCAGGTCCGGTGTCAACAACTGCGACAACCGAATCACGTCGTTCGCGTGCTTCCGAATGTCTCTGGTGTCCACCGCCTCGCCTCTGGCCTGCCGAGCCGTGAGGTCCAGCCAGGCGCCGGCCTTCAGCGCAATCAGTCGATCCTCTCCCACCCATGACAAGCCTTGGGATTCCCGGCGACCGGACATGATGAACTCGTAGTAGTCCTCGTCGAGCAGGATCGCCGAGAGGCTGGCGACCGCCTCGGCGAGCGGTATCGGCGTCAGACGGCTGCCCTCTGGCAGGACGATGCCGTCCGGCGTCCGGGAGAACAACTCCAACATGGCCGGGAACCGCTGGTCCTCGGGTTTGCTGAATCGATAGTGCACGGGCCTGCCCGTGTCGCTGGCCTGTCGAATCTCGTAGCGGCCCTGCTCGACAAACGTCCAGAAGGTGGCGCCGAACGCGGCGTTCAGCGCTTCGACGTGAAGCATGATGTCGAGGTCTTTCGTGGCGCGGAAGTCGAGCCCGGCATTTTCCATCGCCAGCGTCGCAGCGGTGCCGCCAATCAGCACGTATTGGTCGGCATAGTCAGCGAACTGCTGACGGAACAGATCGAGGCCCTTCACCATGGGAACGTCCCCCGCAACTCGGTGAGCGCTTTCTGCACCCGTTCATCGGCCTCATCGCCGAGGCTGAGCATCAGTGACAGCGGGTCCACGGTGTCGCTGTTCGGCGCGAGCGCCGGGCTGTAGGACCACACCTGCCACTCGCACGCCCCCGGCATCCGCAGGGGCAACGTCTCGACGCGCGCCTGCATCGCGGCCTTCCACTGCAACGGGCTCAGTGCGTAGGTCGGCTCTGGCGGATCAGCCAACATCGACACGCGGGCCAGTGCGGTCAGCCCCGCGAGACGAGCGCCAGGCGGGAGTGCCGTTGGTGAGGCCGGTACCCAGACGAGTCGTTTGACTGGGCTGCGCAGCCCAGGCTTCGCTCGCTCCCAGGTATCGGCGGGGGAAGTGGCCATCCGGACCCACCGCGCCTTGCCGTCGTTCCGCACCGTTGCGAGACCAGCAGCCACGAGTTCCTTCACAACGCGCGAGAGCGTCATCGGCGTATAGCCAAGTTCCGCGACGACCGTCGCCGGCTGCCAGTCCGCTTGCCAAGGCACTCTGAGCAGGATCGCGATGAGGACGGCCTGTGTTGCTGGGCTCAGATGCACGTCGGCCGTCAGTGCTCGTCCTCGAAAGTACTCTCGCAGGTCGATGCCGAGTTCCGGCAGGAACAGTTGATTGCCAGGCACGAGAAACGGCACCTTCTTCGCGATCAGGTGGCGCCGCTCGTACGACGCCAGCATTTCGGTGACGTAGACGACGGCGTGCCCCGCGATCGCCCGGATCTTGTCCAAGTTGCCGCGTGCGTTCGCGAGGCCACGCTTGCCCTTCTGGCGGTCGATGGCGAGCAGTATTGGGCGGTCCCACAACCGCAACTCGCGAAGGTCGTACGCGTCCTGTAGGAAATAGGGCAGCTTCCGCTGGCCGGGCCAGGGACGCAAGTCGGGAAGCACCCCCAAGATGTCGTGGAGGTACCGCTGCACGGCGGCTTCAAATCCGGCATCTGCGATAGGTTGTTCTAACGCCATGCGTGCACGGTAACATAGTTAATGTTATCGTGCACGTTCTATGTTGCCTAAGGGCTCGGTCATTCCCAGGGAAGCACCCATGAGCGAGAAGGTGTGCCGGATCGGCGTGCCGCTCCGGCGAGTCCTCCGAGTGTTCCCGGAGATCGGCCCGGGTAGCTTTGCGCGGTGTGCGAATGACCGGCGTCCAAGCCGACCGAGACACGCGCGCTCGTTGAGTCCAACCTTTGTGCTCGTCATGTCCCACCGAGTACGCTCCATACGTACGTAAACGGGGACACCACGGGCCAGGCGTCGTCGCGAGCACTCGGGCATGGAAGGCGTCCCGCGCCGAACTGATACCGCCGTCGTCGGATGACCCGGTCACGCTAGACTGGCGCCTGCTGTGCCGAGCCAACAAATGTCGATAGTCGTCAATCACTCATCGCCGGCGCACGCCAAAATCGCACTCTTTCGCTCCCTCTTCCGCGGGCGAGAGGACGTGTATCCCCGACGATTCGAGAGCCGCAAGAGCGGGAAGTCCGGCTACATGCCGGCGTGCGCCCATGAGTGGGTGCGGGGAATCTGTGAAAAGCCGCATATCAAGTGTACGGCGTGCGCGCATCGGCGCCTTCTTCCGGTGACCGATGAAGTCATTGGGTGGCATCTGTCGGGGATGACTGGCGACGGGCAAC
>JBAXOX010000165.1:0-2984 GCA_037133015.1 Acidobacteriota bacterium
CCGAGGCGGTCGACCCGTCCTCCTCATCCTCGAAGACCCGCACGTCCGGCTGGGTTCGCCTGAGCGTTGGCGTGATGGTGCTGCCGTTGACGTTGCCTATCCTCGCCATGATCGCGCCGGTCGTCTGGCTGGCGGGCTCGCGCCCGCGGCGCTGAAGCCGCCAAACCTACAACCGCACCTTGAAGCGCAGGCTGTGGCGGAACTCGTCGGTGTTCTTCATGAACTGGTACTCGAGCGTGTAGGTCAGCCCCGCCCCGCTGCGCATCGACAGACCGAACAGGCCCTGGTAGGTGTCCCTCGGAATCGGCAGGCCCTGCACCTCGAACAGGCTCTTCGGATCGGCGACGAAATTGGCGGCCGACTTCATCCACTGGTCGCCGAATTCGCGGCGATAGGTCACCAGGATGTTCGGGCGCCACGTGCCGTTGTGGCGGAACCAGTGCAGGTCGGTACTCAACTCGCGCGTGCTCAGCGTCTGCGCCCCCACGTCGAGCGAGATCGAATCGGCGCCGGATTCGGCCAGCGCCTTCCGGTTGTAGCTGGCGACACGCACGCCCAGTTTGCCGTCGAACGTCCACATCCGGAACTTCCGCGTAAACTGCCAGTCGCTCCACGCGTCGCGCGACGTGGCGATCTCGGTGCCGGTGGCGGTGCGGTCGATGGCGGCGTCGAGCGCCACGGCCTGGCCACTCGAGTCGGGCACGTAGGCGGCAAACTGAATGTGGCGCTTGGTCGTCGTTTTCGAGCGCGCCACGCTGCCGCCCCAATGGACGTGGAACGGGCCGAAGCCGAACCCGAAATACGTGAAGGCGCGCGGCGTGAACATCTGGCTGGTTTCGCTCAGATCGGAGAGGGACAAGCCGCCCGCGCTCAGCGCCAGCCCGGCGCCCATCGTCCACACCGACGAGGGCCGGAAATCCAACCCGCCGCCGCCGTTGCCCACGTTGGCGGTGCCGCCGCTGGCGGTGCCCGTCGAGAAACTCGCGTGGTCGCCGCCCATCTGGACCCAGGGACGCACCGACGAGGCGCCGCGCGTCGAGACCGCCGTGCTGCCGGCGGCTGGTTGGTCCGCTTGTTCGGCATCCGACACCGCGTCGCGAACCATGTTGGTCACCGACATTCCATCGAGCGTCACGATGCGGGCGTTGGACGCGTGGATTTCGCCGGACATCTGACGCAGCGCGCTGGCCAGATTCGTATCGGTGAGCGCGGTGAGTTGATTGACGACCTTGCTGAAATCGCCCGTCGACCCGAGTTTGACCGCGTCGATGGCGTGGCCAATCCCGGCGAGATTCGCCGGCATCGTGAGCCCGACCAGCGGCACGCCGAGATTGAGCAACGTGACGTCCAGCGTCGTCTTGTCGAGCTTGAGCACCGGCACGAGCGACGTCGAGGGGCTGACGACCTCCACGCCGTTCATCTGGACGCCGCCCGGGGCCGAGATCGCAACATAGGTCGTGGACTTGGTGGGGTTGGGCTCGGTGAAGGTGATGTTGAGCTGCGTGTTGACCAGGTTCGCCGTGCCGCTGACAAAGATCGGCGGCGCGCTGCTGGGGGCGATGGTGACGCCAACGATCGAGCCGGCCGACGTCGTCAGGTTGCCGTTGATGAAGAGTGCTGTGGGCAGGTTGCTGACCGTCGCGGTCGGCGCGTCGAAGGCGCGATCGAACACCGGTGCGCCCGGCGCCAACGCGACGAGCGTGCCGAGCACATCGACCGACCCGCCAATCAGGCCCGTGGCTTGCAGCGTCGCGCCCGCATCGACCTTGGCGCCGCCACTCAGCCCCGCGACCGACAGCGTGCCGCCCTGCACCCACGTGAGCCCGCTGTAGGTCTGGGGAGCGCTGAAGTTCACGCTGCCGGCGCCTTGCTTGGTGACCCCGCCCGTGCCGGTGATGAGGCCGCCGTAGCTGCCGTTGGCGGCCTGATTGAAGACCAGCAGACTGCTGTTGGCGAACCCGCCCTGCAGGCTCGTCGTCGTGCCGATGATCGATCCGGCGTTGAGCGACGTGCCGCCCGAGTAGGTGTTCGCCCCGGTCAGCGTCAACGCGCCCGAGCCGCTCTTGACCAGCGACCCGGTTCCCGTCATCACGCCGCCATAGGTGCCATTGGTCGACTGATCGAAGCCGACCTGTGCGTTGTTCGTCACGCTGCCGCTCAGGCTGCTCGTGGTGCCCCACAGCGAGCCGCCGCTGACCGTGGTCCCTCCGGTGAACGTGTTGGCGCCGGTGAGGGTGAGCTTGCCGGTGCCGAACTTGGTGAAGACGCCCGTGCCGCTGATGGCGCCGCCATAGGTGGCATCGGTGGCCTGATCGAAGACGAGTTCGGCGTTGTTCGCGATGTTGCCGAGCAGGCTGCTGGCCGTGCCCCACAGCGCGCCGGCCGTGATCGTGATCCCGCCGGTGAACGTGTTGGCGCCGGTCAACGTGAGGCGAGCCGAGCCCACCTTCGCGATGGCGCCCGTGCCGCCAATCGCGCCGGAGAAGATCGAATTGACGGTGTTGCTGCCGACGGTGAAGACCGCGCCCTGGCTGAGCGCGATCGTGCCCGCGCCGCTGACCGACGAGGCGGTCTGGTTGAATCCGTTCAGATTGACCGTGGCGCCGCTGGCCACCGACAGGGCGGGGATCGATCCGAAGACGTTGGTCCGCCCCGTCGTCACGGTGCCTGCCAGAACCGTGGTCGGGCCGCTATAGGTATTCGCTCCCGAGAGCGTGAGCGCGCCGGTGCCGGTCTTGGAGAGGCCGCCGGTGCCGCCGATCACGCCGCTCCACGTCGCGGCGACGCCCGTGCCGACGTCGATCGACGAGGTGCCTGTGAGGCCGAGGCCGTGCGCAAAGGTGTTGCTGCCGGTCAAGCCGATCGTGGTGCCGGTGCTCATCACCACCGCGCCCGCGCCGCCCAGATTCGCGTCGGTCGCGACATGCAGCGTGCCCGCGGTGAGCGCGAGCCCGCCGCCGAACGTGTTGGCGCCCGACAGCGTG
>JBAXOX010000166.1:0-2904 GCA_037133015.1 Acidobacteriota bacterium
GCCGAATCGCGTCTCGGGTTGCTCCAGGCCCAGAAGCATCACGTTCATGTCGGTGACCGAGAGCGCTGCGGCGGCCTTGGGTTCGAGCACCGCCTCGCGGAACGCCTTGCGCAGGTGACGCAGTTGCCAGATCTCCTCCAGCGCGGCTTGGGGCGACTCCGCGTACAGCCGCGCGTCCCACCCTCGCAGAAAGGCGAGCGCGCGTTTCGTCTTCTCATCCTCGGAGGCGAGGGGCGCGAGCAGCGCCACCAATCGCCGCGCCGGGATGGAGAGGATATCGTTCTGGAGTCGCTCCGAATCCTCGAGGGAAACCGTGGACAGCGCCCCAAGCACCTCGTGCAGTCGCTGGTGGCGTGAGGGGTTGGTCCATTCGAACCCGAGTTTGCGCTCCGTCGCCGGATACCCCTCGGGAATGTTGTAGGCGTTCGCCGTCGCGACCCAGCCTTTCTCCGGGTTGTCGAGCGAGGGCATCTGGTCGCCGCGCCAGAAACCGTCCCATTCGTAGCGGCCATCGCCCGGCACCGGCAGCAGGCCGTCCCAGTTCGGACGCTTCGGCGCGAGCCCGCTCGGGATCCACCCGATGTTGCCGTTCGTATCGGCGTAAACCTGGTTCACGGTCGGCGCGCCCCAGTTGACGAGCGCCGTGCGGAACGCGCTGAAATCCTTGGCGCGCATGTACTCAAGCGATCCAAAGTATGGGCTCATGCCCGGCTCGAGCCAGCCGGATCGCACCGCGTAGGCGCGGCCCCTGGCGGCATCGATGTGGATCACTGGCCCGTGCCGCGTAAAGCTGAGGGCAACGGTCGTGGCCGGGGCGCCTTTCACACGGACGGTCTCCTTGACCACGCGGAACGATTCCCAGCCGTCCTTGTATTTGTACTGCGTTGCGTCACTCGGGTTGAGCTGGTAGACGTAGAGGTCTTCCTGGTCGATATTGAAGATCGTGAGGCCGAAGGCGATGGCTTCGTTGTGCCCCAGAGAGATACCGGGGAGTGAGGGCTCGCCGGCACCGATCACGTCGAGGCCAGGGGCCGACAGATGCACGAGGTAGCGAAGACTGGGGGCCGAGTAGGCGCGGTGCGGGTCGTTCGCCAGGATCGGGCGCCCCGTCGCCGACTTCGCGCGGCCGACCACCCAGCTGTTGCTGCCGTCGGGAGCCTCTTCCTCAAGCGCCTCCGATGGCACGGGCTCGACGGCGACCGAGGCCTGCTGCCCCGTCGCCGACGACCTGGTGACCTGCACGTTCTGGGTGGCGAGCTGGAACACCTTCAGGATGTCTGCGGGCAGGCACGGATCGAGCCCCTCGGGCACCTGCGCCTTCCAGCCGTTGGAGAGGCCGACGCGCACCTGGTCGGCAGCGATGTCCTGCGCCTGGCACAGGGTCCTGGCCCGTGCGACTTCCGAAGTCAGGTTGCGCGTGAGGCCGTGGGAACGGATACGGATCACGTCATCGGCGGTCCATGTCGCGGGTTGATACTTGAGGAAGGTGAACTCCCACGGCAGCCGGCCCGGATTGGTCTGGAGCCAATTGACGTAGGCGTTGATGCCCTCGACGAAGCGCTGCGTGACCGGCTCGGCTTCACGCGTGTTGCGGGAGCTGTAGATGCGCCATTCGCGATCCATGTCGCCGCGATACAGGAACAGGCGTGCCGCGCGGTCCTGGTCCACGAATGCCGACCCGAATACTTCGGCGAGCTGCCCGAGTCCGCGGCGGCGCCACAGGTCGATCTGGAACAGACGGTCCCGAGCGGCATTGAACCCCTGCGCGAAAAACACGTCAGGTTCGCTCCGCGCATAAATGTGGGGCACGCCCCAACGGTCGACGCGAATCTCCGCGGGCGCTCGTAATCCGGCGATGCGAAACGTCTCGGTGGCCACCGCGGCCTCTCGTGCCAGCGCGGGGATGGCCAGCAGCGCGACGATGGTGGACGCCGCCGTGGCCCATCGACGCGCGGAACAATCGATCAGTGGCTTCACGTCCATCTCCATCCGTGATACGGGTACCGACACCACTCGCATCTCATCCCACGGGAACGGGAAGACAATAGCAGACATTGCCGGCAGGCGATGTCGCGCACGGCATGCCGGCCCATCCGCCCCGACACCCACGAGACAGATTTACGTCGCGCACGGGCTCCTCTGCGACCTGTTTCCCCCGAGCATCGCCCCCCACACCTCAGGGCTCATGGGGCGCGGCTGCGCGCGTTATAATCGCTTCGTTGTGCGAAAGCAACCTAACCATCGGCGTACGGTGAAACCGCGTCCGACTCCGGCGTTCTGCCTGGCAGAAGCCGAACGGCTGTTTGCTGATTTTCGCGCCCTGACGCCATACCCGTTCAAGCCGTTCACGAAGTCTTTCGCTACGCTGGCCGAGTACGAACGGTGGAGACGTGCGCAAACCAACCCCTGGTACCGATAACCGCGTCATTCGGGTCTGTCGACTTTTGAATCGGCACCGCGCCCGCTATCTGTTGGCGGGCGGCGTGGCCGCCAATCTCCATGGTTCCGTGCGCGCCACCCGTGATGTGGATATTCTCGTCCCGCGGGACGAGGCGAACATGTCGCGCGTGCTGGCGGCATTGAATGAATTACCCTACGGAATTGCGGGCGAGCTCGATGCCGAGGAAATGGTCCAGAAGGCCATCACCATTGTCGGCGATGACCCGCGAGTCGATGTCCTCACCATTGCGTGGTCCGTCACGTTCGAAAAGGCGTGGCCGACGAGAATCGTGAGACGCATTCAGGGTACCCGCATCCCCTACCTCGGTCTTAGAGCCTTGATCGCGTCCAAGAAGACGGGACGGCCAAGTGACCAGGCCGACATTGAGTTGCTATCGGCGAGCCGTGGGATGTCAAAGCCACGCAGCCGATTCTGAGCGGCGTCTGACCGAAAGCACGGCATCA
>JBAXOX010000167.1:0-2805 GCA_037133015.1 Acidobacteriota bacterium
CCTGGCCCGATCGTCACGTTGACCGGCGGGTCGTCTACGGCGGTGTGGAAGCCCAGCGCCGCACCTACGCGCGCATCGTCCCGTGGACGCAACTCTCCGTCGCGGCAGAGTAAAACGCGCCCGGCTGGAATCCGGCCGTCAGCCTGCACGCGGGCGCAGTCGCTCAGACGAGGGCGGGAGCGATCTTGGCGGCAGCTACATCGCGTCTCACGTAAATCACTCCGGGAGTGTTTGTGCCAACGCGATTGCCGTGCCACACTCCGACCAACGCCGGCACCAGCAACCGTAAACCAGTCCGGGAGTGTTTGTGCCAACTCGAATGTCGTGCTACACCCCGACCAACACCGGAACCAGCACCAACACCGGCACCGGCACTGGCACCAACCCCCACACCACGGCGCAGTTCACCCGCGTTGGCGACCTAACGAATCACCTCGCGTCAGAATTCTCGGCCGCGGTCCAGACCCGCTGACGAAGAGTACGCCGCTCGCAAAGGCGTCATCACCTACGGCTGCGCGCGCCACGCCTGTAAAGGGAAAGTGGTTGCAAATTGACAACATTCTCCTACGAAAGTATCGTAAGTCGTACACTTTCTCCGTTTCGGAGCTAACCCTTGTATATTGAACGAGAAGTAGACGACCACCTGACCCGCATCTTCTCGGACTCGACTCCAAGAGCCCTGATCCTCGCAGGAATCGTCGGGTGTGGAAAGACGACCCTCGTCCAACACCTCCTCGACCGCATCGCCCCGCACAGAGCCGTCTTTTCGTTTACGGGCGATGATGTGGGCTTCCGGAATGCTGTCGCCACCGACACCGCGTTCTTGCTGAATCGCGTTCGTTCGTCGACGCAAGGCCCCGCTCTCGTCTTTGTGGACGAAGTCCAAAAGACCGAGGCCGTCTTTGACGCGCTCAAGATCTGCTTTGACGCCGGGGTGAGCTTCATCGTCTCGGGATCGAACCCCGCGTACCTCGCGACCGCGGCCCGCCGTCGCCTCCAGCGACGTGCCGATTTCATGACGCTGGCCCCCTTCAGCTTGCCCGAAATCCTGCACCACCAAGGATGGATCCCCCTGGAGAAGTGCCAAAAAGGATTTCTCGACATTCTCGATCGAAACAGTCTGCCCACCATTCCAGATCTGGGTCTTCGCCTGACACCGGAGATTCAGAACCGCTGTCTTCGCTATCTCCGAATCGGCGGCCTGCCCGTCGCCCAGCTGGAGGTCGATTCGACGTTGGTTATGCGCCAGATCCGAACCGTTGTCGAGCGAGGGTTCGAGGTCACCAGGCACGACAACAAAAACATTTCCGACGTGGTCCGCATCTACCTCGCTTCGAATCATTCGCGGGAATTTGCCTACCAAGGAATCATGCAACGCACAGGCGTCCGTCGACGTGACGACATCAACTCGGAGATCGAAGACCTGCTCGGGCACGGCTATCTTCATGCCAAACGGCCGACGTTGATGGGGGAAGATCGCCGGTCGTATCTCTGCGTGTATGCGTATGCCGACCCGGGTGTCGTGAGCTACCTGACCGGCATTGACGAACCGTCCAGCGATGATCTGGGTCATCGTCTCGAGGGCATGGTCCATGCGCGACTCGAATTTCTGCGTCAACTCATTCCACTGAAGAGCGAACTGGCCTATTACAAGCCGTTCACGGTCGATCAGAACAACAAGACGAAATTCGGCCCAGGCGAAATTGATTTCATCTACTCGCGGGGAACACGTCAGATTCCCCTCGAAGTCAAACTCACGGCCGACGTGGCCGCCATCGACTCGACCCTCCTCGAGGATTTCGTCAGACGTTACAAATCACCCTATGGAGTCATTCTGTACGGAGGCGTTCCGCAGACACGGCCTGACCGACGCCTGGTCTACTGGCCCTATTGGGCGGTCTGAGCGGTGTCTTGCGTGGCGCTGAAAACCAGTCCGGGAGTGTTTGTGCCAACGCGAATGTCGCGCCACCGGCGTCCGCCCTCCGCGTCCGGCGCCCAGGCACACTCCCGATCGGGCCCGGCAGGCGTAACGGCCGAAGCGAAGGGCCAGAATCCGCCCGCGTCGGACATTGGGCCTGGGTTCGAAGGGCCATCCGCCAGCTTGCCGTAACAGAACCATGGGCCAACTGGCGGCCTGATGGCACCGTTCATGAGTTGGCACAAACACTCCCGGACTAATTATTCCTCGCTCGTCGCCCCAACGTGCTGCTGGCTGGCCGGGCTGGCGACGTAATAATCACTCCCGGAGTGATTGCACCGCCGGATGCTACAATTGGCCGAATTCGAGACTCCGTCGTCGCATCAACGAAGATGGCCATCATCCCAGACCTCCAGCCCGTCGTCGATGAACTGCTCCGGCAGTTGGGCGCGCGGTTGCAGGCCGTCGTCCTGTTTGGCTCTCGGGCCCGCAATGATGCTCGTCCCGACAGTGACATCGACCTCTTGGTCGTCGCGGACGGGCTGCCACGCGATCCCATCGTTCGTCTGACTCAGCTCCGCAAGCCCCTGGCCAGCCTTGCGGCGGCACTGCCGGGATCTCTCAGCATCGTGGCGCGGACGCCGGCCGAAGTGGA
The DNA here is from genome assembly GCA_037133015.1 of Acidobacteriota bacterium. GTDB lineage: Bacteria > Acidobacteriota > Vicinamibacteria > Vicinamibacterales > JAKQTR01 > JBAXOX01. The sequence goes on from JBAXOX010000167.1 coordinate 2,574, forward strand.
ATCCAATCTCACTCCGTTGCTGCTGGATGTGTGCGCCGAGGGCATCTGCCTGTTTGGCGATGCCTACTTTCAGCCTTTGCGGACGTTGGCGCGTCGCGCGCTTGACCAATCAGGATTGCGGCGGCAAATGGTTGCCGGCACGCTGATGTGGGTATTCCCGCAGGTGCGGACGCCTAACTGGCGCCTCGATTGGGACGGCTTCCATGACGGCGTCTGATTCGATCCGCTTCCG
>JBAXOX010000168.1:0-2803 GCA_037133015.1 Acidobacteriota bacterium
TCAGCCGATCGCTCACGCCGTTGTAGGCCTTGGCGCGATCCACGTACGCCTGAACAAGGCTTCGGCAGGTGATCTGGCCGCTGCCGATCGCCCGATGAACATCCGCGATCGTGGCTTCCTCCAGACGAAAGCGAGCCGGTTGGGGCGAAATGCCTTGCGACTGCAACGAGGAACCCGCCAGCGCGAGCGCCAGCAAGGCCGTGGGTAGAGCGTGAAAGCGGTTGGCTCCAACGAACATGACTGCCTCCGGGTGTGCGGCGGTCGACGATCAATCCGACGCCGTGTGCGCATTCTACACGCGCTAAGCCGCGATGTTCCACGGGGCGACCCCGCGTGCGACTAGTCGACGATGGGAAAACCCGATGAGGCGATGACCTCGTGCGTTTTCGTCACGAGCAGGCATTCGACGCCAGGGAGGCGTTCGATGAGTTCCAGGCCCCGTGCTCGTCCCATCACCATCACGCCCGTGCTGAGCCCGTCGGCGAGGCACGCCGTCGGCGCCATCACCGACACGCTGCTCAATTCGGGCGGCGAATCGCCGGACCGCGGGTCGAGAATATGATGGCGCGTGAAGTCGGCGGTGTACGCGTGCAGGTAATCTCCGGACGTTGCGATCGCGCGATCGGTAAGGCGCGCCACCGCGATGGTCGAACCCGGCCGGCGCCGAGGGTCCTGGACACCGATCCGCCATGACGAACCCCGCGGTCGGACGCCGCCGCGCATGTCACCGCTGGCGCTCACCAGGGTCTCGGCGTAGCCGGCTCGCTCGATCACGGCCAGAGCGGCGTCGACGACGAAGCCCTTGGCAATGCCGTCCAGCGTAATCGCCATGCCGTCGCGAGCAAGGACGATGCAATCGTCGTCGGCGATCACGCCGGCGTCGCCGACCAGGCGGAGCGCGACCTGCAACGCTTCCCGATCCGGCATCCCACCGCGAGCCATGCTGCGTTCGACGAACGCGATCGCCGGTTGGACGGTGACGTCGAACGCGCCGCCGGTCCAGTCGGAGACACGGCGTGCCGCTCGCAGCACCTCGAGCAGGTCGGCGGGAGGTCTTCGCACGATTCCGGACGCATTCAGCTGGGACAGCGCGCTGTCTTGGCGATAGCGGCTGAGCATCGATTCCAGCGCCTCGATTCGCGCAAACGTCGCGGCGATCGCCCGCTGCGACAACGCGGCGTCTGGTCCACCCAACACGATCCGCACATACGTGCCAAGGGCCAATCGCGTCTCTTCGACCTGCCGAAGTTCGCCAGTGGCCATCAGCCGGCGCGTCAGCGCGCCACCAAGGCCCACCGCCAGCGCGGACACAGCCGAGATGGTGATGAAGCCTCGTCGGCTTATCGGTCGACCTGGCGCAGGGCCGCGTGTGCCTCCTGTCATGGCGTGGTGATCCAGTTCAGCGCCACCAGCAGCACGCACACCGCCACGAAGCCGACCAACAACGCCTGCTTCACGAGTTCGCCGCGTGGGTTCGCCATGAGCGCCACGTCTCCTTGATGTACCGGCGACTTTCGCCGATCAGATCCACCACCGGGTCGATCGGGCAGAGGTAACTGCAAAACGGTCGGCGAACAAGCAGGCTCGCCAGCGAGATGACGACGAGCAGCGTCCACTGGAAACCGGTGCCTTGCAGGCTGAAGAGGGCCTGATACGGTTCGTACGTGGCGATCCCTGGCCGTCGCATCGCGACCCCGAGCAGTACCGCCACCAGTGCCAAACCCCGCTGTACCCATTTGAGCGCATCGTGCAACGGGGCTGGTCGATACGTCGGGGCATTGGTGAGCCGGCCCAGACACTCCTGAAACGCGCCGAACGGACAGCACCAGCTGCAATAGGGATTCCTGACCTGCCAGGCCGCGCCCAGAAAGACTCCTCCGACCAGCAGATACCAGTACAGGTTATTGTGCCAATCGGGCCAGTATCCGCAGGCCAACGCCACAACGTGCGCGATCGTCAACGGCGCTGTGTAGATGAAGCCGATCACGATCATGCCGGTCAGCATGCTGCCCCAGCGCAACGCGTGCCTTGCCTTGGCCGTCGCCACGCGGTGCCCGGCAAACCCGACCAGCAGCAGTAACGACAGGACAATCTCGGGTACGCCGAACCGGACGGGCCGAGGCTCCTCTGGGAGCGGCGTCCCGAGGGCCTCGTGCGCGACAAGCCTTACCGCGCGGCGAACGCCTTCGGCAATGCCTTCGGCGCTGAGCGTCGCGCCGCTCACCCCGTCGAGGTCTCGCCCCAGTTGCAGCGGGCGCGTGATCGGTGCGCCACCGTACTGGCCGAAGAAGTCCCTGGCCGCGAACAGGCGGAAGAACCCGGGTGTTTCGCCTTCCGTGACGACGCGCGCGGCCGTCACGGTTCCTGATGGGCTGACGCCCACGAGCATCTCGATGGGGCCGCCGTAGCCGGGCGCCGAGCCAACGGCGGCGTATCCCACGATGGACCCGTCAGACGCACGGCCGGCGAAGATGTCCCCTCGGCGCTCGATGCTCGCGGCGTGCGGCAGTACGGCGCCGACCAGCGGCAGGATGTCTGCACCAGACCGCAGATAGCCGTAGAACCACGCGGCACCAGCCAGTATCAAGGCGGCGCCGGCTAGTCGCCGACGTCTCGTCGCACGCGTGCGGGTCGACCGCGCGGCAACACGCGGGAGTTGAGGAGCGCCGGCCTGATCCATGGGTGGGGGATGAGGCTATGGCCTGAGCAACCGCTGGCGACGCGCCCACCACACGATGGCGCCGGCCGCCAGTCCCACGCCACACGCGGCGGAAAACAGCATGGCCGCCCGCGGCTCGAGTTC
>JBAXOX010000169.1:0-2781 GCA_037133015.1 Acidobacteriota bacterium
GCCCACGACAGCAAGCTCAAGCGGGACGTCGCGCTCAAGATTCTGCCGGCGGCGTTTGCGGCCGATCCGGACCGCCGCGCGCGGTTCACGCGCGAAGCGCAGGTGCTCGCGGCGCTCAATCATCCGCACATCGCGGCCATCTACGGCGTCGAAGAGGCAAGCGTGTCGACCGCGTCAGGAACCTCGACCGTGACGGCGCTCGTCCTGGAGCTTGTCGAAGGTCCGACGCTCGACGAGCGAATCGCCGGGAGGGCCATGCCGGTTTCCGAGGCGCTGGCGATTGCGGCGCAAATCGCCGACGCGTTGGAGGCGGCGCACGAGAAGGGCATCGTCCACCGCGATCTCAAACCCGCCAACATCAAGCTCACAGCGGACGGGCGCGTGAAGGTGCTGGATTTTGGGCTGGCCAAAGCGCTCGGTGCGGAGGGGGCGAGCGCGACGGCGGACGCCATCAACTCGCCGACCATGACCGCGATGGCCAGTCGGCTTGGAGTGATCGTGGGGACCGCGGCCTACATGAGCCCGGAGCAGGCGAAAGGAAAATCGGTCGACAAGCGGACCGACATCTGGGCGTTCGGCTGTGTGCTGCACGAGATGCTGACCGGCCGGCGGGCGTTCGTCGGCGATGATGTGACGGACTTCATCGTGGCGGTGATGACGAAGGAGCCGGACTGGCCGGCGCTTCCATCGGCGACACCTCCGCGCATCGTCGCGTTGCTGAAGCGATGCTTGAAGAAGGACCCGCGAGAGCGGTTGCGCGACATCGGCGACGCGCGAATAGAGATCAACGAGGTCGCGGCACATTCCGGTCTCGGCAGTGGTCCTGTGTCCTCCGGCCCAGCGCCCACCGGCCCGGCCGCCGTGCCGGCGCGCCAACGCGGCGCGCGGATCGTCGCGTGGGTGTGTGCCGGCGGACTGCTGGGAGCCGCGGTGCTGGCCGCCGCCCTGTTCGCTTTCGGCGTGATTCCGATCAGAGAGGCCATCCCCAACGCGCCGGTGATCCGGTTCTCCGTCGCCGTGCCGAAAGGTGCGGCGTTTCCGCAGATTTCTCCGGATGGTCGGCTGCTCGCTTTCATCGGGATCGACGGGCGGATCTGGCTGCGCCCCCTGGACCAACTGGACCCGAGACCGCTAGCGGGAACCGAAGACGCGAGGGATCCGTTCTGGTCGCCCGACAACCGATTTCTGGGGTTTTTCGCGCACGGCAAGGTGCAAAAGGCAGACGTCACCGGTGGGCCGCCCATAGACCTCTGCGACGTGACGGGCGGACTGGGAGGCGCCTGGAGCCGCGACGACGTGATCGTCTTCGCGCCGCGGAGCGGCGGCAGGCTGCAACGGGTGCCGGCGGCCGGGGGCCAGCCGTTGCCGGTCACAGGGCTCGATAAACTGGCTCAGCGGCATGGCTCTGCGAACTTCCTGCCGGACGGCCAGCACTTCGTGTTTTGGGCCTATACGTCAACCGGTGCCCACGCGTATCTCGGGTCTCTGGCTTCTCCCGACACGACGTTGCTGCCCGCCATTACCGCGCCTCCCGCCTACGTTCCCGGCGCGTTACTGTTCAAGCGCGGGAGCACGCTCATGCGTCAGTCGTTCGATCTGGCGCGTCTCGAGACGACGGGAAATCCGGTGCCGGTTGCGGAGCGAGTGGCGGAGTTTTCGGTCTCGTCCACCGGGATCCTGGTCTTCACGCCAGAGCCTGAACCGTTGATGCGCCGCCTGGTCTGGGTGGATCGGCGCGGTGCCGTCACGCCACTGTCCTTGGCACCAGGCGATTACAGCGACCCCAGTCTGTCGCCCGACGGAAAGCAGATCGCGCTGGTGCGCCGCGACGAGAGCGGCGCGCACATCTACGTGTATGACATCGAGCGGGGAACGATCCAGAAGCGGACCTTCGAAGGCGACAACTGGTTTCCAATTTGGTCGCCCGACGGCCGGTTCCTGACCTTCACCCATGGGCCGGAGTACATCGGTCCATTGATGAAGTTGGCGGCCGACGGCAGCGGTCAGGCGATCACGCTGGTGACCGACGACCAGCGTGGCGGCGAAAAAGTCGCGACGTCCTGGTCGCCCGACGGCCGGTTGCTGCTGTTCCAGAACAACCAGGACGTCATCGTCCGCGATACGGACGGAACGCTGCATCCGACGTTGGCGACAGCCGCCTTCGAACGTGAAGGACGTTTCGCGCCCGGCGGCCGGTGGATGTCGTATCGGTCGAACGCGACGGGGCGCGACGAGGTGTACGTGCAGTCGTATCCGACAGGTAGCGGCAAGTGGCAGATCTCGACCGAGCGCGGAGCCCAGGCGATGTGGGCCAGCAGCGGACGCGAGCTGTTTTATAAGAGCGGAAACAGAATGATGGTCGTGGATGTCGACACCGGCCCGACGTTCAAGGCCGGTACCCCGCGGTTGCTCTTCGAGATGCCGCAACCCGAGCGCGATCTCGGCGATCCCTTGCGCTACGGCGTGACGCCGGATGGCCAGCGATTCCTCGTCGTGACGACCGGACAGGGCGAATCCGGTGCCGGGTCGACGCAGATCATCGTCGTGCAGAACTGGGCTGGAGATCTCAAACGGACCGGGCAGGCGAAGTGACGCGATGAGCATCAAACCCGGAGCGACAGTCGGGCCGTATGAGGTGCTGGCGAAGCTGGGCGTTCAGCGGACTTGCCTCGCGGAAGCCGACCTGAGAGGCCGCGGATGATTGGCCAGGAACTCGGTCCCTACCTCGTCCTGTCGAAGGTCGGCGAAGGCCCCTCGACAGCAGTCTGGAGTCGTCGATGA
>JBAXOX010000170.1:0-2680 GCA_037133015.1 Acidobacteriota bacterium
ATCTCGCGCTCACCGGTCGCGAGCATGCTGCCGTTGAGCGATCGAACTACGCGGTGCGCGGCGACAATTAGATCTGCCGCCTGACGACAATTAGATCTGCCGCTTTGGGTCAGGTGGTCGGCCCGTGCCAGGCTGTGAGTCATGGTCACAGATGCGCAGGTCCGACTCCTGAGGAAGAGACGAATGAATGGCAATACCCAAGTGGCGGCCGCGGCGGCGGCAGGCATGAGCCTGCGGACGGCGCGGGAGTGGGACGAGGGACCGGCGCCATCGATGACGAAGTTGGGGCGAGACTGGCGCACGCGGGTGGACCCGTTTGCGGAGGTCTGGGCGACGGACATCGAGCCGTTGTTGGCGCGAGATACGAAGGGGGTGCTGGAAGCCAAGTTCGTGCTGGCGACGCTGCTGGCCAAGGATCCGGGGCGCTTCCGGCCTGGCCACGTGCGCACGCTGCAACGGCGCTTTCGTGACTGGCGTGCGTTGCACGGGCCGGAGCCTGAGGTGTATTTCCCGCAGGTCGCGGTGCCGGGCCGCGAAGCGGCGGTGGACTTCACGCATGCGACGGACCTGGGCGTCACGATCGCCGGCGAGGTCTTCCCGCATTTGTTGTTCGACTTCGTGTTGAGCTACAGCGGGTGGACGTGGGTCACGCTGGCTTTCGGCGAAACCTTCGAGGCCTTGGTCGCGGGGCTGCAAGGGGCGCTCTGGGCCCTGGGCGCGGTGCCGGACGTCCTGCGCAGCGATAACCTGTCGGCGGCGACCCATGAATTGAAGCGCAGCAGCGGCCGTGACCTGACCGTCCGGTTCCGCGCGGTGTTGGATCACTATGGGCTGCGCTCAAGTCGCATCACCCCAGGACGCGCGCACGAAAACGGGGTGGTCGAGCACGCCAACGGGCGCGTCAAAGTCCTGGTCGCCCAAGCCCTGCTCGTCCGGGGGCATGCCGACTTCGCCACGCCAGGCGCCTATGAGCAGTTCGTACAAGAGGTCGTCGACCAGTGGCGGAATCGGCCGGCGGCGGCCCGCCTGGCGGACGAGCGCCTCCACCTGCGCCCGCTGCCTGCGGCGCCGGTCCCGAGCTACACCAGTTACGCCCCAAAGGTCCGGCGCTGGAGCACGATTCATGTGGCCCACCGGACCTACTCGGTGCCGGCTCGCCTGATGGGCCATACGCTGGACGCACGGGTCTACGCCGACACCGTCGAAGTGCGCTACCTCGGCCAGCTCATCCAAACGATGCCGCGGCTGCGGAAAGAAGATGCGCACAAGATCGACTACCGGCACGTCATTGGGTGGCTCGTGCGCAAACCCGGCGCGTTCGCCCGGTATCGCTATCGCGAAGACTTGTTCCCCTCGGTGACGTTTCGTCGGGCGTACGATCGCCTGCTGACTACCCACGGTGATCGCGCCGACGTCGAGTACTTGCGTCTCTTGCGCCTGGCCGCGAAGGCCGGCGAACGGGTGGTCACCGAGGCCGTGACCTCCTTACTGGACCACCCCACGGGCTTTGACTATGCGGCCGTGGAGGGCTGCGTCGCGCCGCCCACGGTCCGGATCCCGACCGTCCATATCCCGCGGCCCAATCTTCGAGCCTACGATGCGCTCCTTGTGGGAGCCGGCGCATGAGGCGGCCCCCCAAGCCCGACACGGTCGGCGACCAGATCACGGCTCGGCTCACGGGATTCGGGCTCACGGCCGCGGCGCGCGAGCTCGTCTCGCGGTTCACCGAAGCCGATCAGTCGGCGGTGTTGCCGCTGCTCCTGGAGCTGTTGGATCTCGAAGCGGACGAGCGCCGCGAGCGGCGTCTGACCCGCTTACGCCGGGCGTCACAGCTACCCCCCGGAAAAACCTTCGCCACCTTGAATGAAGCGCGGTTCCCGGCGGCGCTGGTGCGCCGCCTGCACGAGCTGGCCGAAGGCGACTTCGTCGACGACGCGACCAACGTGCTCGCGTTCGGGCTGCCCGGCGTCGGCAAGAGTCATGCGATGTGTGCCGTCGCGCAGGGCCTCCTGGAACGGGGGTACTCGGTCCTCTTCGTGCCGACGTACAGCCTGGTGCAGACGCTCTTGGTCGCGAAGCGCAATCTGGACCTCCCACGCGCGCTGCGCAGACTCGATAACTTCGACGTCGTCATCCTCGATGATCTCGGCTACATCCAACAAAGCCCCGAAGAGGCGGAGGTGCTCTTCACCCTGTTGGCGGAGCGCTACGAGCGGCACTCCGTCATCCTCACCAGCAATCTCGTGTTCGGCGAGTGGGATCGGATCTTCCGGGACCAGATGGCCACGGCGGCGGCTATCGATCGCCTGGTCCATCATTCCGTATTGCTGGAGTTCGATGTCCGCAGCTTCCGAGCCGAAGAGGCCGAGGCCCGGAAAAAGAAGAAGGCCGCCCAGCCCGTCACCGCGACGCCGTGATGCCGGGCCGTGGACGGTGCCAGCCCCGTGGACGCGCAGACGCGCCCACCGGGCTTTGGAAAACCACCGATGGTTTTCCACACCGCCCACCGCCTTCACCCGACTCGATCACGACCGGAAACGAAGACAGACCATGACCCAAGCGAGCGACCCGCGAACGACAATTACCGAGTGCGGTCAGGTCGCGACCAGCACTCCTTCGCTGACCCTTCGCCGGCAGAAATAGTTGTCGCTGACCGGCAGAAGTAGTTGACGTCGCGCAC
>JBAXOX010000171.1:0-2614 GCA_037133015.1 Acidobacteriota bacterium
AGCGCCGCCTGCTTCTGGCAGCGGCGCTCTGGTAGCCTGTTCAGCGGAAGGCGAGCGGAGACCCCTCTGCGGTCTATCGTCTGACGTCGATCGTCTCCTGCCGATTGATGATCCTGGGGCGCGGTCAGCGTTTCGACAGCGTCCACTGGATCGTGACACCCGGCTCGATTTGCTTGGTCCCCAAGAGCTGGTTCGGGTTCTTGGGATCGAGCGTCACGGTCACTTCTTCAGACACCTCCTCAGACGCCCACGGGGCGCTGATGTCGGGGACCGGCGTCTCCCACGAACCCTCACAGTTGGCGTCGGTCACCTTCGTCCTTTCCACCATCGTCCCGCCCTCGACCGCGGGAATCTTCAGCGCGATCCGCGCCTGGCCGTTGGTGATTGACACCTCCGCCAGGGCGTCTGTGGTGCCCTCGACGCTCGCGCTCGTCTTCGAACTGCGCTCGCCATTGAGGACTTTCCAGACCGGCTCATCGAACCCGGGGCGCTTGGCGCAATTGACGCGGCCTCTGGTGCTCCCACCCTCGGAGCCATTGACCAGGGGGCCCATCGCCTTGCTGGCGGCTTCGGCGCTGGCATAGGTGCTGCCGGTCCTGCTGACAACCTGGGCGTTCGCCATGTTGATTGTCGCCGCGTTCACCACCATCCGCCCCGCGCCCGCAGAGGTCACCGTGATCGACACGTAGTAATTGGCGCCCATCGCGCCGGCGATGGTCTCCAGCCCGCCCTCGTACTTGGGATCCAGCAACTGACGCGTGCGGTCGTACGTCAGCAGATTCCGGACGTCTTCGGTCGTGAGCGGCTCGGCACAGGGGTATGTCTTCGTGATCTGGGTCAGGACGAACGATTCGAAGACGCCAGCAATCGTCTGCGCGTCCCCTCCAGCCGAGGCCGGCTGCGTCCTCGAGATGATCAGGATCCTGACGGGCGCGGTCTGCGCCGACGCCGCCGCGGTCCAGAGGAGCACAACGCAGCACAACGCGTGGAAGGTTCTCATAACCCTGTCCCGCTGGTGGAACGGTTGGCGTTGGGGAAACACCGAAAGTCTACTCTACGGCGGTCGTCGGCGACCATCCATCTTTGGGCGTTTCCAACGCCATCCCGTTATCGCCTTGAGTCAGGTCCGGATAACACGGGCCCGTTCCGGGAATCGCGTTTCCGCATCGAGGTGCAGGACATGACAAACCTGATGTTTGGGATGTGGCTGCTCTGGCCGCTGTGTCTGGTGGCGGCCGCCGTCAAACGTCGCCTGGCACGCCTCGTCGGCTTCCTGATGTCTTCGTGTAAGCCGGCTTCAGCCCCTTGAGCATGGGGTAATGCTTGGTGTTCAGGGTGTTCAGTTCGGCGTGTTCGGCTTGGGCGGTGGCAGCGATGATGGCGTCGGCCAGACCGACGCCATGGGACTTGGCATAGTCCCTCTTGTGGAGCCCGGCTGCTCGTGCGAGATCGGAGGAGACCGCAACGATACGGAATAGCTGAATGAGGCGATCGAGCGTGCGCAACTCAGCATCACCCCTCACGCCCGCGTACAGCTCCGCCACCACGATACTCGACAAGATGATCCGTTCAGACTGCGCGTGAACCAGCGCGACGGCTTTCGGATGGCCCCGGAGGAAGTCGACCATCACATCGGTGTCGACCAAGACAGGGTTCGTCACGATGTCAGTCCCTGTCCCAAGAACGTCGCGTCGTCTCGACGTCGGGCACGTGTCTCCGGTTCTTCCACATGCCGGCGGCCTCATCCAGGATGGTTGTTCGGCGGTCGCCCCTGGCCAGGTCGAGAAACCGATCCACGGCCTCCCGGATGATCTCCGATTGCTTCCGGTCCGTCATCTTGGCGACGGCATCCAGGCCGACTCTCTCTTCTTCCGTCAGGTAGATCTGCGTTCGGATCATCGCCCACCTCAGATGTATACACCAGCCTTATACATCATATTCCGAATCCCACGCGTGCGGCAACGTCACTCAGGTGGATGGCGGCACGCCCCGATGCGCCCGTGGCAACCGCCGATTCCACCTGGCGCCATCGCCCCTGGTTGAGGGCATGGTCGCGGGAGTACTGGCAACAAGCACGTGCCATGGCGACGTGTCCGTCGAACTGCGCTCGGTGTGCTTCGGCGCCCGCTTCTCGGTGGGTCCGGTGACCCGGGAAGCCACCGCCGACCAGCGGGACGGAGTCCAGCGGTTCTGCCGGGATGCCTTGCGGTCGACCGTCGCCCAGGAACATCTGCCGCCTACGCGACCTCGGCCGCGACGGCGACCTCTATTTTCTGACGATGGAATATGTGTCAGGGCAGGACTTGAAGAGCATGATTGCGCAGTCCGGGCAACTCGCCGTCGGCACCGCGCTCAGCATCGCGAAACAGGTGTGCGACGGGCTCGCCGAGGCGCACCGGCTCGGCGTCGTCCATCGGGACTTGAAGCCGAAGAACATCCAGATCGACAAGGGCGACCACGCGAAGATCATGGATTTCGGGATCGCACGTTCGGTGGTGGCGAAGGGCATCACCGACGGGGGCATCACGATTGGCACGCCGCAGTACATGTCGCCCGAACAGGCCGGGGCGCGAGGCCGGGGCGCGAGGCGCGGACGCGCGGTCGGACCTCTATG
>JBAXOX010000172.1:0-2597 GCA_037133015.1 Acidobacteriota bacterium
CGGCGGTTCCCGGACGTCCTTCCTCCATCCGGCGCACAGTCATCACGGACGTGCCTAGCCGCTCGGCCAACATCGCCTGAGTCATGTGACGCCGCCTCCGCGCCAGCGACAAATCCGCCCCGAGTTTCTTGAGGCTTCGATCGACTGGAAGTGGGAGCGGTAGCTTCATATAAAGAGTCTAATAATATGTCTATGTAATGTATAGACAACTAATTAGCTGCATTATAAGTTGCAGTCCACCCCGAGTCAAACGCCTCGATTATAACTCCGGGAGTGTTTGTGCCAGCGCGATTCTCGTGCCAAACTCGGCGGAGGGCGACGCGGCGGCGCGCTCCGCGTCCCCGCTCACACTCGCCGCCCCTCGACGCTGCTCGGGGCGGCCCTGAGCTTGCCGAAGGGCCGGCAAACAGCGCCTTCCGGGTGCTGGTCGCCGGTCTGACGTTTGCGCTATTCGCGCAGCCAGTCCTGGCCCGTTCGGCGCAGTTTGCAAACTGACGCCCTTCGACTTCGCTCAGGGCTCGCTGTCGGCTCGGTTCGAGGGGCCGCTCCGCGCACCGCCGCGTCACCCCTGGGCCGCGCAGATTGCCGCTCAGTGAGTGTTTGTGCCAGCGCAAGATCTGCGCCATCGGCGCCGGGACAACTCGCTTCTTGAAGACCGCGTCCGGCTTATTCGCGCTACAATCAGCGGCATACAACTCGGTCGCCAGAGGATCGACACATGGGCACGCCACAAACGCCGCCGCAGCCTCTTGGAGAACGGAATAGCGGTCCGGTTGATGCCGCCGGCCAGATTGCTGACATAGCCGCGCGGTTTGGCATCGACGTGTTGTATGCGTTTGGGAGTCGGGCGCGCGAAGCCCTCGCCCACGTTGAACGACGGGAAACGTTTGCCGCAACTGGCCGATCCGATCTGGATCTGGCGGCTCTCCCTGAGCTCGGGCGAATCTGGAACGTTGACGACCGGGTGTTGATGACCATCGCGCTCGAGGACGTGTTCCCCGCGCCGCGGATCGACCTGATCGTGCTTCCGGAGGCGCCGCCGTTTCTCGCCCTGGCTGCCGTTTCTGGCGAACTGCTCTTCGCGCGCGACCCGGTGCGCGAGGCGAACTACCAACTGTATGTCATGCGGCGCGCCGGCGACCTCGCGCCGTTTGAGCGGGAGCGGCGGGCACACCTCTTGGCAACAACGCCATGACGCCTTCCCGCGTGAGCGCCAGGGTCGTCGCCTCGCGAATCGAGTGGATCGGCGCCATGTTGGCGGGCATCTGGCAGCGCGGCACGAGGCGGGCCGTTCCACAGAAGAGGAGGCGACGGTCATGACGAATCTCGACCGCATCCGAAAACAACTCAGGCCCGCACGCCGCAAGAAGATCGCCGCGCGCGTCGCGGTGCTCATCGCCGAGGAACGTTCGCTGCCAGAGTTGCGGCAGGCCGCCGCCGGCTGACTCAGAAGCGGCTGGCTGAGGTCCTTGACGTCGGTCAGGACAGCGTGTCGAGACTCGAGAAACGCAGTGACCTGCTTCTCTCCACGCTCCGCGGATAGGTGGAGGGCATGGGCGGACAGCTTTCGCTCATCGCGGAGTTTCCGAACCAGAAACCCGTCGTCCTCACGGGAATCGATCCGCGCTCACCCGCCGGCTCGCACCCTCACACCCGCGCCGGCCGGGTGCTGTGCGTTGTTCGGCGCGGTGGTCGGTCGGTCATTCAGATCCAGTTCGCCGTCCTGAGTCCGACGACCCGCTGAAAGTGCTTCGTGTTGTTCGTCACCAGAGTCCGACTGCACGACAACGCATGCGCCGCGATGAGCGTGTCGAACGTACTAATGGGCTCGCCGCGCCTTGCCAGGGCGCTGGCCACCGGGCCGAACCGATCGGCAGCCGCCTGGTCGAACGGCAGCACGGCCACGGATCGGACGAACGTGTCGATGAGACCGTGTAGTTTCCGTGAACCTTTGGCATCGGCACCGAATCGCAGTTCCGCCAAGGTGATCGAACTGATACAGAGTTGGGATGGCCGGTGTTCGAGCACCCGAGCCGATACGCCGCCTTGGCCGCGCAACGCCCAACTGACCGTGTCCGTGTCGAGCATGAACTCGGGCATCATGCCAGCGGGTTCCGAAGGTGTTGAAGGGGACGCTGCGCCGGCCGCGGAATGTCATCGCGCCACGAACCCAGGCAGGCGCGGAACTCGTCTGGCCATTCATCGGCGGGTTCGAGAATGACGCGGCGGCCCTCCCGACGTGCCAGCACTTCCTCCAGGGCAGGAAACCGACAGGCCTTGGGCAATCGAACCGCTTGGCTTCCCCCGTTCTGAAACAGCTTCGCGCGTGCACCACTCATGGTCGTAGTCTAGACTAGTGTATATACATCGTCAAGTTCTGCCCAATTGACCGACCAGCGGTTGGTTGCCAACTGAACGCGGCGCTGGACGATGGCCACGGCAGCCAGGGGTCCAGGTAGGACGGTTGATCAGTCCGGGAGTGTTTGTGCCAACGCGAATTTCGTGCCGAACGCGTCCGAGGGTGACGCGGCGTCGCGCTCCACGTCCCCGCTCACACTCGCCGCCCCTCGACGCTGCTCGGGGTGTGTTTGTGCCAG
>JBAXOX010000173.1:0-2556 GCA_037133015.1 Acidobacteriota bacterium
CCGGTACCGGCCCCAGCACCCGCCCCAGCACCCGCGGCAGCACCCGCTCCCGGGGCGACCGCACCGGCGCCTCAGGCCGGCAACGCCCAACCGCAGAAACCCGCGGCTCCAGATCAGGCGGCGTCTCAAGGACCAGGCCGCGGGCGCCAGCCAGGCGAGGGCGATGCGAGGGGGGGCGGTCGGCAACGCGGCGAAGCCGGTCAGCAGGGCGTTGGCCAGCGTGGCGAAGGCCAGCAGGCTTCCGGCGGCCAGGGCGGAGGCCGGGGCGGTCGTCAGAACATGCAGGAACGAATGGCGGCCATGACGCCGGCCGAGCGAGACGCCTTTATCGCACGGATGAAGGAACGGGGATTCGACCCGGCCAATCCGTCCTCCGGGCGCGGCGGGCGCCGCGGCGACGGCAGCGGCGGCGGGCGCGGCGGCACAGGCACGCCGTCGGCCGACCGCACCGGCGGCCTGGCGGATCTGGCGGCGTCCAAGCCGAACGCGCAGACCATCGACCAGTTGTTCGGACCGCTGCCCGTCACCTCGGCGATGGGGCGGGTCTGGGTTGGCATGGCGGCGTCGCCGACCACCGCGGCCAAGCTGAACTCGGTGCGGTTGCGCATCGGAATCTCTGACGGCACGTGGACCGAACTGCTCAGCGACGAAATCAAGGAAGGTCAGGAACTGGTGACCAACATCGTCACGCCGGCGATGGCGGCGGCGGCGGCGAATCGAGGCCAGGGGGCGCAGGGCCCGGGCCAGAACCAGCAGGGGCGCGGCCAGCAGGGCAGCAACCCGTTCCAAGCGGGCGGCGGGCGAGGCCCGGGGAGATAACGATGGCGTCCGTTATCTCGGTTCGCAACCTCAAGAAGACCTACGTGGTCGGCGACATCCAGGTGCACGCGCTGCGAGGCGTGAGCGCCGAAGTCGAGGCTGGAGAGTTCCTGGCCGTCACGGGGCCATCCGGGTCAGGCAAATCGACGTTCATGCACATCCTGGGTTGTCTGGACCGGCCGACCGCGGGACATTACGTCCTGGACAATCAGGATGTCTCGAAGATGTCGAAAGACGAACTGGCCAGGGTGCGGAACCACCGGATCGGGTTCGTGTTCCAGGGCTTCAACCTGCTGTCGCGCACCAGCGCCATCGAGAACGTCGAATTGCCCCTGCTCTACAGCCGGGAGCACATCAAAGGCGCGGAACGGCGCAAGCGGGCCAAGGCGTCGCTGGATATCGTCGGCCTGCTGGAACGGGCGCATCATCATCCGAACCAGCTGTCAGGCGGGCAGCAGCAACGCGTCGCCATTGCCCGGGCCTTGATCAACAACCCGTCGATTCTGCTGGCCGACGAGCCGACCGGCAACCTCGACACGCGCACCAGCATCGAAGTGATGGACGTGTTCCAGCGCCTCAATATCGAGCGCGGCATCACGATTCTGCTCATCACGCACGAAACCGACATCGCGGAATACGGCACGCGGACCGTGGCGTTTCGTGACGGCCACATCGTGAAGGATACGAAGAACGTCAAACGCCGCATGGCGAAAGACGAATTGGCCGCGCTGCCTTCGCGCGAAGCGGTTGAGGCGGCCGACGCGGCGGCAGCCGCGGCTGTGACGGCGGGGTAACCACCATGATGAGACTGTTCATGATTTTCCGGGTGGCCTTCAAGGCCCTCGGACGCAACAAGATGCGGACCGCGCTCACCATGCTCGGCATGATCATCGGCGTGGCGGCCGTCATCGCGATGGTGGCCCTGGGCAACGGCGCCAAGTCCTCGATCGAGACCCAGATCAAGTCGGCCGGCACCAACATCATCAACGTCTATGCCGGCAACTTCTCGATGGGAGGTGCGCGACAGGGCTCTGGTGCGGCCAACACCCTCACCGTCGACGACGCCACTGCCATCCGCAACGAAGTGCAGGGCATCCAATATTTCTCGGTGGGCGTCAATACCCGGGCACAGGTGATCGCAGGCAATCAGAACTGGCCGACCCGCATCAACGGCATCGAGACCGACTGGCCCAACATCCGGTCGTGGACCGTGAAGTACGGCGCGTTCTTTACCCAACAGGATGTCGCCAGTTCGGCCAAGGTCGCCGTGCTCGGTTCAACGGTCGCCACGAATCTGTTCGGTGAGGACACCGATCCGACCGGGTCGATCGTCCGGATCAAGAACCAGCCGTTCAAGGTGATTGGCGTGATGGGCAGCAAGGGCGCCAGCACCGGGGGCGACGATCAGGACGACAGCGTCATGATTCCGTACACCACCTGTCAGAAGAAGCTGATGGGCATCCAGAACATCCAGAACATGACGATCTCGGCCGCCTCGGCCGACGAAGTGGCACTGGTGGCCGACCGGGTGACGCAACTGATGCGCGTGCGCCACAAGATCTTCCCGGGCGACAACGACGACTTCATGGTGCGGACGCTCGAAGAAATGGCGGCGATGCGATCGGCGGCCACCGAAACGATGACGGCCCTGCTGGCGGGCATCGCGGGCGTGTCGCTGCTGGTGGGCGGCATCGGCATCATGAACATCATGCTGGTGTCGGTCACCGAGCGCACCCG
>JBAXOX010000174.1:0-2529 GCA_037133015.1 Acidobacteriota bacterium
GTGGTGAGCCGCGAAGGAATCGAACCTTCAACCCGCAGATTAAGAGTCTGCTGCTCTGCCAATTGAGCTAGCGGCCCACGTTGATGGCACATCGCCGACCCGGAGGATGTCGGCGCCCCCGATCACGTCGATTGGGAATATTGATTATACAGAACGCTCACGCCCTCCGACAAGAAGATCCGCAACAGAGCACCGCGACCCGACCAGGGCGTCTCGGAACAGCACACCCGCGACGACCAACACACTC
This sequence comes from Acidobacteriota bacterium, assembly GCA_037133015.1. GTDB lineage: Bacteria > Acidobacteriota > Vicinamibacteria > Vicinamibacterales > JAKQTR01 > JBAXOX01. The sequence goes on from JBAXOX010000174.1 coordinate 248, forward strand.
GCCGCGTCAGCGCCGATCCAGCGCCTGACGCACACGCGTCGCCAGCAACTCCGGCGTGAACGGTTTGTTGACCAGCATCACGTTCGGCTCGAGCGGACCGCGTGCCGCAAACACGTCCGTGTTGAAACCCGACATATAGACCACCGGCAGCCCCGGCCTCAGCGCCGTCAAGTGGCACGCCAGTTCGGGCCCGCTCGTCTGCGGCATGACCACGTCGGTGAGCAGTAACTGAATCCGATCCGCGTGGCGATGGTAAATCAACTCGGCGTCGGCCGCGTTGGCTGCCGTCATCACGTGATACCCAAACCGACGCAACACCCGGCCCGCCAGTGCCCGAACCGCGTCGTCGTCGTCCACCACCAGCACGGTTTCGCTGCCGTCCGGCGGTACCGGCAGTGCATCCGGCGGCACCACCAACCCCGTCGTCGTCGCGACCGGCAACAGCATCTTGAACGTCGTGCCCATGCCCGGCTCGCTGTAGACCCAGATGTAGCCGCCGCTCTGCTGCACGACCCCATACACCGTCGCCAGGCCAAGGCCGGTGCCGCGGCCCCGGCCCTTGGTGGTAAAAAACGGTTCGAAGATCTTGGCTTTCGTCTCGGCGTCCATGCCCGGACCCGTATCGCTCGCCACCAGCATCACGTACTGGCCAGGCACCATCGCGACGCCGCGATGATGGGCCGAAGCCGCGTCCACCGTCGTTCTCGTCGTCTCCAGCACGAACGTTCCGCCATCGGGCATCGCGTCGCGAGCATTGACAATCAGATTGGTGACGGCCTGCTCGATGTGCGACGGATCCGCCGAAATGTTCGGCAGTCCATCTTCCAGATGGATCTGCACGTCCACCCGGCTCCCGAGCGTGCTGCGGACCATGCCGTCGAGGCCGGTGAGCAGGCTGTTGAGATCGATCGGCCGCGCCTGCATCACTTGACGCCGGCTGTAGGCGAGCAACTGCCGCGTCAGCGCGGTCGCCCGCTCGCCCGCCTTCCGGATCTCCTTCACATCGTCGAGCCGCGGATCTCCGGCCGGAATCTGCTCGTTCAGCAGTTCGGCGTACCCGAGGATCGAACTGAGCAGGTTGTTGAAGTCGTGCGCGATCCCGTTGGCCAGCCGCCCGATCGCGTCCATCTTCTGCGCGTGCCGAAACTGCTCCTCCATCACGCGCTGCTCGGTGACGTCCTCGGCAAATGTTTCGAAGACGAGCGGATCGCCGCCAATCGCGCGACCGTGCAGCCGTACCGTGATCGGGGAGCCGTCCTTCCGCTTCCACTGCACCTCAACCTGCTTGGGCTCTCCAGACGGATCCGGCAGCAGTTGCTCGCGCGTGGCCGCGTCCATCCACACGTCGGTGACAATGTTCAACGACAGCACGTCGTCGATCGAGTCGTAGCCGAGCATGCGCACCAGCGCCGGATTTGCATCCAGAAAACGGCCGTCCCGCGTCGTGCGGAAAATGCCGAACGCCGCATGCCGGACCAGCGCTTCGTACCGCTCCTCGGATGCGCGCAGGGCGTGCATCGCCTCGTGCCGATCGGTGACGTCGTGCGAGACCACGACCCAGTCGGCCTCCGGATCGGAGGGCCGCATGCTGCGTCCGTGGCTTTCGACGTGGCGCCAGGTGCCGTCGGCATGCCGCAGCCGGTACTCTACGCACTGGAACGGCGCGCGTTCGCGTCGCGCCCGCGCCAACAGGCTTGCCAGCCGCGGGATATCGTCGGGATGAACCTGCTCCAGCACGGGCCGCCCTACGCGCTGGTCTGACGAATAGCCGCTCAGCCGCTCACTGGCCGGGCTCGCATACCGGACGATGCCGTCCGGGCTCAAGACCGCGATCGGATCGGTCATCGTTTCGACGAGCGCGCGGAACAACTCCGGATCCGGGTGGAGGCGGACGTCGAGGCGCGGCGCCAGGTCGGGGGCGTCGAAGGGCGGAGGCAGGGCTCGGGCGGATCCCGTCATCTCGAGACATGAATAAGCAAGGATCCGGCCAATGCGGACAAGGCGCGATGCGCCTTGTTAAGTGATTGATATAACTGGGTTTAGTCTGATATTTACTCTCTGAATCGACGGTGCGATCTGTGCGCCCCGGCACGCTATTTGTCCGCGCATGTGCGCATAACCAAAGGTGTTACACCACAAAGTGATGCGCCGCGCGAATCGTTGCACACAAAAAAAGGGCGGCAACACGCTCAACGCGTCCTGCCGCCCCAAATTGCCGCCCGGAATTGCTGGCACCGAATGGCTGGCACCGGCCCCTGGGCCAGCCTCAGCCGACTACCAGC
>JBAXOX010000175.1:0-2503 GCA_037133015.1 Acidobacteriota bacterium
GCCTGTCCGTCCTGCACGAAGTGGCCGCCCGCCGGGATGACGACCTTCTTCCAGCCAGTCGGATCCGAATGCACGACGCTGCGCTTGACCCGCATCGGGGCCGGCACCCGCGTGGAGACCACCGCCGCCGCGCTGCCGTCGCCCCAGAGCACGGCGGTGCGGCGATCGCGGTAGTCGACGGTCCGCGTGGTGTTCTCGACGTTGACGACGAGGATGTAGTCGGGAAGCGCGTTGGGCCGCATCTGTTGCAGGTGGTGCAACTGCACGGCAAAACTCGAACAGGCCGAGCTGATGTCGTAGGCGGTGGCGTGGATGCCGAGTTCGGCGGCAACCTGGCACGCCTCGGCCGGGATTGAATTCTGAGGCGAACAGCCCCCCGCGATCACCAGTCCGATGTCCGAGGGCGCCAGCCCGGCGCGTTCCAGCGCGAGGCGTGCGGCGTTCGCTCCGGTCTGCGCGTTCGTGTAGAGCGATGCCGGGGCCGCCAGCAGCGGCTGTGCATTCTTCGTCGTGGTGATGTACTCGAGGGGCAGCACCGTGCGACGCGATCGGATGCCCACCCGCTCCATGATCCACGCGTCGTCGGTGCCGATGTCGAGCGACGTCAGGAAGGCATTGTCGATCCGGTTTTCCGGGTGGAAGTGCCCCACGCCGTGAATGAACAGATCCCCAATCGCCGTATCGCCTCTATGCAACGTGTTCTCCCCCGTCCACGCGGATGAGCGCGCCGTTGATCCAGTCGGCTTCGTCCAGGCTCAGCAGGAACACGGCGTTTGCCACGTCTTCTGGCGAGGTGAGCCGACCGAGCGGATTGCGGAGAAGGGCGCCAGCCTTCATCCGCCCACTGCCTGGGATGACGCGCAGCGCGGGCGTGTCGGTGACGCCTGGCTGGAGGATGTTCGACCGGATGCCGTGAGGGCCGAACTCCACCGCGATCGCGCGCGACACCGACTCGAGTGCGGATTTGGCGGCGGCCACCGCCGCATAGCCGCGCCACGCCACCTCGTTGCCTTCGCTGGTGAGGCCGATCACCCGCGCGCTGGCTGCGAACAGGCCTGCCGCGTGGAGCCGCTGCACCCAGGTCAGCAGGCTCGTGCCCATCGAATAGATGGTGCGGGCCATGTCCTCGTCGTCGATGAGGGCGTCGCCGTATTCCACCGGGTTCAGCAGTTGGAAGATCGGTTCGCCTTCGTCCGACAAGCGCTGCACCGCCTGATCGACCTGGGTACGCGGGAGCCCGAGCGCGCCGGCCAGCAGATCCAGCGGCTGCGTCTGCTGGGGCGGCCTCGCGGCGGCGACGATGGGCTTGAGGTTGCCGTAGGCAATCGAGTGCATGAGCACGCGCACCCTGCCGGCCGGTTGCATCTTCGCCGTCAGCGTCTCGATGATCGCAGCCATCCCGTCGGGAGAGAGGGCGTCCAGGTTGAGGCTGATGAACGGACGCCCGTGGGCGCGAATGGCATCGAACTCGCGGTTAATGCGGTCCATGGCGCCGCGGCGGTCGCGGTGCGCGATGCACACGCTCATCCCTTCGGCGCTGAGCTTGTTCGCGGTGGCGAGGCCGAATCCGCTGGATCCGCCGAGCACGACAGCCCACTGCCCTTCAGAAAACCGACTCATCGATGCGTTTCCCTTCTACCGGCCTGCTCACCTGCATCCCTGCAACCCGGGCGACGCAGACCTCGTTCCTAATAACGGCGAGCCGCCGCCGCGGAGAGCCCACACGCTATCTAACCGACTGTGGTGCCTTATGTTAGCCTACGGGACTCGAAATTGGGCCGAACGAGTGTTCTGTGTTCAAGCATTTCTTCGTTAGGAGTGTGGCCATCGGGTCGGCCACAAGGCCTGGAATCGTTCGGGACTGGCCTGGCATCCGACGATGCCGCGACGGAAGCGAAGCGGGAGACCCACCTCGCTGTAGAATGCACCACGACTCATGAGGACGACGCCGCGGTGGCGCCAAAAGGCCGACAGAAGGAACGCATATAAAGATGACCGCTCTACAACGCCCACGTTCGCCCCGCCACCTCACCGTCTTCGTCATCCTGCTGGCAGGCTTGCTGGTGGCCGCCTACGCGCTGCCGGGTGCGCAAGCCCCGGCAAAGAAGGCGATGACGATCGACGACTACACCAAGTGGCGCAGCATCGAGCGTCAGACGATCTCGCCGGACGGCAAGTGGGTCGCCTATGCCCTGCAGACGACCAACGTGGTTCCGGCTGAGGCCAAGCCGGTCCTGCATCTCTTGAACCTCGAGACCAGCGCGGATGTGACGGTGGCCGACGCCACCGACCCGACGTTCTCCCCGGATTCGAGGTGGATGGCCTACCAGATGGACCCGGGCGCCGCCCAACGTGGCCGCGGCCGTCGTGGGGGATCTGGAGCTGCGGCCCCAGCCGACGTCGATCAATCGCAGACCGCGCCGTCCGGACAAGGCGAAGCGCCATCGGGTCAAGGCGGCTCTTCGACAGGCGCAGGGCAAGGCCCTTCGACAGGCTCAGGGCA
>JBAXOX010000176.1:0-2498 GCA_037133015.1 Acidobacteriota bacterium
CTAGAAGAATGCGGGTATGTTCGACATCTTCACCATCGAGCTCGCGCGACGTGCGTTCACGGCGCTGACGTTCGCCAGCGGCAACCTCACGTCCACAACAACCGGCCCGCACCGGCGCCTTTCTCACCTTCGCGCTGTAGGCCACGACGCCGCGTCGGTGCCGCGTGTCGTTCGCGCGTCCGGGCGCGTCGACGTCGAACCAGGCGCGGTCAGGGCCGGATCTCGATGACGGTGCCGTTGGGCACCAGGCGCCAGATGTCTTCGATCTCGGCGTTGGTGACGGCGATGCAGCCGGCCGTCCAATCGATGATGCGGTGCAGCGGCCCGATCCATCCGAGCGTGTCGGTCATCCCGTGGATGAAGATGTCGCCGCCCGGCGCCACGCCCGCGCGCTTGGCCGCCAGGATGTCGGCGGCGTTGGGATAGGACACGTGCAGCGCCCAATGGAAACGCCCGGTCTTCGAGCGCCAGTCGAGGACGTAGATGCCTTCGGGGGTTCGGCCGTCTCCCTCGCGCTGTTTGTGGCCGATGGGGTCGGGCCCGAGCGCGACGCTGTACGACGCGATCGGCGTACCCTTGCGCAAGAGGGTGAGGGTGCGCGCGGCTTTCTCGACCACCACCCTGTCGGCCAGCGCTTCGCGCGGCGGTTGGGCGCGCGGCGCCTGCGCCCAAGCGAGACCCGACGTCGCCAGTATCGCCGCCACCGTCGTGATGAGCCGTCGTTGCCGCATTCGTGAGGCCATCGGTCACCTGTGTCAGGAACCGCCGCGGGAACGAATCCACCTCGACCCGCTATCAGCTTTTCGCGCACAGGATAGCATCACCGGCCCGGTGCCAAACGAGGCGCGAGGCGCCGGCTTGCGCGGCGCTCGTTCTACCTTTTGACTGTGTCTACGCAGCGGAGACGGTGATAGGATGCGGACGGCGCGACGTGGCGCCTGCACCGGAGCCGATCATGAAACGCGACTTCTCCTGCCCAACGTGCGATGGCATCCTCAACCCGAACGTGAAGATCATTCTCCGTGCAGAGCGCGCCGGTCGCTCGGCACTGGTGCTGTTCAGCCCCAAGCCGGGCAACTATGACGTCATCGTTTCGGAGTCGTTCCAACTGAAACAGAACGACGAGGTGCGGTTCTGCTGTCCCTTGTGCGGCTGCGACCTCACCTCGAAGCGGGATCCTTCGATGGCGGAGATCCGCTTTGGCAGCCCGAACGGTCACCGCGGCACCGCCGTGTTCTCGCGCGTCGTCGGCCACCACGAGACCTACTTCGTCACCCGCGAGGAGGTCAGGTCGTACGGCGAGCACGCTGCCCCGGCGGGCCTTAATTTCTGGGGCGTGGGGCCCAAGGACTAATCGATGCTCAAGGAATTCAGAGAATTCGCGATGAAGGGCAACGTGATGGATCTCGCCGTCGGCGTGATCATCGGCGCGGCCTTTGGCAAGATCGTCGCATCGCTGGTCAACGACCTGTTGATGCCCGTTCTGGGCCTCGCGCTTGGCAAAGTGGATTTCAGCAACCTGTTCATCACGCTGGGCAGCGGGTCGTTTGCCACGGTGGCCGACGCGAAGAAGGCCGGGGTGGCCACGCTCAACTACGGCCTCTTCCTCAACGTGACGATCGAGTTCCTGATCGTGGCGTTCGCCGTCTTCCTGTTGGTGAAGCAGATCAACCGCCTCAAGAAGCCCGAGGCGCCGGCGGCCGTGGTGGCGCCGGTCGCGAAGGACTGCCAGTACTGCAAGACCGCGATTCCCATCGCGGCGACGCGCTGCCCGCACTGCACGTCGCAGCTGTAGGGCACGAACCGCTCGCAGCGCCGCGCAATCGTGGCAACGAGTACCGTCACGCCCGCGCCAGCCATCCCTTCGCGTCTGCCGTGCGCCCAAGCCACACCAGCGCCACGGCGATGAGCAACACCAAGCCTTGGACCACGAACACCGCCGGACCGGCTTGAGCGGCCGCGCCCGAAAGGACGAAGAGCCCGAAGTCCTGCGCCATCACCCCGACCAGCGAGAGCAGCAGGAGCGGGGTCGACCAGCGCTTCCGCAGGACGAGCCCCAGGCTGCCGAGAGCGCCACCCCAGACGGCCAGCGCTGTGGCCACGATCGCCCACGCCGGGCGGGACGCATAGAGTGCCTGTTGGGCGGCACTCATCTTGGCGAGATCCTGCGGCGTGACCATCATGTCCGAGACTTGGGCGACACACCCGAGCAGGTTCCAGAGCAGGGCGGCGATTGCGACGGGGGGAAACCATTTGGGCACGGCGTTCATGTGATCTCCTTGTCGTGGTGGGGGCCGGTTGCATGATGGCGTGGCGTGGTCACCGCGTCGCCGACCCAAAGCGCTTCGTGAGCTCAGCCAGCGTGAAGGCGTTCCACACCGATTCGACCGGTGCGGTGACCACGCCCTCGACGACCAGAGGCTGCTGAGCGTGCGCGGTGCCGGCGAAGGTGCCGATCGCGAGTGCCATCGCGGCCGTGGCGAGTACGGAAACGGCCA
>JBAXOX010000177.1:0-2470 GCA_037133015.1 Acidobacteriota bacterium
GCCCCAACACCAATCCCCCGCCCGAGGCGTAATGGTCTTCTGGATTGACGGCGGATCTCGAGGCAACCCCGGCCCCGCCGGATACGGCGTGCGCGTGGTGGGCAATACCGGCGAGTTGGTCGCCGAACTGTACGCGTCGATTGGCGTCGCCACCAACAACGTCGCCGAATACAACGGCTTGCTCGCCGCGCTTCGGTACGCCGTCGAGCACGACTGCGGGGCGATCACCATCCGATCGGATTCCCTCCTGCTGGTCTGCCAGATGAAGGGCGAGTACAAAGTCAAGAACGCCGGATTGCGGGAACTCCACGCCGAAGCCGGTCAGCTGGTGCGCCGGCTCGAACGCGTGCGATTCGTGCACGTCAGGCGCGAGGAAAATTCAGAGGCCGATGGTCTGGCGAACCGGGCGATGGATGAAGCGGCCTCGCCCAAGACTGGATCGACGACACGGGCCATCGATCAGGCGACGAAGCCGGAGACAGGTACAGTCCGGATCGGCACGCCTGGCGAGCAGGCACATGAATCGGTCAGTAAAAAGGTGCGAGGCGCCCCGCAGAAGCAGGTGCCCGGAACCTGGCCGCCGCAAGGGCGCTTATTCTGAAGAAGAACGCGACGGCACGTATCCCCTACCGCCCGCTCGGATCATCGCCACCATCCTTCCGGACCGATCCCCATCTGCCCTGAACGAATGAAAGACGTCGCGATGGCATGACGTGCACAACTGCGCGACGTGCACGTGGTCGGCGCTCAGGCCCGCCAGCCGCAACTGGTCGGACACCACGGCCCACATGTTGAGCCAGAGGGGATCGCGCCCGTCGGGCGACGTCGGCACCGAACCCGGCACGCCCCGGAGGGAAACCCGCGGGGGGGTGGCCGAAAACCACCGCTGCGCCGCGGCTTCCGAGGCCCCGGCCCGAACGAACTGGTCCCTGAGTTCGGCGCCGACTCGGTAGCAGCACGGCCCGATGCTGGGCCCGACGGCGGCGACCAGATCCGCCGGGTCCGCGCCGAACGACGACGAGAGTGTTGCGACGGCCGCGGCGGCGACACCCGACATCGCGCCGCGCCATCCCGCGTGAACCGCGGCGACGGCTCCAGTGCGCGCATCGGCCATCAATACGGGAACGCAATCGGCCACCTTCACGGCCAACGCCAATTCCGAATGGTCGGTCGCGGCGGCATCCGCCTCGCCCCAGTCTCCGGAGGATTCGCCGCCGATACATGCGCCCGCTGCGGCCGCGGTGACCACCACGACCCGTGTGCCGTGAACCTGGCGAAAGCGAACGACGTGGGATTGCGGCACGCCGAACGCCTGCGCGAGGCAGTTCCAATGGTCGCCGTGGATGCCGTCGCCTGAGGCAATCGCCGGTTGCCTGGTGGTAAAACCGTGGCGCGCGACCGTTTCAAGCGGTTGGCATCGCAGGGCCTGGCCCCAGGGGAACGGGACCCACGCGAAGGCATCGGGTAGCTGAAGTTCGGGCATACTGACTCTATGAATATCATCGGCATCGGGATTGACGCCACAGACATTCCGCGCATCGACCAGGCGCTCAAGCGGTTCGGCGACCGATTCGCGCAACGGGTGTTTACCGAGGCCGAGATTGCCTACTGCGCCGACAAGCACAATCCGGCGCCCCATTACGCGGCCCGATTCGCCGCGAAGGAGGCGACGATGAAGGCCCTGGGCACGGGGTTGTCGCAGGGTGTGGTCTGGCGCGATATCGAAGTGGTTCGCGGGGGCGGCCCTCCTCGTCTGGTGCTTCGGGGAGGGGCGCTTCGTCACTTCGAGCGCCTCGGAGGCACGTCCACGCTGCTGACGATCACGCACGCCGAAACGCTGGCGCTGGCTCAGGTTGTGCTCGTCAACGCCGATTAGCGGGGCCTCGCTGCGACAACCAGCGTTGACACCCTCCGGCCGCCATTCTGGCGCCGGGTCTCGATGGCGACCGAACCCCGACTGCAACTCCCAATCGGTCCGCGTGTTACGCAGCCGCTCTCGGTACGCAGATGGTCGGCATCGGGCTTGCCTTCTCGAGGCGTATCGCGGATCGGCATCAGCAGTGCCGCCTCTGTGGGCCTGGGGTCAACCACCTCTGCCGGTCCGCGCACCAACGACGCCACCACGCGGTGGCGCCCGGGCACACGGCGGCCGAACGCGGAGTTCACCATGAACGTCAAATTCTCGCCCAACGACAAAGGCAACCCTCCCGGCAAACTCGCCGAAGCCGAACTGCACTTCGACGATGGCAGCCTCAACGGGATGAAACTCATTGGGTTTGGCATCTGGGAACGGCGAAACGGGACCGGTCGCAACGTCACGTTTCCGGCGCGCCAGTATTCAGTCAACGGCGAGCGGCGCAGCTTCGCGTTGTTGAGGCCGGTCACCGACGCCGCCAGCCAGGATCGGCTGCGCGACGTCATACTTCAGGCCTACACCGAATACGAATCGCAGCTGGCCATGGCCGACTAG
>JBAXOX010000178.1:0-2380 GCA_037133015.1 Acidobacteriota bacterium
GAGCGCTGCCAGGACGGGCGTTGCCAGCGGGAAAGTCGCCGTGGCGGGCGTTGCCCGGATGAGCGTTGCCAGCGTGAACGCTGTCCTGGCGAGCGTTGCCAGGACGGGCGTTGGCGCGGGCGTGCAGATGGAGATGCCAGAGTGCCAGCGGACGCAGCCACGACCGGCGAGGAAGAAGTCGAGCGGCAACCTCCAGCGGGATGCCGTCCGCCTCGACCGCCGACCATCGCAGCGCGCGATCGACCCCGTAGGAGGCCAGGAGCAACGGCGCGACGAAGTGCTTACAAAATTGGAAGTAGGCCGGCCAGGACGCGGATTGCGCACGAACAAACGACAGCGTGTCGATCAGAATCGGACGCCCGCCGCGGAACTGCACGTTGGCGGTCGGCGCGTCCTTGAGGATCATGCCGTGGGAAAGGGCCTCCGTCTGGGCATCCAGCACCGTCAGCGCCGCGTCCTTGAGTTGCGAAAACGACCACTCGGACGCGTAACTGATGAACGCAATTCGCTCGGGCTTGATCACCCGCGAGTAGGCGGCTGCCGCCGACGAAGCGATCGCGCCGTCAGATGACACGTCCTCGTGCGGAATCAGCAGGCCACGGCCCACCAATTTGTCGTACAGCCCGGAGTTGATGAGATGGTCGTAGTCTGGCCGACCCGAGTCGAAGACGCCGCGAAGCAGCGTGCCGCCCGCGACAAATACGCGGCCCGACGGATCCCGGAAGGAAGACGGGTGGGTGATCGCGCCGGTCAATGCCTTGAATCGGGCCCGGATTTTCGGGAGTCGTTACCAACGGCGGTTCGCCGGCTTCCGAAGTGGCCGCCGAGCCACCGCAAGCTGCGCCTCAGCGCAAACCCGAGTGCAAGGGCTCCGGCCACGAGTACCTGGTAAGCCATGCTGCTCGCGCCCGGGTCGATATAGGCCCACGCCTGCCCGGGAAGGGCGAGCACAAGCAAGAGGGCGACGACGGCGAAAGCAACAAAGCGCATAAATCCTTTAGACAGGTACCCCGCGGAAAAGTTAATAGGTAAGTTCCCCTACTGCATATTACCCGATCGTTTGCCCGAATCAAGAGCCATGTATCGTTGCTGTCTAAAAACCGTATCAAAAACGCGACAACACCGTGAGTGCCGGTTGTTGCGATGTCGTGGCGTGACGCGAAGAATCCGCGACGCCGCGACTTGGCACAAACACTCCCGGAGTTATTATCGCGACGCCGGTGCACTACACTAATGGAGCGCCGCACGTGCGGCGAACGGGGCCCTTCCGACAGATGCCGTCACTAAAGCTCCAGGAGTTGTTGCGGGGCGTACTTGCGCGCGCCGGCTTCGCCTCTTTGGCGAAAACGCACGCTGCCGCCGGCCCCTCCTCGACACCGCTCGAAGTGGACGGCCTCTCCCAATCCGCCAAAGCACTCTGGATAGCCGGCACCGCCACGCGAGACGCGCAACACGAAGTCGTCATCGCCATCGTCCCGGCCGACCGCGACGTTGACCAAACCGTCGCCGACATCCGGTTCTTTCTCGGCGGCCTAGAGGGCAGCTCGGCCGACGTCCTCGACCGCGTCGTGCTGCCGTTTCCCTCGCAGGAAGTCGATCCCTACCGCGGCCTCGCGCCACACTTCCGAATCGCCTCGGCCCGTGCCCGCGCCCTCCACGCGCTCGCCACCGGCGAAGCCCGCGTGGTTGTCGCCTCGGCAACGGCCCTGGTGCCGCGCCTCAGCGCTCCCACCGCACTCACGGCGCTCGCGCTCGATCTGCACGCCGGATCCGAGATCGACACAATAAACCTGGCGGGGATGCTCGTCGATGCCGGCTTCACGCGCATCGACCCGGTCGACGAGCACGGCGAGTTCTGCATTCGCGGGGGAGTCATTGATATCTTCCCGGCTGGCGACGATCAACCGGCGCGCATCGAACTCATCGGCGATACGGTCGAAACCATCCGGCGATTCGACCCCGACACGCAGCGATCGGTCGGCGAGATCGACCGACTGCGCATCGTTCCGCTCCGCGAACGTCCCGACGCAGGGCCAGACAATCAAGACGCGCACCGCGGCCTGGTCCCGTTCTTCGACTACCTCCGTCCCGAGCGAACTCCGTCAGCGACCGGCGGCGAGCCAGGCGTGAATCCTTCCGGTGCCCCGGAGAAGGTCGCCGGAAAAGCCACTCAACTGAGTCGAATGGGCGGCCGCCCAAAACGCCCCGTCTTCGTCGTCTCAGAACGCGACGAGATTCGCGATCGCATCGAACGCTGGCTCGCGCAGGTCGCCGAGAGTTACAGCCAGACGACCAACGCGCCCCCGCCCGATCAACTTCTGATTTCCCTCGCCGAAGTCGAGTCGCACCTTGCGAGCGCGATCCACCTGGCAGAGCTTGG
>JBAXOX010000179.1:0-2346 GCA_037133015.1 Acidobacteriota bacterium
CCAGGGCCGCGAGCACGCATCGCCTGGCGCCCTCCGGGTTCGGCGCCGTCATGCTGCCGCCGCCGCGCTGGCCGCCGCAGTTGATGTGCCCCCCCAGGATCTCTGCATAGATCCTGGCGCCGCGGGCGCGAGCCGACGACAGACTTTCGACCATCAACAAACCGGCGCCAGACGAGGGCACAAAGCCGGCGGCGCTCGCGCTCATGGGCCGCGAGGCGGCTTCGGGCCGATCGTTGGACTGGCGAGCCAGGACGCGCATCGCATCGAAGCCGGCCCAGATGTAGTGGGAGGACCCCTCGGCCCCGCCCGCCAGGACGCGCACGGCCCGTCCATCGCGGATCTTGTGGAACGCATCCACGATCGCTTCGGTACCGGTTGTGCACGCGCTGCTGTTGGTGGTCACCTGGCCGCCGAGGGCGAGGAAGCCGCCGATGATGGCACTCACCGAACTGGCCATGGTCTGTTCGATCACGCTGCTGCCGAGCCGCCGCACCTTGCCCTCGTTGACGCGGGGCACGACGAAGTCGCCCACCGTGTCGACGCCGCCCACGCCAGTGCCGATAATCGCGCCGCAATCCCAGTTGACGTCGTCGCCCGTGCCGGGCAGGGCGAACCCGGCGTCGCGCCAGCAGTCGATCGCGGCGATCCCGGCGTAGATCATGCTGCTGTTCATCGCGCGCAGGGAATCCTCGGAGAAGTACTGGCGCTTGGTTTCGTCGCTAATCTCCGGCACGCCGGCGACCTGGCACCCGAAGCCGAGATCGCTGAGCTTGGGCTGGAATCTGATCCCGGAATGGCCGTCCCGCAAAGCCTGCTCGAATGCGTCGAGGCCGTGCCCGTTCGCGGCCACCACTCCCATCCCGGTTACCACCACCTGTTCAGCCATTCTTGACTCCCACGCCGGAGGCCGTCGTTTGGGCCACCATTACGCCATCGGCCCCGAACATCTCGATGCGTGACCGCAGTTTATGCCGCCGCCACATGATCCGCTCGCCGCGGATGGTTACGGTTTCGCCGGGCAGCACGGACCGCATGAATTCCGACTCCGCCTCGACAAACAGCGTCGTCCAGCCCGAGGCCGCCTCGGCCGAATGCTCCAGGGCGAACAGGTAGATGCCGAGCGCCACGACGCCCACCTGGCACATCGACTCGAGCAGGATCACGCCGGGCGTAATCGGCCGACCGGGGAAGTGGCCTGCGTAGTAGAACTCGTCAGGGCGGAACGTGTAGCGGCCGCTGATGCGCTGCTCGTCAACCTCGAGGATCTCGTCCACGAAACGGAACGGCTGCTGCTGGGGCAGCAGTTCCAGGATTCGCGCCGGACTGAGTCGTTCACCAGGCATCATCAATTCCTCGTCGCACCGGGGCCGGATGGCTCTCTACCTCTTCATCTGCCCGCCGACCGAATTGGCCGACCGCAGCGGGTAGTCGGTATAGCGGATGCCTCTGAACATGCCGACTTTGGCGTCTTTGACCGTGTAGATCGGCTCGCCGTCCACAAGCACGGTCCCCGTGCCGATGGCGATCGCGGTTCCGGACTCGGCCAGTTCGGTGTAGCGGCGGATGTCGATCTCGTAGCGGACCAGTTTGTTATAGGGGCGGATCTGGCCAGAGAATTCGATTTCCTTCGCACCGAGCGCGCGGCCTCCGCCTTTGGCGCCCCGCACACCGCCGTAGAAGCCGATCAACTGCCAGATGGCGTCCACGCCGAGGCATCCAGGCTGCACCGGGTCGGATCGGAAGTGGCACTGGAAGAACCAGGCGTCGACGTTGACGTCGTACTCCGCGACGATGCGCCCCTGCGGCCCACGATGGCTGATCTCGACGACGCGATCCACCATGAGCATCGGCGGGCCGGGAAGCGTCGCGAACCCATCGGCAGGCGGATCGGTGACGAGCGTGCCATACGCACACGCCAGCAGTTCTTCTTTGGAGAACGAGGTTCGCTGCAGGAACTCGGCATATGTCATGAAGGTCTCCGCACGTCGATGAGGAGGCCGGCCCAGGTCAATCCTGAACCGACGACGACAAGGGCGATCTCGCAAACCGGCGGGAGGTCGTCCCACCGCTGCGAGAGCACGCTGGGCGCGCCGGCGGCACCGCAATTACCAAAATCTTCGACGTTGCACAGATGGCGATCCGGGGAGATGGCCGCGCGTTCGCACACCGCGTTGAGCATCATCAGGTTCGCCTGGTGGCCGATGAACACGAGCTCCGCGCGGTCGCGTTCGAGGTGGGCCGCCAGCGCCGCGATGGTGGCGACCGACTTGCGGATGGCGAAACCCTGGACAGCCTGTCCGTCCTGCACGAAGTGGCCGCCCGCCGGGATGACGACCTTCTTCCAGC
>JBAXOX010000180.1:0-2330 GCA_037133015.1 Acidobacteriota bacterium
GGTGCTTCGCCTCGACGCTCTATCGCGTGATCTTTCGCACGCCGGGCGACTGCTGCTAGGCGACGGCGCCCGCCAGGCAAACGCCCGTTCGGAGGCGCGCAAACAGGGCCCACGTGTCATGTTCGAGAGGGACTGATCGCGTCTCCGAACGCCGATACATCCAACTGCAGCAGAAACTCGGTGACGACGCGGTTCATCTCGCGCCCGGCGCTCGTGCGCTTCTGATAGACACAAAACCAGTCCTCGAGCAGTCGAATCTTCGGAAACAGTGCCACGAGGTCGCCGCGGGCGATCTTCCCGAGCACCGTGTATTTCGGGAGTAATGCCACGCCGTAGCCCTCGAGCGCGGCATGGACGATGCCGTGCAACTGATTGATCTCGATGATGTGCTTCAGCACCGGTCGCCTGCGCCCCGGAATGGACCGCAGGGCGGCTGCCCACCACGCGCCGCCTTCGTCGACTGAGAGCACGGGCACGCGTTCAAGGTCGAAAGGCCGGCGAACCGGATGAGCCGCGAGGAACGCGGGCGATGCCACCATGAGGTACCTTTCGCGGAATAGTCGCGTCGCCTGTACCGACGGGTGGACGTGAGCGGCGCAGTCCACGGCGAGGTCGATCTCGTCACGCAGCAGCGACGGTCCGAGGTCATCCCGGAAACGGAAGTCGATGTGCAGCCACGGCGCTCATGCGACGAAGCCCCCTCGGCGAGCGCCAGGCGATCGAGCTGCGCGCGGAAGCCTTCAACCTGCTGATCACGCAGAACTTCGGCGCGCCGGCCGCCGTGCTGGGCGCGGCGATCTTCGGGACCATTACCACTGCGCTCGATCCGCGGGTTGTCCAGCTCGCGCAGAAGTTCTTGTTCTAGCGGCGGTCGAGAAGGCGTGTCGGCGATGCGGACTTCAGTCTGGAGTCCCCGCAGTGATCGCTCCCCGGGGTCGCTCCCCCGGGGTAGACGTGAACAGGTTTCGAGCCTATCTTTACCTCATCTGTTCTCGGCTGCGCGGCCGCAGCCTCCTTCGTGTCGCCAGACGCGAAGCGCACGGAACGGCGCCCCAAGGGCACGACCCCGCACAGTCCCTCGAAATGTGACTCGTAGCCGGTTCTGTCGCCCACGGTTCGCCTGTGCGGCACCCAGATCATCGTCGGTTCCAGCGGCGCGACTCAGGTCGCGGCGAAACTCGGCTTTCATCTTCCGGGGTTCCGCGCCAACGCGGCGCTCCACGAAGACCACTCACCCGTGCCGGCGCGCTGCAGAAGTTCCACGACTCCTGAGCCGCCCGACTCCATTCGCGCCGCACTCAGTGCCGCCCAACACTCCACACACGAGGTTCCGCGCCGACCATCGTCGACGCGCACGCCGCGCGGGGGTATCATGGCCGCACGACCGCCACGAGACCGCTCGAAACGCCCGGCACGCGAGCCTGATTCAGATCCGGGCGTTGTCGATCGCCTCGATCGGGATCTGCGTGCGCTTGTGCGGCTCCTCGCCCGGCAGGCGGCACGCGAGCGCTTTGAACAGGACAAGGTTCCGCCACGCGACGATCACTTCACAGGTGGCCACTGATGAACGTCGCTCTCTACGCCCGCTACTCCTCAGAGAACCAGCGGGACGCGTCGATCGCTGATCAGTTCCGCGTCTGCCGCGAATTCGCGGGACGTCAGGGGTGGCAAGTCGAGCGCGAGTACTGCGACCACGCCATGTCCGGCGCCACGCTGCTGCGTCCCGGGTTTCAGGCGCTGATGCGGGACGCGCTGCGCCACGAGTTCGACGCCGTGCTCGCTGAGTCACTAGACCGCTTCAGCCGCGACCAGGAAGACACCGCCGGGCTGTTCAAGCGCCTGACCTTTGTCGGTGTCCGCATCGTCACGCTGGCCGAGGGCGACATCACGCACCTGCACATCGGCTTCAAGGGGACGATGAACGCGCTGTTTCTGAAGGACCTTGCCGAGAAGACGCATCGCGGTCTCCGCGGACGAATCGAGGCGGGGAAGTCGGGAGGCGGACTCTGCTACGGGTACCGCGTAGTTCGATCGCTCAACGGCAGCATGCTCGCGACCGGTGAGCGCGAGATCGAACCTGCCGAAGCAGTGATCGTCATACGGATCTTCCGGGAGTTTGTGTCCGGCGTCTCCCCCGAAGGAAATGGCGAAGCGTCTGAATCGCGAACAGGTGCCGGGACCATGTGGCGGGAAGTGGAGCCCCTCCACGATCCACGGTCATCACGCGCGCGGCACCGGCATCCTGAACAACGAACTGTACGTAGGCCGCCTCGTTTGGAATCGCCTTCGGTACGTCAAGGACCCGGACACTGGCCGTCGCGTCTCACGTC
>JBAXOX010000181.1:0-2252 GCA_037133015.1 Acidobacteriota bacterium
GGCTACTGGCGGCCGGACTCCAGAATATCTGTCAGCACCGTGATGACGTCTTCGACGTCGCCGTCGGTCATCGCCGCCGAGAGCGGAAGCGACAGTGTTTCCTGGGAGAAACGTGTGGCTGTAGGGAAATCCGCCGGCGCGTAGCCTAAGCCGTCGCGGTACCGGGGATGAAGGTGGACCGCGCGATAATGCACACCGGTGCCAATGCGCGCCTTGTGCAGGGCCAACGCGACCTCGTCGCGGCCCCCCGCCACGACGTTACTGCCAACCAACACGGAATAACTGCCGAGCCCATGGCGCTCGCCAGCGGCGACCGGCGATGGCTGCAGCAGCGGCAGATCGGCTAACGCCTCGTCGTACCGGTTCCAAATCGTCCGCCGCCTCCGGCTGAGGGCATCGGCGCGGTCGAGGTACCGCAATCCCAACGAGGCCTGAGCCGCCGCCATCCGAATGCCGCACCCGGGACCGCCTTCGTCTTCCTCGCAGCCCGGCTCCGACAGCACGCCGCTTCGCAACTGGGCGACGCGCTCGGCCAACACACCATTGTTCGTGACGATGATGCCGCCCTCGCCGGGCTTGCCGCGCCGTGCAGGATCGGCGCCGTACACCGCCAGGGCCCCGTAGTGCGCGATGTTGCGGCCGCCGTGCTGAATATCGATGCCAAGGCCGGCGTCGTTGATGAGCACCAGTCCGGCGTCGCGAGCGTAGGCTTCGAGCGCGCGCAGGTCCGCAGCTCGCCCGCACAGGTGCGTCACCACAATCGCCCTGGTGTGCGCCGTTCGCGCCCGTTCGATCGTGTCCACAGTGAGCATATGCGTGGTGGGATCCACGTCTGCCAAAACAGGATTGGCCCCCACCTGCAGCACCGCGTTCGCGGTGGTCATCGACGTGATCGCTGGCACCACCACATCGTCGCCAGCCCCAAGCCCCAACGCCGTGAGCGACAGACGCCACGCCACCTCGCGCGAGGCGGTCGTCACGGCACACGACGTTCCTACGCGCTGCGCAAATCCCCGTTCGAACGTTTCTGACCGCTGCTCGAGACCAAACTGGCGCACCACGCCAACAGAAGGTCCCGCCAGCGCGTCGGCCTCGGCCATTTCGGGTTCGCGACATGCCAGGTATTCCCGGCGAATAAACGGCTGCGATTCGTTAAACGACCCGACGAGGGGATAAGTGGCCATCAGATCTTCTCCGGCCGGGATCACACGTGTCCCCGGACATACCTTCTGCATCGCAAGACCCGTACCCACCATATCTAGTGGTTATAGGGTCAGATTCCCGCCCATCCTGGCGTGGGAGGCTTCTCAAGTGTCGATATCTTGACGATCCGGTCCGGAGGGCCGACTGAAGTCTTCGCCGAACCTGCCGATTCAGAGATGGACTGGTAGATCCCTCTCCAGAGCCTAGCCATAGGCGACTCTGATGAACCGGGATGGCCAGACCGATTGCTACCTAGTCCGAAGGGGTCGAGTTCGGCATCGAACTCGCGCTTCGAAGGACTTCGGCGGCCCGGGCCAGGCGCTGTAACTCGCGCGCCTGGTCTTCGGGCGGCTCGTTTGGGGGACTGGTATGAGTGTCGCGTCCAGCGCTCGGACGACGCACGAGGTTGATCCCGACAGGGAACCGTTTGGTTCCATTTTCCTGTCGACGAGCGACTACGTGTTCACCAAGGATCTGGCCGGCGTCTACCTCGACGCCAACCCGGCCTATCTGGCCGCCTTGGGCCGCGACGCATCTGCCGTGATCGGTCATCGCGACGAAGACTTCTTTCCGCCTGATATCGCCCTCGAGAACACGGCCCGCGAGCAACTGGTTCAATTGTGCGGCTACGAACTCGAAGACGAGGTGACGCTCATCCTGAACGGTCAATCCCGTCAACTCGTCCTTCGCCGTCTCCCATGGCGCAATGAGGAGGGCGAGGTCGTCGGCGTGGCCGGCGTGGGAATTGACGTCACCGGAGCCTACGAATTACGGAACACGCTGCAGGCGTTACAGCGAGCCCAGGTTCATGTGAGCCAGGCCAGCCGCCTTCAGGCGCTCGGCCAGGTGGCGTCGGGCGTGGCCCACGATTTCAATAACGCCCTCACCACGATTCTCGGATTGAGCGACTGGCTGCTTCACGAGATGAGATCGGATGCGCCTCATCGCGCCGATATCGAGACGATTCGAACGGCGGCACAGGAAGCGGCGGCCATGGTGCGCCGCCTGCAGACGTTCAGCCGTCTGGCGCCGACGTCGCCCCGGGGCGG
>JBAXOX010000182.1:0-2102 GCA_037133015.1 Acidobacteriota bacterium
GCGGCGCCTCCAACGGCCGCCACACCACAGGCCACGCCGGCCGCTGCCGCCCCACCCGGAGGCGGGCGAGCGGGCGCCGGAGCTCAGGCGCCAGCGCCACCGGCCGGGACGCCGGCGCGCGACGACTGGTATCGTGGCGGCGGCGCACAGTATTACCACAAGCTGATCGTCGATCCGTGGCGCCCCGACACGATCTATTCGATTAACGTGAACATGGAGCGCAGCACCGATGGCGGCAAGAACTGGCTGGAGGCGGGCTGGGAGAATACCGGCGTGCACGTCGATCACCACGTGCTCACCTTCGACCCGACCGACAAGCGCCACATGCTGCTCGGCAACGACGGCGGCGTCTACGAGTCGTACGACGAGGGCGCGACCTGGCGGTTCTTCACGAACCTGCCGGTGACCCAGTACTATCGGGTCTCGACCGACAACTCCAAGCCGTTCTATCGGGTGTGCGGCGGAACGCAGGACAACTGGTCGCACTGCGGACCCTCGCGCACGACGAATCGCTGGGGCATCCGCACCAGCGACTGGTTCGTGGTCGCCGGCGGCGACGGATTCCAGTCGCGCAACGATCCCGACGATCCCAACATCATCTACGCGTCGTCGCAGGACGGCGGCGTCTCGCGATTCGACGTGTCGACGGGCGTGTCGAAGTCGATCCGTCCGCCGCAGTCGCGCCCCACGGGCCGCGGGGCCTCCGGCGGCGGCGGCGGCGATGATGCCCTGCCCGGGGTGCCGGCGCAGGCTGGCCAGCCGGCTGCCGGGGCGCAGGCTGCGGGGGCTGGCGGACAAGGCGCCGGCTCACAAGGCGCCGGTGCGCCAGCTGCAGGCGCCCAGGCCCCAGCGGGCGGCCGCGGCCAGGCCGCTGGACGCGGAAGCGCCGCCCCTTCTTCTCCCGGCGATCGCGCCAACTGGGATGCGCCGTACATCATCAGCCCGCACGCGCCGAAGCGCCTCTACTGGGCCAGCCATAAGCTTTATCGCAGCGACGACCGCGGCGACACATGGGTTGCGGTCAGTGGCGATCTGTCGCGCACGCTCAACCGCGACGAGATTCCCATCATGGGCAAGCTGTGGCCCGCCGATTCGGTCGCCCGCAACACGTCGACCACCGCGCTCAGCAACATCGTATCGCTCGACGAATCGCCCCTGCTCGAGGGGCTCATTTACGCCGGCACCGACGATGGCCTGGTGCAGGTGACCGAGGACGGAGGCAAGAACTGGCGCAAGATCGATCAGTTCCCGGGCGTGCCTCAGTGGAGCTACATCAGCGATGTGTTCGCGTCGCCACGCGATGCGAACGTCGTGTTCGTCACTCTCAACAACTGGCAGCGCGGCGATTACAAACCGTACGTCGTCAAGAGCGGCGATCGCGGCCGCACCTGGACCAATATCACGGGCGACCTGCCCGACCGGCACGACGTCTGGTCGATCATCCAGGATCACGTCAACGGCGACCTGCTGTTTGCCGGCACGGAGTTCGGCCTGTTCGTGACGGTGGACGGAGGCCGGCACTGGGCCCAGATGAAGGGCGGGCTCCCGGTCATCCAGGTGCGCGACATGACGGTGCACCGCCGCGAACACGACCTGGTGATCGCGACATTCGGCCGGGGCTTCTACATTCTGGACGACTACAGCGCGCTGAGAAGCATCAACCCGAAGACGCTCGCCGAAGAGGCGTCGCTCTTTCCGCTTCGCGACGCGTATACCTTCAGCCAGACCGGCATGGCGCCGGCCGGCACGGCGGGCATCGGCTCGATGTCGGGCAATTGGACCACACCGAATCCGCCGTTCGGGGCGGTCTTCACGTACCAGGTGAGCAAGGATCTGCCGGCGGACGCCAAGCTGGTCCTCACGATCAGTGACGAGACCGGCAAGCAGATGCGCCGGCTCGATCTGGACAAGACCGCCGGCCTGCGGCGCGTGGTCTGGAACCTGCGAGGCGAAGGCAGCGCACCGGGGCCGCGCGCCGGCGACCAGATGCCGCTGCTCGACGACGAAGAGGCCGAACTGGCGGCGCAACAGGCCGGACAGTCCGCCAGCATGCCGCCGGCGGCGGCCGAACCACAGGCGGGCGCCGGTCCGCAACAGGCAGG
>JBAXOX010000183.1:0-2067 GCA_037133015.1 Acidobacteriota bacterium
CGGTCGCGTCGGTACGCGACCGGATCGCCAAGATGCTGGGCGCCGTCCAACTCCACGGCCACCCTGGCCTCAACGCAGAGAAGGTCGACCTCCATCTTTCCCTGGCCGTCGAACGCAATCGGCATCACAGCGTTCAAGATGAAGCGCCCCCTGGTGTCCGACATGGTCTCAAGCCGGCGGAAGAGGAAGGACTCAGTCGCGCTCCGCGCGCGATCAGCGGCTTCCGCATCGGGAGGTACTGAACGCGCGACGTGGACGAACAGGCTCGCAAGTGGCATATCAACACCGTCGCGGACAAGCCGCTGCACACTTCCGGAGTAGTCGCGCTTCCACACCGGATCTGACGGCAGGACGACGTCAGCAGGCCAGCCGGGAATCGCGCTGGCCATCATGCAGGCGGTGGAGCCGAACCGCATACTGGGCGATCGTGCCGCGCCACGAGACCGGCAGTGTCAAGAACAGGGTGTCCAGGCGTGCGTCGTCAAAGCCCTCTCCGATGTACTTGCCGGTTGCCAGAATCACCCGACCGTCCCGAGCAGGGACCGACGCCAGCAGCTCGGCAAGAGCTCGCCAACGCTTCTTGGTCATCCCTGCCCTCAGCGTCACGACGTGCGGGATTCTGCCAGCGATCCGTGCGTCGAGCCGGTCGAGGTGGTGACCGTCCTTGCGCGCGACGGTGGCTGACAGGCCGGTGACGAAACGAGCCTTCGCCTGGCGGGCCACCTGCTCGAAGCTCTGCGCCGATACATGGTGGCACTCGTCAACGATGAGACGCCCGTAGTCCGCGACGCGATCATCGACAACACCCTTCCTCACAAGGCTCTGAATGATCGCGACGTCGAGCAAGCCGGTAGCTCGGCTTCGTCCGCCCCCGATGCGACCGATGGACTTCGCCGGCACATCAAGAAACGCCGAGAGTCGCTCGACCCATTGGTCCATGAGTTGTTGCCGGTGCACGACCACCAGCGTGCTGACGCCGCGGTTGGCAATCAACCAGGCGGCGACCACTGTCTTGCCAAACGCCGTCGTCGCAGCCAGCACACCGGTCTCGTGCGCCAGCATGGCGTGCGCGGCGGCATCTTGCTCCGGCCGGAGTTCGCCGTGAAACGTCACGTCGAGCGAAGTGCCGGTGCAACGCTCGTCCCGAATGACCGCAGCAACACCGAGGTCGCCCAGAACCCTGCTGACCTCTTCGAGGCACCCTCTCGGCAGGCCGATGTGGCGCGGATGATCCTCTGCGCATGCGATGATGCGCGGCTTGTCGAACGTTGACAGGCGCATTGCCTGCGCTTTGTAGAACTCAGGGTTCTGAAATGCCGCGACGCGAAGCAGTCGGTTCCGCAGACCTGGGTGCAGCCCTTCCTTGGCGATGTATAGCTGGTTGCCGAGGATCACCTGCATCGTCTTCGGCAGTGGTCCGACAATCGGCGGGTCTTTGTGGTGACGCGAAGGTGGCGCCGTCCACGGCTGATCGTCGACGTCTTCTTGTGGAGGCAGCCGCACACCGAGGATTCGGTCGCGCCGTTCCGCCTCCTGCGTGATCTCCTCGACTTGGGCGCGGCTCATCTTACCCACACTCGTGAGGAACTCCCACTGGTCGGCCCATGGCGTAAACGTGTCATCGAGGAACACGCTATTGCCTTGCTCGCGCGCGCGCTTCTGCAACGGCAGGGCAATCAGGTTGCCGAATCCGCCTTGCGGCATCGTGTCTTGGTTGGGGAACAGGCGGTCGTACGAATCGAGTCCAACATCCGGCCGGCTCTCCATCGTCTCCGTCGACAGATGCGATCCGAGCCGTCGAGCCAGCCCGGCAGGGATTGCACTGTCGAAGAAGATCCAGACGTGTCCCCCGCGACCGGAGCGAGAGCGTTCGAGCGCGGCTGGTACGCCCACGCGGCGACATGTCGCAAGGAAGGCCTCGGTATCTTCGCGCCAGCCGGCCTTGTCGAAGTCGATCGCCAGGAAACAGCAGGTCTCGTCTTGGAGCAGCGGGTAGACCCCTGCGACGAACGGTTGCCCGTCGCCAGTCATCCCCGACAGATGCCACCCAATGACTTCATCGGTCAC
>JBAXOX010000184.1:0-1993 GCA_037133015.1 Acidobacteriota bacterium
CAACGCCAACCGCCCGTAGCGTACCGGAACGCCCTCGGAAGCGCAAGGGAATTGCAGCGGGCCGAAGCGTATAATACAGCCGCTGCGGGCCGTGGCCCGCGGTCGACGACGAGGCAGGAGACAGGTGTGACCAGACCGATCTACCACACGTTCGCCATCCTGCTGTGCGGCGCCCTTGCGGGCTGCCCGGCTGAGAAGGCGACCGGGGAGGCGGGGCTCGTGCCGTCCGCAATGGCACACATGTCCGATGTCGGTGCCGCAGCAGACGGCGTGCGCGACGAGCCTGTCACACGGTGGGTGAGCGGGTACTATGTCGGCTACCAGCGCGACATGTATCGACCCGCCGACATCGAGTGGCGCGGCCTGACGCACATCATCATGGGCCGCATCAAGGTGCGCGACGACGCGACGCTGGTCACCGACTTCGACGTCGATGCGGTCAACGGGCCGGCGCTCGCCCGGGAGATTGCCGCGCGTGCCCACAAAGCCGGTCGGCGCGCCATCCTCATGCTGGGCGGTGCAGGCCAGGGCGCCGAGATTCGGCAGTCGTCCGGGCCGACGCTCCGCGCGCGATTCGTCGGCAACCTGGTGAAGGCGATGGCCGACTACGGCTACGACGGGCTCGACCTCGATTGGGAAGACCATCTCGACCTCGATCTGTTTCTGGCCCTGGTCAACGATCTTCGCGCCGCCGCCCCGCACGCGATTCTGACGCTGCCCGCCATGCCTATCAACGGCAACATCACCCGCTCGATCGATCCGAAGCTCGTACAGTTGGCCAATCTGGTCGATCAGTTCAACCTGATGAGCTATTACCCGGCGACCGCCTACGCCGGCGGCAGTTGGCGGTCGTGGCACGGTTCGGCGCTCAGGGACGCGAAAGGCTCGACGCCGGTGGCCATCGAGGATTCGTTCCGGCGGTACGTGGCGGCGGGCGTGGCGAAACGCAAACTCGGCATGGGCATCGCCTTTTACGCCATCTGTTACACGGGCGGCGTGACCGCGCCGAACCAGTCAACCCTGCTGGGGGTGTCCATCAAGGGCGGCGACAACGAATATCCCCTCGCCGAACTGTTTGGAGCCAAGGGCGCCTTCTCGCCTGCCGCGCGGCGCTGGGATCTGACGGCCGAATGTGCCTACCTCAGCCTGGCGACTCCGGAGCGGCATGGCTGTCGGTACGTGTCGTTCGAAGACGAAGAGTCGATTGCGGCAAAAGGGCGATTCGCCCGCAACAACGGGTACGGCGGGATTATCGTCTGGACCATCAATCAGGGTTACGTGCGGACCCGCCCCGGTGGAGACCCGAATTTTCTGATGCAGGCGCTCGGCAAGGCCTTTATTCAGTAGCCTCGGGGACGGGGCAGCAAGGAGACAGCATGTCGCAGAGCGCAAACGTGGAACACACCAATCCATCCGCCGTCATGGCCGATCCCACCTCGATTGGCCTGATCTGTCTGGCCATCGGCTGTGCGGCGCTGGTTCCGATTGCGTTCGGCGTGAGTCTGACGCCGGCGGGGTTGCGAACCGCAGCTATCTTCTGCCTGCTGTTTGGAGCCGGAGGTCAGATGGTGGCCGGGATCGGCAATCTGTTGAACCGGAATCTGTACGGCGGGACGCTGTTTACGTCGTTTGCGTTCAACTGGATCATCAACTGGTGGGTGCTCGACGGGTTGTCGCGCGGCCAGGTCGCCGACCCCGTGATCGTGCTGGCGGTCGACATCTGCTTCCTCATCGTGTTCGTGGTGTTCACCTACGGATTCGGCTTCGTCTCGTCGCTGCTGATGGCGTTCCTGATCGACATCGACGTGCTCTACGTAGCGAGAATCGCGCGTCATTTCGGCGGGGGCGACTGGCTCGCGCCGGTCATTGGCCTGTGCACGATCGCGCTGGGGGGGATCTCGCTCTGGATCGCGTTCGCGCTGCTGATCAATCCCGTCGCCGGACGCGCCGTCTTCGCGTTTCCGGGGCCGGTGTTTCGCCAGGCGTCGCCGCC
>JBAXOX010000185.1:0-1978 GCA_037133015.1 Acidobacteriota bacterium
TGGCTCCTCAGGTAAGATTCGAACTTACAACCCTCCGGTTAACAGCCGGATGCTCTACCGTTGAGCTACTGAGGAATACGGTCACTCGATCTTAGCGAATCGGCGGGAGTCGGTCAAACGCACGACCTCGTTCGCCGGATCTGCCTTCGACCCTTCGACAGACTCAGAGTCGCCCCGAGCAGCGTCGAGGGGCGACCCCTTCAGGCCGGGAAAGACCCGGCATCCACCCGACCGAACACCGGCGATAGACTCGCCTCGCCGCGTGCTACTTGATCGTCGCACCCGCCAACTGCGCCACCGCCGCCAGCGTCGTCTGCGCCGCGTTGAGCCCCAGGCGGAAATCCCTGTCGGTGAAGTTTGCGAACAGATCGGTCGGCTGGTGCCAGTGCGGATCCCAGCCGGACCCGACTTGCGACAGCCGCTCCGCTTCGCGCAAGCTCACGGCCGCTGTGAAGTCCTGGAACGCCGCCGAATCGGTGTTCGACATCCGGTTTCCCACCGCCACCGGATAGTCGGTCGCGTAGCGATCGTTGGCCGCCCGTAACAGCCACGCCAGCGCCTGCGCCTCGCTCGCCATCTTCGCAGTGCCGGCGAACTCGACGTTCACGTCTGCCTCGGCCCGCTGCTCGGGATTGAGCGTGCCGTCCGCCCGCGGCATGCCATGGTCGAACAACATCATGTCGTGCTGAATCATGCCCAGCCATTTCGGCTCCGGATACTTGCCCGATCCTGGCGGGTTCTCCTTGCCCTGAAGCTCTCGCCGCTGTTCGACGTACGCGCGTGCCCCGTTGAGCCCGGTCTCCTCGTTGTTCCAGAGAACGAAACGAATGGAGCGATCGGTCTGGACGTTGGGCGCGCTGAAGATGCGCGCCAGTTCCATCACGATGGCCGTCCCGGAACCGTTGTCGTTGGCCGCCTCGGCGTATCCAATTCCGTCCATGTGGCCGCCGATGATGTACATCTCCTCGGGATGCGTCGTGCCAGTCTTGGTGCAGTACACCTCTTGCCGCGCACCCGGCACCGACGGCGGCAGATCCAGTTCGCGCACTTTGACGTCGGGCTGCTTCATCGGATCGTTGTTGACACCGGTCGCCGCGCGGTTCCCTTTCGGCGGATTGCCCCCGCGCCCGCCACGGCCCTGCGTGGCCGCCGACGGCGTATCGCCGCCCGCCCCCGCTGCGCCCCGGCCCGTGGCCGACGCTCCGCTGCCGGCCCCTCTCTGCGGCGGCTGATAGTCGTAGGTGATCCGCTCGGCATTGGCGCACCCGTAGCTCTTGAGCTGCGCTTCGATCCAGTCGACCGCGGCGCGATTGCGGTCGGTGCCCTGCCGCCGATCACCAAACTGCGTCAGTCCCTTGATGGTGGCTTTGTACTGTTCCAGGTCGAGCCGACCAACCAGCGCTCGAACCGGATCGGCGGGTTCAGCCACGGGAGCGACGACAGCACCCGAGGCCGCCCCCTGCGGTGCGGGCGGCGTGGACGGCTGCGATTGAGCCGCCGCCATCGAAACAGACAAGCCAACCAGCAGCCAGGGAACCGCCACGAACCTGCGTGTCATCACTACCCTCCTCGCGCATCCGTAAATCTCGGAGTGGCGATTGTGCGGCACGGTTTTCGCGCTGGCACAATCACTCCCGGAGTAATTGATCAGTGAGGCTCGTCACGACGCCCGTCGAGATTTCTTCTTCGTCTCCAACTTGAGAACCCGCAGAT
This sequence comes from Acidobacteriota bacterium, assembly GCA_037133015.1. GTDB lineage: Bacteria > Acidobacteriota > Vicinamibacteria > Vicinamibacterales > JAKQTR01 > JBAXOX01. The sequence goes on from JBAXOX010000185.1 coordinate 1,714, forward strand.
CGATGCGACTGATGTCACCTCGAATGTCAGGGTGGTCGTGCCCCGCAACCACGCGCGTCAAATCGGCAAGTCCTTCTGCCACAAGTCTGATATCAGACTTGAGATCCTCGTACAACACCTTCATGTATCGGCGAGTCTCCACACTTTCGGCCTTGAGTTGGGCGGTGGTGGCGAACCCTTTGGGGTCGTCGATGGTCGGGATGACCTTCAAGTCTTCCTTCGTCAGGAAGCCCTTCGGATCGTCCTGCGTCGGCATCCCCTTCAG
>JBAXOX010000186.1:0-1903 GCA_037133015.1 Acidobacteriota bacterium
GCAAACGGATCCTCCGCGCGAATCAGTTGCGTGCCGACGGGGTTGTCGATGAAGTCGCCCGTGACGATCTTCGACGCGCCAGCGTGCCAGTGCAGGCTGACGACTTTCATCAGCGCGTCAACCACCCGGGGGTCGAACTGGGTGTGCCGGCAGCGCTGGATTTCGAACAGCGCCTCGGGCAGGGCCTGCACGTCGCGATGCAGCCGCTGGTGCGTCATCGTGTCGAACGCATCGGCCACCGCAACGATCCGCGCACCAATCGGAATCTCTTCGCCTTTGAGCCCCCACGGATACCCGCTGCCGTCGAAGCGCTCGTAGGCGGAACGGACCGAGTCGGCGGCCGGATCGAGAAACGGGCAGTTCCGCAGGATCTCGTGGATGAGCTTGGGCTGCAGCCGAATCACCGCGTGTTCCTCTTCGCTGAGGGCGGAGGGCTTGCTCAAGATCGTCTTGGGCATCGCCAGTCGCCCCACATCGTGCAGCAGCGCCGCGCGCTCGATGTCTGAGAGTTCTGGACTTCTGAGGCCCAGCGCCAGCGACAGGTTCACCGAGATCAGCGCCACGCGCCGGCTGTGCTGGAAGGTACCCCGATCGAGTCCGAGCGACTCGAGCATGCCGTCGAGTTCGGCGTCGGTGGTGACCGGCATCCGCTCGAGGTACTCGGCCAGCGGCGCCAGACGTTCGCGCAGTTCGCTCTCAAGGGATGCGACCCGCTGACGGACGCGAACCGCGTTGCGGTGCCACTCCATCCCGCGCCGCATCGAATCCCGCAATTGATCTTTGGTGAACGGTTTCGCCAGATAGTCGACCGCGCCGGCGTGAAGACTGCTCAGGGCCGCATCCACTTCGGTCGATCCGGTCACCATCACGACGGCCGCGTCCGGATAGAGGGTCCGCACGCGCCGGGCCAGCCACAGCCCGTCGGGGCCGGGCATCGCGATGTCGCACAAGACGACGTCGGCGGGCTTTTCGTCCAGCCGCTCGAGCGCTTCGTCGGCGCCCGCGGCGGTTCGTGGTTCGTAGCCAAGGCTATCGAGCCAGCGCCCCATCACGTCTCGAACGATCGCTTCGTCATCAACCAGAAGCACTGAGCACATGACCGATTCTCCTCAGCTCCACGCTGCCGACTCGAGTTCCATACCCCACCATCCGACTGGTGTCGCGGTGTCAGCGCGGTGGCGCAACCAGAGCAACCAGATCGTCGCCGCCCGGCACGATGACGGCTCCGTCGTAGGTGGTTTCGATCTTGCCATTGGGCCCCGCCGACACCACCACCGTGCAGCTGCCGCCATCGGCGAGCGCCTTCACATTGATCGCGTAGCGATTGCCCCACGGATCTGGGCCGATGCCCGACTCGATGTACGGGCCGTGCCATCCACGGATGAAGTTGGCCTGGCGGGGAGGATTCGAACTGTAGCCCACCGCGTTGGTCACCAGGTGTTCGTCGAGCAGTCCGACGCGGGCGGCTCCAAGCGGCGCCAGCCACAACCGATCGCCGCCGGCCCCGAGCCCGGGCGTGGCGCCCTCGCCTACCAGCAGATCGAACGTCGCCCACCCGCGTGCCCTGGCCGACTGGCCGAGCACGTCGCCTTCGAAACGCGACACCGCGGTCGCAATCGCGCGGGCGTCGTGGAGGGCTCGCGTATAGCGGGCCTGGGCCACGTAATCCTGAACGGCCGGAGCGGCCGCCCCGGCCACAATCGTCGTCACAGTTAACATCATCGCCATTTCGGCGATCGTAAAGCCTCGAACCGACTTCAGGAGGTGCGTCGCGCTCGTCCGCATCACGTTGTCCTCTTTCATCGCCACCAATGCCTGCCCATCCGGCGTATCGCGCCCCCTGGGCGTCTCGGCACCCACCCGGGCTGGCAGACCGTGAGAACGGCCGCCATCAGGTCGCCTG
>JBAXOX010000187.1:0-1891 GCA_037133015.1 Acidobacteriota bacterium
GTGTTTTCCGACCGTGCCGTCGTCGAGGTGCGCACGCCGTCGCCGATCGAGGCGTCGCGGGCGCTGGACGACCTCCCGTCGGTGGAGAAGACCAGCCTGTTCGGCACGGCGCTGCACGTGTGGCTCGCACCTGGCGATCGTGATACCAGCCCCATCGGGCGGCGGCTCGCCGAGCGTGGTCTGAAGGTCGAATCGATGGCCCTCGTCCAACCGTCTCTCGAAGACGTCTTCATGGACGTGGTTGAACGAGCGGGAAGGGCGGCCTCATGAGAAAGGCCCTGGCGGTCGGCCGCAAGGAGTTCTCGCAGATCGTGCGCGACGGGCGCACGCTGATGATTCTTCTGTTTGTCCCCGCATTTTTTCTCGGGCTCTACGGCTACGCGCTCAACTGGGACATCCGGCACGTCCGGCTCGCCGTGATGGATCGCGAGCACAATCGCGACAGCCGCGAGCTGATTTCCTCGTTCACCCATTCGAGCTACTTCGACATCGTGGCCGCCGTCACGTCGATGACGGAGGTCGAGCGCCTCATGGACCGCGGGGAGATTCGAGCGGCGCTGGTCATTCCCGAGGGCATGAGCCGAGATCTGCGAAGCGGCCGCGTCGCGCAGGTGCAGGTGCTGATCAACGGCGACAACGCCAACACCGCCACCACCGTGTTCGGGTACGCAGAGGCCATCGTCCGCGGCGTCTCGGCGCAGTTGCAGATCGAGTTGCTGGCCGGCCGCCGGATCCCGCCGCCCATCGTCGCGGAACCGCGCATCTGGTACAACCCCGAGCTGACCAGCACGCTGTTTCTGGTTCCCGGCCTGATCGGGTTCATCGTGATGCTCAGCAGCGTGATCTCGACGTCGATGTCGATTGTGCGGGAGAAAGAACGCGGCACCTGGGAGCAGGTCAGGATGTCGCCCATCGGCACCGTCTCGTACGTGGTCGGCAAGACGATTCCGTACTTCGCGATCTCGCTCGTGTCGGCGTTCCTCATCATCGCCGCGGCCATGCTGCTGTTCGGCCTGCCGATGCGCGGGTCGTGGCTGCTGCTGCTCCTGTCCGTGTCGGTGTTTCTGATCGGGGCGCTCGGCACGGGTCTACTGGTCTCGACGCTGGTCGATTCGCAGTCGATGGCGTTTCAGGTGAGTTTGCTGATTTCCTTGCTCCCCACCGTCATTTTGTCGGGATTCATCTTCCCGATCGCGAGTATGCCCGCCCCGATACGCGCGATCACCTATCTGGTGCCGGCCCGCTATTTTCTCGCTGCGCTGCGGGGGATTGTCCTGAAGGGCGTTCCCCTGCACGTGATCAACCTGGAACTGGCCGCGCTCGGAGTGTACGCGGTTGGCGTCCTCGGGCTCGCGTCGGTGCGACTGGCCAAGGAGCGGGAATAAGATGCGACGGCTCGGCTTTCTGGTGCGCAAGGAGTTCCAGGAACTCAGGCGCAATCCACGCATGTTGCGCGTGCTGCTGATTGCGCCGGTGTTCCAACTCGGGATTCTCGGGTATGCCTCGACCACCGACGTCAAGAACGTTCCGGCGATCGTGGTCGACGCCGACCGATCGACGGCGAGCCGCGATCTGATCGGGCGCTTTGACGGTTCTCCGTATTTCAGCGTCGTCGGCGTGACGTCGAGGCACGAAGACGTCGAAGATGCGCTCCAGCACCGGACGGCATGGATGGCGATTGCGATTCCGGCAGGCTACGGCCGGGCCGTTGCGGACGGCACGCCGGTGACGGTTCAGGTGATCGCCGACGGAACCGACTCCAATTCGGCGGCGGTCGGGCTTGGGTACGCCACAAGTTTGATTGCGGAGGCAGGTGTCGACGTGATGACCGCCCGTCTTGTGCGCAGCGGGCAGATCCCGCCGGTCGGGAGGCTCGAGTCCCGTACGCGCG
>JBAXOX010000188.1:0-1712 GCA_037133015.1 Acidobacteriota bacterium
CGATCGTTCTCCGACGGCGTCCGCGCGCTGGAAGCCGCGCGGATGGATCCCCCGGACCTGATTCTGCTCGACGTGCGCATGCCTGTGATGGATGGCTACCAGGTGTGTGAGTGCCTGAAAGCCGACCCCGCGCTGCACGACATTCCCGTCATCTTCATCACGGGCTCCGCCGAGCTCGCCGACAAGGTCAAGGCGTTCGCGGTCGGGGGAGCCGACCATGTGACCAAGCCGTTTCAGATCGACGAAGTCGTCGCCAGGGTGCGGACGCACCTGGAGCTCCGGTCGCTTCACCTCCGCTTGCGCGATCACAACCGGCGGCTGGAGGAACTGGTCGCCGAGCGCACCGGCGAACTGGCCGCCTCCCATGAACTCGTGCTGGAAATCAGCCGACTCAAGGACGAATTCTTCAGGATGATTTCCCGTGAGATTCGAACGCCGGCCGCCGGCCTCCTCGGCCTTGGACAGTTGATCATCGACCTGTGCCCGCCATCCGACGACCTGACGCATTTCGCAGCCGGCTTCGACGGCGCCGGCGTGCGCTTGCGGAACCTTATCGAGGACGCCACGACGCTCGCCGACCTGGAGACGCCGGGTCGCAGGGCCCCGGCCACGGTGGCGTGGGGCGAGTTGATCGGACGGGTTCGAGGCTCGCTGGCGCCCCTCCGGGTGACCGTTGACGGCGAAGCCGCGCTGGCGTCGGTGGCCGTGAAGGGGGAACCGGTGCTTCTCAGGAGGGCGCTCGCAACCCTCATCCAGCTGGCGGTGTCGTTTTCGGGCGACAAGGACACCGCCCACGTCCGGGTGTCGGGCAACGACCTTGTGCTTCGCCTCCGGCTCTACGTCGACGCGCTGGTGCTCACAGACGAACAGGCTGCGGGCTTCTTCAAGGTCGAATCCAACGCCCGGGCGCAGTCCTACGCCGAACCGCTCGGGCTGGCCCCTGTGGTCGCCAGCAAGATTCTCTCGGCCTGCGGCGGCGGTCTCCGGTTGGTCAAACTTGACGGGCGCGCCGGACGGATAGAAGCCGACCTCGCCAAGGTACAGGTTCACCACTGACCCGGCTCGCTCGCACGCCAGCGCGAGTCGTCTCCCGCCGGATGCTGGAGTAACCAGATGACGTCCTCGTGCCGCGCCGCCATCGCCGACTACATCGGGATCCAAGCCCGGCCGGCGGATAAGTTCAGCCACCAGCCGCGCCTCTACCATCTCGCCGTCGCGATCGGGACCGGCCTGACCTTCGACGACGACGTGCTCTATGCGGCGGCCTGGCTGCACGACATCGGCGTCTTCGTCGGACATCGCCCGGAGCGGCCGGAGGAACTGGTCCGCTGGGACAACGTGGCCTACGCGATGGGCAAGGCCCCGTCGCTGCTCGAGGCATTCGGGTTTCCCGCCGAGAAGATGTCGGCGGTGGTCGAGGCCATTCGCACACACGAACCGCACGCCGCGCCCACCGCCATCGAAGGCACGATTCTGCGCGACGCCGACATCCTGGAAAAACTCGGCGCGGTGGGTGTGCTTCGTGCGGTCAGCAAGATCGGGCGCGATACCCGGTTCCATACGTACGCCGACGCGCTGGCCGCTCTCCGGCGGGATCTCGAGACGCTCCCCGATCGACTGAGCCTCGCCACCGCCCGCGCGCTGGCCGAGGATCGCGTACGTCTGCTGGGGGCTTTTCTTGACGGCGCCGATCGCGAAGCCGACCGACAGCC
>JBAXOX010000189.1:0-1704 GCA_037133015.1 Acidobacteriota bacterium
TGACAGAGCACCAGCGAGGCCACCGGGAAGGGAAACGGCACGTGGGCAATGATGTTGGCGCCCAGCTGCGAGTGAATGCGGACCTTGCCGGTTTCCTCCGGGGTGAGCGGCCCCTTCTTGGTCAGGATGTGATCGGGCACGCCGAGCTTGCCGACATCGTGCAACAAGACCGCCATTCGCACGCCTTCGATCTCGCCCTGGCCCATGCCGAAGGTCCTGGCCATCTCCACGGCGTACGCCTGCTCGCGCCGGATATCGGTGCGCGACGAGCGGGCTCGCGCCTCGATAGCCCGGGCCAGTGCTTCGACGGTGGACAGCCACGTGTCGGCGGCGAGCGCGTGCGTCCGCTCGACACCCGCGAGGGTGGACCGGTCCCGGGCGTGCCGCCGCCACGCCGCCGCCAGGACGGCCGCCGCCAGGCCCACCAGCGCGCATGCGGCCCACCAGGGAACCGGCGCGTTGGCCACCTCCCAGAGGCCCGCGGCCACCATGTCGGCGCCTGCCGAACTGGCGGATGCGAGTCGATCAATCAAGGCGCCATGCATGGGACGGTCTCACCCGCGAACAGGGGCGGGCTGGGCCGGCGCAGGCGGGGCAGGTCGGGGTCCGCCGCCTCCCGAGTAGTACGACGCCTGGTACCCTTCGATCAGCTCCTTCATCCTGATGGCATCCTTGTTGTAATGGCCGTTGCAGTGAATGGGCGCGGCGCCTCCGGAGGTTTCGATGTAGACGTCCGAGAAGATGACGTGCGTGTCGATGCCCACCGAGGCGATATGCGCGATGTGGATCGAGTGCTCGTACTTCCCGAACCACTGGGGCGTGAAGTGCACCACGTTGGCCGCCGTGATGAGCACCTGTGTCGGGAGCAGGCGATTGCCCTTGCTGAACCGGCTGGCCCGAAACACGTCGCCAGGCGCGAACGGCTTCCCTTTGATCCACACGATCCAGAGTCCCAGTACCGCCAGCGCCGCCACGGCACCCGCAGCATATAACTCCCACGGCTCCCACATGCTGGTCATGACCGCTACATTTGCTCGGCCGGCCCGCCGTGTCAAGCAGGGATTCGGTGATAAGCTCACCGGCGAACCTGCCATGGGCGTGACGCACAGACTTGTCCTTGCCGGCCCCGACATCGTGCTTCCCGACCGCGTCATCGCCGGCGGCACGCTGGTGGTCGAAGACGGCCTGATTACCGGCATCGTTTCGCACGCCCTTCCCGCTTCCTCGGGGGCCTTGCACCTCGACCTGACGGGCCACTTCGTCGTGCCGGGGTTTGTCGACATCCACGTGCACGGGCTCGAGGGCATCGACTCGCTGGACGGACCCGACGCGGTGCGCGACCTGGCGGCCCGCATGCCGGCGTACGGCGTGACCGCTTTTTCGCCGACCACGGTGGCGTGTCCGCCCGCCCAACTGCGTATGGTCCTCGACGCGGTTCGCGCCTGCCGCGAGTCGCCGGCGGCGGGTTCGGCGCGGGTGCTGCCTGCGCATCTCGAGAGCAACTTCATCAATCCGGACTACAAAGGCGCGCAGCCGCTCTCGTGCATCAGGACACCGGCATCCGCGCTGGCGACCCGGGATCGGGTCCGGCGATGTGCGACCGGCGACGAGTTTTCCGGCGCCGACATCCTGCATCTGATCGAAGACGCCGGGCCGGATGTGGGCATCGTCACGCTGGCACCCGAACTGGACGAGGCGATGGCG
>JBAXOX010000190.1:0-1651 GCA_037133015.1 Acidobacteriota bacterium
ACCGTGCGAAATCCGGAGCGGAGGTGCCGTGGCGTGGCGGCGGTGACGGTGGACGACGCACGCGCCGACCCGGACGCCCTGCTGCTGGTCGACGACGGCGCCACGCACGTGGTCATCGTCATTCTGGGTGATCGCCTGGCGACGTCCTGATCCGGACCAGCCGGGCGGCTGGCGCCGGGACCGGAACCCCCGACCGGAACCCCCGACTGTTGTAGCTCGCTGATAGTGTCCCCATCTGGGCTCGTTAGAAGTGTCCCCTTAAGCTCGCCATCACAGAGGTGGCGGGGTGAGGAGAACGACGATGAGTCGGCGGGAGTTGACGCGCGTGGAAGTGCTGTCTCGGGTGAAAGCGGGCACGCTGTCGCTCGGGACGGCGGCAGGCATGTTGGGCCTCAGCTACCGACAAACCAAGCGACTCTGGCGTCGGTACCGCCAGGCGGGCGCGAAGGCGCTGCAGCATCGCTCCGTCGGTCAGCCGTCCAATCGCGGCGTGGACGTTCGCGTCCGCCAACGCGCGTTGACACTCATCCGCGAGAAATACAGTGGCCCGATTGGCGAGCGCTTTGGCCCGACGCTCGCGGCCGAGCACTTAGCCGCGGAGGATGGCGTCCACGTGCATCACGAGACGTTACGCCGTTGGATGCTGGCGGCCGGGCTGTGGAGTCGCGCCCGCAAGCGATTGCCCTACCGGCAGCGCCGCGAGCGCAGGGCGCATGCGGGGGAGCTCGTGCAGATGGATGGCAGCTTTCACGCCTGGTTTGAAACGCGATCGCCGACGGCGTGCCTGATCACGTTGGTCGATGACGCCACCAGCCAGAGTCTGGGCCGGTTCAGCGAGCAGGAAACCATCTGGGCCGCGGTGGATGTCCTGCGGAGCTGGCTGGAGACGTACGGCATTCCGCAGGCGCTCTACACCGATTGGAAGAACGTCTATGTGCGCGTCGCCACCGAGGCCGAACGCGCGGCCGGCATCGTCCCCCGCACCCAATTTGGGCGCATGTGTGACGCGCTCGGCATTGCGATCATCGCCGCGCACTCGCCCCAGGCGAAAGGCCGCATCGAACGCAACCACGGCACCCATCAGGATCGCTTGGTGAAGAAACTGCGTCGCGTTGGGACCGCCACGCTCGACGCCGGCAACACCTTTCTCACGCAGACGTACTGGCCGGAGCACAACCGTCGCTTCACCCGCGCGGCCGCGTCGGCCGACAACGTGCATCGTCGGTGCCCGACGGCGCGACAGCTCGATCACATCTTTCACCTGGAAGAAGTGCGCACCATCGGCGACGACTGGATCGTCCGGTACCACAATCGCTTCCTCCAACTCGAGCGCCACAGCGGGCACGCGCCCGCGCGCAGCACCGTGACGGTGTACGAATGGCGCGACGGCCGACTGGCGATCGACTATCGCGGTCGCGCGATGAAATGGCACGAATGGACGGGCGCCGAACCGCCGCGCGCTCTCGTCCCCGTCACGCCGCCCGCGCCGGCTCTGCCGAAACGTCGCTTGCCCTTCAGCACCGACCATCCGTGGCGCCGCAACGAGGGCGATGACGGCAATCGCACCGTCAAACTCTGGCAAGCGCTGGATCGATAACCGGGGACATTTCTATCGAGCTAAGGATGGGGACATTTCTAACGAGCTTTGACA
>JBAXOX010000191.1:0-1639 GCA_037133015.1 Acidobacteriota bacterium
CGGGCCGTGTCAATGACTTTGAGACAACGAGTTGATGGAAATTACTGTGCAAGGCTCGGGTGTGGTGGGTGAAGTAGGCTCCTTGGCAGGCGGGTTGATCCAGACGGCGGTGGGTGCGGACGGGGGCTGTGGGGCGATGCCTTTGAAGCGGTTGGGGTGGCGTGCGAAGGCCGCGTCGAGGGTTGAGGTTCGTTGCTGGCAGACCGTGGCGGCGCGATCGTAATGGACGGTCTCGGGCGTCATCATGCCGATGCCACTATGGCGATGTTGGGTGTTGTACCAGTCGAAGAAGCGCTGGCAATGGGCTCGGGCATCCTCGATGCAGCCGAAGCGTTCCGGAAAGTCAGGGCGATATTTCAAGGTTCGGAATTGTGCCTCCGAGAATGGGTTGTCGTCGGAGACGTGCGGTCGGCTATGGGTCTTGGCGACATCCAGATCCACCAGCAGTTGCGCCACCGGCTTGGAACGCATGCTGGTGCCACGGTCCGCATGCAAGGTCAGGGTGTCGGGTTCGATCGCCTGCTTGATAACGGTGTCGGCGATCAATTGCTCGGCCAATTCGGCCGTTTCGCGCAGCGCGATCATCCAACCCACGACGTAGCGGCTGAAGATGTCCAGTATCACGTACAGGTGGAAGTACGACCACTTCACCGGTCCGCGGAGCTTGGTGATGTCCCAGCTCCAAACCTGCCGGGGACCGGTCGCCAGCAGCTCGGGCTTGGTGTAGACAGGGTGGGTCAGCTGGTTGCGGCGCTCGTTGACCTCGCCGTTGGCGGCCAGCAGCCGGTACATGGTGCGAACCGAGCAAAGGTACCGGTCCTCATCGAGGAGCGTGGCGTAGATACTGGCGGGCGCCATGTCGGCAAACCGGTCGCTGTTGAGCATTTCCAGGACCACCTCGCGCTCCGCCGTGGTCAGTGCCAGCGGCGGATTGGGTCGTGGTCGGCGCTGGACGTGCGCGCCGCTGAGATGGCGGCGGCGCTCCCGCACCCGGTACACGCGAGCGCGGTTAACGCCCATCACTGCACAGGCACGCGTGACGCCGACGGCGCTCTCGAGATAGTCGACCGCGTCCATCATCGGGTCCGCTCGACCGGCGCGCTTACTGTTGGAAGGCCAAGGAGGCCGCAAAGTTTTTTTTGGACATCAATAATCTCGTGTGCCTGAGCCAGGCGCCGGACCAAGCCATCGATCTCCTGTTGCATCGCGCGGACCTTGTGTTGCGACGCCACCAGAGCGTCGGGCTTGCGGCCACGCTTGCGGGCACCGAGGGCGGCGGCTTCGCCGCGATCGCGCTGCTTGCGCCAGGTTGCCAGCAATGAGGAGTAGATGCCTTCGCGACGCAATAGCGCACCAATCTCGCCGGATTTGGTACAGCGATCCGCGGCGGCGAGAATGCGCCGCTTCTCGGCACCGGAGAATTGGCGTCGCTTCGCTATCGCTACGACTTCCGGGTCGGGCGGCGGCGCGATGGATGGCGCTTCTCCAGTCGCCCTACGGGCTCCTTCCGAAGCGCCATCCATCGCAAGTGCACTACGTCCCTTCATTAGATCCTTCGGTCGTTCCGTCATGATTTGAGCCTACCTTTCTACTCTAATTGGTCAGAGGCAGGTGTCTCACGTCATATTGGCACGGGGGG
>JBAXOX010000192.1:0-1579 GCA_037133015.1 Acidobacteriota bacterium
GGCAGTGGGATCCAGGTCGATTCGTGGCGGATCCTGCCGCCCAACTTCGATCCGAAGAAGAAGTATCCGCTCTTCGTCTACGTCTACGGAGAGCCCGCCGGCCAGACGGTCCAGGACAGCTGGGGAGGCAATAACTATCTCTGGCACCTGATGCTCGCTCAGCAGGGCTACATCGTCGCCAGCTTCGACAACCGCGGCACGCCCGCGCCCCGAGGACGCGCGTGGCGCAAGAGCGTCTATCGTCAGGTCGGGATTCTCGCGTCGGCGGATCAGGCGGCCGCGGTCAAGGCGGCCATGGCGGCCTGGCCGTTCGTTGACGCCGATCGGGTTGGGAGTTGGGGCTGGAGCGGCGGCGGCCAGATGACGCTCAACGCGATCTTCCGCTATCCCGATCTCTACAAGACCGGCATGGCCGTCGCGTTCGTCGCCGATCAGCGCCTTTACGACAGCATCTATCAGGAGCGGTTCATGGGCCTGCCGCAGGACAACCCCGAAGGATACAAGAATGGCTCGCCCATCACGTTCGCGAAGAACCTGAAGGGCAACCTCCTCATCGTCCACGGGACCGGCGACGACAACGTGCACTACCAAAACTTCGAGATGCTCATCAACGAACTCGTCGCCAACGGGAAGGCGTTCACGATGATGTCCTATCCGAACCGGTCCCACGGCATCTCGGAGGGGAGCGGGACGACGATGCACCTGTATACCCTGCTCACGACATACCTGAACACGCACATGCCGTCTGGGGGGCGGTGAGCACCATCGTCGCGTGGCGGTCGGTGAGGCGCCCGGGCCGAGCCCTTCCCATAGCCGCGCCGCCGTCATTCTCGGTGGCGCTCTGGATGTTGGCGGAACGCGAGAGATGGGGTGGTCGAGAGTGGCGCGCGGTCAGAGAGTCAGATGTGAGAGCGCATCGGCGTTCCGCCTGACGGCTCCGTGTGCAGTGGTGTCTGCGCCTGGCCTGAGAGGCCGGACGCCGAACGGGAGGCATGGCCTAGATCGGCAGGCCCAGTTCCCGGGCGGCCTGAGCCTGCGACGTGTCGAGCGTCACGAATCGGTCGATCGGCTCGCTTGCATGAAACCACATCGCGGTGCGGAGGTGCGCGAGGTCGAGCGAGCGTGGCGTCGACACGGCTGGCACGAGGTTCGACGCACAGAGGTCGAGCGTCAGGTCGCGCAGCACGAAGCGCTCGACGTCCTCATGCACGCGATCCAGGCACGTCTTGTACTGGGCGGCCGTCAGGGACCCATCCCGTGCCAGCCGCACCAGGTTGCGTCCGGCCTCGATCACGAGCAGGACGCTCGACAAAAGCTGAGCGCCATCGGTTTCGGTCGAGAGCCGAGCGGCTCCCCGCTCACCCAGCAAGATGCACAGGTAGGCAGACGTGTCGACGTAGAGCCGGCGCCGGGGCCGTGGGTCCGCGACGGGGCTCATCGATCGCCCCGGTCGTCGAGCAGTGCCGCCAGCGACCGTCCGTTGGTGCCTCGGGTGATCGCGGAGGCGAGGCGGCCGACCCCCACCCGCCGTCCCCAGTGGACGTCGGCCGACCGCGCGGGTCCCAGCCTGGCCACCGGT
>JBAXOX010000193.1:0-1535 GCA_037133015.1 Acidobacteriota bacterium
AGCCGGACACGCCGATCCGCCCACGCCTCCGCGGAAGGCGGGAAAGCGGGGCTAGTACGACTCTGTTAAGTTCGCAGCGGTATTTCCGCCAGTTTTAGCAACATGTGTAAATGACGTCGATGCGTCAGGAAATAGTGCGCGGTCAGAATATCGGTGATGACGGCCCGTGCCTGGGGAAAGGTCAGCGGATGCCGGCGTTGTCGTTGGCGTTCGCGTTGGATGAACGCGTAGGCGATGGCCGTGAGCACGACATGGCGATGCCAGCCTGGGAACGAGCGGCCTTCGAAATGGTCGAGGCCGAGTTCGTCCTTGAGTTCGGCATACTGTTGCTCGATGGCCCACCGCTGGTGGCTCAGCCGGACCAACGCCGTGAGCGAGGCGGTGGCGGGCAGATGCACGAAGTAGTACTTGGTTTCGGGGGTGGCGCCGAGATCGCGCTGACACAGCAGCCAGATCGCGGGCGCGACGCGGCGGGTGCGCCAGTCGTGAGCCGGCGTCACGCGGCAGGCCCAGAATCGGGCGCGCCACGGGGCGTGGGTGCCATTGCGCCAACTGACCGTCCGCCACGCCCGCGCGGGCGACGCGGCGGCCAACGCCCGCACGCTGATCGCGGCGACGCCGGGCGCCAGGCACGGCCGCGAGGCGCGAGGACCGCGCCCGGTCTGGGGCGGCGGTTGCGTCTGGGGCGTTCCCTCGAAGACGGTGAGATGGCAGGACACCCCCAGGGCGTACGGCAGGCCCAGCGTGTGCAACGCGTGACGCAGCGCGGTACAGTCGCCAAATTCGGCGTCCGCCACCACGGCCGTCACCTCGATACCCGCCGCACGAACCTGCCGCAGCAACGTGAGGGCCTGGCGCCATTTCTCCTGGAACACCACCGAGACCGGGATGTGACCCCGCGCGCGCTGGGCGGGTGTCAACCACGATACGGGCAGGTACAACTGCGCGCCGACCAGCCAGGCCTGCACGCCGGTCCACAGGGCCGCGGTCACCGCGACTTGGCAATTGCCGATCTTGCCCAACGTCCCCGAATACTGCCGCTGCACGCCGACCGACGCGTGCCCCTGTTTGGGAAAGCCCGTCCCGTCGAGCACGAGGACGCCGGACCGCGCCGGGATCGCGGCCCGCAGGCACCGCCAGACACGGTCCGCACTCCAGTCTGCTTCGGTGATGAAGTACTGCAGGGCCTGATAACTGCCCGGGTCGCGCAGGCGTGCCCACATCGCTTCCATCGACTTGCGACGACTGTCGCTCAGCACGCCTTCGACGTAGCGCCGCAAGCCCCCGCGTTGCGCACGGTGACCGAAGGCCGGCTCGAACACCTCGAGCCAGTCCGTCAACCGCGTCAACCACGCAGGCGCATTGTGCACTGCCGCGCAGCGTACCAAATCGCGACGACAAAGTACATGTCCTCAAAAGTGATCACTCTTGAACGCCGAGATTTCCTACGGAATCCGACGCTCGAGTTAACAGAGTCGTACTAGAAGAATGCGGGTATGTTCGACATCTTCACCATCGAGCTCGCGCGACGTGCG